>NZ_JBEZLP010000002.1:0-563561 GCF_040652195.1 Streptomyces sp. NPDC048278
GACGTCCTCGGCCTGTTCAAGACTGCCGGTGACCGAGAACAGCTGGCCGACCAGTCGCGGGTACGACGACTGGTAGAACTCCTCGAAGTCCATCGAGCCGGTCGACTCTCCTCGGTCACCATCTCTGTCCTGGTCCACTTACTTGGTGGGGGGCACCTGGACCATTTCGACGCGCTTCTGGGCAGGGGACAGCGCGAGCCAGGCAAGCTGGTCGGCGGTGGCCTCGCCCTTCGCCTTCAGCTGCTCGACCAGTTGGTTCTCCTTGGCGATCTGGGCGGCGGTCGGGCCGGCGGTCGTCGCCTTCACTGCGTACTGAAGCTGCAGGAGGAGCTTGTTCTCATCGGCGTCCTTGGCCTGGGCCTGGGCCTGGGAAGCCTGGCCGGCGGCCGTCTGCGTCTTCACGCCCTTCTGGGCGGTGGCCTGCTCCTGCTTGGCGGCCTGGGGCCTGGCCGGGGTGCCGGATGAGGCCAGCGCCGTCGAGGCGAACACGGCACACAGAGCTGTGGCGGCGACGCCGAGCGCGGCGAATCCGATCACGCGGTGCTTGCGGTGCTGCATAGTCAGTCGATCCTTCGTCGGTGGGATGGACACGGGGTAGGCACGATGGCGACGGCACGCAACACGGGCGACGAGCCCGTCGCCGTCCCACCACCCCCACGCCGCAGCCCCCGCCCAGCACACACCCCACAGGTCTTCGTTATCGATCCGAGACACCTCACGGGCAATTCACCTCCCCCGCCCCTGCGCCCCCGGTCGGCGAGTTGCGTACGCCGTGACGGCATGAGCGCCCCCCTTCGGCCTGCCGGCACGCCGCACTCGTGTCCGAGGAGAGAGCACGAGGTGATGGAACACTCAAGCGTCTGCCGTGCAATGCCCTTCTGGTCATCAGGTTTTCCCTGACACCGGCGCGCGACCACCGTGGACTTCGCCGACCTGCGCTTCGCCCGTCGCCGCAGTGGTCGGTGCGACCCGCGTGACATAGCTCACTGGAACTCGCATACGCCGAGCGGCAGTTCAAGAGGTGACCACAGACATGCGAACCCGGGTGCGCACTGGGGATCCGGACGCCTTCGCGGAACTCTTCGACGAGTGCGCCCGCGCGGTGTACAACCACGCCTTCCGGCTGACCGCCGACTGGTCCACGGCCGAGGACGTCATGTCGGCCACGTTCATGGAGGCGTGGCGGCGGCGTGCTTCCGTCGAGCCGGAGGGCGGCTCGCTGCGGCCGTGGCTGCTGGGCATCGCCACCAACGTCGCCCGTTCCCACCACCGTAGCGACCGCCGCTACCGCAACGCGGCGAGCGCCGCGGCAGCCGCGAACGCCGCCGGGGAACAGGTCGAGGACCACGCGGACGAAACCGCCGGACGCGTGGACGACCGCCGCCGGATCAACGCCACACTGGCCGCCCTCAGCCTCCTCAAGCGCTCCGAGCGCGAGGTCCTGACGCTGTGCCTGTACGAGGGGATGGAGTACGCCGAGGCGGCCCGCGCCCTCGGCATCCCGGTCGGCACCGTCCGCTCCCGCCTGTCCCGGGCCCGCGGCAAGCTGCGCAGACTCACCGACGCACAACTGCTCGAAGAAAAACGGGAACCCACCCGCACGAACCGGCAGATAACAGGTGATCGCGGATACGCGGTCCGGTCCGTACAGGAAGGAAACCGATGAACGCCAGCCCCACCCACCAGCCCCACCCGGCTGAGTGGACGGAGACGCAGGGTCTGCTGCCCTCCGCGGAGCGGGATCTGCCGGCGGGCCGTCACCAGGTGCACAAGGAGCAGATGATGGCCCAGATCCACGAGGACCTCCGTACGTCGTCCCCCACCTCCCCGGCCGTGCGGCCGAAGCGGACCAACCCGTTCCTGCGCCGTACGATCCTGCTGCCCGCCATGGCCTTCGCGCTGGCCGGCGCGGTCGTGGGCGGCGTCGCCCTCACCGGCGGCGGCGCGGACGGCGGCACGACCGCCCTGGCCACCGGCCCCGCCCTGACCACCCGGATCGGCACCGCCGACGCCGAGGGCGCCCCCCGGCTCCTCGACCGCATCTCCCTGGCCGCCGCCACCACCTCCGCGCCCACCCCGCACCAGGGCCAGTACGTCTACATCGCCTCGAAGGTGGCCAACACCTACTACCGGGAAGACGGCGACGACTCCGGGGTGGTCAGCGACAAGCTGCACTCCCGCCAGGTCTGGAGCTCCCTCGACGGCAAGGACGGCTGGCTGATCGAAGCCGGTCAGACCGGTGACCAGGGCATCACCCTGGCGAGCAAGGTCCCGTCGGCCGGTGCCTACGACACCCTGGCCGGGCTGCCCACCGACCCCGACGCGCTGCTGCAGCGGATCTACCGCCAGTCGGACGCCCACCGGGACGCCGACGTCCCGCGTGACCAGGCGGCCTTCGTCGCCATCGGCGACCTGCTGACCGAGAGCTACCCGCCCGCCAAGGTCGGCGCCGCCCTCTACAAGGCCGCGGCCAGGATCCCCGGGGTCGTCGCGGTGGACGACGCGGCCGACGCCACGGGCCGGCACGGGGTCGCGATCGCCCGCGAGAACCCGGCCGACGGCGAGCGCACCGAGTGGATCTTCGACAAGAAGACCCTGCGGTTCCTCGGCGAACGCACCGTGGTGGTCAAGAAGGTGACGGACAGCCCGCTCAAGGTCGGCACCGTCACCTTCACCAGCGCGATCACGGACCGCAGCATCGTCGACGCCAACAAGCAGATCCCCGGGCAGGCGAGCTGAATGCGCGGCAGAACACCGGCCGGCGCCTCGCTGGCCGCCCTGCTGCTGGCAGGGCTGACGACGGGCGTGTCGGTGGCGGCCCCGGGCTCGGCCCCCGGCGCGCGGACGACGGCCACGGACACGATCGGGGCCACGGTCACGGCGCCCGGCGGCTCCGCCCTCGGCGCGGGCTCCGCCTCCCCGGCCGCCCGGTACGTCACCCTCCTCACCGGCGACCGGGTCCAGCTGGACGCCCGGGGCCGGGTGACCGGCGTACGGCAGGCACCCGGCCGTGAGCACGTCCCGGTGTCGGTGCGCGGCGTCGGCGGCGACCAGTACGTCGTCCCCGCCGACGCCGCCGCCCTGATCGGCCGAGGCGTCCTGGACCAACGGCTGTTCGACGTCAGCGGCCTGATACGCGCCGGCTACGACGACACCCGGCGCGGCACGCTCCCGCTGATCGTGTCGTACGAGGGCAAGCCCGCCCAGCACAGGAGCACACAGAAGTCGCTGGTCACGGACGCGGACGCCACCGTACGCCGGGAGCTGCCCAGCGTGGCCGGCGCCGCGCTCACCGTGCCCAAGGCCGGTGCCGACGACGCCTGGCGGACCCTCACGAAGGAGCAGGGCGTCGCCCGGGTCTGGCTGGACGGCCGGTTCAAGGCGTCGGCGGACGAGGACGGCGGGACGGCCGACGGGACGGCTGGGGCGACGGCCGACGGGACGGCCGGGGAGGCGGGCAGCGGCGTCGCGCAGATCGGCGCCCCGGCCGCCTGGGCCGCCGGATACGACGGCAAGGGCGTCAAGGTCGCTCTCCTGGACACCGGTGTCGACACCACCCACCCGGACCTCGCCTCGGTGGTGACGGCGTCGAAGGACTTCAGCGGCACCGGCAGCACCGACGACAGGGCCGGCCACGGCACGCATGTCGCGGCGACGCTGGCCGGCTCGGGCGCACGGTCCGGCGGCCGGTACAAGGGCGTCGCGCCCGGTGCCGGGATCCTCAACGCCAAGGTGCTGGACGACAGCGGTGAGGGCAGCGAGTCCAACATCATCGCGGGCCTGGAGTGGGCCGCCGCGCAGGGCGCCAGGGTGGCCAACCTCAGCCTGGGCCAGGCCGACACCCCGGGGCAGGACCCGGTCGAGGCGGCGGTGAACGCCCTCTCCGAGCGCACCGGCATGCTCACCGTCGCCGCGGCGGGCAACGAAGGCCCCGACGCGGGAACCGTCGGCTCGCCGGGGTCCGCGGAGTCGGCGCTCACCGTGGGCGCCGTCGACGGCGAGGACCGGATCGCCGACTTCTCCAGCACCGGTCCGACCGCCGACAGCGCGCTGAAACCGGACCTCACGGCGCCGGGCGTGGACATCGTCTCGGCCAAGGCGGCGCACGGCTGGATGGGCGACCCGGCCGCCGACGGCTATGTCTCCATGTCCGGTACGTCGATGGCGACGCCGCATGTGGCAGGGGCGGCGGCGATCCTGGCCCAGCGGCACCCCGACTGGACCGGCGCACAGCTCAAGCAGGCGCTCACCGCGTCCACCACCCCGACCGCCGGCACGAGCGGCTACCAGCAGGGGACGGGCCGGGTCGACGTGTCCCGGGCGCTGGGCCAGACCGTGGTGAGCGAACAGACCTCCGTGTCCTTCGGCAAGCAGCTGTGGCCCCACACCGACGACCGGCCGGTCACCAGGCACCTCACGTACCGCAACGACGGCGACCGCCCGGTCACCCTGGACCTGACGGCCACCGCGACCGGCCCCGGAGGCAGCACGGCCCCCTCGGGCATGTTCACCCTGAGCTCCGCACGGCTCACCGTCCCGGCGGGCGGCACCGCCGACGTCGACCTCACCGCGGACACCCGCGTGGAGGCGGCGGACGGTGCCTACGCGGGCACGGTGGTCGCCACCGCACAGAACGGCCCCGACCCCGTGGCCGTCCGGACCGCCTTCGGCGTCGTACGCGAGATCGAGGCACACGACCTCACCCTGAAGTTCCTGGACCGGGACGGCAAGCCGGTACGGGCGCCGCTGACCGAGATCCTCGGGTACTCGGGCGCGTACTGGACCACGAACCTGGAGGACTCCGAGCAGATCTCCACGGGCGTCTACCGGGTACGGGTCCCACGCGGCGACTACGTCGTGGACACGGTGCTGGAGGCGGCCGAGGACGCGGGCACCTCCGTACTGGTCCGGCCGAGGCTCTCGCTGACCAAGGACACCACGGTCGTCTTCGACGCGCGCAAGGCGAAGCCGGTCGGGATCACCGCGCCGCAGGGCGCGAGGATGTCCGACGGCCAGCTCAACCTCGCGGTGGGCACCGGAGCCGACGGCGGCGAGGCGCACAACAGCACCCTCTTCCTGGGGGCGTTCAAGAACCTGCGCACCGCGACCCTGGGCCCGCCCGCCCCGGCCGGGCGGCTCAGCACCCAGCTCGGCGGCCTGTGGCAGCAGGGCAGCACCACCTACCACCTGCTCCACAACCTGCCCGACCGCTTCCCCACCGGCTACCGGCACACCACGCGCAGGAACGAACTGGCCCTGCTGAAGCGGAACTTCGGCTCATCCGTCGCCCACCGCAAGGGCACCGTCAACGTCCTGTGGAACGGCCCCACCCTCTCGCTGGGCACGGTGAGCGCCCCCTTCCCGCTGCCGGCGACCGCGAAGATCTACGTCACCACGCCCAAGGGCTTCACGTGGACGGCCGACCTGGGCCAGCAGAACGCCTCCGGGGACGACCTGGACGTCTTCTACGGCGCGGAGGGCGCGAAGTCGTACCGGGCGGGCCGGACCTACGCGGCCACGTACAACGTCGGCGTCTTCAGCCCGACGACCGGCGGTGGGTACGGCGCGCGACGCGACGGCGACACCCTCGACCTGTGCGTCCCCGACCTCGCGGACGGTTCCGGGCACCCCGCCTCCTCCACCGCGCGACGCCACACGACCGTCACCGCGGACGGCCGCACCCTCCTCGACAACGACGGCGACCTCTGCCAGACCGTGGAGAAGCTCCCCTCCGCCCCGGCCCGCTACACGATCCGAACGAACCTGACCCGCCCGACGAGCGTGGCCACGACCACGACCCGCCTGACCGCAACCTGGACCTTCACGTCCCGTACGGCACCGTCCGCCTCCGTCCCCCTCCCCCTCTCCACGGTCCGCTTCCACCCGAAGCTGACCCCGGCCGGCACGGCCCCCGCGGGCCGCCGCACCACCATCCCGCTCTCCCTCCAGGGCCCGGCGGCCACCCACCTGAAGTCCCTGACGGTGAAGGTCTCCTACGACGCCGGCAAGACCTGGTCCCCCACCCCGGTGACCACCACCCACGGCACAAGAACCCTCACCCTCAGCCACCCGGCCAACGCCCGCTCGGTCTCCTTCACATCCACCCTCACCGACACCACCGGCAACACCTACACGGTGACAATCCTGAAGGCCTACCTCCTGACCTGGGGCTTCGACATGCAGACTCCCCGCACCCCGGCGAAGAACCCTTAGCGGCGTACGCATCTCGGTGCAAACGTGATGGTGCTCGCGCGGGAGCGCCCCGCGGCGCGTGGCTGCGGGGCGCCCGGTGGGCGTTAGTCGACCATCTGCCCGTCGCCCGTACCGCCGACGCACTTCATCCCGACCACCTTTCCGCCGCCGTCCACGCACTCACCCGGGGTGAGGCTTTCGGTGTGGGCGGTGGCGGGGGCGTTGTGGGGAGCGGCCGTGGCGGTGGCGGCACCTGTGAGGCCGAGCCCGGCGAGGGCTGCCGTGGCGATGACGGCGGCGAGAGTTCGTCGAATGCGCATGCGGTTTCCCTTTCACGGATTGCCTCGGTTGGGGCACTACTCAGCTTGATCTTCACCCATGTGGGTGGCGCGTTTGGTTACTCCATTCGAGTGACACCCGCCGGAGTGGTCCACCGGCGACGGGCCGTCGCCTGCGAGAAGAACACGCCGGCGGGCGTTGAATTCATGCCCCCCTGCCAGTGCCTGCCGAGCCCACGATCAGGTTGCGGCAGGGGCGGCCAGGGTTGGTTCCTGACCGGAGCGGCAGAGCGCCTGGGCGACGAATCCGGACGCCAGCAGCTCGGCCACCGTCTCGCTGAGGAACCGTGTGGTCTCCGTACCTCTCGTCTTCGTCGTGCCGATGGCCTGCCGGATCGTCATGAAGGCAGGCTCCAAAAGGCGCAGGTCGGGGCGTTGCGCGACGTGCGAGCTCAACGGTTGACGGATACCGGCCGCCACGTCCAGGCCCTCGGCATGGAAAACGTCGACGCCCTCGTCGCCGCGCACGACAGTGGCATGGCGCAGGGTGCGGGCCAGGTACAGGTCGTACGCCGACCCCTTCTTGACACCGATGCGGATCCCCTCCCGATCAACCTCGTCGGCGGAGGCGAATGCCGAGTTCACGGGTACCGCGTACACCCCCTCAATGTGCACATACGGCGTACTGAACGTGACCTCCGCTTCACGAGCCGGATCCACAGCGAGGAAACAAAGGTCAGCCTGGCCCTCGACCATCGCGGCGTATGACTTTCGGGCCGCATCAAAGCAAACGAACTCCACTGGCAGGTTCAAGCGTGCGGCTATCTCGTGAGCCAACTCGACGGTGATCCCGGACGGCAATTCAGGGGTGCCCTGAGCGAGGACCGGATTACCGAGGTTGATCGAGGCGCGCAGCACTCCTGTGGGGGCGAGGTCGCGGGCAAGATCTGCGTTTGTGCATGCCATGCCGTGAGCTTAGGAGTCCGTTGTCCGATCGGCCTCAGGTTTCGATTGGGCACAGGGCCCGCTGTCGGCGTCCTACCACCGTCCGTGCCCCACCACCCACCCCTGCTCGTATCCCGAGTGCGGGCAGTTACGGTGAGGGCCCGCGCCGAGGAAAGGAGCGTCGTGTCCGCCGAGAGCTCTCTGGAGCCGCTGCTCGGTCTCGTGTCCCCTGAGCACGGGGCGGATGAGCAGGTGGCCTGGGCTGACGTCGAAGCGGCTCTCGGAGTCGGTCTGCCGAGCGACTACAAGGCATTCATGTCGGTCTACGGCGCGGGGGACATCGGAGATCTCGGCATCCTGGGGCCACTGCCCGTCGCCTCCTTGCAGTGGGACCCCGGCAGCATCGTGGACAGCGTGCCACCGTTTCGGGAACTCTGGGACGGCGAAGGTGGTGTCCCCGGTATCGAAGCCGACGGCGGCTCGGTCCTGCCTTGGGGCTCCGGCTGCCATGCCAACGAGCTGGGCTGGCTGACGCTCGACCCGAACCCCGACAGGTGGCCCGTCGTGGCCTGGCGGCGGCAGATCGGCTACGGCGACTCACGATGGAAGCTCTTCGACTGCGGCATGGTCGACTTCCTGGTCAGGATGATGCGCGCCGAGTTCGACGAGTGTCCTCTCGGGGATGCATCCCTCTGGGGCAAGACCGCCCCGTTCGTGCACTGGCGCGTAGCGCAACGCCGGTGGCTCGCAGGGCTCGACCCTGAAACGGGCGAGCCGGACCCCCACGTGCAGGACTTCCTCCAGTGGCCGGCACCGTGACTCACGGAGCGGTGCCGGCCCGGCGACAGTTCCAGGCCGGCACCGCCTCAGTCCATGACGTGCTGCTTGAAGTGCTGTGTGCAGGGCGGAAGTTCGACGCCTTGGCGGTGTGCCCGTGGCAGGAAGGCGACCGGCCGCAGGGGCTGTCCGGTCTCCGACCCGCACGCCGTCACGTAGCAGGGCGATCCGGGCGCACGCGCCGTCCTCAGCCAGTACCACCAGGAGTTGCCGGACGCAGGGCCGTCTCCAGGCGGCGGCCCCAGCGCAGGGCGGCATCCACGCACGCCTGTGTCCGGGGTTCCAGACGCCGTCGCGGTCCGACGACCTGCACGGCGGCGACGACCTCGCCGGTGAAGTCGCGGACCGGCACGGCGACCGAGTACAGGCCGGGTTCGGCCTCCTCGTCGACGACGGAGTAGCCGCGCCGCCGGGTCAGCTCCAGCCGGCGCAGGAAGTCGGCCAGGCCGGTAGGGGTGTTGGGGCCGTGGCGCACGAACTCGGTGCGGGCGAAGACCGCGGCCACCTCGTCGTCGTCGGCATCGCTCAGCAGCGCCTGACCGCAGTCGCTGCAGTAGGCCGGGTAGGGGCGGCCGATCCAGGAGCCGAGCTGGCGGCTTCCCTGCGGTACCCGTTCGGCGATGGTCACGGTGCTGTCGCCGACCAGGACGCCCAGGTAACAGCTCTCGCCGGTCTCGGCGGCCATGCCCTCCAGGGCGGTGAGTCCGTCGGTGCGGAGCCGGTGTCCGGTGAGGTCGCGCGCCGCGGAGTAGAGCCGCCAGTGCGGGGTGACGCCGCCCGAGGCGTCGTCCCGGACGACGAACTCCTCCGCGGCCATGGCGGTGATCATGCGGGACACCTGGCTGCGGTCGCGGCCCATCTGCCGGGCCAGCTCCGAGACCGACAGGCCGGAGCCATGCCCCCGGCCGTCGGCCGTGCCGCGGGCGAGCGCCGACAGCGCGTCCAGGCCCTTCGTCACGCTCGAGTCCACGCGCTCCTCCTCCGTGCCGACACCCGCGTCCGCCCCTGCGTCCGCCGGGTCGCCATGGGTCGCCGTCCCCGTGACCTGCCGGTGCGGACTCTAACGTCACTCCGGAACGATCAGAAAATGTGCAGCATCTGCATCTTGCCGTGCATTTAATGCACGCCTAACATCCTCGTACCAGCCGCCGCCGAACGCCGAGGGATGAGGACGCATGGCCACGACGACGATCACGCCGGGGACCGCCGCACAGGACCGGAAGCCCGTACGGCGCCGCACGGTCCGCGCGATCAAGGTGCACTGGCCGGTCCCGGCGGCGACCCTGGCCGCGTGCGCGGCGGGCGACCTGGACGTGCTGCGCTCCGACGAGTCCTTCGCCCCGCTGCTGCGGGTCCTGGAGACCTCGCCCGAACTCGGGGACTTCGGCGTCTACGGCGATGTCTTCGAGGTGGCCCTCGGCGTGGAGAGCTTCACCGTACGGACCGGCGCCCGGCCCACCCTCGGCTCGGTCGGCGGACGCTTCCTCTCCTCGACGCTCACGGTGACCACGTACGTCGACGCCACGGCCGGCGACGACGAACTCGCCCTGCTCCTCGCCCGCCTCACCGACGTCCACCCCTGGGAGGTCCCGGTGATCGAACTCTCCGCCCCCATGGACCTCGTCACCCGGGCCTGAGCCCCCTCCAGCTACTCCCCCGAGCCCGTCGCCGTACCGGACGACCGCTCCTGCCCGTGCGCGGCCACCCCTCGCGCACCCCGCACCCCTCACCCCCGAAAGTGGCCCGACCCCACCGCCATGCCCTGCCGATCACCCCCCACGCCCCGTCCTCCCCGCCCCGCCCCGCTCCCGCAGAGGAGACCGCCGTGTCCGTCTCAGCCGTACCGGAGAACCCGCCGACCGCCACCGGCCCCGCTCCGCAGCCGCCCTCCGAAGGCCTGCGCCGCACCATGCGCTCCCGCCATCTCGTCATGATCGCGATGGGCGGTGTCATCGGCTCCGGGCTCTTCCTCAGCACCGGATACACCGTCTCCCAGGCCGGTCCCCTCGGTGCCGTCCTCGCCTACCTGGTCGGCGCGTTCGTCGTCTGGCTGGTGATGGCCTGCCTCGGCGAACTCGCCGTCACCTACCCCGTCTCGGGCGCCTTCCACGTCTACGCCTCCCGCTCGATGGGCCCCGCCACCGGCTTCGCCACCGCCTGGCTGTACTGGCTGACCTGGGCCGTCGCCCTCGGCTCCGAGTTCACCGCGTGCGGGCTGCTGATGCAGCGCTGGTTCCCCGGGGTGAGCGTCTGGGTCTGGTGCGTGGTCTTCGCGGCCGTCGTCTTCGGCGTGAACGCCTTCTCGGCCCGCGTCTTCGGCGAGACCGAGTACTGGTTCTCGCTGGTCAAGGTGATCGCCGTGGTCACCCTCATCGTCCTCGGCGGCGCCGCCCTGTTCGGCTTCCACCCGCTGGCCTCCGGCGGCTCGCACCCGTTCCTCCTCCAGAACTTCGAAACCTCCCACGGCCTCTTCCCGAACGGCTTCTCCGGCGTCCTGGTCACCGTGCTCGCCGCGTTCTACGCCTTCTCCGGCTCCGAGCTGATCGGCGTCGCCGCCGGCGAGACCGAGAACCCGGCCGAAGCCGTGCCCAAGGCGCTGCGCGTCACCGTCGTACGCCTGCTGGTCTTCTTCGTCGGCGCGATCACGGTGATCGCCGCGACCATCCCGTACGACAAGGTCGGCCTGGACGAGAGCCCGTTCGTCACCGTCTTCTCGTCCCTCGGCATCCCCTACGCCGCCGACGCCATGAACTTCGTGATCATCACCGCGCTGCTGTCGGCCGGCAACAGCGGCCTGTACTCCTGCGCCCGCATGCTGTTCTCCCTCGCGGAGGAGAAGCAGGCCCCGCAGGCGCTGCGCCGGCTCAGCCGCCGCGGCATCCCGCTGACCGCGCTGGCGCTCAGCATGCTCGGCGGCCTCGCCTCCCTGGTGAGCAGCGTCGCGGCACCCGAGACCGTCTACCTGGTGCTGGTGTCGATCGCCGGGTTCGCCGCCGTCGGCGTCTGGATGTCCATCGTCGCGGCCCAGTTCTTCCACCGCCGGGCCTTCGTCCGCGGCGGCGGCGACCCGCGCACCCTGCCCTACCGCACGCCCTTCTACCCGGTCGTCCCCGTCCTCGCCTTCGTCCTGTGCCTCGCCTCGCTCATCGGCATCGCCCTGGACCCGGCGCAGGCGACGGCCCTGTACTTCGGCGTCCCGTTCGTGGCGGGCTGCTACCTCTACCACTGGCTGCGCCACGGCCGCCGCCGCACCGCCGCCGGGGCGACCGCGTGAAGCCGCCCACCTGCGTCCTGCTCGACCTCGACGGCACCCTGGTGGACTCGGCCCCCGGCGTGACCGCCAGCGCCGCCGAGGCCCTGCGGGCGGTCGGCGCCCCGGTCCCCGACGCGCCCACCCTGCGCACCTTCGTCGGCCCGCCGATGTACGACACCTTCCGCGACGTCGTCGGCCTCCCCGAGCCCGCCGCGCGCGCCGCCCTCGCCGCCTACCGCGCGTCCTACGCCCGCACCGGCGCGTCCGCCGCCACCGTCTACGACGGGATACCCGAACTCCTCGACACCCTGGCCGCACGCGGGCTCCCGCTGGGCATCGCCACCTCCAAGGTGCAGGACCAGGCCGAGCTGATGGCCCGCCGCTTCGGCCTCGACTCCCGGCTGAGCACCGTCTGCGGGGTGTCCGACGAAGCGGGCCGTACGACGAAACGGCTGGTGATCCGGGAGTGCGTCGCCCGGCTGCGGGCGGCCGGCGCGGACGTCAGCCGCCCGCTGATGGTCGGCGACCGCGCCTACGACATCGAGAGCGCCGCCGCCGAAGGCATCCCCGCCGTCCATGTGCGGTGGGGGTACGGCGGCCCCGAGGAGTCGGCGGGCGCCCTCGCGTCCGTCACCGAACCGGCCCAACTCGCCGCGCTGTTGAACACCGCTGAGAAAGCAGAGAAAGAGGACGAGCACGCATGACACCGGAACCGGCCACCGCCACCACCCCCGAGCCGCCCCTCTGGGCCCTGCACCGGGAACTGATCGGCAAGACGGTCCGCACCGACCTCACGCACGCCTTCCACCCCGGCCAGCCGCACTTCCCGGCCTTCCCGGACGAGAAGCGCGAGATGCC
This sequence comes from Streptomyces sp. NPDC048278, assembly GCF_040652195.1. Lineage (NCBI taxonomy): Bacteria > Bacillati > Actinomycetota > Actinomycetes > Kitasatosporales > Streptomycetaceae > Streptomyces > Streptomyces sp. NPDC048278. The sequence continues at coordinate 12,364 of NZ_JBEZLP010000002.1, forward strand.
CTTCGACATGTCCCGCGGCGACGGCTTCAACGTGCACCTGTACACGATCGTCGGACAGTGGGGCACCCACGTCGACCCGCCCGTGCACTTCGTCGACGGCGCCCGGACCCTGGACGAGATACCCGTCGACGAGATGATCCTGCCGCTCGTCGTCCTCGACATCACCGAGCGCGTCGACGCCGACCCGGACGCCGTACCGACGACGGCCGACGTGGCGGCCTGGGAGGCGCGCAACGGCCGTGTCCCGGAAGGGGCGTTCGTCGCGCTGCGCACCGGCTGGGGCCGCCGCTGGCCCGACCCGGCCGCCATGGCCAACAAGGACGCGGCAGGGGTGAGCCACTACCCGGGCTGGTCCGCCGAGGTGCTGACCTACCTCTTCGAGGAGGCCGGCGTCACCGCGATCGGGCACGAGCAGACCGACACCGACCCCGGACTGGCCACGTCCGCAGGGGACTTCAGCCTGGAGAGCTACGTCCTGGAACGGGACCGCTGGCAGATCGAGCTGATGGCCAACCTCGACCGGGTACCGGAGGCGGGCGCCCTGATCGTCGCCACCTGGCCCAAGCCGCAGGGCGGTTCGGGCTTCCCGGCCCGCGTCTTCGCCCTGCACCAGGCGGACTGAACCTCCGCCGCACCGCCGGCTCCGGCGGCCGTCCTGACCCGGCCGCCGGAGCTTTCGCCCGTCCGGAGACCCGTGAGGAGAAAGGCACCGCGCCATGGACGCCATCGACGAGCAGATCATCACCGAACTCACCCGCAACGCCCGGATCTCCCACGCCGAACTGGGCCAGCGGGTACGGCTGTCCCGCAACGCCGTGCGCCAGCGCGTCGAACGCCTGGAGCGGCAGGGGCACATCGGCGGCTACACGATCGTCCGCCCGTCCCACGGGCCGGACAGCACGGTGGTCGCCGCGCACGTCCTGGTCTACCGCGAGGACCGGATGCGCGGCGGAGACGTCCTCGCCGCGCTCAAACGCATCCCCGAGGTGGTCTCCTGCGATGTCCTCAGCGGCCAGTTCGACCTGCTGGTCAGCGTGGAGGCGGCCTCCCTGGAACGCGTACAGGGCATCTGGGAGCAGATGGCCCAGATGCCCGGTGTACGGGACACGGTGACGGCGCTGGCGCTGTCCCGGGTGGTCAGCCGGCCGCGGTGACGTCCGCGGCCATGAGGCGCAGCGCGGTCGTACGGTCCAGCAGCCCGCGTCGTACGACGACGTCCACCACGTCCGCGCCGGTCCGCACCGCCTCCCGGGAGACGTCGGCGGCGGTCTCGTGGCCGATGCGCGGGGCGAGCGCCGTCACCGCGCCGACCGTTCGGGCCGTTCCGGCGCCGGTGCGGGCGAGGTGCTCGCGGTTGGCGGTGATGCCCGCGACGCAGCGGGTGCGCAGCGCCGCGCAGCCGTGCGTCAGCCAGCCGATGTGCTGCAACAGCAGGTGCCCGATGAGCGGTTCGAAGGCGTTGAGCTGCAACTGCCCGTTGTCGGCGGCCATGGTGATCGCGACGTCCGCGCCCGCGGTCGCGAAGGCGATCTGGTTGACCATCTCGGGGATCACCGGGTTCACCTTGCCCGGCATCACCGACGAACCGGCTTGCAGCGCGGGCAGGTTGATCTCGGCGAGGCCCGCGTGCGGTCCGCTGGCGAGCAGCCGCAGATCGCTGCACACCTTCGACAGCTTCACCGCCGTACGCTTCAGGACCCCCGACACCAGCAGGAACACGCCGGTGTCGGAGGTCGCCTCGACCAGGTCGGCGGCGGGCGTGAGGGCGAGTCCGGTCAGCGCCCGCAGGTGCCGTACGGCGGCTGCCGCGTAGCCCGGTTCGGCGGCGATGCCGGTGCCGATCGCGGTGGCGCCGAGGCTGGTCTCGGCCAGCAGCGGCAGGGTCTCGCCGATCCGCTGGACGTCCTCGGCGAGCGTGACGCCGAAGGCCGCGAACTCCCGGCCCAGCGTCATCGGCACGGCGTCCTGCAACTGGGTGCGTCCCACCTTCACGACATCCGCGAACTCCTCGCCCTTTGCTCTGAACTCGGCCGAGAGAAGCGTGAGTTCGGCGGCGAGCTCGGTCAGGGCGGCGCTGACGGCGATGCGCAGGGCGGTGGGGTAGGTGTCGTTCGTGGACTGGCAGCGGTTGACGTCATCCAGCGGGTCGAGGTGCTCGTAGCGACCGCGCTCGTGGCCCAGGTGCTCCAGCGCGAGGTTGGCGATCACCTCGTTGGCGTTCATGTTGGTGCTGGTGCCCGCACCGCCCTGGATGACGTCCACCCGGAACTGGTCGTGGTGCCGGCCCTCCGCGACGGCCCGGCAGGCCTCCGTGATCGCCTCCACCTTGTGCGGTTCCAGGACCCCGATCTCGCCGTTGGCGAGCGCCGCCGCGTGCTTGACCTGCGCCAGCGCCCGCACGAGAGGGGGGTGGGCGCCGACGGGAACCCCGCTGACCCGGAAGTTCTCCAGCGCCCGGGCCGTGTGCACACCCCAGTACGCGTCGGCGGGTACCGCCAATTCCCCGAGCGCGTCGGACTCGATCCGGAACCCGGTGCCCAACTCGCTCACGCCGGCTCCCTGTTGAGGCAGACCACCTTCGGCTGGGTCATCTCCTCGTAGGCGAAGCGCACGCCCTCGCGCCCCATGCTGCCGTACTTGAAGCCGCCGAACGGCATCGCGTCGAAGCGGTAGTCGGAGGAGTCGTTGACCATCACGCCACCGGCCTCCAGCAGCTCCGCCGCGGCCATCGCCCGGTCCAGCGAGCCCGTGAAGACGCCCGCGTGCAGGCTGAAGTCGATCTCGTTGGCCCGCTCGACGGCCTCCTCGAAGGAGTCCACGGGCTGGAGCACGACGACCGGCGCGAACGCCTCCTCGCGCCAGATCGCCGAGGTGCCCGGCACGTCCTCCAGCACGGTCGGCGCGTACAGCGAGCCGTCCCGCTCGTGCCCGCACAGCAGCCGCGCGCCCTCGGCGAGCGCGGCCGTGACCGTGGCCTCGGCGGTGGCCGCCGCCTGCTCGCTGATCATCGGCCCGACGTCGGTGCCCACGTCCGCCGGGTCCCCGGCCCGCAGCCGCCGGGTCCGCTCGACGAAGGCGTCCCGGAACTCCGCGTACACCTCGCGCTCGACGAGGATCCGCTGGGTGCCGATGCAATTCTGCCCGGCCGCCCAGAACGCCCCGGAGACACACGCCGCCACGGCCGCGTCGAGGTCGGCGTCCGCGAGCACCAGGACGGGGGCGTTGCCGCCCAGGTCCATCGCGAGTTTCTTCAGGCCCGCCGTACGGGCGATGGCCTCGCCGGTGCGGAACCCGCCGGTGAAGGACACCATCCGCACGTCCGGCGCCGCCACCACGGCCGCGCCCAGCTCGGCGCCGCCGTTGACGACGGTCACCACCTCCTCCGGCAGCCCGGCCTCGACCAGCGTGTCGACCAGCCGCAGCGCGGACAGCGGGGTGAGCAGGGACGGTTTGAGGACGACCGCGTTGCCGCCCGCGACCGCCGGGCCGAGCTTGTGCGCGACCAGGTTGAGCGGGTCGTTGTACGGGGTGACGGCCGCGATGACGCCCAGCGGCTCACGGGTGAACCAGCCCAGCCGGCCCTCCGATCCCGCGTACGCGTCGAAGGGCACCACCTCGCCCGCGTTGCGGCGGGCCTCGGCGGCGGACAGCCGCAGGGTGTTGACCGCGCGGCCGGTCTCCTTGCGGGCCTGGACCAGGGTCTTGCCCGCCTCGGCGACGATCAGCCGGGCGAACGACTCGGCCCGCTCCTCGATCAGCCGGGCCGCGCCGTCCAGCACGGCCGCACGGGCGGCGCGGGAGAGCCGACGGGCCGTCTCCCTCCCGGTACGGGCCCGCCGCAGCACGTCGTCCACGGCGGTGGCCGGGGTGAGGCAGACGGAGCCGATGGTCTCGCCGGTGTAGGGGTTGCGCACGGCAGCCATGCCGATACTGCCGATGCTGAGGGAGGCACTCAGAGCGGTGTCAGCCACGACGGACCTCCTGAAGGGTCTTGTTGTCGGCGACTGTGCTCTGCTCATGGATGCCGATGACGTCCGACAGCAGGGCGTACGCCGTCTCCATGCGTCCGGCGCCGGGTCCGCCCACCGTCACGGTGCCCAGCAGGTCGGTGTGGAAGGCGACGGTGTTGACGGGGCCGGTGACCCCGGCGAGGGGGTGCCCGTCGGGCAGCGCGACCGGGGCGACCCGGGCCTCGACGGTGCCGTCCGGGCGGCGGGCGGCGGAGCCGACCAGCTTCCAGCGCAGCCCCTCGGCCGCGGCCCGGCGGACGTCCTCGGCGGCGAGGGCGGAGATCCCGGTGCAGGGCACGTCCGCGCGGGTCAGGTCTGCGCCCAGCACCTCGTTCGCGAGGATCATGACCTTCAGCTGGACGTCGTACCCCTCGACGTCGGCGGTCGGGTCGGCCTCCGCGTACCCCAGGGCCTGGGCCTCGGCGACCGCGTCCGCGAAGGACAGGCCCGACTCCAGGCGGCCGAGTACGTAGTTGGAGGTGCCGTTCAGAACGCCCTCGAAGCCGGTCACGGCGAGGCCGCCGAACATCCGGCGGGCGGTGCGCAGCACGGGGGTGCCGGACATCACCGTGCCCTCGAACTCGAAGCACACGCCGTGCCGCCGGGCCAGTTCTCGCAGGGCCTGGCAGTGCAGGGCGACCGGCCCCTTGTTGGTGGTGCACACGTGCTTGCCGGCCTCGATCGCCCACCGCACGTGCGACAGCGCGGGCTCGCCGTCCGTGGGGTTGGTGAAGGTCGCCTCGGCCACGATGTCGGCGGGCACCTCGCGGATCACCCACTCGTTGCGGGGGTCCGCGCTGCCGCCGTCCATCGGGGAGAAGTCCAGTTCGCCGGGGGCGACGGCGAGCAGCGGAGCCAGGTCGATCCCCTCCCCGTCCGTGCGGACCAGCGAGCCGGCCCGCAGGTCGGTGATGGCCACCACCCGCAGCGCGAAGCCGAGTTCGGCCTCCAGCGCGTCTCCGCGGCCGGCGATCAGCTCGGCGAGCGCACGGTTCACGCCGCCGAATCCGATGAGCGCGAGGTCGTATCGGGTCATCCGGTCCTCCTTCTCCAGCGGCACCGCCCACCTGGCGGCCCGACCACGGACAGCCTCGTGCGCGGGCCGGTCAGCGGAGCCATGCCGAAACGGCCGGAAGGACTGCCGATGTGCACCGGGCACAGACCGCTCGTCCTGCGTCCGGCGTCGACGGCGCCGTACCGGACCGGACCGCACGGGACCGGCAGGCAGGCCGACCGACCGACCGCGATCCGCCGCCCCGGCCCACTGACCACCGGCTCGCTGACCACCGGCCCGCTGACCACCGGCTCGCTGACCACCGGCTCGCTATAGTGCGGAGGTGACGACGAACGGCCCCGCACCCCGCCCACCTGGCATGGGAACGGCCTCCTCGCTGCGCATGGCCCTCCGGATGGTCAACACGGTCCTGGACCGGGAAACCTCCGGCCGGAACGGCTTCAACGTCAGCCGGCTCGCCGACGAGGTGGACGTCGAGCGCAGCAAGGCGTCACGCACCACCCAGGATCTGTGCGACAAGGGCTTCCTGGAGCGCCTCGACGACTCGACGCTCCGCGCCGGCAGCGCCTTCTTCACTACGGCGGCGTCCCTGCACCCCGGCCTGCTGGGCCGCAGCCGCCCGCTCCTGCGCCGCCTGGCCGTCCAGCACAGTGCGGGCGCACGGCTCTCCGTCCGCGACGGCGTCCAGGTCCGACTGCTGCGCGCCGAGTCCGCCGCGGGTTTCGCCCAGGAGTGGCAGGGCGGGACGAGTCTCGTCACCCCGTGCTGGTGCACGGGCGCCGGCCGGGCACTGCTCCTCGACCACACCGCCGAGGAGATCACCACCCTGCTTGAGGACTACGAGCTGATCGGTGTCGGCGGCCCCGACGCGGCCCACTCGGCGAGGGAGGTCGCCGCGGCCAACGACCGTGACCGCCTGCGCGGTGTCATCGCGGCGCACGGTGAGTTCGAACACGGCGTCACCGAGTACGCCATACCCGTGCGCGACACCGCCGGACGCATCAGAGCCGCGGTGTCGGTCGTCGGCAGGCAACAGGACCTGACGGTCCACGAGCGGATGATCCACACCGACCTCACGGCCGCCGCGACAACACTGGCGAAGTACATCGACGGCGCCGACACACCGCCCTGACCCCGCCAACCCGCGTTCCGAGGACCACAGCCCGTACGAGTTCTTCCCCCGCGACGACCTGACCGTCGCAACCGACCGACTCGCCGCCCTGTCGACCCCATCAGAGCTACGTCCCAGCCCACAAGCCGCTCTCCACCTACGCGACTTGACCACCGTTTACCCAACACACGGCGCAGACCACAGGAAATACCCCTAGGACACCCAACCTCCCCTTTGGACCAGACAACAAACAAACCCCAGGCCTCTGACCTGGGGTCTCTCTGGAGCGGGTGACGAGAATCGAACTCGCGCTCTCAGCTTGGGAAACGGTGGCGCTTTGACGACGGAATACCTTCTGACCTGCGGATACGTCCTCTACGGCGTGCCTCCGAGGGGGGCGTCCGGCACCGCTGTTCACCGTGGTTGACCGGCCTTGTGGGCGCGGTTCGGGCACGAGCCCGGCCCGGGGGATGCGGGGCGGGGCCTCCGCGCCTGCACCGGGCGGGATCGATCTGGGGCTGTCAACGTGTCGGCAGCGGCCCGTACGCAGTGCGTTCTCGGTCGACGCCTCAGAGAAAACAACGGCCCTCTCCTCGATAGGTCGGGACGACGTCCACGATCTCCCCGTCCTGGACCAGGTGCAGCTCGTTGAAGCGCTCGCACAGCTCGCCCGCCTTGGCGTGCCGGAAGAAGACCGGTGATCCGACGGCGAGGTGCTCCGCGGCGGCACCGATCAGTGGCGTCTGCACCTCGCCCGCACCCTCGTTGCCGTCGTACCGCAGTCCCGGCGGAAAGGCCGGTACGGGCGCCCGGTCCCAGCGGGGGACGCCGGAGGCGACGTAGCCACCGCCGAGCACGGTCACCGTCCGCGGGCCGGGCCGGCGCACGACGGGCAGCGCGAAGAACGCCGCGGCCTGCGGAGCGAACCGCGAGTACCTGTCGAACAGGGCGGGTGCGTAGAGCCCTGATCCCGCGGTGACCTCCGTGACGACGGGTTCGCTCACGACGAGCTCCAGGTCACCCGTGCCGCCGGCGTTGACGAAGTCCAGTGGCGTGACGCGCGAGATCGCCTCGACCGCGAGCGCTCGCCGCTCCCGCAGCTCGCGATGGGACCGGCCCTGCATCAGCCGGATCGCGCGGTTGGTGAACGGACGGCCCGGCACCGCGTCCCCTGTTCCGGCGATCTGCGCCTCGTACGACATCACGCCGACCAGCCGGGCGGACGCGCTGCGCTCGACGCGTCGGGCCGCCGCGGCGGCCTGCTCCGGTGTGTGGATCGGGGTGCGCTTCGCCCCGATCCGGATCCGGCCGCCCGCCAGCCAGAAGGACGCGTCGAAGTCCAGGCAGGTCTTCACCCGGGTACCGGAACGGCGGGCCGCGTGTTCGATCAGCTCCACATGGTCCGGCGAGTCGATCATCACGACGGGGGCGCCCTCGGGGTCCTCGGCGGTGCGTTCCGCCAGGGCGCCGAGCAGTTCGGTGTCGGCGGTCGGATAGGCGACCAGGACGCCCTGGGCGCCGAGACCGTGCAGCCACAGCGCCTCGTCGAGGGTGAACGCCATGATGCCCTGGAAGCCGGAGTCCAGCCCGAGGACGTGTTCGACGATCCTGCGGGCCCGCAGCGACTTGGACGCGATACGCACGGGCTTCCCCCGCGCCCGGCGCAGGAGGTCGTGCGCGTTGGCGGTCAGCGCATCCAGGTCGACGAACGCGAAGGGCGGTGCCGTACGGGCGAACACCTTCCGGTAGTAGTCCCCGGCGTCACCGTGCGCCTTCATCGGGTCACCACCTCTCCGTGCGTGCCGAGGACCCTGCGGGTGTGGGCGTTGCCGAACGTTCCGGTCGGATCGAGTTCGGCCCGCTTCTCGGCGAAGTCGTCCCAGTGCGGGTAGAGGGGGCGCAGGGTGCTCCCCGTCAGGGTGTGCCGTTTGCCCCAGTGGGGCCGGCCTCCGTACGTCGCCATGACGTCCTCGAACGCGCGGAAGAAGGGGTCGGCGTCCATGCCCTGGTACTGGTGGGCCGCGATGTAGCAGGTCTCGCGTCCCTCGGCGGTGGACAGATACGCGTCGTCCGCGGCGGTGAAGCGCACCTCGAACGGGAACAGGACCGGCAGCCGCCGCCGCTCCACGAGCCGGAGGCACGCGGTCAGTGCCTCGGCGCAGTGGCTTCGCGGGACGGCGTACTCGCTCTCGGTGAACTTCACCTTTCTGGCGGTGGCGTAGACGCGATGGGCCGCGTCCTCGACCAGCGACTCGGACATCGACCGGGCGACGGTGGCGTTGACGGCCGGTACGAGGGACGGGAACCGCCTGCCGACCCGGCACAGTGCGCCCAGGACCGTGTTCTCGGCGAACTCCTCACGGACTCGCCGCTTCCAGCGCGGTGTCGGACGCGGGGTGTCGTCGGTGCGGGTCGACGTCCTGGTCATGGCCGTACGCGTGTACGGCCAGATGAAGAACTCGAAGTGGTCGCTGGTGTCGACGAGTCGGTCCAGCTCGGCCAGCACGTCGTCGAGCGGCCGGGGCCGGTCGACGCGGCGCAGCGCGAACGCCGGGACGCAGTCGACGGTCACCTCGGTGACGATGCCGAGCGCCCCCAGCGATACCCGGGCGGCCCGTAGCAACTCCGGTGTGGTGGCCTGGTCCAGCTGCCGTACGGTGCCGTCCGCGGTCACCAGCCGCATGCCCACCACCCGTGACGACAGGTTGCCGAAGGCGCGGCCCGTGCCGTGCGTGGCGGTCGCGAGGGCCCCGGCCACCGTCTGCGCGTCGATGTCGCCCTGGTTCTCCAGCGACAGGCCGTGCTCGGCGTTCCTCGGGCCCAGCTCACGCAGGGTGATGCCGGCCTGGAGGGTGACCCGGTGCTCCTGGACGGACAGCACACGGTTCATGCGGGACAGGTCGATCATGACGCCGTCGGTGCAGACCAGGTCGCTGAACGAGTGGCCGCTGCCCACCGCGCGCACGGTGAGCCCCCGCTCGGTCGCGGTCCGCACGGCGCGTACGACGTCCTCCTCGTCGTGCGGTCGTACGACGGACACCGGGTGACCGGTCTGCTCGCCCGACCAGTTGGTCCAGGTCATCGGGTACCCGCCTCAGGAGTCTTCAGGCCGGCCCGGGAGGTCAGCCCCATGCGGAGGGCGCCCGCGACTTCGAGCAGCACCTCCCGGGGGGCGGCGCCCGATCCGGTCGCGTTGACCATGCTGTGCGTGATGCCGCTGTGGCGGCGCAGGACGGTCGGCACTCCGGCGTCACGCAGCTTGTGCGCGTACGCCTCGCCCTCGTCCCGCAGGACGTCGAACCCGGCGACGGCCACATAGGCCGGGGCCACGTCGTGGAGGTCGTCGGCCAGCAGAGGCGAGACGCGTGTGTCCGTGGCCTGCGCGGGATCGGGCAGGTAGTGGGCCTTGTACCAGTCCATCTGGGCCTCGGTGAGGAAGAAGCCCTCCCCGAACAGCTCGTAGGAGCGGTGCTTGCGCGAGAGGTCCGTGACCGGCATCAGCAGGAGCTGCATCGCGGGTGCGGGGGAGCCGGGGGAGTTCGTCTCGCGTGCTCGCCGGGCCGTCTCCAGGGCCACCACGGCCGAGAGGTTCCCGCCCGCGCTCTCCCCGCCGACCGCGACGGCCGCCGGGTCGACGCCGTACTCCTCGGCGTCTTCCACGACGTGCGTGAAGGCCGCGAGCGCGTCGTCCACCGCGGCCGGGAACGGGTTCTCCGGGGCCAGCCGGTAGTCGACCGCGATGACGGTGAGCGACGCGTGCCGGGCCAGGAACCGGGCCACGGAGTCGCTGGCGCTCAGGTCGCCGAGCACCCACCCGCCGCCGTGGAAGTAGACGAGCGCGGCCGAAGGACGCGGAACACCCGCCGACCGGTACAGGCGGGCCGGGATGCCGCCCCCGGGCGTCGGGATCGTGAGGTCCCGGATCTCCTCGACGGGAAGCTCGTCGCCGAAGATCCAGGCTTCGGAGGCGATCTGCGCGCGCCCCTCGGCCAGCGGCAGCGACTCGAACGTCTTCGAGACCGTCAGGCCCAGGACGCGCTTGCCGACCTGCGCGTCCAGGTCCATCACCTGCCCGTCGACGGAGATGGGCCGGCCGGCGATGACCCGCTTCACGGCGGTCGGGAGGCGGCCGAGCCCGCGTGCCGCGCGGCGCGCCAGTCGCTCGGACAGCGGATGTACGTCGGTCATCGCGTCACGCTCCTCGGGGGTTGGAATGGCGCCAGGCTAGGCCGAACTCTGGACGTTTGTCCAGAGTTCATAGAGAGGTCTCCCCGAGCTCCGGCGCTTGGGCGGCCGGAACGCCGTCGGGTAACTTCGAGGCATGGGGATCAGGCCGCAGTCGCACTACGCACGAGGACAGGCACGCCGGGAACGGCTCCTCGATGCCACGGCGGAGGTCATCGCCGACCGCGGCCTGGAGGGGGTCACCCACCGGGCGGTGGCCGCGGCGGCCGGACTGCCGCCGTCCACGACGTCGTACTTCTTCGCCTCCATGGACGAGCTGATCGGCGCGGCCGTCACCCGGATCGCCGACGGCATCCTGGAGGCGACCCGGGACCTGGTGGCCGAGGCACCCTCGGCCGACGGCGGCATCCCCGCCCTCCCGTACGTCGACCAGCTGATCGACGTTCTGATCGCGTCCAAGGAGACGCTGATCAGGGCCCAGTTCGAGGCGTATCTCGCGACCTCGCGGCGGCCGGAACTGGTGGAACCGGTCCAGCGCATCGTGCAGGCCCTCGAAGACGCGGCCGAGTCCATGTTCGTCACCCTGGGAGCCCCGGACGCGCGTCTCGCCGGCCGTGAACTCGTCGCCATGGTCGACGGGTTCGCCCTGCAAAGGCTGGCGAACCCGCGCCCCGACGACCGCGCGGTGCTGCGCGACGCCCTGCGCCGGCTGACCGTGGCCCACCTCGGCAAGGCGTCCGCTTCGGCCTGAGGCGGCGCCCTCACCCCTTGCCGGCGAGGCGGTCGAGCACCCTCATGGCGACGGTCATCGCGCGTGCGTAGCGTTCGCCGCCGACTCCGGCCGGCTTCCCGAGGGACTGCCCGCGCTGCCGGGCCACGGTCTGCGCGTCGGTGTACTTGAGCAGGCCGTGGCGTCCGTGCCGGCTTCCCTGACCGGAGGCGCCCCAGCCGCCCATGGGGGCGTCGGTGGATCCCCAGGCGGCGGCGTAGCCCTCGTTGATGTTGACGTTGCCGCTGCGCAGCCGGTGCGCAAGCCGACGGCCGCGCCCGGGGTCGCGGGTCCAGACGGAGGCGTTCAGCCCGTAGCCGGTGTCGTTGGCCCGGGCCACCGCCTCGTCGTCACTGCCGACCCGGTACAGGGAGACGACCGGCCCGAAGGTCTCCTCCACGCAGACCCGCATGGTCTCGTCGACATCCGTGAGGACCGTGGGCTCGTAGAACGTCGGTCCCAGGTCGGGACGGGCCCTGCCCCCGGCGAGGACCGTGGCACCGTGGGCCGTGGCGTCGTCGACGTGCCGCCGGACGGTCTCCAGTTGCCGGGACGACACCAGGGGTCCGAGATCATGGCTCCAGTCCAGGGCGTGGCCCAGCCGCAACGCGCCCACCGCGTCGACGAATCCCGGCACGAACTCGTCCCAGACCTGCTCGTGGACGTAGAGCCGCTCCATGGAGATGCACAGCTGCCCCGAGTTGGCGAAGCAGGAGCGGACCGCGCCGGGGACGGCCTTGGCGAGGTCGGCGTCCTCGCAGACGAGGAGGGCGTTCTTGCCGCCGAGTTCCATGGAGAAGTCGGTCAGCCGCTCGGCGGCCCTGGCCGCCAGGGTGCGGCCGACCCGGGTGCTGCCGGTGAACATCAGGAAGTCGGTGTGGTCGATGACGGCCTCGCCGAGCTCGGCCCCGATGCCGGTGATCACGGTGAACACGTCGTCCGGCAGCCCGGCTTCGGCCAGGAGGTCCTTGGCCCACAGGCAGGAGTACGGGGTGAGCTGGTCCGGCTTCGCCAGCACCGCGTTCCCGGCCAGGAGCGCGGGCAGCGCGTCGGTCACGCCGAGGGAGAGCGGGTAGTTCCACGGCGAGAGGACGGCCACCACACCCTTCGGGTGAGGGACCTCGTGGGTGACGGTCAGGCCCGGCACGGCGCCGCGCCGCCGGCGGATGCGCAGGAGGTCCGGGCCGACGGTCGCGTAGTAGCGGCAGACCTGGGCGACGTCGAGGATCTCCTCGAAGGCGTCGGTGCGGGTCTTCCCGCTCTCCAGCTGGACGATGTCGAGGATCTCGCGCTGGCGGTCGAGCACTAGACGGCCGAACCGCCGGACGACCTGGGCGCGTTGCCCGACGGGCACCCTCGCCCAGCCCCGCTGCGCGGTTCTGGCCCGTCGTACGGCGGAGGCGACGTCGTCGGGGGTGGCGCGGGCGATGTCGCCGAGATGCCGGCCGTCGGCGGGGCAGTCCACGGGGATCCGGTCACGGCCGCCGGGCACGGTGGCCAGCGCGGCGAGCCGGGCCATCCGGCGGGCCTGCGGGTTCGGCGCCCCGGACGGCTCGGTGCGCTCGGCCGCGGGCCCGTCGGGCGCGGGGTGGAGAGGGGGCATGGGTCACTCCTTCGGATCGGGGGCGTTCAGGCGCGCGGTCACCAGGCGCCGTGCCTCGGCGGACTCGGGCAGGAAGGTCACCGCCGGGTAGACGTGGAAGCCGCCGGCGCCTTCGAGCAGCGCGATGTCGACCCCGGCCGCCCGGACCCGGGCGGCGAAGTCACGGCAGTCGGCCAGGAAGATGTCGCGGGTGCCGACGACCACGGTGGTCGGCGGCAGTCCGCGCGGGTCACCCCTGCCGGGGCTGACCTGGGGCGAGTCCACGGGGAGCGCTCCGGCCCACAGCCGGCCGGCGTAGCGCAGTCCGGCCACGTCGAGCGTGGGGTCCCGGGCGACGACGTCGGCCACGCCGGGGTTGGTGAGCCCGACGTCGAGCCAGGGAGCGAAGAGCACGAGGTGCCGCGGCAGCGGCAGCCCCTCGTCGCGCAGGCGCATGGCCGTGGCCAGGGCCAGCCCGCCGCCCGCGGAGTCCCCGGCCCACACGGGCGCCGCACCGGACTCCTCGGTCAGCCGTACCTGGAGGTCGAGCAGGGCCGGGACGACCGTCGCGGCCGTACCCTCGGGGGCCAGCGGGTAGAACGGCGCGATCACCCGGGCGTCGTTCTCCGCGGCGAGCGCGGCCATCAGGTCCCAGTGCTGTACGACGACCGGATTGATGTAGGCACCGCCGTGGAGGTAGACGATCGTGCGCTCGGGCCGCCGGCCGCGGACCCCGATCTCGGCGCACCGCAGCCCGGCGCGGTCGTGCACGGTGACGTCGTGGGTGCGCCGCAGCCGCCGCGGTACGGCGGCGGGCCCCCTGCGGCGGTTGCGCCGTCGGTCCGCCTCGGTGGATTCGTCGTCGCCGAGGATCCTCTTCGTCCTCGTGGCGGCGAGCCAGGCACACACGAACCGCATGCGCAGCGACGGGTGGCCGCGCCCGGTCACGACGTCGGCGTGCTCCCTCGTGGGCATCCGGGGTCCCTTCGTCTGCCGCGCGATGCAGCGGCGCTCGTTCGTGCTGGTGGTCCGTGTTCGTGGTCCGTGCTCGGCGGTGTTGTTCCGGCAGGGGTGACACGCGGGCACGTGCGTGCGTCCCACCCCTGCCTCGGAGTCGGCTCTACGACTCCTTGAGCGCGGCCAGTTCCCGTTCCACCAGGGCGTCGTGCGCCCGCTCGTCCTCGCGTGCCCGGCGCGGGCTCCACCGGCCGGCCATCAGGAAGACGAAGGGCAGGAACAGCAGCTGACCGGCGACGCACACCCACCACCAGGTCTGCCACTGCCTCGGGTTGTCCTGGGCGGCCTTCGTCACCTCGGCCCCGTGCGCGGAGAGGTACGCCAGGCCGGCCTTGCCGATGGCGGCCGGCGCGGCCTTCAGGTCCGCGGCGTACCGCGCCGCGAGCCGCAGACCCCGCTGTGTGCCAGGGTCACCCAGACCGGCCAGCAGCTTGACGGCCGCGGGCCGGCCGACTCCGAGACCGGCCATGATCTGTTTCACGGCGTCGGCCTGGGCGGCCGTGTCCCGCGGGTCGGTCTGTATCGCGGCCATGGTGGCGGGGGCGACGGCCTGGGCGGCGGCCAACTGACCACCGCGGACGGTCGATTGGGCGCTTCTGATCTCGGTCGCTGTCGCGCCCTCCGCCGTGGCGACCTGGCCGAGCAGGGTGGCCAGCGCTTCCCGGTCGGCGGGATCCTTCCGCACGCGGGCCGCGACGGCCGGGTCGATGCCGGTGACGATCGCGAACTGACGGGGGTGCTCCTGCTGGATGGCGGTGATCCGTGCCCCCTTCTCGACCAGAGTGGAGGTCGCCGGGACGATGAACGTCAGCACCACCAGCGAGAACGTGACGACCAGGCGCAGCGTCCAGCCCCACACCGCGAGCCCGACCGCGGTGGCCGCCGGGTCGTGCTTCTCCACGGTCTCGGTGAACGAGGCCATCCAGGCGACGTAGGCCATGCCGCCGCCCACGGAGGCGAGGACGAAGTAGAGGGCGAACGTGTGGTAGCCGGTGCTCGGGTGAGTCGCCGCGAGGGCGAACAGGACGGTGCCCACGACGCTGACGATGCCGCCGAGCACCATGAACGGCTTGCGCACGCGGAGCTTGTCCGACAGCAGGCCGAACACCACCAGGCTGATCGCGTTGAACGCCCAGTACCAGTTGGCCAGTGCGTTGGCCCGCTGGTCGCTGTAGCCGAACGTCGTCGCGAAGTAGACGACGGCGAAGCCGACCAGTGCGTAGTAGAGCAGCAGGAAGACACTGATCGCGAACGCCGAGCCGACGATGCCGAAGCGCAGCATCTGCCGCCATGGGCCCTTGAGTTCGCGCGCCGGGTCGACGCCCTTCACGTGGGCCGCACGGGCCGCACGGGCCTCAAGGAGGGCCCGGTCGCGCATGCTCACCATGAGCTGGTCACGCAGCGCCGGGGACAGCTCACGCAGTCCGAGGAGGGCGACGACGAAGACGACGAGTCCGGCGACGCCGCAGACGTGGAACTGGAAGCGCCAGTCGGGGTGTTGGCCGAGCGTGTTGCTGGAGACGGTGGTGACCACGAGGCTGCCGAGGACGGGGCCCAGTGTCCAGAAGCCCATCGCGGCTCCGCGCCCCACCTGCGGGGAGAAGTCGCGCATCAGTGCCGGCGTCGCGACCAGCACGACGCCCTCGACGAAGCTGAGCAGGACGTACAGCACCAGATAGGTGATCCCGTTCGGTGCGTGGGGAAGGCCGACGAGGATGATCAGCCCGGTCGCGAGCAGGCCCCCGACCACGAGGTTGGCCCTGCCCCACCGGTCGGCGAGTCCGGCGAACAGCGAGGCGAAGGCGCCGACCGCGTTTCCGGCAACCGAGATCCAGACGAAGTAGCTGAAGGACATGCCGAGTTCGGTGATGATCTGGGTCGCCACCGAGCCCGAGACGTACAGCTCGTAGTAGAGGACCACGGTCGAGAGCACCGTGATCGCCAGGTACAGGTACCGGAGTCCGGTGTCGGGATAGTGCGACAGCTGCCGGTTCCACAGGCTGTGTCGCACTGCGGGACTTCCATCGGGGAGCACGGGGACGCGGGTCGTTGTCACGGTGATTCCTTCCCTGGCGGTACGCCGGTGGCGCACCCAGCGTGTGGGGCGGGGACCCGGTTTCGCGGAGGACGGGCCCGCACCGATCCGCGTCTCGACGCCGAGTTCTACTGGCCGCCGATGACTGCGGACTTTTTCGCCGCAGGACCGCGGCGCTTTCGTGGGTGACCCGCCGGGTCCGCGGACCACCGTTCGGCGAGGCGGTCTTGCGGAGGACGCTTCGTGGGCGCCATCTCGCTCCTGTCCGCTGCCGTGGACGTTGCGGAGACGGTAGGACGCAGTCTGGGCAAATGTCCAGACTTCGCTGGCCGAATGTTCTGCCCGGCAATGCCCGTGTTCGGATCCGGCTGGCGGTCGACAAGCCATATGCGGCGAAAGACCGCTGGCCGTCGCACCGGTGAGCGCGCATGGAGGGCCCTGCCGCCGGGACAGCTATACACGATGCGTATACATGCCATGTATAGTGCGCGGAAACACCCCAGAGGCACGTCAGACACAGGCGTGATCGCGGAGGCCAGCATGACCACGACCATGACTCCCGACGACCTGGCGGCACAGGGCAGCGTCGGCGGCCTGTGGGTCGCCACCGGCACGGCGGCGGTCGGCGGGCTGGCGTTCGGCGTGCTCACCAACCTGGCTCAGGGATGGCTTCCGGGAGCATGGAACCAACTCGCCAACTCCGGCGCCGTCTGGTCCACCGTCGCTTTCGCCGCCGGAGCCCTGCTCACCCGTCGGGGCACCTTGTCCCGGGCGGTGACCTGCGGTCTGGGCGCAGAGGTCGGACTCGTCGTGGGGTACTACGCCTACGCCGAGCTCGGCCGCGGCGGCATGGGCTCTCTCTTCTTCCCGCTCGTCTGGCTCGGTATGGCTTGCGTGGCGGGGCCGCTGTTCGGTGTCGCGGGACACTGGTGGCGACACGGTCGGGACGCACGGCGCCATATCGCCGGCCTGGCGGCATTCGCCGGGCTCTTCGGCAGTGAGGCGCTGACGGCCGCCTGGGACCTTCACTACGCGCCGCAAGCCTGGACCTGCTTCGCGGCGTTCACTCTCGTTCCGCTGCTCATGGCGCGTGCGACCCGGGAGCGGGTCCGTGCCCTGGCACTGGCGGCACCCTGTGCGCTGCTCGCCTACACGGTGATCGACCTGCCCCTTCAAATGATCGCCAACTGAACGGCCGTTGCCGTACGACCGGGGCCCTCGCCCGGATTCTCCGCGCGCCATCCGAGCATCGGCGGCACATGGAGGTGAGCACGTGCCGGGCGGCCCAGGTCTCCGGGAGGTGCTGCCATGCCTACGGGTCGAGGGTGGTCTTCAGGGTCGGAGAAACAGGTATCGACGATCAAGCCGGCCATGGGGTCGAGACGTCGGAAGATCGCCCCGTCGCCGTTCAGGGGGTGGCCACCCGACGCCCCCCTCCCCGCACATGACTGAGGCGGAGCCTGAAGAACCCGACCACCTCCTCGACAACCACTCCGCCCAGCCTTGGGCGGGTCCGAGTTGGACGAGGCGGCCACGCAGCGGTCCGCGAGTGGCGTTTGCCTTACGCCTCCGCACGACCGGAGCCAAGACCACACCACCAAGCCCCATCGTCTCCTGAAAAGCATCACGGACACCGCAGTGTCCGACGACGTGATCAAGCACGACCCGTGCCAGATTCAGGGCGCCGGAAGGGGAAAGGCGGCCGAACGCCGCATTGTCACCGTGGCCCAGGCCGACGCCCTCGCCAACCATGTCGATCCCCGCCAGCGGTCACGGCGTTGAAAATCACGCCGCAATGCGCTGAGCCCGAGCGGATCTCCCCGTCCACAGGGAGTTGCACGCGGGCAGTCGACCCGCTCGGCACCCTCAGAGGCACGACGGTCCGCACCGGCCGGTCCTCGGAAAAGGCCGCGCTGATCCATCAGTACACCGACGACCGGCAGCGGGAAGCCGCACCCGGTCTCGGTGCGGCCGCACGCAAGGCACGCCAGGAGTCTGCACCGCACGCGACAACTGATCACCCCGCACACCAAAAAAGCCCGGGTCTCCGACCCGGGCCTTCTCCATGGAGCGGGTGACGAGAATCGAACTCGCGCTCTCAGCTTGGGAAGCGACGGCGCTTGGGGAGGCGGATAGCTTCTGAGCTGGAGTTATGCGGCTCTCGATGGTGCCCGAGGGACCGGGATCGTACCGCTGATGACCGTGGTTGTCCGTCCTTAAGGGCACGCTATGGGCACGCCGTCGACGCAGCGGCCAGGGAGAGCGTTCTTGGCACTGATGGCCTGTCGGCCTCAGGAGGCGAACCCTGGTCGGAGATGTGTCATTGCATAAGCACACAGATCGACTGATGCCCTGCTTCGTGCATACGGCACTCTTCGGTTTTCACTGGCGACAGCCTGACACTCATCGCGGTCGACCTGGTCATCAGCTGGAGGCCGCTGCCGACACGCCCCGTATCAGGCGCCGACCGGCCAGTCCGCTCGGGCGGCGACGAGCTTGCCGTGCATGAGACGTAGGGTGGCCAGTCCGTCGGACAATGCGTCGATGAAATCGGCCAGCTCGTCAGGTCCGAGAGGTCCGCTCCAGACGCCCTCCACGAATTCGATGTTCACGTGGGGCACCTGATACCCATCGGAGTCGTCTGCACCCGGGGTCACGGCCAACTGAGGCTCCAGCACACGCCAAGGTGTGGCCAGTTCATGGGTGTCGGAGAGAGGGATCTGCACACCGACACCATGGTCTTGATGCCAGATGTCCGCGGCGTACGTCGGTGTAAGGATGTCGCGGCTATGGTCGTTGCGGCAGAAGTCGGTGCATGTGGCGGTGCGCTGGGTCATGTCGCTGCGATCGATGTACGTCCATTTCCGACCGTGTTTGACCACGGGACTGCGGCCGGCGACATGCTTGCGTGCGCATTCGAGCACTGCCTCCGGGAGCGTCTCCGTCGGGACGACGATGCACAGGTCATTGCCCAGTCGGCAGATATCGATGTGGCTGCGGCCGCTTTCACGGATCAGGTGAAGATCGTGTGCGGCGAGGTAGACGATCATTTCGCTCTCGGCCTCGTCCTTGGCGTTCACGTGCGGAACGGACGTGGTGGCGACGGCTGTGTTCTCAGCCCAAGCGGGGCGTCCCGCCGCACGATTGGCCTCACGCTGAGGGATGGCCGCACGTACGTGTTCGAGGATGTCCGGCAGTCGAGCACCTGGCGGCAGGAGAAGAGTGTCGTGAGCGTCCTCTCCGAGTTCGGCCAGGAGCGGTTCATCCAAGGCGTCGGCGTTCGGGCCGTCTGCCACCAGTACGTGGATGCCGTGCTCGGCGAGCAACCGACCCAGTTCAGTCTCCGGGTCGGCCACGGCCTGACGAAGTTGTTCGTTCTGCAGGACGGTCAGTTGGTCGGCCAGTCGGTCGAGTCTGGAGGTCAAGTGTGACAACTGGGTCCGCGCCTCGCGGACGGCGGCCGGGGTCTGAAACTCCAGCAGTTCCACTCCAAGGTCCACCACAACCTCGAATTCCGTGGGGTGGCCTGGTTCTGCATCCCAGCGGACCAGTCTGCCGTTGAGATCGATGCGGCTCCCCGGCCGGTCTGCGAGGGCGATCGGCGACGCATCCGAGTGATGCACCTCGGACTCATGACCGTCGCAATCGCAGGAGAGGCCGACACCGGCGAACGCGTCGCATGGCAGGGCTGAGGCGGGCACGAGTGTGAGCCCGGTCCGCCCACCAGGCGATGAACAGCGGGCGGCTGTTTCCGCCGAGTCCCTGCAGGAGGACTTATGGGCCATCGGGGTCGAACAAGGTTCCGGGTTGCTCATCGTCGCTCCTAGCCGTAGGACCACGGGATCACGCGCTGTCACGGAGCCCAAACCGGTGCCTGAGTCGGATCCTCCGTGCCGTCTGTGACGACGACGGCCGCGGGCGTGGATTAGGCCGTGCGGGTGTTCTCTGTGGTGCCGTGTCCCCAACCATGCGCAAGCTCATGACCGCCGATGCCCACAGCCACTGCCGCCAGGACACCTGCTCCACGGGCACGACGAATGGATCATCGCCTTCGAAAGGAACGGCCGACCGTGTAGGCGTGTGTGTACACCCATCGCCAACCACGCTGCCCCAACGCCAACCAAAAAAAGCCGAAACAGCCTGAGCACGCGGCGCAACACATCGCTGCCCTTCCACATTGCGAGACGTTCCTCACAGAGCGCGAAAAGTATACGCGCGGAGATTGACACTCCGTGACACGAACGGACCTTTATTGATCTTCCGATGCCAGGAATACAGGATTCCACCCAAAGGCGTGGCACTCAGTGCCGCATCTCCACGAAAGGGCGCCATTAGTTGGGGCGTAACCTGACTGACGGCCATTCAGCTTCGAGTAAGCAGTACTTCGATCACAGGAACGGATATGACCTCCTACGGCTACCGCCTTTTCGCCTTCCAGGTCTTTCGAGGTTCCAAGCGAACCCCGCTGGACCTCTCTGACTGCAACGGAGAGTCGTACCAGGAGATAGCCGAGTCCCTACTGAAGATTCTTTCTATTGGTACGGCAGTTGGTGATCCCACAGATGATGGTCAGGCCGAGGTAGAGGAGGAAGGAACGTTTGGCAAGCCAGCGCTACGCGTCGATGATGTCTGCACAGTCGACAACACCATCCGAGCCAGAGTCTGGGCTGGAAAGTTTGGCAGCCACGAGATGGCGATTGGAGACGCCACAGGAAGCGACACCGACATCAAGGACAAGGCCGCCAGCAACCTCTTTCGTGTAATTCTAGCCTTCCCGGAGGGAGGTGACACCGGCATCCTGGCCGTAGAGTCAATTGGCCGATCCTGCCCTGTATCGCAACTCATCAGGTGGATGACTAAGAAATCTCGCGATGAGGCTACAGAAGGAAACAACGAAGGTGCCTGGTGGCGTATTTCCGTATCCCCCGTAGCTGATGAGAATCGCCTCGCGGAGATGATTCGCGAAGGACAAGCCCAGACTCTAGTGCTGGTGCGTCATGCTATTACTGCTGGCAGAACGCGAGCCGTCAAGGATGTGGAAATAACTGCTTCCCTTGCCGTTTCAGGACGGATGGAACAGGCTGTCAAGGTTGTGCAGGGTTGGTATCGGAGCAGTAAAGGAGTGGAAGGTATCAAAGAAGCCGGTATCACCAACGAGCAGGGCGCTAGGCAGCTGGCGGCAATCGTAGGTCCACAGATTGTGGACATGGAGCTTGACGATGGATGGGTGCAGATCGAAGATCCTGATGGCCAGGTCAAGCGCGTGAGGCCCACGCAGATGGCGGACGTGTTCACATACCGCCTGTCAGAGGACCAGCCGCCTGTCACACCCAGGTTCTATGCTGCGGTGAGAGAGACGGCATTGGGGCTCCAGCCTGCCGCGAAGGTAGGCATCGACTGGCCCGTCTCCTAACAGAGGGGGAGGCGTGAGTTGTTTAGTCGGTTCAACTTCATCCCAGTCCTGCGCGGCCACTGGAAGGGTTTGACAGACGGCAGATACACGCCTCCCCGACCTGATTTCTTCGCACGGCTGGCCCCCCTCATTCCAATGACCATCTTCTTGCTTATGTGGATAAAGAAGGGGCACCTTTCTACTCCTGGGGCGCTACTGACTGGCGTCGCGCTACTGGCTGGTGGAATGCTGAGCGCTTTTACCCACCTTTCTACCCTGAGGCTCAAGATCAAAGAGTGGGCCGGAAGTTCCGAAGCGAGCCGCTACGAAGTAGAAAAGGGAATGCTCGACGAGACAGCGGCCCACCTCCTTACAGGTTCACTCCTTTGCGCATTCGATGTAGCCTCACTAGTCATCGGAATGAATGTCAGCGTAACCAAAGAAGGCCATCTGTACGGATTCTGGGCAGCCCTTTCCGCAGCAATTAGCTCCTACGTCCTCGTGATATTTATTTTCCTCGTCCCGCGCCTGTACTCGGCGTACGTTGAGATCAATGATGTGAGCCCGAATCTCAATGGGTTCGTGGGTCGAAAAAGAAGCAACAGATAGTCACCCCCCGGAGGCTCACTCTGTGAGAGCTGCGCGTGGCCGAGACTCCGGTCGTGGCGATGACCCGCAACCCGACCGTTTGGGCGTAGAACTCAGCGGTCGCGTAGTGTCCGAGTTTTCGCCGTAGCTGAGCAAGGCCTCAGTTGACGCCGATGCATCAGTCGAGAAGTTGGATCTCGATGGCCAGAGCGCCCAGGGCCTCCTTCTCCGGTGGGTAAATGGCCCGGATGCTGGCAAGTTGTTCGTCACGGGTGGCGCTGGGGTTGATGGTGGAGGGACCTTCTCCGTCAAGGAGGCCCTGGAAGTCTGCGTATTGGGTGACCCGCTTGACCTCGACCTCGCACGTCTCGTCCGTGCCCTTGATGCGGAACCGGATGACGTCGCCGGCCGTCAGGTCAGCCAGGTGCGGGTACTTCACTCGTACCTCGATGGTCTTGGTGCCCTCGGCAACCAGGTCGAAGTAACGGCGATAGAGGTTGAGTTCGCGGACGCGGGAGGTGCTGCTCATGAGGCGGGAAGGCTCCGGGGGGCTTGGGCGGTCATCATGCGGTTGATCTCGGCGGCCGTGTACGAGCGGAAGAAGTGCCGGGGGTCGGACAGGAGTGGCTCGGTCATGGCCAGGAGCTGGTCGGCGTACTCGGCCACGGTGCCAGGCCACTGCCGGGTGTCGAGCATCCAGTCGGCGGCGCCCTCGGGCAAGGAGGCACGGCCGTCGCGGATAAGGGACTTGGAGAGTTTCGCGCCGGTGTCGGTGACGACCTGCGGGCAGAAGAGACGGGCGGGGAGCTGGGCGCGGGTGAGGCCGACGGCCTGGAGCGCCTCGTCGACGAGGAGGGAACCGAAGACCCAGTCGCCGCCTTTGACCATGACGTGCAGGGTTCCGTCGCCCGGTGTGCTGGTGAGGGCGAGTTCTTTGACGAGGTTGCGGTAGAGGGTGGCCAGGTCGAGGTAGCCACCGGTGATGGGTGTGATGGTGGTGCGGTAAGGGCCGTGGTGGAGACAGACGGCCTCGATGTCGGCCGTCTCGCGGTCGGTGAGGTGGACGCGGGTTCGTTCCGCGTGCTTCTCGGCCCAGCCGCAGCCGGGGTGCGGGCAGGGGACCCGTATGTGGGGTGTGCCGGTGGACGGGGCCAGCCACCAGCGGGCGGCGTCGAGACGGGGGAGCAGCCGCAACCAGGTGCGACGGAAGTGCTCGTCGGCCTGTTGTTGGCTGTAGGTCTCCACTCGATGCGGGATACCCAGGCGCCGGGACAGGGCGGTGAACAGGGGTTGGTAGAGGGCGGCCACGAGATCGGTGAGCGCCTCCGCACCGAGGGTCTGGGCGTAGGCGCGCTGGTAGGTATTGCTGCTGGCCGGGTCGGTGGCCAACTCGTACGGGGCGTTGTCGAGGGCGCTGAAGACGACCTCGACGGGGATGCCGAAGCGGTCGCGCAGCCGTGCTGCCATGGCGAAGGTGAGTGACTGGACCAGTGAGGTGCCGATGTGTGGGGTGCCGTTGATCTGGGTGCCGACGACCAGCACGATCCGCGTGGGGGGACTGGCCAGGATGCGTGGGGTCAGGACGTCCTCGGTGCGGAGAAGGGCGTTGGCGAGGACGGTGTTCGGTGAGACGGGGTGGGTCGTCACGGGTGTCCCCTCGCTGTCGAGGTGGAAGGCCGGGGGTGCTGCCGGGTACCGGCCGCTAGTGGAAGGCACCGGAGTGTCCCTCTTCGGCGGCGGCGATGACGTACGGGTGCCGGAGGGCGGTGCGGAGCGCGGCGGCATCGGTCAGGGTGTTGTCGTCGGGTAGCTCGCACCAGCCGCCGAACCAACCGTCGAGGATCTCCAGACCGGGCGCGACGAGCCATGAGTTGGCAGAGAGGTGCCGTACCGGCAGTTCGTGCCAGTGTCCTGCGGTGCCCGTAGCGATGGCGTAGTACAGGCGGCCGTTGGTCCTGTCGTAGAGCACCGGACCGATCGGAGCGCCGGTCGCCCGCAGGTGGGCGAGGACCAGGAGGCCGACCTCGGCGGAGGTTCGCACCAGATCCCAGCCGTCGCCGACCTTCAGCAGACGCAGTCCGGGCGCATCTTCGACCATGGGCGCACGTCGCAGTGCGTCACGAACGGACGTCAAGTGGTCCCCCGTGGCCGGACGCCGGCGCCTGTGCCCGGGGGTGTTTCGGAACCCCTCGTCGACGTGAAGGATCGAACCACGAGCAGGCGGGTGCCTGTAGCTGTTATCTGCCGCCTTCGCTCGGCACCGATGCCTTTGGGGCCGAGATGACTCAGGGCGGGGACCACTACGCCGTGAATGTCGGGCAGTTGGAGAGCATCGACCAGCCCGACGAAAGCGGCTGAGCGGATGGCCACCGTGGCGTCGCGGTCGGTGAAGACGCCGCCGAGGGTCAGTTCGTGCCGACGGCAGTATTCGGTGAGGCAGTCGACGAGTGCCGCGTGGCGGGGCAGGCCACCGGTGATGTGCCGCAGGTAGCCGAAGACCTGCGGGAAGGCGACGGGGCGGCGTTCGGTGATGAGTTCGTCGTCCATGACCACAGCGTCGGCCGCGACGTACGGCCTCGAAATGACCTGGTGTTGCACTTCCGTTGCACTTCGCGCCCCAGGCCATCACTGAGAGTGCTTCCATACGTGACAGAGGGAGGTCATCCGTGGTCAGCGTGCAACAGTGGACTGGTCGGGAGGCGAGTGCCTTGCGCGCCGCCCTGCGCATGAGCACCCGCGCCTTCGCCGAGCACCTCGGTGTCGCGCTGCGCACCGTGGCCAAGTGGGAAAGCCTCGGCACGGAGACCCAGCCACGGCCGGATACGCAGGCCATTCTCGACACCGCGCTGTCCCGCGCGGACACCGCCGCCCATGTTCGGTTCGACGCGCTGCTGTTCCCTGAGCGGAAGGCCGCACGGCCAGCGGACTACGAGACCTGGACCGAGGACATAGAACGCGCCGTGGTCTGCGTCAGCCGCCAGGACTTCCCCTTCGCCTCGACCCTGCTGAACCGCTGGCTGGGCGGCCACGACCCGCACGAACTCGACGACAAGGGCCTCTACCTGTACGGCCGTTCCCTCGTGCTCCTCGGTGATGTGCAGCGTGACCAAGGGGCGATCCTAGGTCCACTGTCCGCACGCCAGTCCTACCTGACCGCGCGCGCCATGTTCTCCGAACTCGACATCCCCCGTCGTCTGGCCCAGATCGAGCTGTCCCTCGCCGTCGTACAGGAGATGTCGGGTCAGCTCGACGCGTCCGCCCGCTGGTACGAGCAGCTTGCCGCAGACGAGCGCCTCAGCAGGCGTGACCGGGCCCGGGCACGCCTGTGGATCGGGACGGCTCTGAGCAAGGAGGGCAACAACGCCTACGCCACCACGGTCATGGCAGCCGCCACCCGCGAGTTCGAGGAACTCGGCGAGCCGGAGGACTGGTCGGTCGCCCACCAGAAACTGGCCCTGGCCCATCGCGGCGCCGGCAACCTGACCCAGGCCCTGCACTGCATCGACATCGCACGCACCACCG
Source organism: Streptomyces sp. NPDC048278 (assembly GCF_040652195.1). NCBI lineage: Bacteria > Bacillati > Actinomycetota > Actinomycetes > Kitasatosporales > Streptomycetaceae > Streptomyces > Streptomyces sp. NPDC048278. The sequence continues at coordinate 37,590 of NZ_JBEZLP010000002.1, forward strand.
GCACGGTCGACTCCCCCATGCAGCGGGTGCGGGGGGACACCGCGTACGGGCACATCCTTCTGTCGGATGCGGCGACCCGGAATGATGGGCTGTCCGTCCTCGATCAGGCGGCACAGGTGGCACGCCAGTACGGGCTGAGCCACCAGCTGCGCAGCATCGAGGGCATCCGAAAGGGCCAGCAAGGATGAGCCAGGGAGTGCCAGTGCCGGAGCACGAGCAGCGCCAGATCACCGACGAACAGTTCCACGACGCGACGCTGATCTGGAACTACCACCAGATGGGCCACGAGCCGCGGCCCTGCTCGGCGGCGATCGGCCTCGGCAGCCACGACCTCGGAGTGGCCACCACGGCCGCGGACCTCTACGGCGCCGGGCTCTTCCCGGTCCTCGTCTTCAGCGGCGGCAACAGCCCCACCACCCAGGCCCGCTTCCCCCGCGGTGAAGCCGTCCACTACCGCGAGCACGCGCTGAGCCTGGGTGTGCCGGACGAGGCGATCCTGGTCGAGGCGAAGGCAGCGAACACTGGCCAGAACATCACCCTCTCCCGTGAGCTGCTGACCGCGGCCGGCATCACGGTCGACTCACTGCTGCTGATCTCCAAGCCGTACATGGAGCGCCGCTCCTACGCGACCTGCCGAAAGCTGTGGCCGGAGGTGGAGGTCGTGTGCGCCTCCGAGCCACTGGAGCTGGACGACTACATCAAGTCCATCGGTGACGAGAAGCTCGTCGTCGACATGCTCGTCGGTGACCTGCAGCGGGTGATCGAGTACCCGAAGCTCGGCTTCGCCGTCGAGCAGGACGTACCGGGGGATGTTCATGACGCCTACGAGCGCCTCCTGGGCGCCGGGTTCGACAGCCGCCTCATCAGCGACTGAGCCACCCTGCGCGGGCCCGCCGTCGGGAGGGGTCTGCGCGATCCATCAGCCGAACCTGTTCCCACGGCTGTCCACGTTGGCGAAGCTCTTCGCCGCCGACCGCTGGATCGTCCTGGACGACGTGCAATTCGCCCGGCGCGACTACCAACATCGAGCCCGGCTGGCCGCCCTGGACGACCCTGCGCGGCAACAGTGGCTCACCCTCCCTGTTCATCTTCCTCATGGACGCCCAACGCTGATCCGACAGGCACGGTTGGTCGATCAGCGTCGGGCTCGACGGAGAGTCGAACTGCTCGTGCGCCAGTTTTACGGTCGCAGCGCCCACTGGGGTGCGGTGTCCGAGGTACTTGGCGCGGTCTCGGACGCGTTCGATGTCTCCGACCACGTAGCCGATCTCGCGAAGATGTCGACGACGGCCCTGCTCACCGCACTCGGCTGGTCAGGCGAAGTGATCGACAGCAGCCAGATCTCGGCCCGCCCAGGCCGGTCCGACCGCCTTGCCGACCTGGCCGCGGCCACCGGCAGCACCGGCTACCTGTGCGGCACCGGCGGTCTGCGTTACCTCGACGCGCGTCCTTTCGGCGCCGAAGGTATCCCCGTGCTGTTCTTCCACACCCCTGTGGATACGAACGACCCGCTCTGGCACCGATCCCGCCGTATCAGCAGCCTCTGGGCCCTCAGCAAGATCGGTCCTCGGGAGCTCGCGAACCAACTGGCCGCGCATCGAGACACTCACCGTCCTGGAGCCCACACGTGACCGAACCGACCGCCCCAGAGAAGAAGCCCTTCCTCTACGTCGTCGTCTGCGGCTGCGGCATCGCCGGAGACGTCGGCAAACTGATCACCGCAGCACAGGGACGGCACTGGGACGTCGGCGTCGTCGCCACACCTCAGGGACTCGGCCTCCTCGACGCCGAGGCGATCCAGGCCCAGACCGGCTACCCGATCCGCTCCGCCTGGCGCACCCCCGGCGAAGCACGCCCTCTCCCGCCCGCAGACGCGATCGCCGTCGCTCCGGCCACCTTCAACACAATCAACAAGTGGGCCAACGGCATCTCCGACACCCTCGCCCTGGGCATCCTCTGCGAGGCATACGGCATGGGCATCCCCGCCGCTGTCCTGCCGTACCTGAACTCGGCCCAGGCCGCCCATCCCGCGTATCGCCGGAGCCTGGACCACTTGCGCGAGATGGGCATGCTCATCGGTACGTACGAGCCGCACCGTCCGAAAGCCGGAGGCGGGGCTGACCGCTTCCGTTGGGCGGAGGCGCTGGACCTGCTCGCTCCGAAGCCGCATGCCACCGCTTGATCAGCGCCGCCGTGCCAACGAACCCGACCCGTAGCTGGAGGAGGATGTGCTCTGCTGCCGCCTCATGCTGCGAGGCCAGGGCCTGTCCGGACAGCGGGGAGTGGGACCGGACAGGCCCTGGGTCTGTGGGGTGGTGGCTCGCTACACCGTGAGCCAGACGGCCTGGTCCGGGGCCAGGCGGTTGTCCTCGACGGGACCGCTGGTCAGCAGGACCGAGGTGTGTGCGGGCAGTTCGTAGGGCTCGGTGGAGAGGTTGGCCACGTAGACGAAGCCGGGCTCGCGGTGGAAGGCGAGGACTCCGGCCGGGGTGTCGTCCAGCCAGGTGAGGGTGCCGTCGCCGAGGGCGGGGTGTTCGCGGCGTATGCGGAGGGCGGTGCGGTAGAGCTCCAGCATGGAAGCGGGGTCGCCGGTCTGTGCTGCCACGGTGCGGGGTGCCCAGTCGGCGGGCTGGGGCAGCCAGGGGGAGGCGGTGGCGTCGGCGGGGCTGAAGCCGTAGGGGGCGGTGGTGCCGGACCAGGGGATCGGGACGCGGCAGCCGTCGCGGCCGCGTTCGGTGTGGCCGGAGCGTTCCCAGACGGGGTCCTGGAGGACGGCCTCGGGGAGGTCCTCGATCTCGGGGAGGCCGAGTTCCTCGCCCTGGTAGACGTAGGCGCCGCCGGGGAGGGCGAGAGTGAGCAGGGCGGCGGCGCGGGCGCGGCGGGTGCCGAGTTCGAGGTCGGCGGGTCCTGCGGGGATGTAGGACTCGTTGGCCAGCCACTTCTTCGCGGCTTTACGGCCGTAGCGGCTGACGTGGCGCATGACGTCGTGGTTGGACATGACCCAGGTGGCGGGGGCGCCGACGGTGCCGAGCGTGGCGAGGGTGTCGTCGATGACGGCGCGCAGGTCCTTCGCGTCCCAGTCGGTCATGAGGAAGTCGAAGTTGAAGGCGGTGTGCAGGCCGTCCTCGCGGACGTAGGCGGCGAGGCGTTCGGGGGTGTCGGTCCACGCCTCGGCGACGAAGGAGCGGTCGCCGGGGTACTCGTCGGCGAGCTTGCGCCAGGAGCGGTAGATCTCGTGGACCTCGTCGCGGTCCCAGAAGGGGTGTACGTCTCCGGAAAGGTCTGCCAGGTCGGGGAGTTCGGGGTCCTTGAGCAGGCCGTGGGCGACGTCGATGCGGAAGCCGTCCACGCCCCGGTCGAACCAGAACCGCAGGACGGACTCGAACTCCGCGTGGACCTCGGGGTGCTGCCAGTTGAGGTCGGGCTGCTGGGGGGTGAAGAGGTGGAGGTACCACTCGCCGTCGTCCACCCGGGTCCAGGCCGGGCCGCCGAAGCGGGAGTCCCAGTCGTTGGGCGGGAGGGAGCCGTCCGGGCCGCGTCCGGGGCGGAAGACGTACCGCTCGCGCTCGGGGCTGCCGGGGCCTGCCGCCAGCGCCTGCTGGAACCAGGCCGCTTGGTCGGAGGAGTGGTTGGGGACGATGTCGGGGATGATCCGGATCCCGTGCGCGTGGGCTTCCTCGATGAGCTGTTCCGCTTCGGCGACCGTGCCGAACAGGGAGTCGATCTCGCGGTAGTCGGCGACGTCGTAACCGTGGTCGGCCTGGGGGGACTTGTACCAGGGGTTGATCCAGAGGGCGTCCACACCGAGGGACTTGAGGTACGGGAGCCGGGAGCGGATGCCGGCGATGTCGCCGACCCCGTCGCCGTTGCCGTCGGCGAAGCTGCGGATGTAGACCTGGTAGATGACGGCGCTGCGCCACCAGGGCGCGGTGGTGGGGGGCACGGGTCCTGCTCCTTGCGTGTCTGCTGAGGGGGTCACTTGGCCGCGCCGGCGGTCAGTCCGGCGACGATGCGACGCTGGAAGATCAGCACCATGACGACCAGCGGGATGGTGACCAGGACGCCGGCGGCCATCTGGCTGCCGAACGGGGTCTCGTACGTCGTGGCGCCGGTGAACTTGGAGATGGCGACCGGCGCGGTCTGCATCTGGGGTTTGTTGGTCATCGTCAGGGCGATGAGGAACTCGTTCCAGGCGGCGATGAAGGTGATGATCGCGGTGGTGAAGATGCCGGGCGCGGCGAGCGGCATGATGACCCTGCGGAACGCCTGGCCGCGGGTGCAGCCGTCGATCATGGCGGCGTGTTCCAGTTCGTCGGGCATCTGCCGGAAGAACGTGGTCAGGTTCCACACCGCCAGCGGCAGCGCGAAGGACATGCTCGGCACGATCATCGCCTGGTAGGTGTTGATCCAGCCGATGTCCGTGAAGAGCTTGAGCAGCGGGACCACGATCGAGACCACCGGGAACATGGAGGTGGCGATGATCAGGGTGAGGATGAATCGCTTGCCCCGGAACTCCAGCCGGGCCATGGCGTATGCCGTGAAGGTGGCCAGCAGCAGGGACAGCGTGGTCGTGATGCCGGCGACGACCAGGCTGTTGAGGAGTGCGCGGGGGAAGCCTTGTGAGCTGTCGAGCAGGGCGCGGTAGTTCTCGAAGGACACCCGGGTGGGCAGCAGCGAGTTGTCGAAGATGTCGGAGGCGCCGCGCAGGCTGGAGACCAGCATCCAGTAGAAGGGGGCCAGGCAGTAGGCGACGACGGCGAGGACGCCGACGTACGGCAGCCACCTGCGCCAGACGGCCGGGGACGAGGACGAGGAGGTCATGCCGTCACCTCCGTACGGCGGGAGAGGATCCGCTTCCTACGCCTGGCCTTGCTCTTGCCGCCGCTGTCGTCGTCTCCGACGAGGTCGGCGCCGAGCAGCCGTACGAAGGCGAGGGCGACGAGGAAGACGTAGAGGAAGAGGAGCACGGAGTAGGCCGAGGCCGGTCCGAAGCGGACGTTGGACGCCTCGCTCTGCGCGAGCATGGAGAGGGTCTCCACGGAGTTCTTCTGGGCGCCGATGAGGAGGTAGGGCAGGTCGAACATCCGCAGGGCGTCCATGCAGCGGAACAGCATGGCCACCAGGAGAGCGGGTTTCACCAGGGGCAGGGTGATGTGCCAGAACTGGCGTGGGGCGCTGGCGCCGTCGAGGCGGGCGGCCTCGTAGACCTCCTTCGAGATCACCTGGAGCCCGGCCAGGACCAGCAGTCCGATGAACGGGGACGTCTTCCACACCTCGGCGACGATCACCGCGACCTTGGCGTGGAAGCCTTCCGTCGTCCACAGGACCTGGTGGCCGATGAGGGCGTTGGCGATGCCGTTGCTGTTGAAGATCCAGCGCCACAGCAGGCCGGAGATGGCCGTGGGCACGGCCCAGGGGATGAGGATGCTCGCCCGGATCAGCCCCCGGCCGCTGAACGCCTTGTGCATGATCAGGGCCATGGCCACACCGATCACCGTCTCCAGCCCGACCGTGACGACGGTGAAGAAGGTGGTGTTCCAGAAGGCGTTCCAGAACCGGTTGCCGGCGGCTCCGAAGATGTCGGCGTAGTTCTTCAGCCCCACGTACGGCTCGGTGTCGCTGATGAAGCCGGTCTTCGGGTCCAGCCCCTTGGTCCCGTACAGCGACTCCTGGAGCGCCATGATCGTCGGGTAGAGCACGACGATCGACAGCACCAGCAGGGTCGGGGAGACCAGCAGGGCTGCCACCCGGCCCGAGCCCGCGGTGGCGCGGGCACCGGAACCGGAGCGCCGCCGCCCGCTCACCGGAGCCCGTCCGCCGGCCGGGCGCTCGGTCCCGGCGGTGGCGGATCCCGGTGGGATCTTGGTGTCGGCCATGGCCCCTCTCCTCACTGCCCGGTGGACTTCTGCAGCTCCTGCTGCAGGTCCTTCAGCGCCTGCGCGCTGCTCTTGCTGCCGGTCAGCGCCGCGTACGCCTCCTGCTGGATCGCCGAGGTCACGTCGCCGTACTGCACGACCCGGGGGCGTGGCACGGCGTGCGTGATCGACTGCTTCAGGACGGGCAGGTACGGGTACTGCGCGGTCAGCGTCTTGTCGTCGTACAGGTCGGCGTAGGCCGGGGCGAAGGCGGCGTCCTTGAGGAAGGTCGTCGCGTTCTCCTCGTCGGTGAAGAACTTCATGAAGTCCAGCGCGGTGGCCTTGTTCTTGGCGTAAGAGGACAGGGCGAGGTTGGAGCCGCCCAGGCTGGAGGAACCGGTGCCGTTCAGGCCGGGCAGGGGTGCGACCGCGTACTTGCCGGCGATCTTGCTCTTCTCGGCGAGGGCGTACACGTAGGGCCAGTTGCGCAGGAAGACCAGCTTGCCGTCCTGGAACGCCTGGCGGCTGTCCTCCTCCTGGTAGGTGATGGCCTCCTTGGGGATGGTGCCGTCCTTGAAGGCGCCGACGAGGAAGTCCAGGCCCTTCCTGGCCGCGGCGGTGTCCACGTCCGGCTTGCCGTCGGCGTCGGTGATCACGCCGCCGGCCGAGTTCACGGCCTCGGCGAAGTTCACCGTCAGGCCCTCGTACTTCTGGAACTGCCCGGCGTAACAGGACACGTCCTTGCCCTCGGGCAGCTTCTTGATCTTCGCGCAGTCGGCGGTCATCTCCGCCCAGGTGGTCGGAGGCTCGCCGATGCCGGCCTTCTTCAGCAGGTCGGTGCGGTAGTAGAGGATGCCGCCGTTGGAGATGTACGGCGCCGCGTACAGGCTGCCGCGGTACTTCGCCGTGTCCACCGCGGGCGTCAGCATCTTGTCGAGCGGGAACTGCGTCTCGGGCAGCTTGGCGATCCACTGGTGTGCGGCGAACTCCGAGGTCCACACGGCGTCGAGGGAGAGCACCGTGTAGGCGTCGGACTTGGTCTCCGCGTTCTGGATCATCTGCTGGCGCTGCGAGTCCGGGTCCGTCGGCAGGTCGATGACGGTGACCTTCTCCTTCGGGTGCAGCTTGTTCCAGCGGTCGATCACCTTCTGGACCACGCCGGTGGTGTCCTTGCCGGACACGTACGTGATCGGGCCGCGGCCGGTGAACGACGTGCTCTGCGACTGCCCCGAGGAGCCTGCGGAGCTGCCACCGCCGGAACCGCAGGCGGTGAGGGTGAGCCCGGCGGCGACGAGGGCGGCCGAGCACTGAAGGGCTCTGGTGGTTCTGGCGTTCACTGTCTCTCCTGAACGTGCGGTACCGAAGTCTCGGCGGGGGCGCCCTGTAGGGAGTAGCTACCGAGATGACTCTGGGATGGCTCTGTTACGAGACTGTGCTGTCACGGCATTTTCTTGATCAAACACGCAGGTCAAAGCCTTGAGGGATGACTTCGCGGCGACGGCTCCGACTCCGCTGAGACAACGCTTGCACCGTAGGAGTGCATCTGGCGGAAGTCAATCCGTAACTTCCTGGTAGCACGGGGAGAATTGGGTGGGTCATGCAGCTTATATAAGGGCAAAACTACCCATTGAACTCGCCCGAATGGGCGAGACAGCGCTGTCACGAGGTATCTGGCGGAGGTGTGAATCTGTGCTAACTTCCGCTCATGCCGCCAGCTCAACGACTGCCCACCATGGCCGATGTCGCAGAACGGGCGGGGGTCTCCCCGTCCACCGTCTCGCGCACCCTGCGCGGCCTGACATCGGTGGCCCCGGACGTCCGTGCCCGGGTCGAGGAGGCCGCGCGTGAGCTGAACTTCGCGGTCTCCCGGCATGCCGCGAGCCTGGTCACCGGCAAGACCGGGGTGGTGGCGGTGCTGGTGCCCACGCTGGACGCGTGGTTCATGGGGGCTGCGCTGTCCCGGCTGGGACCGCTGCTGCGGGCGGCCGGCCTGGAGATGACCGTCTACGTCATCCCCGACCTCGCCGAACGCACCGCGTTCTTCGAACGCCTCCCGGCCCGCCGCAACGCCGACGCGCTGCTCGTCTTCTCCTTCGACCTCACCGCCGAGGAGACCGCCCGCCTCGACGACCTGGAAATGCCGGTCATCTACGTCAGCCAGCACGTCCAGGGCCGCCCGAGCGTCTACGTCGACGACGTGGCCGGTGCCTGCAAGGCCACCCGCCACCTGCTCAACCTCGGCCACCGCCGGATCGCCTTCGCCCAGACCGTCGGCGCCCGCGGCTTCAGCTTCAGCACCCGCGACCGCCTCCTCGGCTACCGGCAGGCGCTCACCGAGGCGGGTATCCCCCTCGACGACGACCTCGTGGTCACCATCCCGCCCCGCGACAAGCGCGGCACCATGGAGGCCGTGGGCGAGTTGCTGAGCCTGCGCGAACCGCCGACCGCGATCTTCGCCGACGCCGACGAGCAGGCCGTCTCCGTCATCTGGACCCTCCGCAAGACCGGCATCCAGGTCCCCGAGCGGATGTCCGTCGTCGGCTTCGACGACCAGGACACCGCCGAGTGGTTCGACCTGTCCACTGTGGCCCAGTCGCCCTCCGACATGGGCCGCGTCGCCGGCGAACTCGCCCTGAAACTGATCGACGACGCCGAGACCGACCGCGAACAGCACATCGTCCTGCCCACGACATTGATCCCACGGGCGACGACGGCACCGCCGCCTCCTGGGGAGCGCGAAGGTGATTCTTGAGGGCCGAGTGATCTAGAGGACGACGGATTTCCGCTGCCGAGAGGGTCCAGCCGAGGCCGTCAAGCCGTCGCTTCAGGCGAGCTGACGGCGGGGTGATCAGTGCCGACGCGTCTGGGGTTCCTGCCGGTGCGGAGCGGTGGGGCGCGCCACGATCGCCGAGTACGTCGAGGCGCGCTCCGTCGAGCCGGTCCGCCGTGTCCGTGTCCGCTACCGGAAGGCGGCTTGATGGCAGGTCGCAAGCCGCAGCGGCGGCGCGAGTTCGGCACAACCCGCGAGCTTCCGTCCGGCAGGTGGCAGGCCCGCTACATCGGCCCGGACGGGCAGCGGTACACCGCGCCGGAGACGTTCGACACCAAGACGGACGCCCAGGAGTGGCTCAACCTCGTTCGCGCCGACATCGAGCGCAGCGTCTGGCGCGACCCCGACGCCGGCGCGGTGAACTTCGAGAGGTACGCGCTTCGTTGGATGGAGGAGCGCGGCCTGGCCCCCACCACCGTCGACCGCTACGACGGCCTGCTCCGCCTCCACATCCTGCCGACCTTCAGCGGCAAGGACCTGGACGACATCACCCCGCCCTCGGTCCGCACGTGGCGAGCCGAACGCCTGAAGGCCACCGGCGCCACGACGGTCGCCAAGTCCTACCGGCTCCTCAAGGCGATCCTTCAGACGGCGGTCGATGACGACCTCCTCCGCAGCAACCCGTGTCGCATCAAGGGCGCCGGCAAGGAGGAGGCCGACGAACGCCCCACCGCGACCATCGAGCAGGTCTTCGACCTCGCCGATGCCATGGGCCCTCGCTGGCGCCTGATGGTCCTGCTCGGCGCCTTCGCTTCCCTCCGCCCGGAGGAGCTGGCCGAACTGCGCCGCCGCAGTGTCGATCTCGACGAATGCTCCCTGCGGATCGCGCTCGCCTCCCCGAGCTGACCAACGGCAGCCGCGTCACCGGTGACCCGAAAACAAGAGCGGGCAAGCGCACCGTCCACCTTCCGGAGTTCCTGCTCCCGGAGCTGCGCCGGCACCTCCAGTGGTTCGCGGAGTAGGACCCGGACGGCCTGCTCTTCGTGGGCGAGAAGGGCGCCCCGTTCCGCCGCTCGACCTTCGGCCGCAAGTGGCGCAAGGCCCGGCCCAAGGTCGGGATGGCAGACATCCCGCTCACCCACCTCGCCGGAGACGGGGTGGAGGTTCGCTCGGCCGGCTCCGCCTCCGCGGACACGGTCAACCCCGCCGTCGTGGAGGCGATGAGCGAGGTCGGCATCGATGTCTCCGGCGAGACCCCCAAGGTCCTGACCACGGAGGCCGTCCGGGCATCGGATGTGGTGATCACGATGGGATGCGGCGACACCTGCCCCGTCTTCCCCGGCAAGACCTACCTGGACTGGAAGTTGGACGATCCGGCCGGGCAGGGCGTCGACGCCGTACGCCCCATCCGCGACGAGATCGAGCACCGCATCCGCACTTTGCTCGCCGACCTCGATACGCAAGCCAGGGCCTGACACACCCGACCGCGTGAACTCCGGCTTTGCGCATGCGACTTCACCGAGACCCTTAGCACTTGTGGCGCAGGTCACAGAAAATGCGTCTCGCCATTCGAGACGATCGAGGCGCGAGGTGTCCAGAGTGACGCCCGGACACCCTTGATGCGGCCACTTAACGTCGACTTAGGGCACCCGGAGGGCACGCAGCCCCCAAATTGGACTAGACAACAAACAAACCCCAGGCCACTGACCTGGGGTTTCGATCTGGAGCGGGTGACGAGAATCGAACTCGCGCTCTCAGCTTGGGAAGCTGATGTTCTACCATTAAACTACACCCGCGTGAGACGCCGACGGGGTCGGTGTCTGAACGCTTGGTCACTGTACCTCATGGCGGACCCCCGGTGCTCGGACCGTGGGGTTCGGGTGCGTTTCGGGGGTGGGTGCGGGGGTGGGATCCGGGTGCGGGCGGCCGGAGTTGGGGCGTACGGTGGAGGTGTGGGAGAGGGGCCCGGTAGGCCGGAGTGCCGCCTGGAGAGCCGTCCCTTTGATCCCGTAATGTGGCTTTCCGTCGTCACGGCAGTAAGCCCGACGCGGCTCCTGGGGAAGGGACTTAAGGGACTTGATGGAACAAACCGTCGTCCGCTGTGCCGAAGGGCACGTTTTCAACACCGCTTCGTTCCCGATGCAGCAGGCCGAGCGGCTCGGCCCCGGCCGGCTCGTGCGGTGTCCCAAGTGCGCCCGGCTGCGCAGCGTCGTGCCGGTCGCACTTGAGAAGCAGCAGTAGCGGGCAACAGCAGTAGCACGGGCGCGTGGACTCGTCACGGTTTTCGTGGGTCCGCGCGCCTTGCGTATCCTCGGGACGTGCTTCTCTCAGACAAGGACATCCGGGCCGAGATCGATGCCGGGCGGGTACGGATCGATCCCTACGACGAATCCATGGTGCAGCCGTCGAGCATCGACGTGCGGCTGGACCGCTTCTTCCGGGTGTTCGAGAACCACCGGTACCCGCACATCGACCCCTCCGTCGAGCAGCCGGACCTGACCCGGCTGGTGGAGCCGGAGGGCGACGAGCCCTTCATCCTCCACCCCGGGGAGTTCGTCCTCGCGTCGACGTACGAGGTCATCTCGCTCCCCGACGACCTCGCCTCGCGGCTGGAGGGCAAGTCCTCGCTCGGGCGGCTCGGGCTGGTCACGCACTCCACCGCCGGGTTCATCGACCCCGGGTTCAGCGGGCACGTGACCCTTGAGCTGTCCAATCTCGCGACCCTCCCGATCAAGCTGTGGCCGGGCATGAAGATCGGGCAGCTGTGCATGTTCCGGCTCTCCTCCCCCGCCGAGCACTCCTACGGCAGTGAGCGCTACGGCTCCCGTTACCAGGGGCAGCGCGGGCCCACCGCCTCCCGCTCCTACCTCAATTTCCATCGGACGCAGGTGTGAGGGGCCAGGCGTGAGCAGCGGTAGCGAGGTCCGGGAGAACCTGACCTACGAGCAGTTCGGCGTCGCCGTGCGCGAGCTCGCGCAGACCATCGCCGACGACGGGTTCGAGCCCGACATAGTGCTGAGCATCGCCCGCGGCGGCGTGTTCGTGGCCGGCGGGCTCGCCTACGCGCTCGACTGCAAGAACCTGCACCTGGTGAACGTCGAGTTCTACACGGGGGTGGGGACGACCCTCGACATGCCGGTCATGCTCGCGCCCGTCCCCAACGCCATCGACTTCAGCGACAAGAAGGTACTGATCACCGACGACGTCGCCGACACCGGCAAGACACTGAAGCTGGTCCGCGACTTCTGCCTCGAAACGGTCGCCGAGGTGCGGTCCGCGGTGGTCTACGAGAAGTCCCACTCCCTCGTGAAGTGCGAGTACGTGTGGAAGCGTACCGACGACTGGATCAACTTCCCCTGGAGCGTCCTGCCGCCCGTGGTGCGGCGGGACGGGCAGGTGCTCGACGCCTGAGGGTGCGTGAAGGCCCCCGGCCGGTGGGCCGGGGGCCTTGTCGTGTGCGGCGGCGGTCGTGGCGGCGGGCTAGAACGTGCCCAGCTTCACGATCGACAGCAGGGCGATCAGCTGGATCGCCGAGGCGCCCAGGGCCTTCGGCCACGGCAGGTCGTGGGACTTGCCGACCATCAGGGTGAGGAGGACGCCCGCCCCGACCCAGGTGGCCCAGCCCAGGAGCTGGACGAAGCCGGCGTTGCCGCCGAAGAACATGGCGACGAGCAGGCGGGGGGCGTCGGTGATCGACATGATCAGCATGGAGAGGCCGACCGTCGGCTGCCAGGCCCCGTCGCCGCCGAGCTGGCGGGCCAGGGTGTGGGTCACCACGCCCAGGACGAACGCGGAGAGCACCATCGCGATCGCCGTCACCAGGACGATCGGGACCGCGTTGGTGAGGGTGGCGTTGATCGCGTCGGCACGGGCGCCGTCGAAGCCGAAGACGGCGAGCAGGCCGTAGAGGAACGTCACGATGAGGGCGGGGCCCCACATCGCGTAGTCCCGCATCTGGAGGAAGGTCTGGTTCGGGGCGAGGACGATCCCCCTCAGCAGGTCCTTCCAGTGCAGGCGCGGGCCGATCGGGCCGGACGGCGCCGCCGAGCCGGCGTGGTAGGTCGCGCCCTGCGTGTACGCGCCGGCCTCGTCGACCGAGAAGGCCTGGGTGTGACCCGGCTGGTTCGCCGCGTACGGGTCGGGGTTGCCGGCGCCGTGGCCGCCGCCGTAGCCGCGGTCGTCGCCGAAGTACTCCGGGCCGTCGCCGCCGCCCTGCCCCGGCTGGTGCCCAGGGTGGCCGCCGCGCGCCTGCGCCTGCGGCCAGCCGGACCCGCCGCCGTGCTGCGGATACGGCGGCTGCGGGGCCGACGGGTACCCGTACGACGGCCCCGCCGGCTGCCCGCCGAAGCTCTGGGGCGGCGCCTGCTGCCCGTACGCGGGTTGTTGCGGTCGCGCTTGCGGGGCGCGGTCGTCCCGGCCGCCGCGTCCGTTCCTGAATCCAGCCACGTCATCGAACGTACCTGGTCCCGGAGATCCGTGTGGCGGGCTCGGGCACCCGAGCCCGCCATTGCCGCAGACCTGTGACATCCCCTAGGGGGCGTCACAGGGGCGTCTCAGGGCGCCGTCCGGCAGCTCCGGGGCGCGCCCGGTGCGGCTCACTGCGCGAACGCCGTGCCCAGCAGCGACCACGTGCCCGGCAGGCCCGCCTGGTTCGCCCCGAAGGTCACCGCGCCCGTCGTCGTCAGCCCCGAGGAGGCGCCGCGCAGGGTCCATACGGCGCCCCGTCCGCCGTTCTCGTGCCGGGCGCCGACCGCCAGGTCGGCCTTGCGGTCGCCGTTGAGGTCGGCGAGGTGGACGGCGGTGCCCCAGAAGTCGTTGTCCTCGTTCGAGTCCGGCACCCCGGGGGTGTTCTGGGTCCAGCGGGTCGCGCCCGTGCCCGTGAGGCCCGCGGCGGAGCCGCGCAGCAGGGTGACCGTGCCGGTCTGCCAGGCCGCGCCGACCTCCTCGTACTCCGCGCCGACGGCGACATCGGCGTATCCGTCGCCGTTGACGTCTCCGACGGAGAGGGCGTCGCCGAAGGAGTCCGAGCCGGTGGCCGCGGTGCTGCCGGGGACACCCGGGCTGTCCTGGGTGATCGTCGCCTGGGGCGAGCCGCTCACGCCGTTCGCGCCGCCCAGGTAGGTGCGGACCCTGCCGGGCCCGACCACGGAACCGGTCACCGGGGAGTAGGAGGTGACGACGTCGTCGTACCCGTCCCCGTTGAGGTCGCCGAGGAGCACCCGCTGGTAGCCGCCGCTGTTCAGGAACCGCTGCAACCGCGGCCCGGAGGCGGAGCCCAGGTACACCAGGTTGCCGTCCTCGTACGTCGTGCCGTCCGTCCCGCTGATCACCAGGTCGTCGGTGCCGTCACCGTTCACGTCACCGGCGGCCAGCGCCCACGAACCCCGGCTCGTGCCGCTCTGCAACGGGGTGGCGAGGACGATCCGGGAGGAGGCTCCGTTCGTCTTCGTGAAGCCGCCCTTGAAGATCTGCACGTCCCTGCCGGTGCTGCCGACGGCCAGGTCGGCCCGGCCGTCGGCGGTGAAGTCGCCGACCGCGAGGGACATGCCGAAGCTGTGGTGGACCGTGCGGGCCGGGTCGGGGACGGCACGGCCGCCGGACAGGCCGTTCCTGCTCCCCCAGACGACGGTCACCGACCCGGCTCCGCCGTCCTCGCCCTCGGCGCCGACGACCAGGTCGGCGTAGCCGTCCCGGTTCAGGTCGCCGAAGGTGAGCGACGAGCCGAACTCGTCGTCCTTCTCGGCGGTGCCGGGGACGCCGGCCGAGTTCTGGGTGACGACCGTACGGTTCGAGGCCTTGACCCCGGACCTGGAGCCGTAGGTGACGACGACCGCGCCGGCGTCCGCCCGGCCGCCGACCGTGGCGCCCGGGGCGGCGGTGGCGAGGTCGCGGTAGCCGTCGCCGTTGAAGTCGTCCGCGTATGTGGCGGGCGCGGCGGAGGCCTGGCCGGCGAGCGGGACGAGGCCCGCGGTGAGGAGGGCGGCGAGGGCCGCCGCCGTACGGACGCGCATGATCAGCCCTCCAGTACGTCGCCGAAGTAGGCGGTGCCCGTCGGGCCGCCGAGGGTGGGGCCGGTGAAGGTCTTCGAGCCGCCCGCCTGGACACCGGCGGTGGTGGACTTGAAGAGCCAGACGGCGCCGGCGCCGTGGCCCTCGCCGTAGGCGCCCGCGACCAGTTCGGCGCGGCCGTCGCGGTTGGCGTCGGTGAGGCGGACCGAGGAGCCGAAGAAGTCCTGGGACTGGGCGGTGCCGGGCACGCCCGTGGTGTCCTGGGAGAAGAGCTTGGCGCCGCTGCCGGTCAGGCCGCTCGCCGAGCCGCGCAGCACGGTGACCGTGCCGGCCTGCTTCTTCGTGCCGAGCGTCTCGGCGTAGGCGCCGACGGCGACGTCCGCGTACCCGTCGCCGTTGACGTCCCCGGCGGACAGGCTCCAGCCGAAGCCGTCGTTCTTCTCGCCCTTCTCCGGGACGCCCGCCGTGTCCTGGGTGATCCGGACCGGCGTACGGCTGCTGAGGCCGCCGGCCGCGCCGTACGTCACGGTGACCGCGCCGCCGAGGCCGCCGTTCGGTTCGTCGGCCGACTTCTCCATGAAGTTGCCGGTGACGATGTCGCCGTAGCCGTCCTTGTTCACGTCGGCGATGACCGCGTCGTAGCCGCCCGCGAGCTTCTTGCCGACCTTGAGGGTGCCGCCGCCGGCGCCGGTCCCGGTGTAGAGGACGCTGCGGGTGCGGTAGGCGCCGGAGGCGGTCTCCTCCTGGCCCATGACCAGCAGGTCGGTCTTGCCGTCGCCGTTGACGTCGCCCGCGATCAGCTTGTCGGAGTAGATCGTGGTCTGGTCGACCGTGTCGATGCCGACCAGGGCGGTCGCCTTGCCCTTGCGGGTGAAGGGGCCGCGGAAGATGTTCAGGGACGGCGTGGAGTTGTTGCCGACGGCCAGGTCGGTGTGGCCGTCGCCGTCGAAGTCGCCGGCCGCCAGCGCCCAGCCGAGTTCGATGCGGTACCTCGGCAGCGGCGAGGTGAGGTTGCTGGCGCCCTTGAGGCCGCTCGCGCCGCCCCACAGGACGGTGACGTTGCCGTAGGAGTCGGTGGTGCCGATCCGCTCGCTGTGCACGCCCACGACCAGGTCGGTGTAGCCGTCGCCGTCCAGGTCGCCGGTGGTGAGCCGGTCGCCGAAATAGTCGCCGGAGGCCGGGTTGCCGGGGACGCCGGTGGTGGCCTGGCTGATGATCTGGCGCTTGGTGGTGTCGAGGCCGTTCTTCGTGCCGTAGACGACCGCCACGTAGCCGGCGCCGGACTTGCCGGAGACCTTGGCGACGGGCGCGGCGATCGCGAGGTCGCGGTAGCCGTCGCCGTTGAAGTCGCCGGCCAGGCCCGAGGGGGCCGCGGTGGCGGTGGCTGCGGGCAGGGCGGTGAGCAGACCCGTGGTGAGGGCCGTGGCGAGGAGCAGGGTGGTGCGCTTGGGCATGGTCTTCCCCCGTGTGCCGTGAGTTGACGGTTCGTTCCGCGCTGGTGGTGTCACGCGTGATGTCGGTGGTGACGTCGGTGATGACATAGGTGGTGGTGTCACTGGCCGATGGCTGCGCCGAAGAAGCCCTCGCTCTTCAGGCCGACGTTCGCCGCCGTGATCGTCCTGGCGCCGGACCCGGTCAGGCCGGTGGTGGCGCCCTTGAGGACGGTGACGGCGCCGAACTGGGCGTCCTCGCCGTGCACCCCGACGACCAGGTCGGCGCGGCGGTTCTTGTCGAGGTCGATCAGGCGGACCGAGCCGCCGAACCCGTCCGCGGTCTCGGCGGTGCCCGGGACGCCCGCGGTGTTCTGCGTGAAGGTCTTCGCGCCCTTGCCGGCGAGGCCCGTCGCGGAGCCGTACAGGACGGTCACCGCGCCCGCGTCCGCCTTGGTGCCGACGTTCTCGCCCGGCGCCCCCACCGCCACGTCGGCGTAGCCGTCGCCGTTGACGTCACCGGCGCTCAGGGACGCGCCGAACGCGTCACCGGCCTCGCCCGTGTCGGGGACGCCTGCCGTGTCCTGGTCGATGACGGTGGGCGTCCGGTCCGGGTCGGGGCCGGTGGCGCTGCCGTACCAGACGGAGATCTGGCCGCCCTTGTGGCCGGAGGGCTTGCCACTGCGCGGGTCCTGGGCGTCGCCGAGGACGATGTCGCCGTAGCCGTCGCCGTTGACGTCGGCGATCGCCGCCGCGATCCCGTCGGCCCCGGGCAGCTCCTTCCTGACGTAGTGCGCGCCGTTCCAGGTGAAGTAGAGGACTTCGCCGCCCTCGTCGCCGCTCACCTCGAACGTGTGGAGCCGCTCGGCCGCGCCGTCGCCGTTCAGGTCGCCCGCGACGGCGTCGTACGTCGTACCGATGTTCGGGGAGAAGGTGGTCGCGGCGCCCTTGCGGGTGAAGGGGCCCTGGTAGACCCGGGAGTCGGTCTGGCCGGTGGCGGTGAGGTCGTTCCTGCCGTCGCCGTTGAAGTCACCGACGGCGAGACCGGCGCCGTAGCCGCCCCATTCACGCAGGCCCGCCGGGACGGGCAGGGTGGTGCCGCTGGTCAGGCCGGACCTGCCGCCCCACAGCACGGTCACCTGGCCGACGTGCCGCTGCGAGCCGACGCTCTCGAACCGGGCGCCGACGGCGAGGTCGGCGTAACCGTCCCCGTCCAGGTCGCCGGTGGCGAGGCTGTCGCCGAAGCGGTCGTCCGTCGCGGCCGTGCCCGGAACGCCGGCGGTGTTCTGGGTGATCACGACGCGCTTGGCGGCCGAGACCCCGGTGGCGGAGCCGTAGAACACCACGACGGCACCGGCGGACCGCGCCTTGCCGACCGTGAGGAGCGGGGCGGCGACGGCGACATCGCGGTAACCGTCGCCGTTGAAGTCGCCGGCCAGGCCCGAGGGGGTGGCGGACGCGGTGGTGGCGGGGAGAGCGGAGAGCAGACCCGTGGTGAGGGCCGTGGCGAGGAGCAGGGTGCGCTTGCGCAAGGCGATGAGACTCCTGTGAAGGGCCGGGCACACATGCGGCACGCCCGGCCGGCTCCCTTGGATGCGGCTTGTGTGGAGGTGTTTCGCGGGTCGCGGGTTGTGGGTCGTGGGTTGTGGGTCAGTCGGCGAAGACGGCGCCGAGCTGCGGGGTGCCGGTCGTCGAGATGCCCAGCTTGCTCGCGGAGAGGGTCCGGGAGCCGGTCGTGGTGATCTTCGAGCCGTTGGAGGGCAGGTAGGTGACCGCGCCGTCGCCGCCGTTCTCGTACGAGCCGACGATCAGGTCGGCCCTGCCGTCGCCGGTGACGTCGTCGAGCTTGACGTCGGCGCCGAAGAGGTCGCTCTTCTCGTCGTCGCCGGGGACGCCGGCCGTGCTCTGCGCGAAGGACTGGGCGCCGGAGGCGAGGTTGATCGCGGTGGCCGTCGCGAGGGCGAGTCGCGGGAACGTGTGCATGCGGGTCGTCTCCTGCGGCACGCGGGGGCCGTCCGCACCCGGCGGACGGCCGGAGTCAGTGATGTCCAGCGATCAGGAGACCCGCGTGAAGGGGTAAGGGTTGTACATGAGTTCGGTGAAATCGAGATCGCCGCTCCTGGCGCGGAACCCAGCGCAGGAAAGCGGGTCCCGGTCGTGCAGGAAGGCGGGTCCCGGTCGTGCAGGAAGACGGGTCCCGGTCGCTCACGTCCTCCTGATCACCCTTGCGGCAGGATGGGCCCATGAGCGTAGTGAAGATCAACGTGCTGACCGTGCCCGCCGAACAGCGGGAGGTCCTGGAGAAGCGGTTCGCCTCGCGGGCGCATGCCGTGGAGAACTCCGACGGATTCGAGTGGTTCGAGCTGCTCCGTCCGGTCGAGGGCACTGACAGCTACCTCGTCTACACGCGGTGGCGCGACGAGGAGTCGTTCCAGGCGTGGATGGAGGGGCCCATGAAGGCGGCGCACCAGGGCGGCGGTGCGGAGGGCGCGGAGAAGCCGAAGCCGGCGGCGTCGGGGTCGACCCTGTGGTCCTTCGAGGTGGTTCAGCAGGCCGAACCGAAGCGCGCCTAGAAGTCGCCGGCGACCAGTCCGCGTTCGCCGTGGTGTTCGGATGTGGCGGCGGGTGAACGTCACGCTTCGGCTGGGCGTCGCTGCCCGCCGCCTGGGTGCTCCTCGGTTCTCGCCGGAGGCCTAGGCGGGCTTGCCCGGGGTCCCCGTCCACGGCCAGTAGGAGAAGCCGTTGCCGGTGTACCAGTCCAGGCGGGTGCTGCCGCAGGCACCGCTGTGCACGTCGAGGAAGTCGTAGTCGACAGCCTTGACGGACTTCTTGGGGAAGGTCACGGAGATCTCCGTGGTGACGGTGGCGCGCGCGGGGATCGTGCCCACGGCCAGGGCCGGGGAGTTCCACAGGGGCAGCGAGCCGTTGGTCCTGCTGTTCCAGTGCAGCGTCATCGCATGCCAAGAGCCCTTGCCGACACGCCACCGGACGTGGGGCGCGGGGCCCCGGTTCTTCATGAGGTTGCCGATGGCGAAGACGTACGACGCCTTGGTGAGCGCTGTGTTCTCGGTGTTGTGCAGCCGCAGCGTGGCGTAGAGCGCAACGCCGGGCTTGCGTGCGGTGGGTGAAGCCGATCCGGCCGCGTCCGAGACCGATACCGCTCCGTACCGGCAGGTGTACCCGGTGGCGGCGGCCTTGGGCTGAGCGGCAGCCGCGGCACCGTGGGCGGCGAGCGCGCCGAGGACCCCGGCGGTGGCGGCCAGAACGGCGCCGTGGCGCAAAGTGGTGTTCAACATCTCCTCCTCGTCGCCCTGATGCGACAGTGGCCGCGGCCTGCCGTCAATGATCTTTACGTGATCATTGCGAACTGGAGGACCGGCCCTGGCCCGTGCTTGACGGCCCGTGCTTGACGGCCCGTGCTTGACGGCCCGTGCTTGACCGCTCTGGTTCGCCGACTGGAGCCGGCGGCTTCCGCGGTGGCGCCGGTGCCTGTCGGGGGCACCGGCGCGATGGGGGGGTCAGGACGGGGTTGTGGGAGGTCAGGACGGGGTTGTGGTCCTGGGCTCGGTCGTGGATGTGGTCGTGAGCGGTGTGTGCGGTCGGGGCGGATTCGGTACGGTGCGGCGGCGCCGCGTCGGGAGGCCGAGGGTCGGGTGGGCGACGGCCCAGGCGGCGCCCTTGCAGATCAGTTCCTTGTAGCGGGCGGCGGTCCGGCCCGTGAGCGCGGCCCGTACGGCGCGGTCGTCGGCCGTGACGTACTGGATGAGGCCCTGCCTGCGGCCGAGCGAGACGCACTGGTTGAAGTAGCGCAGCGGGGTGTCGGGGAGCTTTCCGCCGGTCAGGCGGGCCGCGATGGCGTCGGCGGCCTGCCAGGCCATCGGTTGGCCCGAGGCGCAGGACATGCGGAGCGGGTTGCCGGCCGGGCCCGTCGCCTGGGCCGCGTCGCCGATGGCATACACGTCCGGGTGCGAGACCGAACGCATGGTCCGGTCGACGACGATCCGGCCGGAGTCGGTGACCTCCAGGGAGGTGGCCCGCGGGATCGGGTGGACGGCGAAGCCGGTGGTCCAGAGGGTGAGCGCGGCCGGGACGGAGGCGCCCTCGGCCGTGGTCACGTGGTCGGGTGCCACGGCGGTGACGGCGGTGTGCTCGTGCACGGTGACGCCGAGTCCGTCGACGACCTTCCGCAGGTGCCGCCGGCCCTTCGGGGAGAGCCAGTCGCCGAGGGCGCCGCGGGCGGCGAGGGCGACGTCGAGATCCGGGCGGGCCTCGGCGATCTCGGTCACGGCCTCCAGGCCGGTGAGCCCGCCGCCGACCACGAGCACCTGCTGCCCGGCCCCGAGGGCGGCGAGGCGCCGGCGCAGCCGGAGCGCTCCGGGGCGGCTCGCGATCTCGTCGGCGTGCTCGGCGGCGCCGGGGACGCCCTGGTCGTTCCAGGCGCTGCCGAGGGCGTACACGAGGGTGTCGTACGGCAGTTCCTGCGGCTCCGAGGGCTCCGGTGCGGCGGCGTCGGTGGTGGGGATCGTCGTGACCGTCCTGCGGTCGACGTCCACCGCCGTGACCCTCGCGAGCCTCAGCCGCACGCCGGTCCCGGCGAACATCTCGGCGAACGGCCGGGGCCGCAGCTCCTGGCCGGTCGCCAGCTGATGCATCCGGACGCGCTCGACGAAGTCGGGTTCGGCGTTGACGAGGGTGATGGCGACGTCTTCGGGGCGCAGCCGCCGGGCGAGGCGGCCGGCGGCGACGGCTCCGGCGTATCCGGCGCCGAGGACGACGATGCGGTGCTGCATGTCCGTGCTCCTGTCATCCAGCTCTTCAGCGGGTCGCCTCCTGAACCGGGCGGCCCGCCGTTTCCTGACAGAAGTGCGGTGTGAAGCGGCTCACATCAAGAAGCGGCTCACGTCAAAGCGGGCGGCGCGTCAGAAGAGGCGGAGCAGGGGTTCGCCGTGGTCCGTCGCCGCCCACTGCCTGGTCGCGCGCTCCAGCTTGTCGGGGTTGACCTGGTTGCGGAACGCGGCGATGCCCTCGGCGGTGATCTCCAGGCACATCACGCCGAAGACCCGGCCGCCGCCGGTGACCGCCACCAGGGCGGGCCCGCCGTTGGCGGTCGAGGCGTACAGGTGGACGGGGCCGCCGGCCAGGGCACGCTGCGCCGGGCCCTGTTTGAACAGGCCCCGCATGAACTTCGCGACCGCGAGGGCACCCTCGAACGCCCTCGCCGCCGCCGGGACCTTCCCGCCGCCGTCACCGACCGCGACGGTGTCCTCGGTGAGCAGCCGGACGAGCGGCTCGGTCCGGCCACTGGTCGCGGCCTCCAGGAACTCCTCGATGACGCGTCGGGCGGCGGCCTCGTCGACCTCGGCGCGGACCCTGCCCTGCGCGACGTGCTTCCTGGCCCGGTGCAGGATCTGCTGGCTGGCGGCCTCGGTCAGCCCGAGGATCGTGGCGATCTCCCGGTGCGGGTAGTCGAAGGCCTCCCGCAGCACGTACACCGCGCGCTCGGCCGGGGCGAGACGCTCCAGCAGGACCAGGACCGCGTACGACACCGACTCCCGCCGTTCCGCGGTGTCGGCGGGGCCGAGCAGCGGGTCGCCGGCGAGCAGCGGCTCGGGGAGCCACTGGCCCACGTAGGTCTCGCGCCGGGCGCGGGCCGAGGTGAGCCGGCTGAGGCACAGGTTGGTGAGCACCTTCGTCAGCCAGGCCTCGGGGACCTCGATACGGCCGGTGTCGGCGGCCTGCCAGCGCAGGTACGTGTCCTGCACGGCGTCCTCGGCCTCGCTCGCGGAGCCGAGGAGGCGGTAGGCGATGGCCGCCAGGCGCGGCCGGGCCGCCTCGAACCGGTCCACGTCGGTCACCGTCACAGCCATGCCCCGGATCCTAGCCCGCACGTCCCGCACGGGACCGCCGGCGCCGGAGGGAACGGCCGGCACCGGTGGGAACGGCCGGCACCGGTGGGAACGGCCGGGCTCCAGGCCTCCGGGCTCCGGGCTCCAGGCCTCCGGGCTCCGGGCTCCAGGCCTCCGGGCTCCGGGCTCCAGGCCTCCGGGCTCCGGGCTCCGGGCTCCAGGCCTCCGGGCTCCGGGCTCCGGGCTCCGGGCTCCGGGCTCCGGGCTCCGGGGGATACTCACCGCATGCCGACGCTCTTTTCCCGGATCCTCGCCGGAGAACTCCCTGCCCGCTTCGTCTGGCAGGACCCCGAGGTCGCCGCGTTCCTCAGCATCGCCCCGCTCACCCCGGGGCACACCCTGGTGGTGCCCCGGCGGGAGGTGGACCAGTGGACCGACGCGGACGGCGAACTGCTGGCCCGCTGCGTCACGGTGGCCCAGGCGATCGGCCGCGGGGTGCGGCGCGCCTGGGACGCGCCCCGGGCCGGTCTGGTCATCGCGGGCTTCGAGGTGCCGCATCTGCACATCCATGTCGCGCCCGCCTGGGGCATGGCCGAACTCGACTTCACCCGGGCCGCCGTCGAGAAGGACGAGGCCGCGCTGGACGACGCCGCGGCCCGCCTGCGCACCGCGCTGCGCGAACTCGGGTTCGCCGAGCAGGCCGGGCAGGCGTCGTCCGGCGGCTGACCGCGGCTGACCGCCGCCGGCCGGGGGTCCGGTGGGCGCGTCACGCGGGCTACCGGGCGGCCTCCCGAGGCCCGCTCCGCTGTGCGACCAGCCGCTCCACCCGCTCGTGCAGGTCCTCGACGTGGTCCTCCGACTCCGGCTTCATGAGGACGCTGCGCAGGACCCGGGCGCCCTCCGCGTCCGCCGTGATCTCGGGGTGGCGGGCGGCGAAGGCGGCGCGGTCGGCCTTGAGGGTGCTGAGGAAGACCGGGTCGGGGGCGGTCATGCCGTCGGCCAGGACGCGGGCGGAGGCGGCGTCGATCGCGGTGAGGGCGGCCGGTGCGGTGGCCGGGAAGTAGGTGACGATGTCCAGCTGGGGGCGCTGGTAGAGCTCCAGGACGTCCGACGCCTCGATCAGGTCCGCCCAGCGCAGGGCGGCCCGGCGCCCGGCCGCCAGCACCTGGCCGAGGCCGTCGGGCGTGGGCGGCAGCAGCCGGAAGGTGAGCCACAGGGCCGCCGCCGCGGCACCGGCGCGGGAGCACTCCAGGCTGATCTCGCCCAGGTGGAGCTCGCCGGAGGTGAAATAGGTGTACGGCGAGTCGTGCAGGTAGAAGCGGCCGACCTCCGGGTCGCGGAAGAGGACGGCCCCGCAGCCGTACGGCTGGAGTCCGTGTTTGTGCGGGTCGACGACGATCGAGTCGGCCCGGGCGAGGGCCCGCCAGGGCTCGGGCTCCAGCCCCTCCGGGCCGTCGGCGCCGGCGAGGAGCGTGAAGAAGCCGCCGTAGGCCGCGTCGACGTGGACGCGGACGCCGTACCGCCCGGCGAGCGGCAGGATCTCGTGGACGGGGTCGACGGCGCCGAGCCCGGTGGTGCCGGCGGTGACGACGACGGTGCCGACGTCACCGGTCTCCAGTACGTCCGCCAGCGCGTCGAGGTCCATCCGGCCCCGGTCGTCGGTGCGGACGGGGTGGCTGGTCATGTCCAGGACGTGGCACATGCGGCCGTGCGTGTAGTGCGCGTCGGCGCTGTGCGCGATGCCCCGGCCGGGGTGGAGTTCGCGGGCGACGAAGAGGGCTTCGAGGTTGGCGATGGTGCCGCTGGTGGTGAGGTGGCCGAGGTGGTGGGTGTCGTAGCCGAACATCGCGGCGAGTTGCGCGACCGTCTCGCGTTCCATCGCCGCGGTGGCGGGGCCGCCGTCCAGGGCGTGGTTGTTGGGGTTGATCAGCATCGCGGTGAGGTGGCCGACCACCGCGGCGGGGTGCGGGGGCTTGAGCATCTGGCCCGCGTAGTGCGGGTGGAAGAAGGGGTAGTTGTCCTTCAGCCGGTCCGTGAACTCCGCGAAGACCGGAGCGAAGCGGTCGTCGGTGACGTCGAGGGACGGGTGGGAGCGGTAGGGGCCGAAGGTGCCGGCCCACTCCTGTATCGCTTCGGTGGCGCGGCCGAGCCAGTGCTGCAGATCCACGGGTCCGCCTTCCTCTCGTTCGCGGGTGCTCCTCCACCGTACGATTTCATTGATCAGTCAGCAATTGACTGATCAGCGATTGAGACAGCAGTTACTGATACGGCAGTGACTGATGCAGCAGTGGCTGATGTAGCAGTGGCTGATGTAGCAGTGGCTGATGTAGCAGTGGCTGCGATCGCAGTAAGGTCGCCGGCGATGAACCCCACGCCCCAGCACGACGACGAAGCCGCCGCCCGCGCCGCCAACAGCCCGCTCGTCCGGGACTTCGGGCTGCTGATCAAGTCCGCCACCCGGCTGGAGCAGCGCATCGACAGCGCGCTGCGCCGCGAATGCGGGATCAGCCACACCATGCTGGAGGTGCTGATACGGCTCTGCCGCCGGCCCGGCGAGGAGGTCTCCCAGCGGCAGCTGGCCGACGATCTGACCCTCACCAGCAGCGGCACCACCCGGCTGATCGACCGCATGGAGGAGGCCGGTCTCGTCCGGCGCGCACCGTCCCCCGGAGACCGGCGGGTGGTGCTGGTGGAGCCGACCGACGAGGGGCGCACGGTGTTCCTGGGCGCGGCGGCCGTGCACGCCCGGGTGGTCGAGGAGTTCTTCGTCCGACCGCTGGCCGCCGACGACTACACCCGGCTGACCGCCGCGCTGGGCACGATCGACCAGGCGCTGCGGGAGGAGACCGGCTGACCGCTTGGCTACCCTGACATCAGACCCCCATAGAGGGTGATTTCAGGCGGAACCCCACAAGGGCGGAACCCCACAAGGAACGGAAGATGGGCCTCGGTGTCGACGTTCCGAAGCGCAGGCGTCTGTCCCGTGCGGCCGTGGCGGTCGCGGTCGGCGCCGGGCTGGCGCTGACCGGCGCCTGCGGCGGGAGCGGGCACGGCGACGGCAGCCGCGGCGGCGGCCTCAGCGTCGGTGTGCTGCTGCCCGGCGGCGGGGCCTCCCGGTTCGGGCAGTTCGACCGGCCGCTCATCGAACGGAAGCTGAAGGAGCTGTGCCCGGACTGCCCGGCACCGGCCGTCGCCGCCACCTCCGAGCCGGACGTCCAGCAGCAGCAGCTCGACGCCATGATCACCCGGGGTGTGGACGTCCTGATCCTCGCCGCCATCGACCCCAAGGCGCTGCGCTCGTCCGTCGAGGCCGCGCACCGGGCCGGCATCCCGGTCGTCGCCTACGACCGGCTCGCCCAGGGCCCGGTCTCCGGTTACGTCACCTTCGACGGCGCGGCGATCGGCAGGCTCCAGGGCGAGGCGCTGCTCAAGGGCATGGGCGCGAAGGCCGACGGCGGCCAGATCGTCATGGTGAACGGCGCCGCGATCGACCCGAACGCCGCCTGGTTCGAACGGGGCGCGCTCTCCGTACTCCGGGGCAAGGTGAAGATCGGCAAGTCGTACGACACCGCCGGCTGGCGGCCGGAGAACGCCTTCGCGGACATGACCGGCGCCATCGCCGCCCTGGGCGCCGACCACATCGACGGCGTCCTCGCCGCCAACGACACCCTCGCCGGAGCCGCGATCTCCGCCCTCGACGCCAGTGCGGTCCGGCCGCTGCCCCCGGTGACCGGTCAGGACGCCGACCTCTCTGCGGTGCAGCGGATCGTCGCGGGCCGCCAGTACATGACCGTCTACAAGTCCTACCGGGCCGAGGCCGACGCGGCGGTCGAGATGGCCGTGGCCCTGGGGCACCGCGAGCCGGTCGGATCCCTCGCCACCGCCACCGTCGACAGCGCGACCACCAGGGGGATCCCCTCGGTGCTGCTGCCGTCGTCCTCGGTGACGGTCGGCACGATCAAGGACACTCTGGTAAAGGACGGTATATACACCATCGACCAGATATGCACCCCCAAGCTCCGGTCCGCCTGTGCCCGGGCCGGACTCACCTGACGCCCCGCGGAGGAAGGAGGTGGCCCCTTGGTTCAGCCGCTGCTGGCGCTGCGCGGCGTCTCCAAACGCTTCGCCGCCGTCCAGGCACTGGCCGACGTCGAGCTGGAGATCCGGGCCGGGGAGGTGGTCGCCCTGGTCGGCGGCAACGCCGCCGGCAAGTCCACCCTGGTCAAGGTGATCTCGGGGGTCCTCTCCCCGGACCGGGGCGTCATCCTGTGGGAGGGCCGTCCCGTCCAGATCAGACGCCCGCACGACGCCCGTGCCCTCGGGATCGCGACCGTCTACCAGGACCTCGCGATGTGCGGGAACCTCGACGTCGTCGGCAACCTCTTCCTCGGCTGGGAGATCCACCGCTACGGCCTGCTCGACGAGGTCGAGATGGAGCGCCGCACCCGTGAGCTGCTGCGGACCCTGCCCATCGACATCCCCGACGTGCGGGCGCCGCTCGCCACCCTGTCCAGCGGCCAGCGCCAGGTCGTCGCGATCACCCGCTCGTTCCTCAGCGCGCCGCGGCTGCTGCTGCTCGACGAACCCACCGCCTCCCTGGGCATCGAACAGACCAACCAGTTCCTCGACCTCGTCGAGGAACTCCGCGACCGGGGCACCGGGGTGCTGCTGATCAGCCACAACATGGGGGACATCAAGGCCGTCGCCGACCGGGTCGCCGTACTGCGGCTCGGCCGCAACAACGGTCTCTTCGACGTGGGCCTGACGTCACAGGAGCAGATCATCGCCTCCATCACGGGTGCCTCGGACCGCTCCGGCCGGGACCGTCCCTCGACGGACCCGGAGGAGCGATGGTCGTGAGAGGGCGGCCCTCCGGACGGCTCAGGAACTGCGCGGGTACCGCCCGCCGCCGACTGCACGAGGGCGGCCTCGGCCCGGCGCCGGTGCTGCTCGCCCTCGCCGTGATCTGGGCGGTCTTCCAGTCCCTCAACGCGAACTTCCTCTCGCCGCGCAACCTGTCCGTGCTCAGCGTGGACATCGTGGGGACCGGCATGGTCGCCGTCGGTGTCGTCTTCGTGCTGCTGATCGGCGAGATCGATCTGTCGGTGGGCTCGCTCGCCGGCCTGTCGGGCGCCCTGTTCGCGACACTGAACGTGAACCACGGGATGCCGGAGGGGCTCGCCGTGCTGGTCGCGGTGGCGGTGGGCGGGGCGGCCGGTGCCTTCCACGGGTTCGTCTTCACCAAGACCGGGGTCCCGGCCTTCGTGGTGACCCTCGCGGGGCTGCTGACCTGGAACGGTCTGATGCTCTACCTGCTCGGCACAGAGGGATCCATCGGCTTCAGCGGGGACGGTCTCGTCGCCATGCTCACCAGCCGCCACTTCACGACCGCCGGCGCCGCCTACGGCCTGGCCGCGCTCGCCACGGCGGCCTACCTCGGCGTCTCCCTCCACGACCGCGGTCGGCGCGCCGCCGCGGGAATGCCGTGCCGCCCGGCGGCCGAGATCTGGGGCCGTACGGCCCTGCTCGCCGTGGCCGCCTTCGCCGCCGCGTACGTCCTGACCCGGTTCGAGGGCCTCCCCCTCGCGCTCCTCGTCTTCCTCGCCGTCCTCGTCGCCTCCGACCTGCTGCTGCGCCGCACCACCTACGGCCGGCAGGTGCACGCCCTGGGCGGCGGCGCGGAGGCGGCCCTGAGGGCGGGCGTCAACGTGGCGCGGGTCCGGGTCTCGGTGTTCCTCGTCTCGGGCGCGCTGGCCGCGGCCGGCGGCCTGTTCGTGGCCTCCCGGCTCACCTCCGCGACCCCGGTGGCAGGCTCCGGCATGCTGCTGATCAACGCGATCGCCGCCGCCGTCATCGGCGGCACCAGCCTCTTCGGCGGTCGCGGCTCGACCTGGTCGGCGCTGCTGGGCGTCCTCATCATCCAGTCGATCGCCTCGGGCATGGCCCTGCTGGGCGTCGAGCCCTCGGTCCAGTTCATGATCACCGGCGGGGTCCTGCTCATCGCGGTGGTCTTCGACGCTCTGGCCCGCCGGACCGTGGCGGCCCGGGGGCGGGCCTAGGAACGGCCCGGAGGCCCGGACCCGGGGCGCCGTCGGTTGAAGGGGGCACGGCGCGGCGCGATCCTGGGAGGGGTACCCGCACAGCCGGAGGCACCATGGAGGGTCGCGTACCGGAGGACCTGGCCGTCGTCGTCGACGCCGACGGGGCGGTCCTGGTGTGGAGCCCGGGTGCCCGGCGGCTGCTCGGATACGAACCCGGCGACGTCGTCGGCCGCTCCGTGCAGACCCTGCTCGCCACCGACCTGCCCGTGTCCGCGCGCCGCCACCTCACCGACGGGCGGCGCTGGTCCACCGAGGTGGCGCTGCTGCACCGCAACGGCGACCGGATCGTCGCGCACCTGCGGGGCATTCCGCTCGACGCCGGCACCGGCCGCCCGCTGTGGCTGGTGACCGGTGCCGTGCCGGGGTCCCTGTCCGGACGGGACCAGCCCGGGGCGGAACCCCTGTGGGACCTCACGCTCGCCCAGCTGCCGATGCCGGTGGCGATCTACGACCGGGCGGCCCGGCTCGTCTCCGCCAACGACGCCATGACCCGGATCATGGGCCTGCCCGTGGAGGAGATGCGGGGCAAGACCCTCTCGGAGATCGAGCCCAGGCAGCCGTGGATGGAGTACGACCGCCTCCAGCGGCAGGTCCTGCGCACCGGGAAGCGGATGTTCCTCGAGGAGCAGAGCCAGGCGCCCGGCGAGATCCGGGAGCACTCCTGGTCGATGTACTTCTCCGCGCTGACGGACGAGACCGGCGCCGTGCAGGGCCTGTCCGCGGTCGTCTTCGACACCACGGAGCAGTACTGGGCCCGCCGCCACCTGGCCGTCCTCAACGACGCCGGCATGCGCATCGGCACCACCCTGGACGTGACCCGCACCGCCGAGGAACTGGCCGAGGTGGCCGTCACCGGCTTCGCGGACTTCGTCACCGTCGACCTGCTGGAGTCCGTCGCCCTCGGCGACGAGCCGGAGCCCCTGACACCGGGCGAACCGGTCGCCGTGCGCCGGACGGCCCAGCGCTCGGTGCTGGCGGGCTGCCCGGAGTCGGTGGCCGACCCCGGCGACGCGTTCCGCTACCCGGTGAACACGCCCCCGATGTGGACGCTGCTGGCCGGCCACGGCACCCGCCACCGGCCCGGCGACCCCGGCATGCAGGAGTGGCTCAGGACCTCCCAGGCCCGCGCCGAGTCCGTCGCCCGGCACCGGATCCACTCGGTGCTGATGGTCCCGCTGCGGGCCCGGGGCGTCACCCTCGGCCTCGTCCACTTCCTGCGGCACCGCACGCCCGAGTCGTTCACCGAGGACGACCAGCGGCTCGCGGAGGAGATCGTCGCCAGGGCCGCGGTGAGCGTGGACAACGCCCGCCGCTACACCCGCGAACGCCGCACCGCGCTCGCCCTGCAGCGCAGCCTGCTGCCCGGCCGGCCACCGGGCCTGGCGGCGACGGAGGTGGCCTACCGCTACCTGCCCACCGGGTCCGGCGCGGACGTCGGCGGCGACTGGTTCGACGTGATCCCGCTCTCCGGTGCCCGGGTCGCCCTGGTCGTCGGCGACGTCGTCGGCCACGGCATCCGCGCCTCGGCCACCATGGGCCGCCTGCGGACAGCGGTCCGGACGCTGGCGGACGTCGACCTCGCCCCCGACGAACTCCTCACGCAGCTGGACGACCTGGTCATCCGGCTCGACCGCGAGGAGGGCCCGGAGGCACCCGGCAGGGCGGAGACCGCGTCGTCCGGGGACGTCGGCGCGACCTGCCTGTACGCCGTGTACGACCCGGTGTCCCGCCGCTGCACCATGGCCCGCGCCGGTCATCCGCCGCCCGCCCTGGTCACCCCCGGCGGCGAGGTCCGGCTCCTCGACCTCCCGGCTGGACCGCCGCTCGGCCTGGGCGGCCTGCCCTTCGAGTCCGCCGAGGTGGAGCTCGCCGAGGGCAGCATCCTCGCCCTCTACACCGACGGCCTGGTGGAGACCGCCGACCACGACATCGAGGTGGGCCTCGGCCTGCTCCGCCGGGCCCTCGCCGACCCCGCCGCGCCCCTGGAGGAGACCTGCGACCACGTCCTGCACACGGTCCTGACCGACCGGCCGGCCGACGACATCGTCCTCCTGCTCGCCCGCACCTCCGGCCTGGACACCGCGAAGGTCCGCACCTGGCAGCTCCCCCGGCACCCGGCCGCCGTCGCCGGCGCCCGCAAGGCCGCCTGCGCACAACTGGAGGCCTGGGACCTGCCCGACGCGGTCTTCGCCACCGAACTGATCGTCAGCGAACTCGTCACGAACGCGGTCCGCTACGGCGACGGCCCGATAGCCCTCCGTCTGATCCGCGACGCCTCCCTCATCTGCGAGGTCTCCGACGGCAGCAGCACCGCCCCGCACCTGCGCCGGGCCCGCGTCTACGACGAGGGCGGCCGGGGCCTCCTCCTGGTCGCCCAGGTCTCGGAACGCTGGGGCAGCCGCCAGACCCCCACCGGCAAGACGATCTGGGCGGAACAGCCTCTCCCGGCGTAGGCGGCGTGGCCAACGGCCTACCGGGTGAGCGGCCGGTCGTGCCGCAGGGTGTCCGTCAGGGCGGACACGACCGCCGAGGCGACGGCGCAGGCGACGAAGCTCCCCACCATGACCAGCGCCACCCCGACCATAAACAGCCCACTGGCGTCGTCCGCCCAGTCGACGTAGGCGGCGAGCGTCAGCCCCACGGTCGGACCGCCCACGGCGGCGGCGCTGTGGTCCCGGGCCGCCGCACAGCACACGGCAGCCAGCAGGGTCGCCACCAGCCCGGCGACCTGCCACACCTCGTACGGCCCGCCGACCGACCCGTCGGCCCGCACGTCCTGGTCCTGGTCCCAACCCAGCCAGGCGGCCCAGGCCACCACCGACACCCCGGCCAGCACGAGTGCCGGCACCACCGCCCGGAGAACGGGCCTCTGAAGTCGCATGCCCCCAGCGTTCCGGCCGGGACGGGCGCCGGACAGAGCGCGGATACTCAGACCGACCCGAGTACGCGTGCCGGTGCGGAGACCGCCCGGCGGACGCGCCGGGCCCTCACGTCCTCACGCCCCGTCAGCCCGTCAACGGCGGCGCAGGGTCGGGTCGAGCAGGGCGGGCGGGGTGTCGTACTTCTCGTGTGCGGCCAGGTCGGTGCCGGGGGCGACGATCGCGTCGACCGCGTCCAGGACGTCCGCGGAGAGGACGGTGTCGGCGGCGGCGAGCTGGGAGCGCAGGTGGTCCTGGGTGCGGGGGCCTATGAGGGCGCTGGTGACCGCGGGATGGGCGGTCACGAAGCCGAGGGCGAGCTGGATCAGGGTCAGCCCGGCCTCGTCGGCGACCGCGGCCAGCCGCTCCACGGCGTCGAGCCGGGCCTGGTTGACGGGCAGGGTGAGGTCGAACCGGTCGGGAAGAGACGTGGCGCGGCTGGTGGTGACGGCCCGGCCCCTGCGCACGGCGCCGGACAGCCAGCCGGAGGCCAGCGGGCTCCACACCAGCACGCCCATCCCGTACTCCTCGGTCACGGGCAGGACATGGGACTCGACGCCCCGCTGGAGGAGGGAGTAGCTGGGCTGTTCGGTGACGTACCGGCTCAGGCGGTGCTCACGGGCCGCCCACTGGCCCTGCACGATCCGGTACGCCGGGTAGGTCGAGGACCCGAAGTGGCGGATCTTCCCGGCGCGTTGCAGATCGGTCAGCGCCGACAGGGTCTCCTCGTCGCTCGTGGCCGGGTCCCAGCGGTGTATCTGGTAGAGGTCGACGTGCTCGACGCCGAGCCGCCGCAGGCTGTTCTCCAGCTCGGTGACCAGCCAGCGCCGTGACCCGCCCCGGTGGTTGGGCTCGTCCCCCATCGGCATGCCGGCCTTCGTGGCCAGCACGATGTCGTCCCGGCGGCCGGCGATGGCCTTGCCGACCATCTCCTCCGACTCGCCCTGCCCGTACATGTCGGCGGTGTCGATCAGATTGATCCCGGCGTCCAGGGCGGCGTCGACGATCGCGGTCGCCTCCTCCTGGGTGGTCCGGCCGATCGCCCCGAAGTTCATCGCGCCGAGCCCGAGCGCACTGACCTGCACACCGGTACGGCCCAAGGTGCGGTACTGCATGGCTGATCCTCCTCACGGAACACAAGCGGGACGACGTCCCGTTTCCCGTCTCCGAGAATACGGAACGCTGTCCCGTTTCGCAACGCCCCGATAGAGTGACGGCGACGGAGCACCCGACGAAGGACGCGCGATGAAGGACGAGGAGCAGGCGGTCCGCCCCCGGCGGGCGGACGCCCGGCGCAACGAGCTGACGCTGCTGGAGGCGGCGGCGGCGGCGTTCGTCGCGTCCGGCGTGGAGGCGCCGGTGCGCGACATCGCGGCCCGCGCGGGCGTCGGCACGGCGACGATCTACCGGCACTTCCCGACCCGCGCCGACCTGATCATCGCCGTCTACCGGCACCAGGTGGAGGCGTGTGCCGAGGCCGGCCCGGTCCTGCTGGCCGACGCCCCGAGCCCGTACGACGCGCTGCGCCGCTGGATCGACCTCTTCGTGGACTTCCTCGTCACCAAGCACGGGCTCGCCGCGGCCCTGCGCTCCGACCAGGCGGGTTTCGACGCCCTCCACGCCTACTTCCTGGACAGCCTGGTCCCCGTCTGCACCCGCCTCCTCGACGCGGCGGCCGAGTCCGGCGAGATCCACACCGACCTGCCCGCCATCGAGCTGATGCGCGGCGTCGGCAACCTCTGCATCGGCGCGGAGAACGACCCCGCCTACGACGCCCGCCGTCTGGTCGGGCTGCTCGTCACGGGGCTGGGCTCACCGCGCTGAGGCGTGGCAGGGGACGCGCCGGCAGAAGCCGACAGAAGCCGTCAGAAGCCGGAAGGAGCCGGGAGACGCCGGCAGAAGCCGGCCGCGGTCGGAGCCGGGTTCGGGGCCGGGGCCGGGGCCAAGGCCGTCGAAGGTGATCCCGGAGAAGTCACACGGCGCACGGTCCTTGCAGCACCCTTGCCGGGTCAGCCCGAAAGCCGCCAGGTGTGGACGTGGTCCCACGTGAGGGTCGTCCACCAGCGGCCCGTCCAGTCCTCGCTGGCGGTGCGGTAGAGGGTGACGGTGTCGCCGGGGAAGGCGTCGGGGAAGGGCACCGGGAGCCCGCGGACGTACGCGTCGGCCTCCTCCAGCAGGTCCGGGCGGACGTACATGTCGTGCGAGAGCAGGGACAGGTGCGGCCGGAACGCGGCCGGGTCGAAGCTGTGGTCCGCGGGGTTCGGGGCCGGGGCCTCCAGGGGTACGACGGCCGCGTCGACCCGGGCCGCCAGTTCCGTGAACGCCGTGTTCGGGGTGGTGCCGTCGGCGAGGTGGGCGACGTCGTAGACCACGCCGACGCCCTGGCGCCGCACCCCGGCGTTGTGGACGGTGAAGGGGACGGCGCCGTCCAGGGCCCGGGTCACCGCGGCGACGATCTCCGGCTCCGGGACCGGCATGTGCCGGCTGCCCACCAGGGTGGCGTGCGGCGGGAAGGCGCCCGCCGACACGAACCCGTACTGCGCCCGCAGCTGCCCGGTCACGGCGGTGACCGCGGCGCAGGTCGCGGGGTCGGGGCGGAGGTAGACGCCGTAGCGGTACGGGTCCCCCGCGGCCCGGTCGAAACGGGCCGTCGCCCGTACCTTGACGTCGATGTCGGTGAGTCCGGGAACCTGGCCCGGTACCTGGGTCGTGTCCGTCACTGTCCTGCCTGCTTCCGGTAGTCCTGGATCTTCTGGGTCGCCGCCTTCTCTGCGGCCTTCAGCGCGCTGTCCAGCGGGACCTTGCCGCTGAACGCCTGCTGCATCTGCGGCACGACCACGTCCCGGACGCCCTGCATGGCACCGCTGAGGCAGCCGGAGGTGGCCGTCGTCGCCGGGGTGTCGGCGAACTGCTTCGCGAGCACGGCGTACGGCTTGTTCTTCGCGAGGAACGCCTTCCAGGCCGCCGAGTCGTCGACGCCCGTGTTGATCGGCGCGTACCCGGAGGCCTCGGCGAACCGTTCCTGGGCGGGCGCGGAGGCCAGGTAGCTGATGAGCTTCCAGCCGGCGACCTGTTCGGCCGCGCTGTGCCCGGCCTGGTCCAGCCACATCGCGGCCCCGCCGACCGCGGCCCCGGCGGACGGCGAGGAGAGCGGGTACGGCAGCGCCGTGTACCCCTTCATGCCGGCTTGGGTGAGACCGCCGATGGCGCCGCTGGAGTTGAACATCATGGCGGTCTTGCCGGCCACGAAGGCGGACAGCGCCGCGTTCCCGTCGGTGCCGGTGTCGAGGCCGACCCCGTCGGTGTACAGCTCGGCCATGGTGCCGATGGCGGTGCGCTGCGCGTCGCCGGTGAGCGACGCGGCCGTGGCCCCGGTCCCCTTCCGGCCGTTGTCGGGCGTGCAGTACGGCGCCCCGGCCGCCGCCGAGAGCTGCTCGAACCACCAGTCGTCGAAGGGCTGGTCGATGCCCTTCACGGACGGGACCGCGGTGTGGATCTTCCGTGCGGCGGCGGCCACCCCCTGGAGCGTCCCGAGCGTCGAGCGGTCCACCCCGGCCTTGGCCAGCAGCTTGTCGTTGACGTACAGCAGGGGCATCGAGGTGTTCAGCGGAACGGCGAGGAGCTTGCCGTCGGCGGTGTAGTAACTGCGTGCGGCCGGGCGGAGCTTGTCGAGATCGAGGTCGTCCGGGTTGGCGGCGGCCATGGCCTGGGCGGAGACGGTCTGCCCGGCGTCGCGCAGGTAGCCGGTGGTGATGTCGTTGGTGACCATGACGGTCGGGGTGCCGTCGCCGCGGACGGCGGAGGTGTACTTGGCGATGGCGTCGGCGTAGCTGCCCTGGAAGGACGCCTTGACGACGATCTTCCCGCTGTTGGCCTTGTTGAAGGCGTCGATCTCCTTCTGCAGGGCCTCACCGGCGGGCCCGCCGAGCCCGTGCCAGAGGGTGACCGTCACGGCTCCCTTGGCCGCGGCGAGGGCGGAGGGACCGGGGGCGGCACCGGAGGCCGTACCGGTGCCGGTGCCGCCGCAGGCGGTCAGGGAGAGGGCGAGGGCGGTGGTGAGAGCGGCGGCTGCGAGATGCAGTCGTCTCGGGTGTGCGGGCATGACGAACTCCTTGAGCAGATGCGAATGGTGTAAGCAAGTGGCGTATGCGGCCGGCGCTCAGGCGGTCACCCTCGACGCCAGCCCCCGAACCAGGAACCGCTGTCCGAACAGCACCAGCACCAGCGTCGGCAGCAGTACGAGCAGGGTTCCCGCGTAGATCACGGCAGGCGACGTGGCCTGGTCGACGACCAGCTGGGCCAGCCCCACCTGCACGGTCCGCCGCTGCGGCGAGTCCGTGATGAGCAGCGGCCAGAAGTAGCCGTTCCACGCGGACAGCGCGCACCACATGGCCGCGGTGACCAACTGCGGCCGGATCATGGGCAGGACGACGTGCAGCAGCGTCCGCAGCTCCCCGCACCCGTCCAGCCGTGCCGCCTCCCAGACCTCCCTCGGCAGTGCGAGGAACGCCTGCCGGAGCAGGAACACGGCGTATCCGGCGGCGAGGTAGGGCACGACGATCCCGAGCAGCGTGTCCCGCAGGCCCAGTGCCGTCGCGGTCTCGAAGTTGGGGATGACGAGGCTCTCGCCCGGGAACGCGAGCGTCGCCAGGACCAGGCCGAACACCAGCCCCCGCCCCCGCCATCGGGGAAACACCAGCGCGTACGCGGCCAGCGCGGCGGTGCCCAGTTGTGCGGCCGACTGCAGCGCCGTGACGGCCACGCTGACGCCGTACTGGCGGGCGAGCGGCGCCGAGTCCAGTGCCGTACGGACGTTGGCCAGGGTCAGCCGGCCGGGGACCGGGACCAGCCGGCCCGCGGCGACGTCCGCCGGGGGCAGCAGCGCCGTGACGACGGTGACGTACACCGGGAAGGCGACGATCACGACCACCGCGCCGAGCCACAGCCACCGCAGTACGGAGACGGGTTTCATGCGGCCCAGCTCCTCAGCACCCGGAACTGCAGTGCGGTGACGGCGAGGACGAGGAGCAGGAGGACGACGGCGAGCGTGGCGGCCGAGCCGACCTGGGGCAGCGCCTCGCCGAAGGCGCGCCGGTACAGCTCGTAGACGAGCGTCGAGGTCGCCCCGGCCGGGCCGCCCCGGGTGAGCACCTGGACCTGGGTGAACACCTGCAGCCCGCTGATGGTCTGGGTGACGAGGAGGAACACCAGGCTGGGCCGGAGCAGCGGGATGACGACCGACCGGGCCATCCGCAGCCCCGACGCCCCGTCGAGGGCCGCCGCCTCGATGACCGACTGGTCGAGCTGGGACAGCGCGGCCAGCAGGACGAGGAAGGCGAAGCCGAACTCGTACCAGGCGGTCGCGACCGACACCGCGAGGACGGCCAGGGCCGGGGAGCGGAGCCACTCCGGGCCGGTGACGCCGACGTGGGCCAGTACCTCGTTGAGCGTGCCGACGGCCGGGGCGAACAGGCCCGCGAAGACGGCGGCGGAGGCTGCCGCCGAGTAGGCGAAGGGGAGGGAGAGCAGCACCGAGACGACGGCCCGGGGGCGGGCCGCCGCCTGGCGCAGCGGGAGCGCGGCGGCGAGCGCGCCGCCCACCGAGAGCAGGACGCCGAGCCCGGCGATGGCCGCGGTGGCGAGCAGGGCCCGGCGCAGGTCGGGGTCGGTGACCAGGTCGGCGTAGTGGGCGAGGCCGACGAAGCGGGTCGGGTCGCCGAGGAGGTCGGTGTCGTAGAGGCTCAGCACGACGCCCCGGACCACCGGCCAGTACGCGAAGACGAGCAGCAGTACGACGCACGGCAGGACCATGAGCGGCCCTGCCAGTCGGCCGCGGGATGGGCGGCCGGCGCGAAGTGGAACGTTCCCAAGCATGAGTGGAACGTTCCCATTGGTGGTGGGTCGAGGACAGCGGTGGTTGGGTGAACAGTCGGCAAAATCCGGCGCGGGGCTGCCCCGGGGGACCGGTCGGTCTGCGGGTGCGGGTGCGTTGTGGCTGGTCGCGCAGTTGCCCGCACCCCCAAACAGGTGGGGGTCCGCTGGACGGCCCCGAAAGGGGCGCGGGGAACTGCGCGACCAGCACCCACCGACCCGCACCCGGAAACGACCGACGGCCGGGAATCAGGCGGAGGCCGGGCGGGCGGTGGTGCGGCCCGGGACGAGGGCGCCCGGCAGGGACTGGTGGTGGTCGGGCGGCTGTTCGCCGTCGAGGAGCTGGACCAGGGCGTCGACGGCGCGGCTGCCGATCAGGTC
Source organism: Streptomyces sp. NPDC048278 (assembly GCF_040652195.1). Lineage (NCBI taxonomy): Bacteria > Bacillati > Actinomycetota > Actinomycetes > Kitasatosporales > Streptomycetaceae > Streptomyces > Streptomyces sp. NPDC048278. The sequence continues at coordinate 74,770 of NZ_JBEZLP010000002.1, forward strand.
GATCGGCTGGCGCCAGGTCGTCAGGCCGATCAGGGACGTCGTCAGCTCGCCGATGCCGTCGTAGCCGGTGACGGACAGGTCGCCCGGCACGTCCACGTCCCGCAGCCGGAGCTGTTCCATCAGGGCGAGCGCGTGCCGGTCGCTGGGGGCCATCACCGCGGTGATCCCGGGCTGCCTCAGCACCTCGGTCACCATCGCGCCCGCGGACTCACGGGGCCGCTCCGCCACCTCCAGCACCCGGGCGCCCCGCTCGCGCAGCCGCCGGGTCATGGCGGCCGTCCGCGGGCCCAGCGTCACGGACTTGCTGAACGGCACGGTGACCACCGCGACCTGGCGGTGCCCCAGGTCGAAGACGTGGTCGGCGAGCGCGGCGCCGCCCTCGTCCTCGTCGCAGTAGACGCTGGTGATGCTCGGATGGGTCTCCGGGCGCCCCGCCACCACGGTCGGCAGCCGCGCGGCGAACGGCACGATCTGCTCGCTGGGCAGCAGCCCGCTGCACACGAGCAGCGCCTCGACACGGAGCATCGCCAGGGTCTCCAGGGCGCGGTACTCGTCGCTCACCTCGAACCGGCCGGACCCGGTGGCGGTGACCACCCGGTAGCCGTGGAAGGCCGCGCGCTCCTGCATGGCGGTGAGCAGGTGGCCGTAGAACGGGGTGGCCGCGTCCCGGACGAACGCGCCCACGGTGTACGTCCGGTGGGCCACCATGGCCCGCGCGGACGCGTTGACGACGTACCCGAGTTCCTGCGCGGCCCGGATGACCCGCTGCCGGGTCTCCTCCCCCACGCTGCCGCGTCCCGAGACGACCCGGGAGACGACGGACTTGGAGACGCCGGCCTGCCGGGCGACGTCGATGATCGTCGGATTTCTCGGCCGGTCAGCAGCCATCGGCGGGCACGCCCTCCCCGGCGAGTACGGCGCGGGCCGCCGCGGCTCCGCTCCATATGTGGGCGCGCCAGCCGTGGGCGCGGGCGGCGGCCACGTTCTCCGCGCGGTCGTCGAAGAAGACGATGTCCGACGCCGCCCGGCCCAGCCGCTCCTCGGCGCCCCGGTAGATCCGCGGGTCGGGCTTCATCAGGCCGAGGTCGGAGGAGAACACGAGCGTCTCGAACCGGGCGCTCCAGTCCGCCCGGCGGACGGCCGCCGCCAGCGAGGCCGGGGCGTTGGAGAGGACACCCAACGGCGTTCCGCGGTCCGCCAGCCGGTCGAGCAGGCCGCTCGCCTCGGCGCCGAGCACCGCCCACGCCCCGGTGTCGATCGCGTCCAGCCGTTCGGCCCACGCCGCGTCCAGCGGGCGCCCCAGTGCCTCGCCGATCCGCGCCCAGTAGGCGACGGGAGAACCGCCGAGGTCGTAGGCGTCCCGGTGGGCCCAGTACGGCTCAGCGAGCACCGCCTCGGGTATGCCGAGGGCGTCGGCCAGCGAGGTCAGGGCCCGGCCGGAGGGAGCCAGCACACCACCGAGGTCCCACACGACGACGGGCGACGACGGGTGGGGCGACGGGCGGAGGGGCGAGCGGGGCGACGGGCTGGGCGGCAGTGGGGGCGCGTGCTCGGACGAGGGCACCTCTTGGGAACGTTCCACACGGCGGATGATAGCCGCAACGACGCCCCGGCGTACCGGCGTCCCCGTACCGACGCCCCGACGTACCGGCGTCCCCGTACCGGCGCACCCGTACCGACGTACCGGCGCACCCGTACCGGCATACCGCCGGAGTGATCCACGCCCCGCCGACAGCCGCACCCCGCGCAGCGACGCACTCGGGCCGGGGTGCCGCTCCGGCCGGAAAGCCCTTCGGCGCGACGGCGGTCGACGTAGGCGCCGTCCGCGCAGGAGGGCGGAGCAGAGCTGTCGCATCGAGAACCGGGCGACCTCGACCCAGCGGCTCAGCGCCTGATGCCGGGCCGCGCTCGGCGCCGGGACGGCCCCTAACTCCGGGCCCGCCCGTCGAGTGCGGCGGCGAGCAGTGATTCGAGTTGGTGGGCGACCCGGTCCAGCGGTGCGGTGTCGCGTCGGGCTCGGCACATGGCGATCGCGCCCTCCGCCGAGGCCACGACGAGGGTCGCCAGCTCGGGGGCCTGGTCGGGGTCGGCACCGTGGTCCCGCAGGGCGGCGGTGAGCAGCGCCTCCCAGGCGTCGAACGCCTCGGCCGCCGCGGTGAGCGCGGGCGGGATCTCGTCGCCCGGGGGCGGCTCCTCGACGGAGACGGCCAGGACCGGGCAGCCGGCCCGGAAGTCGCTCGCCACCATAATCCCGCGCCAGAGCCCGAGAAACGCGCGCAGCCCGGCGACCGGACCCGCGTCCAGCTCCTTGCGCAGCAGCCGCTCGACGGACGTGCCCGCGTACCGCACGGCCTCGGTCGCGAGCTGCTGCTTGCCGTCGGGGAAGTAGTGGTACGTCGAACCGAGCGGCGCCTCGGCGTGTTTGGCCAGCTCGCGGATGCTCGTGGCGTTCAGACCGCGGCGGCTGATCAGGTCGGCCGCCCCGGCCACGATGCGGTCCCGCGACGGCGCACTGGACTTGGCCAAGCTCCCGCTCCCTCCGGCTCCCCGGCCCCCCTGGTTATAACGCTCGTCATAGTCTAGCGTGACCTCGCTCTATAACGATCGTCATAACCCCTGCTTCGCCATGGAGGACACCCATGCCCCTGATCCGGCTCACCGTCCCGTCCGGCGCACTGACCGAAGAGGGCCGCGCGACCGTCCAGCGGGACCTCGCCGCCGTACTCCTGCGCTGGGAGGGCGCGCCCGACACGCCCTTCTTCCGCGCCCAGGCCTGGAGTCACCTGGTCGAGCTGCCGGACGGCGCCCAGACCACCGCCGGGGACGACGCGCCCCGCTTCCTGGTGGACGTCACGGTTCCCGCGGGCGCGCTGTCCGAGCGCCGCCGGGCCGGTCTGGTCGAGGAGGCCACCCGGACCGTCCTGACGGCGGCCGGACTCGCCGCGGACGACACGGCCGACCCGGCCGACGCCCTGCGGGTGTGGGTCCTGGTGCACGAGCAGCCGGACGGCACCTGGGGCGCGGGCGGCTCGATCGTCCGCCATGCCGACCTGGTGGCGCTGGCGAAGGGTGCGCGGGCCGATGCGTGAACTGACCTACGTGGCCCGCAACACGGTGGAGTGGCGCGAGGTCCCCGATCCGAGGCTGCGTGGCGACGGGGAGGCGATCGTGGCGCCCGTGGCGGCGACCTCCTGCGATGTGGACACCGCGATCCTCGCCGGGCACGGGTTCGTGGACCCGCCCTTCGCCCTCGGCCACGAATGCGTCGCGCGGGTCGTCGAGACCGGCGACTCCGTCACCGCCGTCTCCCCCGGCGATCTGGTGGTCGTCCCCTGGTCCGTCAGCTGCGGCGGCTGCGGCCACTGCCTGGCCGGCCGCACCGCCCACTGCACCTCCGTACCGCACATGGCGATGTACGGCGCCCCGATCGGCGGCGCCTGGGGCGGCCTCTTCTCCGACCTGGTCCGGGTCCCCTACGCCGACGCCATGCTCGTACCGCTCCCGGCCGGTCTCGACCCGGTGGCGATGGCCTCGGCGAGCGACAACTGGTCGTTGGCATGGCGCCTGGTCGCTCCGCACCTGCGGAACCGGCCGGGCGCCCGGGTGCTGGTGGTGGCCCGCGGCAGCATCGGGCTGTACGTCGCCGACATCGCCCGCGCGCTGGGCGCCGCCACCGTCCTGCACGTCGATCCCGACCCCGGGCACCGGGAGATCGCCCGGGGCTTCGGCGCCGCCACGGCCGACACCCTCGACCCGCCCGTCCACCACGGCTTCGACATCGCGGTCGAGGCGACCGGCCGCGTCGACCAACTCGCCCTGGCGCTGCGGTCCCTGGCCCCGGAGGGCATCTGCGAATCCGCGGGCAACCACTTCCGCCCCGGCGAACTCCCCCTCCTCGACATGTACCTCACCGGCGTCACCCTGCGCGTCGCCCGCGACAACGTCCGCGCCCACATCCCCGACGCCCTCGCCCTGGCCGGCTCCGGCAGGGTCGACCCGGGCCGGGTCGTCTCCCACGTCCTCGACTGGGAACAACTCCCCGAGGCCCTGCCGGAGAAGCACCTCAAGCCGGTCTTCGTACGGGATGGCCGCGCCATGGCGTGACGCTCATTCCGTCCGCCCGGCTCCTGCCCCCGCAGCCGCTCCGGCTCCCGCTCCCGTGAACATGGCGATCAGGCCGTGCGGGGAGTCGTCGCCGAACATGTGCTCGTGCAGCTCGGCGGCGCCGGCGGCCTCCGTCGCGCTGCGCACGAACATGGCCTGCTCGTAGGCGGCCAGCGCGGCCTCGGTGTCGTCGGGGCGGGCGGCGAGGGCCCTGCCGAGTTCGGCGCCGTCGTACATCGCCAGGTTGGCGCCTTCGCCGCTCGGGACCATGAGGTGGGCCGCGTCGCCGACCAGGGTCACGCCCGGCACCCGGTCCCACCGGTGCCCGGCGGGCAGGGTGTGCAGGGGGCGCAGCACCGGAGCGGTGTCGGCGTCGGTGATCAGCGCGGTGAGCTCCGGGGCCCAGCCGTCGAACTCCGCCGCGACGGGACCGGCGGGACCGGTCGGCCCGGTGAAGCCGGCGTCGGTGAACCACTCCGGCGGCCTGCGCAGGGCCACGTAGGTGTGGAGGGTCCCGCCGGTCTCCCGGTGGGCCTGGATCCCCTTGCCCGGCGCGAGCGCGAACATCGCCCCCTCGCCGACCGCCTTCGCGGCGGCCGGGTGCCGGGTGTCGGCGTCGAACAGGTAGGTCTCGACGAAGGAGGTGCCGGTGTACTCGGGCACGGCGGCGGACAGCAGCGGCCGTACCCGTGACCACGCGCCGTCGGCGCCGACCAGCAGGCTCGTGGCGACGGCGGTGCCGTCGGCGAACGTCACCTCGTGGCGGCCCGCGCCCAGGGCGCGGACGGCGGTGACCTTGTGGCCCCAGCGGACGGTGCCGGCCGGAAGCGATGCGAGCAGGATCCGGCGCAGCTCGCCGCGCAGCACCTCGGGGCGGCCCCCCGTACCGTCGTCGGCCTCCTCGAAGAGGACGGTGCCGTCGGCGGCGAGCGCCCGGGTCGCCTCGCGGCCGGCCAGGACGAGGGCGCGGAACTCCTCGTACAGGCCCGCCTCCCGGAGCGCCGGCTGGCCGTTGTGCTCGTGGATGTCGAGCATCCCGCCCTGGGCACGGGCCGCCGGAGAGGCCTCCGCCTCGTAGACGGCGGCCGGGATGCCGTGGACGTGCAGGACGCGGGCGAGGGTGAGGCCGCCGAGTCCGGCTCCGATGATCGTGACGGGCGTACGCATGGTGACTCCTCGGGGTGGACGGGGCCGGCCTCTCGGGGACGACGGCCGCGCACGGCTGGAACGGCATTCCAGACTGGAACGTCGTTCCATGTTGGAACGGTGCTCCAGCCGTGTCAAGATGGCGCCATGGCAACGCGGACACGCCGGTCACAGCGGCGCACCGACGCGCTCTCCCGCGAGCGCATCGTCGAGGCGGCCGTCGGGCTGCTCGACACGGCCGGCGAGAGCGGGCTGACGTTCCGGGCACTGACCGAACGCCTCGCCACCGGACCCGGCGCGATCTACTGGCACGTGGCGAACAAGGACGAGCTGCTCGCCGCCGCCACGGACGCGGTCGTCACCGCCGCCGTGATCCCCCGGTCAGGGGAGTCCGGCACCCCTGCCTCACCGCGGGACGGGATCCGGAGCGTCGCGCTCGGGCTGTTCGACGCGATCGCGCGGCATCCGTGGCTCGCGACGCAGCTCGCCGCGCAGCTCTCCCGCAGCCCCGCGGGTACGGTCACGCCACGGATCTTCGAGAGCATCGGCCGGCGGGTCCAGGCCCTCGACGTGCCCGAGAGCAGCTGGTTCACGGTGACCTCGGCGCTGGTGCACTACGTCCTCGGCGCCGCCGGCCAGAACGCCGTGAACGGCGCGATCGGCCGCGCGCTCCCGCCCGGCGTGGACCGGGCCGGGTTCCTCGACACCGTGTCGGCGGCGTGGAAGGACCTCGACCCCGACGAGTACCCGTTCACCCGGGCCGTCGCGGACCAGATGCGCGGGCACGACGACCGCGAGCAGTTCCTCGACGGCGTCGATCTCGTCCTCGCCGGCATCACCGCCACCCACCGGCACCGCCAGGACGGCACGGGCGGCGGCCTCGCCCAGGAATAGCCTGCGCTCCGCCCCACGTTGCCGCGAGCATGACGACGAACGCGCCGCGACCCGAGATCCTGCGCTACACCGCCTTCTCCGGCTCACCCGACGGCGGCAACCCCGCCGGGGTGGTGCTGGACGCCACCGGTCTGGACGACGCCGGCATGCTCGCCATCGCCGCCGAACTCGGCTACTCGGAGTCCGCGTTCCTGACCGCGCCCCCGGAGGGTCTCGGCGGCCGGAACGGCGAGGCCGGACGGGCGTACACCATCCGGTACTTCAGCCCCAAGGCCGAGGTGCCGTTCTGCGGGCACGCCACCATCGCGACCGCCGTCGCGCTCGCCGAGCGGAACGGCCCCGGGGAGCTGGTGTTCGCCACCCGCGCGGGCACCGTGCCGGTCGCGGTGACCGAGGAGGGCGGGACGGTCCGGGCCACGCTCACCAGCGTCGAGCCGCACACCGAGGAGATCGCCGACGCCGACCTCGCGGAGGCACTGGCCGCGCTCGACTGGCCGGCCACCGATCTCGACCCGGCCTTCCCGCCGCGCATCGCGTTCGCCGGCGCCCGCCATCTGGTGCTCGCCGCCGCCACCCGCGCCCGGCTCGCGGACCTCGCGTACGACTTCGCGCGCCTCGAAGCGCTGATGCACCGCCTGGACCTGACCACCGTGCAGCTGGTGTGGCGCGAGTCGGCGACCGTCTTCCACGTCCGTGACCCGTTCCCGGTGGGCGGGGTCGTCGAGGACCCGGCGACCGGTGCGGCGGCTGCCGCGTTCGGCGCCTACGTCCGTGAACTCGGCCTGGCCCCCGAGGAAGCCGTCCTCACCCTCCACCAGGGCGAGGACCTGGGCCGCCCCGGCGAACTCACCGTGACCCTGCACGCGGGCGACCCGCGCGTCCACGTCGGCGGCACCGGAACCCGCATCGCCTGAGCCCGCCCGCCCGGGTCCCCCCGGATCCGGCGGCGCCCCGGATATTCCGTGGCACCACCGCCGGACCCGGGCGGAGACTCGTCCCATGACTCACACGCCGAACGCCCCGGACGCGCCGAACGAGCCGCCCGAAGCAGCCGCGGCGCCCGCAACGCACCCCACCCCCGCGCCCGCCATGGCCGCCTTCCGGGAAGCCGTCCGTGACCGGGTCGGCGGCGGTGGGATCGGCGACGGTGAGGGCGGTGGCGGTGAGGGCGGCGGCGGTTCCGAGGCGGGGGTGCGGGAGCTTGCCGGGCGGCTCGGTGTGCGGGGCGTCGTGCTGCTGGAAGGGCCCAGCGATCTCGCGGCCGTCGACGCGCTGGCCGCCCGGCGCGGCCGGGACCTGGCGGCCGAAGGGGTCTGCGTGCTGGCGATGGGCGGGGCGATGAACGTCGGCCGCTACGCCCGCCTCCTCGGGCCGACCGGCCTCGGCCTGCGCCTGACCGGGCTCTGCGACGAACGCGAACACCCCTACTACGCCCGCGGCCTGGAGCGGGCCGGCGCCCCGCAGCACGGCGTCTTCGTCTGCGCGGCCGACCTGGAGGACGAGCTGGTCCGTGCCCTCGGCCCGTCGCGCGTCGCCGAACTCGCGCATGCGGAGGGCGACCACCGCGCCCTGCGCACCTTCCTGAACCAGCCCGCGCAGCAGGGCCGCACGGCCCAGCAGCAGTTCCGCCGTTTCCTCGGCACGACGTCGGGCCGCAAGATCCGTTACGGCCGGGTCCTCGTGGAGGCCCTGGACGCCGACCGGGTACCCGCTCCGCTCGACGCCCTCCTCGCCGCCCTGTGAGCCCCCGGGCCTACTCGCCGCCCAGCTTCAACGCCTCCGCCAGCGCCCGGTAGCCCGGCAGCGGGTCGGTGCCGTCGGCGTGCACCAGCTGCACCGCCACGTGGTCGGCGCCCGCGTCCAGATGGGCCTGGACGCCCGCCGCCACCCGGGCCGTCCCGCCGTGCACGAAGAGCGCGTCGAAGAGGCGGTCGCTGCCGCCGTCCGCGAAGTCGGCGTCGTCGAAGCCGAGGCGGCGCAGGTTGCCGACGTAGTTGGTCAGGTTCAGGTAGAAGCCGAGCGTGGCGTCGCCGAGCGCGCGGGCCGCGGCGCGGTCGGTCTCCAGGACCACCTTCTGTTCGGGGGCGAGGAGCGGTCCGGCGCCGAGGAGGTCGCGGGCCAGGCGGGTGTGGTCGGGGGTGACCAGGTAGGGGTGCGCGGCGGCCGTGCGGTCGCGCGCCAGGCGCAGGACGCGCGGGCCGAGGGCCGCCAGCGCCCGCCGGGCGACCGGGACACCGCCCGCGTCGAGGACGTCCAGGTAGTCGTTGAGGGCCTGGTACGGCCGGACGAACTCCTTCGTCGCCTCCGGATGGCCGGCGCCGATGCCCAGCAGGAAGCGGTCCGGGTGGCGTTCGGCGATGCGCCGGTAGGCCCGGGCGACCCGGTCGGCCGGGTTGGACCAGATGTTCACGATGCCGGTCGCCACCACCAGGCGGTCGGTGGCGTCCAGCAGTTGTTCGGATTCGGTGAGGTCCGGGTCGGTCACGTTGCCGAGCCAGAGGGCGCCGTAGCCCAGGTCTTCCAGCGCGACGGCCAGCTCGGGTGCGGTGCTGTCGTGGCGCCACACACCGACGGCGCCGAGGTCGATCTTGCGCGGGATCTCGTCCATGACCCGCACAACGGAGGGGCCGGAACCCGTATTCCGATCACGGTCGAAATATTCCCCGAGCCCTTCTAGCGATCACACTCATGAACTGCTTTTACATACATGACTCTTGACGCACCCACGCCACCCTCCTAGCTTCGCAGAGAAAGCGCTTTCCGCAAGGTCCCGCACGGAGTTGTACGGAGACGAACGGAGACGAACATGCACGTGAGACCAGTCATCGCGGCCGTCGGCCTGCTCGCCGGCACTCTCGTCGCACTGTCGGGCGGCCCCGCACAGGCCGCGTCCACGGTGCTGTACGTGTCGCCGAGCGGCACGGACAGCGCCGCCGGCACCCAGTCCGCGCCGACCACGCTCACCTCGGCGATCAGCCGAATCGCCGCCGGCGGCACGATCTACCTGCGCGGCGGTACGTACGCCTACTCCTCCACCGTGACCGTCCCGGCCGGTTCCAACGGCAGTTCCGGCGCGCTCACCACCCTCTCCGCCTACCCGGGCGAGACCCCGGTCCTCGACTTCTCGGCGCAGAGCGAGAGTTCGTCGAACCGGGGCATCCAGCTCTTCGCCAACTACTGGCACCTGTACGGCCTGACCGTCGAGCACGCGGGCGACAACGGCATCTACGTCGGCGGCAGCAACAACGTCGTCGAGCGGACCGTGACCGCGTACAACCGCGACACCGGACTGCAACTCGGCCGGATCTCCTCCAGCACGTCGAGCAGCGCCTGGCCGGCGAACAACCTGGTCGTCAGCTCCGAGTCGCACGACAACGCCGACAGCGACGGCGAGGACGCCGACGGCTTCGCGGCCAAGCTGACCACGGGCACCGGGAACGTGTTCCGGTACGACGTCTCGCACAACAACATCGACGACGGCTGGGACCTGTACACCAAGACCGACACGGGAGCCATCGGCCCGGTCACCATCGAGTACTCGCTCTCCTACCGCAACGGCACGCTCAGCGACGGCAGTCAGAGCGGGGACGGCGACCGCAACGGCTACAAGCTCGGCGGCGACGACATCGCCGTCAACCACGTGGTGCAGCACAACATCGCGTACGGCAACGGCCACCACGGGTTCACCTACAACAGCAACCCGGGCACGATGACCGTCTCCAACAACGTGGGCATCGACAACGCCGAGCGCAACTTCTCCTTCGACAAGGGCACTTCGGTGTTCCGGACCGACACCTCGTGCCGGTTCGCCGTCAGCGGCTCGAACGACAAGACCGTGGGCGACGCCGACAGCTCCAACCAGTTCTGGACGGGCACCAACGGCTCGCGGTGCTCCTCCTACTCGGGCAGCCTCGGCTGGTCCTTCGCCTCCAGCGGCAAGCTGAACGTCACGTTCGGCGGGACGGTCGTGAACCCGTAGCCCCCTGCACGGTCCGGCCCGGGCATCCACAGGGTGTGGACGCCCGGGCCGAGGTGTCGGCCGCCCGGTCAGTCGGCCAGGGCCGCTCCGAAGTACGGGCGGTCGCCCAGGCCCAGGTCCTTGACGGTGTGCAGGGTGGAGCCGGTGCCGGTCGGGCCGGCGGAGGTGCCGGGGAGGTGGTAGAGGCGGCCGGCCTCGTCGGCGGAGACGATCAGCTCGGCGCGGCCGTCGTGGGTGAAGTCGCGGAGCAGGACGGAGGCGCCGAACCAGGCGCTGTCCTCTTCTCCGGGTTCGCCCGCGACACCGGGGGTCCTGACGTCGTACTGGCGGGAGCCCTTGCCTGTGAGGCCCGCGGTGCCGCCGCGCAAGACGGTGACCGCGCCGGGGTAGATGCCGCCGGTGGTGAACTGCTCCGTCGGGATGCCCACGGCGAGGTCCGGGTAGCCGTCGTTGTTCACGTCGCCCGCGGAGACGTCGTATCCGAAGTAGTCGGGGGACTCGCTCGTGCCGGGCACGCCGGTGGTGTTCTGGGTGATGGTCCTGACGGTGGTGCTGGGGCCGGCCGAGGTGCCCTTGAGGATGTGGACGGCACCGCCCTTGCCGGAGCGGGGGACGCCGATCGCGAGATCGCCGTAGCCGTCATGGTCGAAGTCCGCGATCGCGGCGCTCGCGTGGGCGTCGTCGGCCGAGTTCGGCAGGCCGATCTTGCGGGGCGGGGCGGTGGGGCCGCCGGAACGGCCGCGGTAGAACCAGACGCGGTTGGTCCCCTTGTCCACGTCGTAGCCGAGGACCGCGAAGTCGGCGGTGCCGTCCTTGGTGACCTTGCCGGAGACCACGAGGTCCGGCTTGATGTTCTCGCCGTCGACCGGGTCGAGGTTGGTGGCCCTGCCGTGACCGCCGGTTCTGGTGAACGGCCCGCGCTCGACGTAGACGTAGTCGTCGGTGATCGACACGACGTCCTGCTTGCCGTCGCCGGTGAAGTCGCCGACCGCGACGTCCTTGGCGTAGCCGCAGTCCTTGCAGCCCGGGCTCTTGAAGGACGTCCCGGACTTCAGGCCGGACTTGGAGCCCCACAGGATCGTGAAGGTGCCGTGGTAGGCGCCGTCGTCCTCGCCGGGGGCGGTGACGACGACGTCGCCGTAGCCGTCGCCGTTCATGTCGGCCGCGGTGACCTTCGTGCCGAAGGAGTCGCCCGTCTCGGCGGTGCCCGCGATGTACGGGGTGTTCTGCGTGATCAGCGAGCGCTTGGCGAAGTCGGGGCCGTGTGCCGTGCCCCAGACCACGACCACCGCGCCCGCCCCCTTCTTCCCGCCGACGGTGGCCGTGCTGTCGCCGATGACGAGGTCGCGGTGGCCGTCGCCGTTGAAGTCGTCCGGGAACTTCGCGGTGGCGGCGACCGCCGGCGCGGAGAGCGCCAGCGGCGTCAGCCCCGAGGCGAGCAACGCGGCGGCGAGCAGAGCGGTGCGCGTACGCAAGGGGTCTCCCGTGGTGGGTGCGGATGCCGTCGGTGGCACACAGGAGACCTCCGGTCGCGGACCTGGGTTGTACGGCGGTTCGGTGAACGTCGGGAGTTTTTCAGGCCCGCGGGCCGGTGAACCGGGCGAAGGTGTGGCTGAAGTACCAGGTGTCCTGGGCGATTCCGGAGCAGGAGTCGGAGCCGCCGGTGCCGACGCAGGTGCCGTTGTCGCGCTGGAGGGCCCAGAAGGAGAGGGTGCCGATGCCCTGGGCGGCGGCCCAGCGGGCGACGGTGGCGGCGTTCTGGGTGGTGAAGGTCTCGGCGGGGCCGTAGTCGTCGATGCCGGGCATCTCGGTGACGCCGACCATGCCCCACAGGTCCTTGGCGCTCTTGTGCGGGTAGAGGGCGTGGAGTTGGCCGTGGAGGCCGGTCGCCGCGGTCTTCGTGTCGGTGGCCATGTCGTGGGTGGCGCCGTCGTAGTAGTCGAAGGTCATGATGTTGACGACGTCGACGCGCGCGTGGTTGGCGACGGCGTTCTGGAGGACGGCGAGGCCGTCGTCCTCCAGGCCCTTGGTGGTGGTCGGCAGGGTGTAGGAGAACTGGAGCGGCCGGTGGGTGCGTTCGGCCCAGCGCTCGGCCTTGGCGATCGCCTTGTTGCGGCGGTCGATGCCGGCCGTGTTCGCGAGGGAGTCGGCCTCGACGTCGAGGTCGATGCGGCTGATGCCGTACGTCGTGACGAGCTTCTCGTAGACCCCGGCGATGGCGTCCACGTCGGTGCAACTGTCGGCGAGTTCGGTGCCGGTGGTGTCGGCGCTGTAGCCGCCGAAGGAGGGGATGGCGTCGCCGCCACGGGCCTGGAGGGTGGCGATGTCGGCGCCGAACACCGAGGGGGAGACGGGCTGGGTGGCGTCGCCGTTCCAGTCGGCGGTGCAGGAGCCCGCGGCGGGCGTCTGGAGGAAGGCGAAGGTGAGGTACTTGTTGCCGGACCGGGCGGCGAGCGCGGCGGGGCTCTGGCCGGTCCAGGCCTCGAAGTAGGGGGCGGAGACGTGCGCGGGCAGGGGCTTCGCGCGGTGCTGGGCCGAGGCGTGCGCGGCGCCGGCCCCGAAGGCAACGAGCGCGGCGGACAGGGCGGTTGCGGTCAGGGCGTGCAGGGCACGGGTGCGTCTCATGGGCGCCCATATTTGGACTAGACCACTTAACTGTCAAGGTTCCTAACAGTCATGGGCGGGGCACCCCGTGACCCGGTCGGCGAAGAAGCCCTGTTGGCGACCCCTGGCCAATTTTTTTCATGCGGAGATTTGAACTGATCATTAGTGAGTCATTAATGTCTGATGCTCGTACCACTAGTTGACCCTTCAGCTGACCCGTCGCTCGACTCATCCGCTCGGAAGGAGCTCGCCTCCGTGGCGTCCCACCGTCGTATCAAGCAGCCGAGCCGCGCTCGCGTCACCGTGCTCACCACCGCCGCCGCGGCAGCCGTGGTCCTCTCCTCGCAGGCGGCCGAGGCCGCGCCCGCCGCCAAGCCCAAGAAGGACGAGGTCAAGTCCCGGGTCGACAAGCTCTACGAGGAGGCCGAGCAGGCCACCGAGAAGTTCAACGGGGCCAAGGAGAAGCAGGAGAAGCTCCAGAAGCAGATCACCGCGCTCCAGGAGTCGGTCGCGCGCGGCCAGGACGAACTGAACGACCTGCGCGACGGCATCGGCTCCATGGCCACCGCCCAGTACCGCAGCGGCGGCATCGACCCGTCCCTCCAGCTGTTCCTCTCCTCCGACCCGGACAGCTACCTGGACAAGGCGACCGCCCTCGACCAGTTGAGCAGCCAGCAGGTCGAGACGCTGAAGAAGATCCAGGCCAAGCAGCGCGAACTGGCGCAGGAACGGGCCGAGGCCACCGGCAAGCTCAAGGACCTGGCCGCCACCCGCACCGAACTCGGCAAGAAGAAGACGGAGGTCCAGGCCAAGCTCGCCGAGGCGCAGAAGCTGCTCAACAGCCTCACCGCCGCCGAGAAGGCCTCCCTCGCCGCCGAGCAGGACCGTGCCAGCCGCTCCGCCAGCGACCGGGTGGACCTCGGCAACGACACCTCGGCCACCGGCAGGGCCGCCGCCGCCTTCGCCGCCGCCAAGACCCGGCTCGGCACCCCGTACGTGTACGGCGCCACCGGCCCGTCCTCCTTCGACTGCTCGGGCCTGACCTCCTGGGCCTACGCGCAGGCCGGCGTCTCCATACCCCGTACCTCCGAGTCCCAGTCGACGATCGGCACCAAGATCTACTCGACGTCCGACCTCCAGGTCGGCGACCTGGTCTTCTTCTTCAACGACCTGCACCACGTGGGCCTGTACGCGGGCAACGGCCAGATCCTGCACGCCCCGCGCACCGGCACGGTCGTCCGCTACGAGTCGATGTCCACCATCGGCGGCCCGTTCATGTTCGGCGTCCGCGTCTGAGCCGCGTCAGCGGGACCTGACCCGGGCGTCCTCCAGGTAGTGCAGGACCGCCGCCACCCGGCGGTCCACCCGGTCGGCCGGGGACAGGTCGAGCTTCGCGAAGATGGACCGGATGTGCTTGTGGACGGCGCCGTCGGTGACGACGAGCCGTTCGGCGATCGCGGAGTTGCCGAGGCCTTCCGCCATCAGCGCCAGCACGTCGCGCTCGCGCGGGCTGAGCCGTTCCAGGCGGGTGTCCTGGCGGGACCGGGTGAAGAGCTGGGCGACGACCTCGGGGTCGATCGCGGTGCCGCCGCACGCCACCCGGTGCAGGGCGTCCAGGAACTCCTCGACCCGGCCCACCCGTTCCTTCAGCAGGTAGCCGAGCCCGCCCACCCCGCCGGTGAGCAGCTGGGTGGCGAAGCTCTGCTCGACGTACGCCGACAGGACGAGGACGGAGAGCCCGGGGTGGCGGCGCCTGGCCTCGACGGCCGCGCGGATGCCTTCGTCGGTGTGCGTCGGCGGCATCCTGACGTCGAGGATGGCGACGTCCGGCGCGTGCGCCTCCACGGCGTCCAGCGCCTCCTCCGCGGTACCGGCGGTGGCGGCCACGTCCATCGACTCGGCCCGCAGCAGCAGGGCCAGCCCCTCACGGAGCAACGGGTCGTCCTCGGCGATCACGATCCGCAGCGAGGGCCGCACCCCGTCGGACACCTCCGCATCGACGCGGGCAGAGGTCTCGGGGCGCGCTGAGGCATCGGGGGGCGCGGGTGCTTCGCCGGGTACGGGGCCGGGTGCCGGTACGGCGCCTCGCGCGGGTACGGCGCGGTGCGCGGGTGCTTCACGATCCACTGGGCAGGTCCACTTCCAGGGTTGTCGGGCCGCCGGGCGGGCTGGCCAGGCGGAGGGTGCCGTCGTGGGCCGCGATGCGGCGGCGGATGCCGGTGAGTCCGGAGCCGCCGGCCTCCTCGGCGCCGCCCCGGCCGTCGTCGGCGACGGTCAGGCGCAGCCGCCCGCCCCGGGCCCGGACGGCCACGGTGACCGACCGGGCGCCGCTGTGCTTGGCGACGTTGGTCAGGGCCTCGGCGACGACGAAGTAGGCGGTCGCCTCGGCGGAGGCGGCACAGCGTTCGGGTGCGTCCACGTCGATCCGGCAGGGCACCGGGCAGTCGGCGGCGAGGCCGGACAGCGCACCCGCGAGCCCCCGGTCGTCCAGGACCGGCGGCAGGATGCTCCGCGAGACCGTGCGCAGTTCGGCCAGCGCCTGTTCGGCGGCGGACTGGGCGCGCTCCAGGATCTCGTCGGCGCGGGACGGGTCCCGCGCCACCTGCCGGCGGGCGGCGCCGAGCAGCACGGTGACCGAGACCAGCCGGTTCTGCGTGCCGTCGTGCAACGCCCGCTCGATGCGCCGCAGTTCGGTGGCGTGGGCGTCGAGGGCGGCGGCCCGGGTGGCGGTGAGTTCCGCGACCCGCAGCGAGAGGTCCTGGTCGGGTCCGGCGGCCAGCAGCCGCCGGCCGGGGTCCGCCTGGAGCCGGGCCATGCCGGGGGTCAGGCCGAGGATGACGGCGGTGGAGCCGATCCCGAACGCGCAGACGGCGAAGGCCTCCGCCCAGGAGTGCGCGACGCCGTAGCCGAAGGAGGTGGCGGTCATGTCCATGGGCATGAACCGCCAGTACAGCGGGAACGCGGTGTCCCGCACCGCGGACAGCGGCAGCAGGAAGCCCGCCAGGCCCAGCAGCAGGCCCACCGTGCCGTGCCGGGCCAGCCAGTGCAGCTCCCGCCGGGTGGTGGGGTCGGCGAGGGCGAGCCGCAGCCGGACCGGCGGGGCCGGATCCGGGGCGACGATCTCGGGGCCGTGCCTGCCGAGCCGTTCGCGTTCCCGGCCGGCCAGGGCGTGCAGCGCGCGCAGCAGCGGGGCCGCCAGGAGCAGTCCGGCGCCCAGCGGCGCGGTCACCGCGGCGACCGCGAGCAGCAGGAGCAGGGCCAGGGCCGGGACGGCCGTACCGAGCCCGCCGACGAGTTCCGCGAGCGCGGCGCCCGAGGCCCGCACCGCCCGCCCGGCGACCGTCCTCAGCCCCTCACGGCCGGACCCGACGCCGCGCTCGCCCCCGTGCTCGTCGTCGCCCCCGCCCTCGTCCGTGCGGTCCGGCCGGGTGCCGGTGACAGCCATCCTCGGCCCCTCCTCTCGACACCGACGACCCTAGGGCGTACGGCAGTTCGCCGGGCCCCGGAGCCCCGGAAAGTACAGCCTGCTGTACCCGCGATCCGGCGGCACACGGGATCGGCCGCCGGGGGTCACGGTCCGTAGCGTCGGTGCCCGAACCCCACCCAGGACATCGGCCCCCAGCAGGAGGTTTCCCGTGGCCCACCCCGACCCGTACCGCCTCACCGGCACACCGCCCGCCGACCACCGGGGCGGCACGGCAGACGGCGGCGTGGACCTCACCCGCACCCTGCTCTGGTCCCTGCTCGTCCTGAGCGCGGCGGCCAACATGGCGACCTCGTACGGCGGTGTCGACGCGTGGGTCAACGTGACCTGCGGCGTGCTGACCCTGCTCAGCGCGGGCGCCCTGGTCGTACGCCGGCTGCGGGGCCACCGGTGAACGCGACACTGACGGACACCGCCCGCCGGGCCCCGGCCATCGCGCTCGCGGCTGTCGGCAAGACGTACCCGGGCGGGGTGCGGGCCCTGGACGACGTGACGCTCACCGTGGAGCACGGCACGTTCCTCGCCGTGATGGGCCCCTCCGGCTCCGGCAAGAGCACGCTGATGCACTGCGCGGCGGGCCTGGACGCGCCGACCTCGGGCAGCGTCCGGATCGACGGCCGGGAGATCTCCGGGCTGAACGAGACGAAGCGCACCGAACTGCGCCGGGAGCGCGTCGGTTTCGTCTTCCAGGCCTACAACCTGATCCCGTCCCTCTCCGTCGAGGACAACATCACGCTGCCGCTGCGGCTGGCCGCCCGCCGACCCGACCGGGACTGGATCCGCACCCTGGTCGAACGGGTGGGCCTGGCCGACCGGCTGCACCACCGCCCCGCCGAGCTCTCCGGCGGCCAGCAGCAACGCGCCGCGCTGGTACGGGCGTTGGCCGCGCGTCCCGCGGTGGTCTTCGCCGACGAACCGACCGGCGCCCTCGACCTGCGCAGCGCCCACCAGGTCCTGGACCTGCTCCGGGACCTCGTCGACGACCTCGGCCAGACGGTCGTGATGGTCACCCACGACCCGGCCGCCGCCGCCCGCGCGCACACCGCGCTGGTGATGGCCGACGGCCGGGTGGTCGAGGCCCTGCACCACCCGGTGGCGAGCCAACTGGCCGCCAGACTTGCCATGTTGGGAGAACACTGACCATGTTCCGGTTCGCCCTGCGGATGGCCGCGCACCGGATCGCCTCGCTGCTCGCCGTGGCCTGCGCGGTCCTGGGCGCCGCCGCCCTGATCACCACGACCGGGGTGCTGGCCGAGTCCGGGCTCCGTTCCCAGCTGCCCCCGGGCCGCCTCGCCGGTGCGGACGTCGTGGTCGCGGCCGATCAGGAGTACCACGTCTCCGGGGACCTGCCGATCGCGCTGCCCGAACGGGCCGGCGTCCCGGCCGGTCTCACCGCCCGCCTGGCCGGGCTGCCCGGCGTCGTCCTCGCGGTCGGCGACCTCGGTTTCCCGGCCGCCGTGACGGACGCGCGGGGCCGCCTGCGCCCGGTCGGCACCGACGGCCAGGACCCGACGGCGGCCGGGCACGGCTGGTCCTCGACGAAGCTGCTCGCCGGCGCCCGCGTCGAGGGCCGGGCCCCGGCGGACCCGGCCGAGGTGGCGGTGGCCGCGACGACCGGCCTGTCCGTGGGCGACCGGGTCCGCGTCACCGCCGACGGCCGTGCGGCCACCGCCTACCGGGTCTCGGCCGTGGTCCACGACCCGGACGCGGGCCTCTACTTCACGGACGGCAGGGCGGCGGAGCTGGCGGCCCCCGACGGCACGAGGACGGCCGCCGCGGGCGCCCGCACCGTCGATCTCATAGGCCTCCGCACCCGGCCCGGCGCCACCGGCCAGGTCGCCTCCGCGGTACGCGCGGCGGTCGCCGGGACCGGTCTGCGGGTCCTCACCGGAGCCGACCGGGGTACTGCGGTCGCTCCCGGGGTCGGCTCGGCCCGTTCCCTCCTCGTCCTCCTGGCCGGCTCGCTCGCCGGGATCGTCCTGCTGATCACCGGGTTCGTGACGACCGGCGCCCTCGGCGTGGCGATCGCCGGGCAGCGCCGCGACCTTGCGCTGATGCGGGCCGTCGGCGCGACCCCGAGGCAGATCCGGCGGCTGGCGGCGGCCCAGTCGACGGCCGTGGCCGCCGTCGCCCTGGTCCCGGGCGTCGCCCTCGGCTACCTGCTGGCCGGCCGCTTCCGTACCCTGCTCGTCCACCGGGAGGTGCTCCCGGCCCGACTCCCCCTCACCCTCAGCCCGTTGCCGGCCCTGGCCACCGTCGTACTGCTCCTCGCGGCCGTCCGCCTCTCGGCCCGCTGCGCGGCCTGGCGCACGTCGAGGATGCCGGCCACCGAGGCGGTCGCCGAGTCCCGCAGCGAGCCCCGCGCGCCCTCCCGCCCCCGCACGGTCGCGGGCCTCCTCCTGATCGCCGCCTCCTGCGCCCTGTCCGTCCCCCCGCTGCTGCAACGCACCCTGATCGGCGCCTCCGCCACCTCCATCGCGGGCATCGTCGCCGCGATCGGCCTGGCCCTGGCCGGACCCGCACTGGTCCGCGCGGCGGGCGAGGCGGTCGTACGACGGCTGCGGCCCGGGGTGTCCGCGGCGACCTGGCTGGCCATGTCCAACGTGCGGGCGTACGCGCAGCGCGTCACCGGGGTGGTCAGCCCGCTCGCGATGGCGGTGGTGTTCGTGCTGACGTACACGCTCACGCAGACCACCGTGCTGGCCGCGACCGCGGACGACACCCGCGCCGGGACCCTCGCGCAGTACCGGCTGAGCGCGGCGGCGCTCGGCGGACTGCCGGCGGACACGCTCGCCGAGGTACGGCGGGTGCCCGGGGTGCGGGCGGCGGCGCCCGTCGGCAGCACCACCGTCGTCTGGCCGTACCGCATGTTCGGCGACACCGAGACCGAGTCCGCCGCCGCACTGATCCTCACGCCCGCCGCGCGGGACGTCCTCGACCTCGGGGTGACCCGGGGCAGCCTGGCCGGGCTGACCGGCGCCACGGTCGCCGTCAGCAGCGAGGTGGCGGGCCCGCGGGACGCGCGACTCGGCGCCCGCATCAAGCTGTTCCTCGGCGACGGCGCGCCCGTCGAGGCGAAGGTGGTGGCCGTCTACGCCCGCGGGCTCGGCTTCGGCCCGGTCGTCCTCTCCCACGACCTGGCCGCCGGGCACACCACGTCCGGGCTCGACCAGAGCGTCCTCGTCCGCACCGACGGCACGGCGACCGCGGAGCGCGGGCTCACGGCGCTGGCCGGCGCCCGCCCCGGGCTCGCCGTGTCGGACACGGCGCCGCACGCGGGCGCGTCCACTCCGCCCGAGGTGTGGGTGAACCTCGCCGTCGTCGTCGTGCTCCTCGGCTACCTGCTGCTCAGCATCGCCAACCGGCTGGTCGCGGCGACGGCCCAGCGCCGCACGGAGATCGCCGCGCTGCGGCTGGTCGGTACGACGCCGCGGCAGGTGCTCGCGATGATGCGGCGGGAGGCCGGGGTGATCGCGGCCTCGGCGCTCGTCTCGGGGGCGGCGCTGTCCGCGGTGCCGCTGGTGCTCCTGGGCGAGGGGTTCCTGTCCCGCCCCTGGCCCGCGGGCCCGACGTGGCTGTTGCCCGCGGCGGCGGTGACGGTGGTGGTGACGGCGTACGTCACGATCGAGCTGCCGACGCGCAGGGCTCTGCGGGTGCCGTCGGCGGAGGCGATGCGGGTGCCTGTCTGACGGGGCCGCCCGCCCTTGGGGGGGCGCGGGGAACTGCGCGATCGGCCACGCCGAACCGGCAGCCGACAACGTGCCCCGAAGGGGCGCGGGGAACTGCGCGACAAGCCACGACGGGCCCGCAGCGGACGACGCTCCGCCACCCGCCGGACGGTGCCACGGCCGAGAGTGCCGCGAAATGCCGTCGGCGGTCTGCGACATCGTCGTGGCTGGTCGCGCAGTTCCCCGTGCCCCTTGCGGGGCGCTTTGCTTGCGGGGTGCTTGGTCAGGACTCTGTTTCCGGGCGGCCCTCGGTTGCCCAGTGGGTGTGGAAGGTGCCGGGGCGGTCGGTGCGGGTGTAGGTGTGGGCGCCGAAGTAGTCGCGTTGGCCCTGGAGGAGGGCTGCGGGGAGTCGGGGGGCGCGGAGGGTGTCGTAGTGGGAGAGGGCCGCGGAGAAGGCGGGGACCGGGATGCCCCGGCGGGCCGCGGACGCGACCGTCTCCCGCCACGGCACCTGCGCGTCGGCGATCTCCTTCGCGAACTCCTCCTCGGCCAGCAGGCTGACGAGGTCCGGGTCGGCCCGGTAGGCCGCGCGGATCCGGTCCAGGAAGGAGGCGCGGATGATGCAGCCGCCCCGCCAGATCCGGGCCACCGCGCCGAGGTCGATCTTCCAGCCGTACTCGGCGGCGGCGTCCTGGATCATCGTCCAGCCCTGGTCGTAGGCGATGACCTTCGAGGCGTACAGGGCGTGTTCGACGCGGGAGGCGAAGCGGTCGGCCTCGGTGGCGCTGAGCGGCGGGGTCGTGCCGCCGGACAGTCCGGCGTAGGCGGCCCGCAGGGCACTGCGGCCGGAGGCGGCGCGGGCGAAGGTCGCCTGGGCGATCGCGGTGACCGGGGAGGCCAGGTCCAGCGCGGTCTGCACGGTCCAGCGCCCGGTGCCCTTCTGCCCGGCCGCGTCGGCGACGATGTCGACGAAGGGGGCACCGGTCGCGGCGTCGACGTGGGCGAGCACGTCCGCGGTGATCTCGATGAGGTAGGAGCCGAGCCGGCCGCCGTTCCACTCCCGGAAGATGTCGGCGATCTCGGCCGGCGCGTACCCGCCGACCTGGCGGAGCAGGTCGTAGGCCTCGGCGATGAGCTGCATGTCGGCGTACTCGATGCCGTTGTGCACCATCTTCACGAAGTGCCCGGCGCCGTCCGCGCCGACGTGCGTGGCGCACGGTTCGCCGCCCACCTTGGCGCTGATGTCCTCGAACATCGGCCCGAGCACGGCGTACGACTCGGCGGAGCCGCCCGGCATGATCGACGGCCCGTGCAGGGCGCCCTCCTCGCCGCCGGAGACGCCGACGCCGACGAAGTGCAGGCCCTTCTCGCGCAGCGCGGCCTCGCGGCGGCGGGTGTCGGCGAAGTGGGCGTTGCCGCCGTCGATGACGATGTCACCGGGTTCCAGGAGCGGCACGAACTCGTCGATGACGGCGTCGGTGGCGGCGCCCGCCTGCACCATGATCATGAGCCGGCGGGGACGTTCGAGCGCGGCGACGAACTCGGCCGCGGTCTCGGCGCCGACGAAGTCGCCCTCGCCGCCGTACTCCTCGATCAGCGCGCGGGTGCGGGCCGGGGTGCGGTTGTGGACGGCGACCGGGTAGCCGTGCCGGGCGAAGTTCCGGGCCAGGTTGCGGCCCATCACGCCGAGGCCGGTCACGCCGATGGCTGCGGATGCGTTCACGGGGGGACTCCGTTCTGCGGACACGTGCTGTGCCCGGAGGTACGGGTGGACGGCGGGCGGGCGTTCAGTTCCGGGACGATCACCTGGGAGAAGTCGTGAAGACCAGGCGCCGGCCGGGCTCGGCGGGGGCGGTCCAGGCCTCCTCGACGTCGGCGAGTGGCACCGGCCGGGCGTCGGCGGTGAGGGTGCCCCGGGTCAGTTCGGTCATCAGGGACGGCAGTTCGGCGACGATGCCGCGGGCGGTGACCGAGCCCTGGCCGCTGCCCATGAGCCGCAGGTTCGCCGCGCGCAGCACGGCGGAGGGGAGGGCGATCTCCGGGCCGGCCGTGGCGCCGATCTGGATCCAGTCCAGCGGGGCGCTGCGGTCGGCGCGGCGGGTGAGGACGGCCGGGAGGGCGCGCTCGGTGGGTGTGCCCCAGGTGTAGTCGAGGACGACGTCGACGTCCGCGGCGGCCTCGCCGAGCCGGGCGTCGGCCTTGTCCGGGTCCCCGGCCAGCGGGACCACGTCGGTGGCGCCGAGGCCGCCGAGCAGGGCCAGGCGCTCGGGGTCGCGGCCGGCGGCCACGATCCGGCCGGCGCCGAGGTGCCGGGCGACCTGTACGGCCATCCGGCCCGCGTTGCCGGTGGCGCCGAGGACCAGGATGCCCTGGCCCGGCTGGAACGTGATCCGGCGGCGCAGTGCCACCCAGGACGACATGGCGGGGTTCATGGCCGCGGCGACGGTCACCGGGTCGGCGCCGGCGGGCAGCGGGACCGCCCGGCGCGGGTCGAGGACCGTCCGCTCGGCCATGGTGCCGGGGTCCCCGTCGTCGGCCACGAAGTACACGACCTGCCCGTCGGGCAGCCGGCCCACGCCGTCGACGCCGGGGACCAGGGGGAGACGGCCGTCGCTGGTGTAGTGGGTGCCGGCGGCACCGGAGCGGACCCTCGGGTGCAGACCGGCGGCGATCATCTCCACCGGCAGCCTGCCCTCGCCCGGTTCCGGGGCGGGGAACTCCTCGAAGCGCGGCGGGCGGTCGAACGAACGGACCACGGCGGCATGCATGGCGACTCCTCGACTCGGATTAGTTCGTGACACCAATCAAATTAGTTCGCACCACGTACCAAGTCAAGTAGTTGGGGGCGCGTACTACCGCTCGTAGGATGGAGCCATGCAGAACAAGCCAACCGCCGAATCACCGGACGCGGGCATCGAGGGCATCGAGGACCTGGGGCTCGTGGACGGTCTCGCCCAGCTGTCGTTCCTGGTGCAGGGCGCGCTCGGGAAGGTCGCGGCGGAACACGGACTGTCGGTCGTCCAGCTGCGGCTGCTCGGCGTGCTGCGCGACCGCACGCCCGGCATGCAGGAACTCGCCCACCACCTCGGCCTGGACAAGTCCAGCATGACCGGCCTCGTCGACCGCGCGGAGCGCCGGGACCTGGTCCGCCGTACCCCGGCCCCGCACGACCGGCGCAGCGTCCTGGTGTCGATCACCCCGCAGGGGCGGCAGCTGGCCCGGCAGTGCGAGGAACTCGCCGACCGGGAGCTCCGGGACCTCGCGGCCCACCTCACCGACGCCCAGCGCGCCCGGCTCTCGCTGCTCGCCAGCGCGGTGGTGAACCGGCACACCCGAATCTGAGCCGGGCCGATCATCCGAACAGGCGAAAGTCGGGGCGCCGGGCGCGTGGGGCCGCCTTCCGGCGGGCCGGTCGTCAGAGGATCCGAAGATGCGAACGGATGATCTACGGCTGCTCACCGCCGCGCTGGTACTCCTCCTGACCGGCGCGTTCCTCACCACACCCGCCAAGGCCGCGGACCAGCGCCCGGCCCGCTGCGCCTTCGGTACGCGCAGCACCCCGCCGGCCGGCGCGCAACAGGACGGCACCGACCACGCCGCGCGCTGGACCGCGCCCACCGTCCGCTACCGGCTCTCCGCCCGCTACTCCGCCAGGGGGCACCTCTGGAGACACCGGCACACCGGCCAGGACTTCGCCGTCGACACCGGTACGCCCGTGTATGCCGTCGGCCCCGGCCGCGTCGTGGCCGCGACCTGCGGCGACGCCTTCGGCAACCAGGTCGTGTTACACCATCCCGACGGCTACTACACCCAGTACGCCCACCTGTCCGTCATCAACGTCCGCCGCGGCCAGCGCGTCTCGACGGGCCAGCGGATCGGCGCCGCCGGCTCCACCGGCAACGCGGACGGTCCCCACCTGCACTTCGAGGTACGGACCACCCGGCACCTGGGCTCCGAGGTCCCGCCGCTGCCGTGGCTGCGGCGCCACGGCGTGAGCGTGCCCGGAACCCCGTCCCCGGAACACCCCCACCCGGCACCGAGCACCCCGGCCGCCTCCGCCTCCGCCGTCGCGGTCGCCTCCGCCGGCGCGACCGCGACGGGCGCCACGGCCGCGAGTCCGGCGGCGTCGCCGGGGGCCGTCGAGCCGTCCGCGCGGACGCGGACCGCCCCGTCGGGGCACGGCCGATGGGCGAGGCCGAAGAGAGTCCGGAAGCCGCACAGAAACCCGAGGCCGCACAGGGACCCTGGGCCGCACAGAGATCCGAGGCCGCACGGGACCCCCGTGCCCCAGGCGGCACCGACGCGCCAGGGACCCCCGGTGAAGCAGTGGAGCCCGGCGGCGATGTGGGATCCGGCGGGACTGTGGAACATGACGGCCCTGCGGCACCCGCCGGCCCTGCGGATGCCGTCGGGCGAACGGCTGTAGCACGCCGGGAGCGCACAGGGTCACGGTATGACCACATGGCGTGGCCCCTGTGCGCCGAGCGGCGAGACTGCCTTCCATGGCACGTCTGAGGTTCCTGTGGGTCGCCGTGCTGGCGGCCCTCCTGCTGCTGCCCGTGTCCCGGCCGGAGATCCCGCGGCCCGCCGCACCCGGGCCCTTCGGGGCGTACGTCGGGTACGGCGGGGACGGGGTACGGCGGGTGGCGGCGCTCGGGAACTGGCTGCGGGACCGGCCCCGGGTCGGACACACCTACCTGCCCGGCGACGTGTGGCGGAACATCGAGGGGGCCCCGGACTTCGTACGGCTGTGGGCCCGTTGGCGGCAGGCCGAACCCGACCGGCTCCTCGTCCTCAACGTGCCGATGCTGGAACAGACCGAGGCCCACGTCCCGGACGCCGAGGTGCGCCGCCGGCTGCGGCTCGGGGCGGGCGGCTCGTACGACGTCCACTTCCGTGCGCTGGCCCGCCGGCTGGTCTCGGTCGGCGCGCCGGACACCGTCGTGGTGCTCGGCTGGGAGATGAACGGGGACACCTACACCCATCGCTGCGGACCCGACCCCGCCGCCTGGCAGGCGTACTGGCGGCGGATCGTGACGGCCATGCGGTCGGTGCCGGGCGCCCGGTTCCGGTTCGACTTCGCGCCCAACCGGGGCCGGGACGCCGTCCCCTGGACCAGGTGCTACCCGGGGGACGGGTACGTGGACGTGCTGGGGATGGACGCGTACGACGCCCCGCACGGGATGTCCTTCGAAGAGCAGGTCACCGAACCGTACGGGCTGCGGGCCCAGGTCGACTTCGCCCGGGCCCACGGCAAACCGGTCTCGTACCCCGAGTGGGGGCTGTACGAGAACGGCGACGATCCGGCGTACCTGCGAGGCATGCTCGACTGGTTCGCGAGCACCCGCCCGCTGTACCAGACGATCACCGACTACTGCCCGCACGGTGTCTGGGGCTGCCGGAGCAACCCCAGGTCCACGGCGGTGTACCGGTCCCTGATGCGGAGCTGAACCGGCCGCCGCCGCACCGGAGGTACTAGGAGTTGGCGCTCGACGGGCCGAAGAACTCGATCTCGGCGATGGCGACCTGGGTGTGGGCCGACGACTGGTACGACGAGTCGATCGTGAAGCGGACGGAGACGACGTCCGCGGCCCGCAGGTCGCGGGTCTGGCCGCCGGCCGCCTGGTCGAGGGTCAGTTCGCGGGTCTCGGTCTTGCCGTCGGAGGTCTTGATGGTCGCCGTCAGGCGGTGCGGCAGGGCCGACTTGTTCAGCTGCTCGTTGTGGGTCGACTCGCCGGAGGTGATGACGACGTTCAGGAGCCGGACCGGCTCGTCGAAGTGCGCCTCGACCCACTCGCCCTCGCCGGCCCCGGCGATGCCCGGGCCCCACCACGTGTTGTTCAGCTTGTCGAAGAGCAGCTCCGGCTTGTGGCCGGCGTACGCGCGGGAGGCGCGGTAGCTGTCCGGGGAGACCGGGGCGCGCTTGGCGAAGTGGTCGCGGGTGGCGCTGACCGCCTTCGGCGTGTTGATCGCCAGGACCGTGACGCCGGTGAGGACGACGGCGGCGACGATCCAGGTGACGACGCGGTCGAAGGTGCGGCGCAGGCGGGGGCGGTCGCCTGCCCACGGGGTCGCCCTGTTGCGGAAGTCGAAGATGCGGCGCCACCAGGGGCGGCGGGCCGCGGGGCCGGTGTCGGGGTGGCCGGCCATGGGCATGGCGCAGCGGGTGCAGAAGTGGCGGTCGGGGCGGTTGGGGGTGGCGCACCAGGGGCAGGGGGTGCCGCCGTGGGCGCCGAGGTCCTCGCCGGGGGCGCGGACGGCGGCGGGGCGTTGGGGGGTGGGGCGGCCGGGGAGTACCGGAGCGATGGGTTGGGGGGCCGGGGTGGGGGTGGGTTCACTCACCGGGATGAGGAGGCGGCGGGCGCGCTCCTGTTCGGGGGTGGGGGTGGCGGCGGCTGCTTCGGGCTGCGGGTGGGGAGTGGGGAGTGGGGTGGTTTCGGCTGTGGGGGACGTGACGGCGGGTGGGGGCTGGTCGCGCCCACGCGGCGGCAGCCGCACATCCGATTCAGCCCCGCGCCCCTGAAGGGGCGCTGCCGTGCGCGGTGTTGACAGGTCGCCGTGGGGCTGAAGGGGCGCTGCCGTGCGCGGTGTTGACAGGTCGCCGTGGGGCTGGAGGGGGGGTTCTGTCGGGGCTGTTGTTGTTGCGCGTGTGTCGCGTTGGGGGAGGCCGGTGCCGCCGTCTCTGCGGGTGAAGGCGTCCCAGCCGGGGTTGGGGGTCGGCGGCTGGGGGGCGGGGTCCTCGTCGGTGCCGGTCCAGCTGAGGACCGCGCCGCAGTCGTCGCAGAAGGACTTGCCCGGTTCGGCGACCGCGCCGCACTCCGTGCAGTTCCGGTTGGTCGTCATCGCTGCGGGGTCCTCTCGGCGGACGCGGTCACCTGGACCGTGTAGGGCATGTGAGCGGGGCGGGCGGCGGCCACGAGGTGTTCCAGACGGACCTCGTCGGCCGGGGTGGGGGCGGGGAGCGTCAGGTGGACGTGGAGGTGGGGGCGGGCGGCGCCGGGGAAGGCGCCGAGCGGGCGGGCGCTCCAGTCGGCGCCGCCGCTCTCCGTGATCTCCGGCGGTACGCCGAAGGCCAGCCGGACCGTCTCGGACAGGCCCCAGCGGGTGCCCCGGATGCGGTGCAGGTAGGCGGCGGCGGCCACGGCGGCCCGGAGCAGGGGCTCCGATTCCGTGCCGTCGGTCTCCGCGCCGACCCAGGTGCCGAGCCACTCCGCGAAGTCGAGCGGGGCCAGCGCCGGGTCGAAGTAACTGGGCAGGCAGTCCAGGACGTTCGGGATCGGGGCGATCACGTCGTCCAGTCCCGCGACGAAGCGCAGCGCGAGGTCGTCGTCGGCGAAGACGGCGGGGAGCATCGCGCTGATCGGGACGGAGGAGCCGAGGCCGTCGATGGAACCTCTCAACGGAGGCCTCCGGTCGGCTTGTTGCCGGTCATTCGCCGATCACCCTCACCCGGTGGTCGTAGGAGAAGACCAGGGACGGGGCGTCCAGGTCGATACGGTCGGTCGGGTCGCCGCGCTTGCCGGTGAGCGGGTCGGCGGGGTGCAGGACGACCTCGTCGACGAGTTCGATGCCGGGGACGCGTTGCAGCACCGCGAAGATCTCGCCGGACTGCACCGGACGCCCGAACGGCCAGCCCTTGCCGTCCGCGCCGCCGGTCAGCGGGTCCAGGTGGCGGTAGAGGGCGTCGTGGGCCTGGCGGCGGACCCGGTCGACGTCCACGCCGCGGAAGGCGTGCACGGTGGCGACGACCGTGACGCCCTGGTAGAAGGGCGGCCCGACCGCGAGCCGGGTGCCGATCAGCCGGCGTTCGTCCAGGTAGCGGGTGATCCGGTCCAACAGGGCGTCGCCGGGCACGAGTTGCTCGAAGCGGAGCCGGCCGCCCGGGTCGGAAACCGCCTGGGGCACCACCAGGACCCGTACCGCGTACGAGCCGTGCTCGCCCTCCTCGCCCTCCAGGCAGGTGATCCGGGCCGTCTCGGGCGCGGCGCGGCGGGCCAGCTCCTCGTAGTCGCGCAGGGTCACCGCGCGTTCCTGGGCGCGCAGTGTGATCGGCGCGCGCACCTTCGCCTCGGCGACCGTCTCGCCGTCGACCCCGCCGCGCGCGGCCTCCCGGTTGACCACGTCCGCGACGTACGGGATGGAGGAGCGCAGGATCTGTACGGCGCCGCGGGCCACGTTGCCGTCCCGGCCGCCGCCGGTGCGGTAGCGGCGGGCCCGGATGACCGCGCCCTTCGGGGCCACCGCGCCGTACTGGCGCAGCGAGCCGTCCGGTTCGCGGACCGCGGGGCCGAAGGCGATCTCGCCGGTGGTCGCGTCGAGGACGAGGTGCCGGTCGTACGGCCCGGAGGCCGCGAAGTGCGGGACGACCTGCCAGTCCACCCAGCCGCCCTCGCCGTCGTGCTCGGCGGTCTGCAGGAGGAGCGGCGGGTTGTCCCCGACGACGGGGGCGTGGGCGAGCCTGAGGCGCTGGCCGGGCAGGCCGGTGGACTCGCCGAGCGCCTCGTCCTCGACGGTCTCCGCGTGAACGGCGGCCGTGGTGCCGCCCACCGTGCAGGCCTCGACGAACCGGACCGTCGGGGAGGTGGTGTAGAAGGGCTGGTCGGCGTGGGGTTCGGTGACCCGGCAGCGCAGCCAGCTGGCCTCCAGGCCGCCGTTGCGGGAGAGCACGTGGCCGCCGGGGACGTGCAGCACGACCTCGCCGGGGCGGTTGAGGCCACCGGTGCCGTCCCGGTCGACCTCGCACTCCTTCCAGCCGTCCTCCGTCCACGCCTCCCAGACCAGCGGGGGCTGCCGCGGGTCCACGCCGACGCCGTCGACCCTGCTGTCCAGGTCCAGGGCGACCGCGCAGTGCGGGACGGCGGCGGAGAGGCCGAGCAGCATGCAGTCACCGGGGTTCGGGGACTCGGTGAAGCACAGCAGGTCCTTGCCCTCGGCGAGCTCGTGGGTGAGGTCGACGACGGCCGCGCCGTTCTGCTGGCGCAGCAGGTGCCGCAACTCGCTCGGCACGATGGTCAGTTCGCGCTCGGTCGCGAAGACCACCGCCTCCTGCGTCTCGGTGCGGCGGGTCGCCACCTCGGTGCCGACCGGCACCGGGACCGCCTCCTCCTGGGCCGCCGACAGCCAGAGCGTCACGTCCGTGCGGGCGGCGGACGGCGGGAACAGCGTGATGCCGACCAGGTCCAGGAAGGCGAGGTGGTTCTTCTCCGGGACCCGGTTGAGGCGGTACACGATCTGGTCGGCCATGTGCGCGACCGTCTCCACCAGCGTGATGCCGGGGTCGGAGACGTTGTGGTCGGTCCACTCCGGGGCGCGCTGCTGGATGTAACGCTTGGCGTCGTCGACGAACTGCTGGAAGCGGCGGTCGTCGAGGTTCGGGGAGGGCAGGGCCATCGGGATCAGCGGTCGCTTTCGGAGGAGTCCGGGGAGGCGGGGGGCAGGTCCGGCTCGTCGTGGGAGGGGATGACGTAGAAGGGGAAGACCAGGCTGCGCGGGTTGTTGGTGCCGCGGATCGAGTAGCGGACGTCGATCATCAGCACGCTCGGGTCGGCCCCGGTGGTCACCTCGACGTCCTCGACCTCGATCCGCGGCTCCCAGCGGTCGAGGCTGGCGTGCACCTCGTGCTGGATCCGGCCGGCGGTCTGCTCGTTGACGGGGGCGAAGACCAGGTCGTGGATGGCGCAGCCGAACTCCGGCCGCATCGGGCGTTCGCCCGGGGCCGTGGAGAGGATGAGCCGGATGGCCTCCTCCACCTCCTTCTCGCCGCTGACCAGGGCGATGCCGCCGGTGGGCCCGATCCGCAACGGGAACGACCAGCCGGAGCCGACGAACTGCTCTGCCATCAGCCCCGCACCCGCCCCTCCGGGAAACCCTGCCGGCCGCTCGTGCCGGGATCGCCGTGCCCGCTCATGCCGGGATCACCATCACCGTCAGGCCGCCCATCATCAGGTTGCCAAGGACCGGTACCTCGGGGGCCTGGATCGCCACGGTGGCCAGGGAGCTGATCGCGACGGCGGCGTTGCCACGCAGCGACAGGGCCGCGTTCGCCATCAGGCTCACGGCGGCGGCGTTCACGGAGACCGCGCCCGCGGGCGCCTTGATGTCGACGAGTTCCGCGCTCTGCAGGGACAGCGGCCCCCCGCTCCTGATGCTGAGCGCGCCCCCCGCCTTCAGCGACAGGTTGGCGCCCGCCTCGACCGACACCGACGTGCTGCCCTTGATGGAGACGCTGCCCTTGCTGTCCACGGTGATCTCGGTCTGCTGCCGGTCCAGGAACACGGTGAGCTTGTCGTCGCCGCTGGCCAGCCGGACGCCCTGTTTGCGGCCCCGCTGGTCGAGCAGGTCCATGCGGTTGCCGACCCGGTCGGAGACCGTGTGCCGGGTGGCCCGGCCGCGCATGCCGTCGTGCAGCGGCACGTCCTTGACCCGGGTCGGCTTGTCCTTGCCGTTGTAGAGGCCGCCGATGACGTACGCGTGGTCGAGGGCGCCCCGGTCGAAGGCGACGAGCACCTCGTCCCCGACGTCCATCGGGAAGACCCCGCCGCCGCGCACCCCGCCCCACTGCATGGTCCGGGTCCAGTCGCTGACGTAGGTGTCGTCCAGCCACGGGAACTTGAGCTTCACCCGGCCCTGCTGGAGGGGGTCCTGCACATCGGTGACGAGGGCCTGCGCCACGCTGAGCTGCCGGTCGCCGCCCGCGTCCCCGCCACCGCCGGAGGCGACGCCGTAGAGCGAGCGCCACTGACGGCCGCTGACCGTCACCCAGGTCTCGTAGTGCTTGGCGTCGCCGAAGACGTGCCGTACCGAGGTGACCGTGTACTTCCCCTCGAAGGGGTCCCCGACGTCCGCGAGCGCCACCGGAACCCCCGGCCGCAGCTTCGGGTTGCCGCGCACGACGACCTCCACCTCGGCGAAGGTCGACGTGACGTCGTCGGAGAGGGCGTCGGCCGCGAACTTCACCTCGTTCTGCTTGTCGTACGGCGTACGCGTCTCGACCAGCTTCGACGTCTTGAACTCGCCGGCCGCCGCGCCCGGGGTGGTGCCGATGCTGTAGCCGGTGTTGCTCGTGGGGGTCGCGGTCGCCGTGAGCGTCTTCTTCGTCCGAACGTCCCAGCCCCGCGACTCGACCTTGTTCACCTGGTCGGAGGCGGTGACCGCGGTGCGCAGCCGCAGGATGTCGTGCCGGGCCTCCAGCACGAACGGGCTCTTGCCCCCGTCGGTCTGCGGCGAGGGCGCCCCGGAGGCGCTCTTCTGCTGCACGAACTGGAACTTGCCGTCGGCGTCCACCGACATGACCATCTCGTTCTCGTCGGCGAGGCGGGCCAGGAAGTCCCAGTCGGTGACGTTCGACTGGCTGATGAACTCGTAGACGGTCTTGGTGGCCTGGATCCGCCCGATCGGCACGCCGTCCTGCGCGGCCAGCTTGCGGGCGATGTCGGAGGCGGTCTGGTTGCGGTAGGCGACGACGCGGCGCTGCCGCATCAGCCGGAACCCGTAGTCGTAGCCCCGGACCACCGCGTAGCTTCCGGTGCCGTCGTACTCGGCCTCCATCGCGGTGACCTCGCCGGTGAGCAGCGGGTCGCCGGTGCCCTGCCCGTCGGAGACCGGCGTGATCACCACCGGGGTGCCGAACTGCACGCCCAGCTTGCCCAGCAGTTTGCGGCCCGGGTCGCGGAAGGTCAGCTGGAAGGCGGCCGGCACCCCGACGCCCTGGTCCACGTGGGCGTCGACGAGATACCGCCCGTACTCCGAGGTCGCGGTCAGCTCCTTGCCGCCGATGACGACCTTGATGACGTTCGAGAAGGCATGCTTCACCATCAGGACCGCACCTCCTCGGCGGCCGGCAGCACCAGTTCCGTCCCCGTGGGCAGCCACCCCGGGTCGTCGATGTCGTTGGCGTCCGCGATCGCCCGCCAGGCCGCCGCGTTGCCGTACTCCCGCCAGGCCAGCGACTGGAGCGAGTCCCCGGCCACGACGCGGTGCACGCGCTGCGCGGTGAGCGCGCCGGACGTCGGGTTCTGTCCCGCGGTCTTGCTCGGGATCTCGTGCAGCTGGAGCTGGCAGCTCGCCCGGATCGGCATCCCACTGGTCCCGAAGAGCGAGTAGGAGACGTCCGCGGAGGCGACGTACGCCGTGAAGTTCGCCGTCGAGAACGAACCCCACTGGAAGACCACCCAGGGCGGCGACGGCTGCTTGGCGGCGATGCTCTTGCTGGTGACCTCGCAGCAGGCCAGCAGCGACTCCACCTTCTTCATCACGTCGTTGCTGTCCGGGTCGTCGGACCGGTCCAGGAAGATCTCCACGCTCATCTGGCGCGGATGGGTACCGAGGAACTCCGGCAGCGCGCCGTCCCGTTCGATCGGCGCCGCCGACGACTTCCAGTCCGCGCGGCGGCCGATCGACAGCTGCGCCGGGTTGAACTCGAAGCCGAACGTCTTGATGATGCCGCCCGGGCTGGTGCTGGTGCCCACGGGCGGCTCGTGAATCGCGAGGGTGGCCCGCACGAGGCTCTTGCCGGCGCCCCGGCTGCTCCTGGCCATGATCTGGTCTGCCTCTCAGTCCGTGAATCCGTGGTGGGCGATCTCCAGGACCTCCGTGGCCACGGACGGACTGCCCGCGTCCAGGGAGGGCCCCTGCCAGCTCACCGGCAGCACGTCGAGCAGTCCCCAGCGGGCCACCTCCGAGCCGTCCGCGCGCAGCGCCGTGATCTGCCCGGTGGGCCGCTCGATCCCCGTCTGCACGGACGAGATCCACTTCGCGACCTTCGAGGTGTCCGGGGTGAGCGGGCGGGTCAGCCGGATGTGGGAGAAGGTGACCCGGGTCGGCAGCTGCCACACGAACCCGTTGTTCCCGCCCTCCTGCCGCTGCTCGATCTCCACCTGCGACGACAGCCCCTCGCACCCGTTGAAGTAACCGAGGTCCTCACCGTCGATGGAGAGGCTGAACCAGACTGTGGTTCCCGGGTCCTGGCGATCCATCGGGAGGCCTTTCTGCTGTGGGGTGCTGCGCGGTCGTCGTGATCGGGGCGGTCAGGGCCGGTCAGGCATCGTCGGGGGTCATCAGGGCCGGAAGTCGCGGAGCTTGCCGACGCGTTCGCGGTCGCGGCGGAGTTCGGTGCGGACGTGCCGGGTGATCCGGTCGATGATCCGGTGCACGAGGGCGTCCACCTGGAACTCGGTGAGGGCCCGCGGATCGAACCCGCCGCCCTCGACCGCCGTGTAACCGGGCGGCGGATCGTCGGCGCCCGAGGCGGCGGCGGAGTACCCGGGCGGCGGCGGGTCGTCGGAAGGCGGGGGCTGCCTGGACGTCTGGGTCCGGGGCGCCACGGCACGCGTGGTGTGGGTGAGCGGCGCCTTCTTCAGCGAGGTCGTCGGGTGGTGCCCGACGCTGAGAGCTTCCCGCTGGACGGTGACACGGCCGAGGGGGGCGACGGGGAGGGGCTCGGTGGCGGAGATCGGCGCGGTCGGGCGCAGCGGAACCGCTTGCGCGGGCGTGGCCGGGGTGGCGCCGGCCGGCTTCACCGGCAGCGCGGCGGCCGGAGTCGCGGCCCGCTGCACGAAGAGGGGCAGGGGGGCCGCCGGACGGCCGCCGGGACCCGGCCCGACGGCCGGGGCGGAAGGGGAGGGGCCGACGGCCCGCTGAACGAAGGGGGAAGAGAGGGGAGGAAGGGGAGGAAGGGGAGAAGGGGGAGGTAGGCGAGGGGTCGACGGCGGTACGGCCGTCGCCGACGTGGCCGCCGTGGCGGCGGGGCCGGGAGGAGCTGCTGGGGGCGGCATCGAGGGGCCGGTGAGGGCGGGCGGTGCAGGCTGGGCACGCCCGGCCGTCGTCGTGGGCAGGCCCGTCGCCGAGGCTCGCTGCACCGGCCGGGACACTGCCGTCACCGGACGGGCAAAGACGGCCGCCCGGTCAACCGGAGATCCACTCCCCGGAGCACTCGAGGAACCGGGCGAAGAGCCGGCCGACGAGCCCGGCGAGGAACCGCCCGAAGAACTGAGCGGAGAACCCGGCAAGGAACCGAGCAAGGAACCAGCCGAAGAACCGGCCGAAGAACCCGGCAAGGAACCGGCCGAAGAACTGAGCGGAGAACCCGGCAAGGAACCGAGCAAGGAACCAGCCGAAGAACCGGACGGAGAACTCGGCACGGAACCAGCCGCGGGACCAGCCGAAGAGCCAGTCGGCGCACCGCTCGACGAACCGCTCGACGCACCGCTCGACGCCTGTTGCCGCTGTACGGGCGGTGGAGCCGACCGGTGGCCGGCGGCCCTCGTGGCAGCCGCACTCGCGACCGGGCCCGCGACCGGGGCGCCGAGGCCGAGGCGGGGCGCGCGGGGAGGGGTCGTGCCGGCAGCACGCTGCACGGAGGCGGAAGGGGAAGCGGGGGCCGGAGCGGGCCCGGCCGCCGGTGCGGGTCCCTGTGCACGCGGACCAGGCGGAGTCTGCGCATCCGGCACGGAGGAGGAGGAAGCCTGCGGGCCCTGCGTGGCCCGTCGCTGTACGGGCAGTTCACGGCCGCCGCTCCCGGCCGCGTTCGGGAGCGGAGCGCCGAGGCCGGGGCGCTGGACGTCCGCGGTCGTCGCGGCACGCTGCACGGGAGCCGGCGCGGAAGCGGGCGCTGGAGTGGGTGTGGCCGACGCCGTCGAGGTACCGGCCGTGGCGTCGCGAGCGGGCTCGTTCGGGGTCATCGGCGGGGCAGCCGGTACGGCACTCCGCCCTGCCGGACGGGGCGCTTCCCGTACGGCATCGGTTGCGCCGGCGCCCTCCTTCGCCATGCGCTGCACAGACGCCTCGCGGCCACCGCTCGCGGCCGGGGACGCCGAGGGCCGCGCGCTCTGCGGGAGGTCCGAGGCGGGTGGAGCAGGGGGCGTTGCCCCAGCCCTGGGGGATGCCCCCGCCGTGGCGGATCCGGTGCCGGGCGTCGGTGCCGAACTCGTCGCTGAGGCACCGCTGTTCGGCGACGGCGGCGTGGGACGGACGGCGGCCGGGCCCGTGACGCCCGTGCGCTGCACGGCGGGCACACCGGGTTCGCCGGGGCTGCCGGGCGAGGGCTTCGAGACCGCCGCCGACTCGCCGGGCACGGTCGGCGGGACCGGGGTGCGGCTGCTGCTCACCGCCTGCCGTTGCACCGAGGTCCGCGCCCCGGCGCCGGACATGCCGGAAGGCCCGCCGTTGCCCGGGGGCGTCGCGGATGCCACGGGTGACGCAGGGGTGGCGGCAGGGGCGGAAGGGGGTGTCGGCATCGGCGACGCGGGGGCGGTAGGGGCCGTAGCGCCAGGCGGCACGGATGCCGCGCCAGCCGTACCACCGCCGCCACCGCCACCGCCGGAGGCCGCCTTGGCCGGAGTAGGACCCGGACCCGGAGTAGGACCCGGAGCAGGACCCGGACCCGGAGCCGTCGTGCTCGGTCGGGTGGTCGTCGGTCCGGCGGCGGACGCGGATCGCTGTACGGGGGCCGGTGTCGGCGCCCGTCCCGGGGCAGCGGCTCGCGGGGCACCGGCGGAGGGGGTACGGACGTCACCGCGCGGGCGCGACCAGCCCCCGCTCACCCGTACCGGATCCCCGCCGCCGCCCTCGACCGCCCGCTGTACGGAGACCCCGTCCGCCGCCGGTTCGCCGCCCGCTCGGTCACCCTCACCCGGCGTCGGTGCCGCGCCCTCGGTGGCCGTCACCCGCGGCGCCGACGGCAGCGTACGCCGCTGCACAGCCGTCACCGAGGGGCTCGCCTGCGCCGTCGTGAGCGCGCTGCGGCGCGGTGGGACGGGAGGTGCGGGCGCGACGCGCGGACCGGTGGCCGGGGCGGGCGCCACCGGAGTCGGCTGCGGAGCCCACGCGACCGGCACCGCCGTCGGAACGGCGGGAGAAGCTGCGGGAGAAGCTGCGGAGGAAGCGGCTGCCGAGGCGGCGCCCGTCGGCGTGGCCGACCGCTGGACGGCAGGCGTGGCCCGCTGCCCCGTCCCCGCCGCGGAGGGCGCCGAAGCCGCCCGGCCCGGCGCGCTGTTGCCGTTCCGTACGGGTCCCGGTGCCGTCCCGGTCCGCTGCACGGCCGCACCACCACCGCGCGGCGCCGCCAACGGCACCCGCTGCACCGCGGGCGCCGCCGAACCGGCGGAACCGGCCGAGCCGGAAGCCCTGGCCGAACCAGCGGACCCCGAAGCCCCGACGGCGCCCGCCGAGCCTCCGCCCACCGCCCGCAACGGCACCACCGGAACCGACGTCCTCCGGCCGGCCGCCATGGGCCCCGTCGGTCCCGCCGCTCCCGTCGGACCCGCCAACGGCAGCGACTGCACTGGGCGTTCGAGGCCGGAGACGGCCCCCGCGCCCGAGGTTCCGGTGAGGCCGCCACCGGCGAGACCCGCGCTCCGCGCGCCGTCCAGGACCGCGTGCGAGCGCGTGCCCATGAACGACGGGTTCTGCCAGGTCGGCAGCCGGCCGCCGAACCCGGCGTCGGCGACCGGTCCGCCCGCGCCCAGCGCACGCTGGATCGGCGGCAGCCCGGACCAGGCCGCCGCCACCACGGGACGACGCGGCGCCTCCACGGGTGTCTCAGGGACGTTCCCGCTCCCGGTCTCGCCGGCCCCGCCGGCCTCCGGCCCGCGGTCGCGTCCCCGTACCCGATCCCACAGCCCCACCTGTCAGCCCTCCGCGCCTGCGGAGGCCGTCGCCCTGGTCACCAGAGACGCGATCTCCGCCGTGTAGCGGCGGCGGTCGGCGTGCTCCAGGTCCAGGATGTCCTCCAGGTTCCAGTGGAAGTGGTAGGCGACGTACGCGATCTCCTCGTGCAGCCGGTCGGTCGCGTACGTCACGATTCCCCCAGGCGGCTCCCGCCGAGTTCCACTTCGAAGGGCTCCGAGCAGTGCGGGCAGTTGACCGCGGCCCGGGTGTGCCCCTCGGCGTTGATCTGGCGGTAGAAGTCCTGGAGGAACGCCAGGTCGGAGGCGAACATGTTCTCCACGATCCCGTCGTGGACGAGCGGGAGCGTGCCGAGGCGGGTGATGACCCGGCCCAGCAGCACCACCGACAGGAACGCGGGGTTCTCCTGGACGCGGACGTCGCGCAGCGGGATCAGCTCGTCGCGCGCCGTCGACAGGCGCATCACGCCGTCGCGGTGGACGGTGCCCTGCTCGTCGACGTACCCGCGCGGGAGCTGGAACGGGAACTCCGTGCGCAGCACCTCGACGGGCGCCTCCGGTTGCTGAGAGGCCTGGGGCGCCGCCGCCTCCGCTGCGAGCGGCGCCCCCACACCCCCGGCCCTGACAGCCGAACGCCTCATTACTCGATGACCAGTTCTTCGAACGTGATGGTCACCGACTCGGTCAGCGCGGACGCCTCGCCCGCCTTCACCGTGCTGGTGTCGATCTTGCTGCACCAGGCGTTGCGCAGGTTGTAGCGCTTCACCGGGTTGTTCTCGAAGTCCATCATGATGATGGACGCGTTCTTGCGGGCCGTGGCCATCTGGCCGTTGATCGACTCGTTGATCCACTGGGTGAACGACGAGGACTGGGTCATACCGCGGACGACCGTGCAGGTGCCGTTCTTCTTCACGCCCGGCAGGTTGCGGACGTGGTTCTTCCCGTCCGGCGTGTTCTGCTGGTAGGTGATGACGTCCTGCTCCATCGTCATGCCGCTGACCTCGGCGAGGTACTCGACCATCACGCCGTCGATCTGCAGGCCGAAATTGTGCGATGTGAGGGCGTCACCCGGCTGGAGACTCATGTGTTACTGCCCGTTCTTCTCAAGATGCCTGTAAGACAAGGGGGTGGGGACCCGAGGGTCCGCTACTCCTGGAGCTCGCCGCTGCCGCTGGAGAACTGGGCAAGGCGGAAGATCACGAACTCGGCGGGCTTGACCGGCGCGATGCCGATCTCGCAGATCACGCGGCCGACGTCGACCGACTCCGGCGGGTTGGTCTCCTCGTCGCACTTGACGTAGTACGCCTCCTCGGGCCGCTGCCCGAACAGGGCGCCGCTGCGCCACTCGTTGACCAGGAACGCGGAGATGTTGCGCCGGATCCGGGCCCACAGGTTGTGGTCGTTGGGCTCGAAGACCACCCACTGGGTGCCGATCAGGATCGACTCCTCCAGGTAGTTGAAGTACCGGCGGATGTTCAGGTAGCGCCAGGCCGGGTCGGAGGAGAGCGTGCGCGCGCCCCAGATGCGGATGCCGCGGCCGGGGAAGGCGCGGATGCAGTTCACGCCGATCGGGTTGAGCAGGTCCTGCTCGCCGCGGGTGATCTGGAGCTCCAGGTCGACCGCGCCGCGGATGACCTCGTTGGCCGGGGCCTTGTGGACGCCGCGCTCGGCGTCGTTGCGGGCCCAGACGCCGGACACGTGCCCGGACGGCGGGATCAGCCGGGACTGGCCGGAAGACGGGTCGAAGGTCTTGATCCAGGGGTAGTACAGAGCCGCGTACTTGGAGTCGTAGCCGGCCGTCTCCTGGCGCCAGACCCGGATCTGGCGGGCGTTGAGGCCCGGCGGCGGGTCGATGACGGCGACGCGGTCGCCCATCAGCTCGCAGTGCGCGATCAGGCCGAGCTGGACGGCCTTGACGGCCTCCAGGTCGATCGCGCCGCGCTGGTAGGCGGCCATCAGGTCGGGGACGGCGACCATGGACACCTCGTCGACGGCCTCCAGGCCGCCGAAGCCGGTGCGGTCGGCCGAGTCGCCGAGGTAGTCGGCGGGGCCGGGGTGCGAGCCGGCGCCCGCGACGGGGGACGCGGACGCCGGCGTCTGGGTCGGGGCCACGAGGGCCACCGTCTGGTTCTCCGGACGGGCCAGCTGCGCGGCGGGCGCGGCCTCGGTCACGGTGATGAGCTTGGAACGCTCCTTGACCTGGGTGACCACGTAGTTGCGGCCACCCTTCTTCGCGGTCACGTCGAAGGTCTCGGCGGCCTTGCCACCGTCCTTGACGACCAGCTTGAAGCGTTCGGCGGGGCCCTCGCCCTCCGGGTCGGCGACCTCGACGCTCAGGTCGCCGGAGGCGATGGCGCTGACGGTGAAGGTGCCGAGCTGCTTGGCCTCGCCGGACGGCAGGGCGGCCGGGGCGGCCGAACTCCCGACGGCGGCGGGCGCGCCCGCGGTGCCCTCGGCGTCTT
Organism: Streptomyces sp. NPDC048278; assembly: GCF_040652195.1. Lineage (NCBI taxonomy): Bacteria > Bacillati > Actinomycetota > Actinomycetes > Kitasatosporales > Streptomycetaceae > Streptomyces > Streptomyces sp. NPDC048278. Next base: position 113,733 of record NZ_JBEZLP010000002.1, read on the forward strand.
CCCTGCTGCCGCCGACACGGACCACGTAGGCCGCCGTGCCGCCGTTGTTGAAGAAGCCGTAGACGGAGTGCGCGAGGTAGTACCCGTCGGTGAACTCTCCGAAGGACGCGACGTACTGCGTCCAGTTGGTCACCAGCGTCGGCTCGTTCAGCGGACCGGTCGGGGCCAGGCCCACGAAGGCCGCCACCGACGTGCCCACACCCTCGATGGGGCGCGAGCCGCTGGCAACCTCCTCGACGTAGACGCCGGGCGACAGGTAGGACGGCATGCTCTGCTCTCCTCGGGGTACGAGACAGGAACGCTTCCCACCCTCACGCGCGAGCGCGTCCGCCGAAACGTCCTGCGGTGCCGGGCAGAGGGCAAGCTCATTGCCCCCAGGGGCAGCTCGCGCCGCACCGGCGGGCCGGTCTGCCCTCGGGGCTGCCCTGAGGGACCTTCCGTCCGCCGGAGCGCGGCGGTAGGAAGCACTCATGCGCGCAGACGAACACCGGCATTCGTCCTCCACCGCCGGGCCGGCGAAGGCCGGGCCGGTCCCCGCTCCGGCTCCCGCCGCCCAGCCTCCCCTGCTGGCCCTTCAGCGCACGGCCGGGAACGCGGCCGTCACCCGGGCGATCCAGCTCGCACGGCACGAGCACGGCCCGGACTGCGGCCACGAGACCGTCCAGCGGCGTGCGGAAGCGGAACCCTCGGTGCAGCGCCGTTCGTCGCTGTTCGACGCGCTCAGTTCACCCGGGGTGCCGCTGGCCCCCCGTCTCCAGCAGAAGGCCGAGCAGGCGTACGGGACGAGCTTCGCGCACGTCCGGGTGCACGACGGGCCGGTGGCCCAGCGGTCCGCCGAGGAGTTCGGCGCCCGCGCCTACACCGCCGGAGCGGACATCGTGGTGGGCGCGCAGGGCGCGGACGACGAGACGATGTTCCACGAGATCGACCATGTCCGCCAGCAGTCGCTGGGGCAGGTCGCCGGCACCGACAACGGCACCGGGACGAGGGTCTCGTCCCCGGGCGACCCGTTCGAACGCGCCGCCTCCGACAACGGCCGCCGGATGGCGCAGGGCATGGCTCCGGACCTGGCGGTCCCGGGGTCCACCGCCGGTTCCGGGGCGACGGCACAGCGGACCGCCGTCCAGCGGGTGCAGACCCCGCCCCGGCGCTCCAGCAGCGACTACGAGGCCGACCACGAGTCCCCCGGTTCGTCGAACTACGGACGCAACAGCTCGCCGTCCAGCCAGGGCTCCGGGCGGGGCCGTCCCTCGGCGGCGGACTACGCGGCGGAGGTCACGACGGCAACCGGCGGGTCGCAGCGGCCGAACCGGTACGAGTTCCACGACTCCTCGTCCGACAGCGAGCCCAGCCGCCGCCGGCCGGCGGCGGCGCCCGCGCCCGCGCGCTCGCCCTCGCCGCCCAGCTCCCAGCTGCCGGGCCGGGTCTACCACGTCGTGCACGAGCGGGTCACCCGGTTCCTGACGCGTGCCTTCGACACCGAGGAGGAGGTGGCGCAGATCCCCGACCTGGCCGACCGGGCGGCGAACATCGCCGCCCAGGTGGTGGAGCCGGTCGCCGCCACCTATCCGGACAGCAGCACCGAAGCGGACGCCTTCGTCGAGAGGTACACCGCGGCCTACCGCGGCGCCTTCCAGTACGAGGCCGAGGATCTGACCGACAACGAACTCGGAATCATCGCCGCGACGGCGCTGGAACAGGTCGAGGGGGCCGCGACCGCGGAGCGCAACGCGGAGAGCGGCGGGTTGATCCAACTGCCGCAGCACCCCAAGCTGCACCCGTTGTACATGCTGATCATGCGCGAGCAGCACCGCGCCCCCGACAAGGAGCTGACGCTGTCCGTCATGGTCGACAAGGGTGCGCCCTGGCTCGACATCCCGCAGTTCCTCGGCGAGTTCGACGTCGGCCATGTCTGGCTGGAGGTGACCACGTCGGACGGGCACCGGACGTCCTTCGGCTTCTGGCCGAAGTCGGGCATGAGTCTGACCGATCTGGCCGGGTCGACGGAGGGTCAGGTCAAGTGCCCGGACGGGCACGCGGGCGACCCCGGCCACGCCCACGAGACGAAGAAGGTCGGCCTGGGCGCCGTGATCGCGGCCTACCACGTGGCACGGCGGCACGCCGACGACAAGTACAGCTTCCTCAAGTACAACTGCACCAGCTTCGGCGCCGAGGTGTGGAAGGCCGCGACCGGAAGGGACCTCGATCGAGGCCTCATGGTGTCCAACCCGGGCAGTGCGGCCATGGGCATCACGCAGAAGCAGGGAGAGCGGCGGGACGCCCGCCGCGACCGGTTCCGGACCGCGTTGCAGGGCGGACCGGCGGGACCGCGCGGGATGACGCAGGTGGGACTGGGCTCCCAGCTCCAGGCGCCGAGCGCGCTGCGCGGCACCGTCCCCGGCGCCGGCGACATCGAGGAGGTCGCCGACCGGATGGCCGGCGCGCACATCTCCCAGAGCAGCGGGACCAGTTCCTCCGAGAACGAGGTGGAGTGACCCGGCGCTTCACACCTAGCGCAGGGTGATGGTGAGGGTGGCGCCCAGCAGCTGCGTCCGGCCGGGCGACGCCCACATCTCGTGCCAGCTGTGCGGCGACTTCTTCTCGTACATGCGGAAGTACCAGAGCGGATCGCCCCGGTCGAGGGTGGACGTGCCGCCCTGGGGCTGCTCGCGGGCGTAGTCCTCCATGGTGATGTAGTCGTGGCCCGCCACCGCGACCACACCGCCGAAGTGGTACGGGATGAACTCGCCCGGGGCCGCCTTCTTGCGCTGTTCGTCCTGTTCGTGGTCGCCGAACGCCATCGAGACCATGGCCTCTCCGACCCTCGGGATCGGGGCGTGCTGGTTGATCTCCAGCCGCGCGAGCACGGCCTCGACCTCGTCGGCCCGCTGGGCGACCAGGTCCTGGAAGCTCCGGCTCATGGTGGACGAGAGCGAGCGGTAGCCCTCCACGTCCTCCTCGTCCAGGTAACTCGTCATGGTCTTCTCGAACGCCTTACCGGGGACCAGCAGGTCGAGCGCCTGGCCCAGGGTGCGCCAGTACGCCTGGTCGGCGGTCGACGCCAGGGAACCCGCGCCGGTGACGAACTCGGCCATGCGGTTGCAGCGCTGCGGGGTCCGGACGTCCAGCCCCTTCTGCTTGTCGCCCTTCTTCTCGTGCCGGGCCTTGGGCTGCACCTCCCACAGGACCTCCTTGCGGCCCATGCCCTCGAACTGGAGGTACCGGCTGGTCTTGGACAGAGCGATCCCCCGCCCCTGGGACCTGCCGGGCAGCCGCTTGTTGGCCGCGTTGATCTGCCGTTCGGTCGCGAAGAACGTCTTGGGCTCCACACTGCCGTCCGTGTGCTGCACGGCGAGCGAGAAGTCGTCGGAGACGGCCAGCCGGACGGCCCCGGAGTAGACCAGATGGGGCTCGGGCGGGCTGTGCTTGTCGTACCAGCTTCCCGCCTCGTTCTCCTCCTGGTGCACGAAGAAGTTCTCGTCCTTCGGATTCGGGTGGGTGGTGGGGTAGCCCTCCCCGCCGGGTTCGATGATCTGGTAGCGCTGCACGGCCGGGGCCGCCGCGGCCCGCTGCACACCGTCCCCGTGACCGCCCGCGCCGTGCACGGTGAGGTCGGGGGCGACGCCCTGGGCCATCTTCCGGCCGCTTTCGGCGGCGTGCTTCTCGAAGGGGTCGCCGGGATCGGAGACCCGGACCCCCGCTCCGTTGTCGGTGCCCGCGACCGTGCCCGTCGCCTGGTGCCGGACGTGCGTGAGTTCGTGGTACATCGTCTCGTCGTCCGCGCCCTGGGGGCCGACGACGATGTCGGCGCCCGTGGTGTAGGCGCGGGCGCCGAACTTCACGGCGGAGCGCTGGGCGACCGGATCGGTGTGCACCCGCACGGCGCCGAGGTCCATGCCCAGCCAGGGTTCCGCCTTCGCGCGGATGCGCGGGTCCAGCGGGCTGCCGGCCGACCGCACCGCCTCGGTCACGGCGGACCGCTGCACGGCCTCTTCGTCCTGGTGCCCGCAGCCGGGCCCGTGCGCGTGCCGGTCACGCTGGATCGCACGCGTCACGGCGGCGTTCCCCGCCGCCCGCTGAAGCGCGAGCAGTGCGGGCAGCGCCCCGGAGGGCCGGGACGGGGCGGTCGCGCCCCGGTCGGCGGACGGGCGGTGCGATGCGTGCAGGTGCATGGGCGTTCCTCTCGCCCCGTGCACGACGGCTCGTCTCATGCCACGAGCCGGACAGGAGGCCGACCGGCGGAGCAGACAGTCCTTCAGTTGTACGAAGCCCGGCTCGGCTCCCGAAAGAGCCGTGGGGGCAGCAGCCCCGCGCCTTCGGGCAATCGGGCCTGCCCGCATTCCTTCGACGGGGACCGGCCGCCTCCGTAGCGTGGCTGTGTGAGCCTGTGGACCTCCCTCGAACCCGCCTCCGCGACCGTGGACCCGGGGGCTTCGACCCGTGTACGCCTGCGGCTGCGCAACACCGGTGACGTCGTCGACGAGTACCGCTTCGAACCGGTGGGCCCCGTGGCGCCCTGGACGACCGTCGAGCCTCAGACGCTCCGGCTCTACCCGGGGACCACGGGCACGGTGGAGCTGACGTTCGCCCCGCCCCGCACCCCGGACGCGACGGCGGGGCCGAACCCGTACGCCATCCGGATCACGCCCACCGAGCACCCCGAGGCCGTCACCGTCCCCGAGGGCAACCTCACCATCACGCCCTTCACCGAGCTGCGCGCGGAGCTGGTCCCGCCGACGGTCAAGGGCCGGTTCCGGGGCCGTCCGAAGCTGGCGATCGACAACCTCGGCAACACGAAGCTGACCGCCTCGGTCAGCGGCAGCGACAACGGCGACCAGCTCGTCTACGACCTGCACCCCAGCAACGTCCAGATCGAACCCGGCCGCGCCGCCTTCGTGAACGCCACGCTGAAGCCCCGGCGGATCATCTGGTTCGGGCCCAAGGAGCAGCGGCCCTACCGGCTCAACGTGCAGCGGTCGGGGGTGCAGCCGGAGCCTGTCGACGGCACGTACATCCAGCGCGGCTTCCTGCCCCGCTGGCTGGCCACCCTGTTCGGCACCCTGCTGGCCCTCGCCGTCACGTTCGCCCTGATCTGGTTCAACTACAAACCGCACGTCCAGAGCCTCGCCCAGGAACAGCCGGTGGAGGCCGCGGTGGCCAGCATCGCGCCCAGCCCCTCGGTGACCCCGACCCCGCCGCCGGCGCCGACCGAGACACCCTCGTCCGCGCCCCCGGCGGACACCGGGAACGGCAACGGCAACGGTGGTGGCGGAGGAGGAGGAGGAGGCGGGGGCGGCGGCGCGACGGCCACCGTGACCGCCAAGCCCAAGCAGGACACCGCGGCGACCGCCGTCAACCGCCTCGCCGCCGACGACCCGGCCGGACGCCACATCTGCTACCGCTCCTACGTCCAGGGCACCGGCTGGCAGAAGCCCGTCTGCGACGGCACGATGTCCGGCACCGTCGGCAAGAACCTGCCGATCAAGGCCATCAACCTCGCGGTGTACGGCGTCCAGGGCTCCGCCGCCAACTGGTTCCACTACGACCCGAACTCGACCAACGGCCAGGGCACGTGGAGCCCGAACTGGACGGCGATCATCGCCGACGGCAAGGACAACTACATCGGCAGCACGAAGCCGGCCGACCCCTACATCGAGGGCTTCGCCTTCAACGTCGGCAGCGGCCAGGGCTGCAACTACGCGAAGGTCCGCGACCACGACTGGGGCGACCAGTGGTGCAAGGGCGCCCGCACCCCCAACAACGACCTCGACTTCGTCGGCACCCTCGACAACACGCTCTGGCTCGAAGCCTTCAAGCTGACGGTGATCCCGTGACCCTGTGGACCTCCCTCGAACCCGCCTCCGCGACCGTGGACCCGGGCGCCTCGACCCGGGTACGGCTGCGGCTGCGCAACACCGGTGACGTCGTCGACGAGTACCGCTTCGAACCGGTGGGCCCCGTAGCGCCCTGGACGACCGTCGAGCCTCAGACGCTCCGCCTCTACCCGGGGACCACGGGCACGGTCGAGCTCACCTTCGCCCCGCCCCGCACCCCGGACGCGACGGCGGGACCCAACCCGTACGCCATCCGGATCACGCCCACCGAGCACCCCGAGGCCGTCACCGTCCCCGAGGGCAACCTCACCATCACGCCCTTCACCGAGGTCCGGGCCGAACTCGTGCCGCCGACGGTCAAGGGCCGCTTCCGGGGCCGCCCGCAGCTGGCCATCGACAACCTCGGCAACACGAAGCTGACCGCCTCGGTCAGCGGCAGCGACAACGGCGACCAGCTCGTCTACGACCTGCACCCCAGCAACGTCCAGATCGAACCCGGCCGCGCCGCCTTCGTCAAGGCGACCCTGAAGCCCCGGCGCATCATCTGGTTCGGGCCCAAGGAGCAGCGGCCGTACGCCCTCACCGTCCAGCGGTCGGGTGTCAATCCACAGCCCGTGGACGGCACCTACGTCCAGCGCGGCTTCCTGCCCCGCTGGCTGGCCACCCTCTTCGGCACCCTGCTGGCCCTAGCCCTCACCTTCGCCCTGATCTGGTTCAACTACAAACCGAAGGTCGGCACCCTCGCCCAGGAGAAGGTCCAGGAGGCCGGGGTGAGCAGCATCGCCCCCAGCCCCACGGCCAGCGCACCCCTGGTGGCGGCGCCGGCGCCCTCGCCGACCCCGGTGGAGCAGCAGCCGTCGAACGACGGCAACGACTCGTCCGACACCCAGGCGGGCGGCGGCGGCCAGGCCCAGCCGACCCCGCAGGCGACGAAGAAGAAGACCCCGAAGCCGGTCGTCCCGGCGACGAACATCCTGCTCCGCAACACGACCACCAAGAAGTGCGCGGACATCCCCGGCTACGGCAACGGCACCAGCAACGGCCCGGTCCGCGAGTACACCTGCGACGAGACCACCAACGACAACCAGTTGTGGAACCTGGAGGTGCGGTACCCGAAGGGCGGCCCCGGCTCGGCCGCCCTCTTCCAGATCCGCAACGCCAAGGACCAGCTGTGCATGGACCTGCCCGACTACGGCTCGGCCAAGCTGTCCTCACCGATCACCGAGTACAAGTGCGACGGCACCAAGGCCGACAACCAGCTGTGGTGGATCGACAAGCAGCCCAGCGGCGCCTACTGGATCCGCAACTTCGCCAGCAACAACCTCTGCCTCGACGTAGCGGGCTACAGCACCGGCGCCAACGACACCAATCTCACCCTGTACTACTGCTCCAACACCGACGACCAGGAATGGCTGATCGTCCACCCGTCGGGCGACTGATCACCCCGTCGGCGGTAGCGCCCCGTCAGGGGCGCGGGGCTGTATCGACATGCGGCTCCGCCGCGTGGGCGCGACCAGCCACGACGGCGCGGCAGACAGACAACGCCGCACCCCCCTTCCGGCACTCCCGCGGAGCGGCAACGCTCACCCCCAGGTGCCCGGCACCAGCCGCCCCGCCTTCCGGTACTCGCGCCGCGCCCCTTCCAGCAGGTCCGCCGCGCTCACGGCCCCGTCCCGGCCCGCCGCAAGGTACGCCGCGGTCACCACCGCACTCCGGATGGACCCACCGGCGAGCTCGAACTCCGCGGCCAGCGGGCGCAGTTCAATTCCCTCGGCGCTCGGCACGTGCACCAGGCCGTGCCGCCACAGCGCCAGCCGCTGCTCCTCGTCCGGGAACGGGAAGTCGATCACCAGGTCCAGGCGCCGGGTGAAGGCCTCGTCGATGTTGGCGCGCAGGTTGGTGGTGAGCAGCGCGATGCCGTCGAAGGCCTCCAGCCGCTGCAGGAGATAGGCCGACTCCAGGTTGGCGTACCGGTCGTGGGCGTCCTTGACCTCGGAGCGCTTGCCGAAGACCGCGTCGGCCTCGTCGAAGAGCAGCACGGCGTCGGTGCGGTCGGCCTCGGTGAAGATCCGTTCGAGGTTCTTCTCGGTCTCGCCGACGTACTTGTCGACGACGGACGACAACTGGACCACGTACAGGTCCAGTCCCAGCTCGGCGGCGACGACCTCCGCCGACAGGGTCTTGCCCGTACCGGACTCGCCGGCGAAGAGGCCGAGCACCCCCCGGCCCCGTCCGCCGCCCGCGCTCAGCCGCCAGTCGCCGAGCACCCGGTCGCGGTGGCGGGCGCGCAGCGCCAGTTCCCGCAGTTCGGTGAGGGGCCGGTCGGGCAGCACCAGGTCCCGCCAGTCGACCGCGGGCCGGATCCGGCGGGCGTGCTGTTCGAGGCCGGACGCGGACTGCTGGCGGGCGCCCAGCCGCACGTGGGCGGCGGTCAGCGGGGTGCCGTCGAAGGCGGCGAGGTCCTGCGCGGCCCGGGCCGCCCGGGTGAGGCGCTCGCCGCCGAGGTGGTACGGGGCGACGGTGGCGGCGAGGTCGAAGCCGGGGTCGGCGGGCAGCACGGCCGCCCAGGCGTCCAGGGCGGCGGCGCGCCGGGAGGGCACCTCCAGGACGAGCGGGTCGCGGTGGTCGCACCACTGGGGGTCGTAGGGGCGGGAGGTCGTGACCAGCACGGTGACGTCCGCGGCGGCGCCTGCGCTGAGCGCGCCCAGGAAAGGGGCCGGCCGGTCGCTGTCGACCAGGATCGCCCGCCCGCTCAGGCGGGCCTCCCGCAGCAGTTCCGGGATCCGCTCCTCGGGCCCGGTGTACTGCAGCACCGCCTGCCCGGCGAGTCGCAGCGCGGCCGTCGCGCAGCCGAGGCCCTCACCCTCCTGCCGCTCCCGCAGGAAGGCGAAGAGCGGCCCGGCGGCGATCCGCGCGGCCACCCGGCGGACGAACTCCGGGTCGGCGGGCTCGCTGCCGTACGACGGCTCCCGCAGGTGTCCGGTCAGCGCCGCGTCCGGGGTGTCGTCGCCGAGGAGGTGCGCCAGGACCCGGTCGGGAACGTGCAACGAGCGGCCGAGGAACGGCCGTTCGGGTTCCTCGACGGTGAGCAGGCCGAGCGCGGCGAGCGGGGCGGTGGGGTGGAAGCGGGCACGGGCCGCCGCGAGGTGCGCGGGGGCGCCGAACAGGTCGAGGGCGAGGCCGACGGTGGCGCGGCGGCGGCCGACGTCGTCGTTGAGGTAGCCGTACAGCTGCTCGAAGCTGCGGTCGAGGTCGGGGGCGAGGGCGATGAGGAGGAGGGCGGTGTCGAGGGGGGTGAGGCGCAGGCGGGCCGCGAGGGCGGCGAGCGGGTCGGTGAAACCGTCGGCCAGGCCGGGGAGTTCGGCCGGTTCCGGCTCGGGGCCCAGCAGGTGCCGTACCGCTTCCTCGGAGAGGTAGAGGCCGCGCAGCGGGTCCCCGGCCGTCGGGTCGTCGGCCGAGCGGTGGGCGACGAGGGCGGCGGCCCGGTCGCGCAGCGCGGACAGCCGGGTCAGGAGCGCGGCGGCCGGCTCCAGGGAGACGTCCAGGGTCACGCCCGGCCCCTCCGGACGGCCACGGCCTCGGCGACCTGGCCGGGCCGGTGAGCCCGCTCCTCCAGGACCGGCGCGGTCTCGTCGACCCCGGCGCGCACCCGCACGGCGGCACCCTCGGTGACCGGCGGTCCGGCGTCGTACTCGGGGTAGGCCGGGAACGGCGCGGTGATCACGACGTCCAGGGACGGCTTGAGCTCGCCGCCGAGCGCCGACCAGATCTCGGCGAGGGAGCGGGCCTCGGTCTGGATGCCGGCGCACGACAGCGGGATCGTCAGACCCAGCGCGGCCAGCGAGCCCGGCAGTTCGGAGGGGTGGATCAGCTCCCGCGGGATCAGCGTCGCGAGTACCGCGCTGATCAGCCGGTGCTCGTCCTCGGGCCGCTTCGTCCACGCCGTCACCAGGTACGACAGCCGGAACCACCGGGGCGGCTGGCGGCGCTTGACCACGACGTCCCGCTCGTCCCGGATGTCGACGTGCCCGCGCTGGCGCCGCTTCACGTCCTCCCGGATGTCGTACAGGTAGGTGTTGATCACAGGCCCGTTGCGGCGGGCCGACCAGTCGCGGGTCGGCGCGTCGAAGGAGACCTCGATGCCGGAACCCTCCAGCGCTCCGCCGGTCAGCAGGTTCCGCAGCACCTGGTCCACCTCGTGGATCACGCCGTACTCACCACCCCATGGACCCGCGCGGTCCCCTCGGCATACACGCCCCATCCTGCCCTTCGCCCCGGCCGCGCCCGCAGGAACCGCCGGGCAGACCGGCGTGCACCTGAGCCGGTGTCAGCTGCCCGATCGGTCAGATGTAGCCTTCCCGGAGGGCATGGGCGACGGCGTGGGCCCGGTTGCGCAGATGCAGTCGGGTGGTCAGCCCGTGCATCACGTTCTTGACGGTGCGCTCGGAGTAGGACAGCTTGCTGGCGATCTCACCGGTGTCGAGGCCCTCGGCGACCAGCCGCAGGACGTCCACCTCCCGGGCGGACAGCCCGGCTGCCGGGGCACCCGGACGGCCGGCGGCGCTGCGGTGCAGCGTGCCGACCTGGTTGATGAGCCGGCCGAGCAGGTCGGCGGGCAGGTCCCCGTCCCCCCGGGCGGCGGCCAACACGGCCTGCACGAGCCGGAGTTCGGTGGCCTCGTGGCGCCATACGATGGCTCCGACCCCGCACTCGATGACATCGAGCAGTTCGGTCTCGCGCAGCGCCCCGACCACGAGTACGGCGCGCGCGCCCTCGCTGCGCACCACCCGGCGCAGCCGGGTCAGTTCGGGTTCGTCGAGGCTGTCGCTGATGAGCAGCGCCACCGTGCCGGGTCCGGTCTCGGACTCCTCACGTATCTCGACCTCCGGGTGGCGCCGCAGCTGGCTGAGCGCGCCCTCGCGGGAGATCGGGTCCGGCGCGTACACCGCCACGGGCGTGCGGCCGACCGACGCGAATGAGCTGTTGCTGACCAACCGCTTCCCCTATGTCCACGTGCCCGTCGTCTTCGAGGGAACAGTGACGGGCGGTAGTACTCCAGCCTGCTGTGTCCAAAGGGGCAACGACAATCGTGGAAGACCACGAGAGGGACCACGAGATGTTCGGGGTGCCTGGGGTTGTGGACGGCTGCCGGCCGGTGGGGGTTGTCCGCGCAGTTCCCCGCGCCCCTTTGAGGTGGGACCAGTTGACCCACCATCTTGGGGGCGCGGGGCTGCATTGCATATGCGGCTACCGCCGCGCGGGCGCGAACAACCACAACGCACCCGCACCCGCACCCGAGAACGGACCGGCGCCCCACCCAGATCCACAGCCCCGTACCAAATGTGCAGCCCCTGCAACAAACCCCCCGGCCACCCCCCGTCCCCCACAACCTCTCCCGCTCACGCCCCCTCTAACCCCCCGAACCCACCAGCGCACCGCGAGGAGCCAGGCATGACCCAGCCGTCCCCTGAACTCGCCGCCGCCATGCACCTGCTGGCCGAGGAAGCCGAGCGCACGCTCGCCGGCAGCGGCCGGCTCGTGCTTCTCCGGGGCGCCACCGGAACCGGACGCACCACCGTCCTGGAAGCCGCCGCCGAACAGGCGAGCTCCCTCGGCCTGAAGGTGCTCCGCGCCCGCTGCTCGCCCGGCGACACCCCCATCTCCTTCGCGACCGTCCTCCAACTCCTCGGCCCGGTGCCGGAGTTCGCCGACCTCGCGGTGGACGGCGACGAGCGGTCCACCGCCGCCGGGCTCTGGCGGGTGCTGCGCGCCTACGCCGACGCCGCACCCCTCCTCGTCGTCGTGGACGACGTCCACCTCGCCGACGCCCCCTCCCACCGCTGGCTCGTGGAGTCCGCCCGGCACATAGACCGCTTACCGATCCTCCTCGTCGTCAGCGAGCGCAGCCAGTACGACCTCGACCCGCCCACCACCGGCTTCACCCACACCCTCCCGCCGGCGCTGGTCCGCACCCACACCCTCGCACCGCTCGCCCCGACGGCCGCCGCCGCCCGGGTGCGCGCCGCGTTCCCCGACGCGTCCCGCTCCTGGGTCGACGCCTGCGTGCGGGCGGCGGCCGGCAGCCCGCTGCTGCTGGGCGCCCTCCTCGACGACCTCGGCGAGAGCCGGCACCCCGAGGTGCCCGAGACGACGGCCGCCCTCTACCCGGGCGCCTACCCGGCCGCCGTCCAGTGGTGGCTGGACAGCGCCGGTCCCGCCACCACCGAGGTGGCCCGCGCCCTCGCCGTCCTGGAGGAGGACCCCGGTACCTCCCTGCCGGAGAACGAGGTCACCCCGCTCCTCGCCGAACTGGCCGACGCCGACCCGGTACGGGTGGCCGGCTGGCTCACCGCCATGACCAACCTCGGCCTGCTCACCCTGGGCGCCGACGGCCGCCCGCACTTCCCGCACCCCCTGCTGCGCGACGCGGTCCTCGCCGGCGTGCCCGCCGCCCGCCGCCGCACCGCCCGCCGGGCGATCGCCGAGGCGATGCTGCGCCAGGACGCGCCCGCCGAGGCCGTGGCCCGCCAACTGCTCGCGACCGGACCGGTGAACACCCCCTGGGCACCGGCCCTGCTCCGGGACGCCGCCGCCGTCGCCCTCTACGAGGACCGCGCCGAGGACGCCGTCGCCTATCTGCGCCGCGCCCTGGAGGAACCCCTCCCCGACGACCACCGGCAGCGGCTGCTGACCGAGCTGGGCTCACTGGAGTACGCGGCGCCCCGCTCCTCCGCCGCGATACCCCGGCTGGCCGAGGCGGTCCGGCTTCCCGCGGCCCCGCAGGACCGGGTGCGCGCGGCCGTAGCCCTCGGCACCGCACTGACCGGCCGGGGCCGCACCCGCAAGGCCGTCGAGCTGCTCCGCTCCGTGAACGGCGAACTGGACGGCCATCCCGACCTGGTGCGCACCCTGTACACCGCCTCCGTGCTCCTGTCCGACCAGGACCAGGAGGTACGGCAGGAGGTCTACGGGCGGCTCTCCGAGACCGCAGACCGCTCCCCGGAGCTGGTCGGCACGGCCGGCCAGGCCCTGCTGGTGCGGCACGCGGCCTCCGCGGGCCTCACCTCGGCCCGGGACGCGATGCGGCAGCTGCGCACCCTGCTCGCCGAACCCGCCGACCCGCTCACCGAGCCGTTCCTGGTCGGCACCGCGGCCACCGTCGCCCAATGGGCCGACGAACTCGACGAGGCCGAACGGCTGGTGGACCGCGGCCTGGCCGGGCAGCGCCCCGACCTGCTGCACCCCATGCACCAGGCGATGCTCAACAGCCGGACCGACATCGCGGCGGCCCGCGCCGACTACACCCGCCCGGCCGCCGTCCCGGACGCGGTCACGCCGTCCAACGCCCACGCGCAGGAGCTGATCGCGCTCGTGGAGACCGGACGCGGTGCACAGGCCGCCGGCCTGGTCGCCGGGATCGACCTCAGGGAGGCGCCGGACTCCTGGGAGCTGAACCGGTTCCTGTACGCGCGGGGCGTGGTGCGGGCCGCCGCCGGTGACCCGGCCGCCGCGCTGCACGACTTCCTGGAGTGCGGGCGCCGCCAGACGGCCCGGGACGTGATCAGCCCGGTGGTCACGCCCTGGCGCACCGCCGCCGCCGAGTGCCGGCTGGCCCTGGACCGCCCGCTGGAGGCCATCGCCCTGGCCGAGGAGGAGCTGCGGCTGGCCCAGGTCTGGGACACCCCGCGCACGGTCGGCCGGGCGCTGCGGGTCCTCGGTACGGCGACCGGGGGCCGCCGGGGCCTGGAGCTCACCGAGGAGGCGGTACGGCTGCTGCGGGACGGCGGCCCGGCCGGTACCGAGCCGGCGCTCGCCCTGATCGCGCTGGGCCGCCAGCTGACCGCCGCCGGTGACGGGGCCCGCGCCCGCGACTGCCTGCGGGAGGCCGCCGAGCACGCCGAACGGCAGGGCGCGGTACGGCTGTCGGAGCTGACCGAGCAGATCCTGCGCAAGGGCGGTGCCCGCTCCCCCAGGCGCCGTACCGGCGCCGCCTCGCTCACCGGCAGCGAGCGGCGGATCGCCGAACTCGCCGCCGAGGGCCGCACGAACGGGGAGATCGCGGCCCTCCTCCATCTGGCCCGCCGCACCGTGGAGACCCATCTCACGCACACCTACCGCAAGTTGGGCATCCGCCGCCGCGCGGACCTGCGTCCGGCCCTGGACCAGGCGGCCCCCCGCCCGTAGGGACCGGGTCCGGGACGTCAGGGGGCGAGCCAGTGGGCCGCCGCCGCGAGGAGTGCCCGGACGCCCGTCTCGATGGTCGGGTCGGGGACGGGCGCGAAGTGCGGGGAGTGGTTGGAGGGGATCTGCGGCGGGATGCCGTCGCGGACCAGGGCCTCCAGGTCGACGCCCTCGTAGAGCTTGTGGTCGGCGCCGCCGACGAACCAGAAGACCGAGGGCACCCCGAGGGCCGTGCCGAAGGCCCCGAAGTCCTCGCTGTTGGGGACCGGTGAGGTCAGCTCGAAGGTGAGGCCCGGGAACTCGCCGGCCAGCGCGGCCTGGACGGACGCGGTCGCGGCGGGGTCGTTGTGGGTGACCGGGAAGGAGTCGATGGGGACGATCTCCGGCTCCCGGGACACGTCGGAGGCGGCGGCCTCGGCCCGTATGATCCGCTCGACCGCGGCGAGCACCCGCTCCCGGACGGCCGCCGTGGCGGTCCGTACGTTGATCTTCAGCTCGACGCTGTCCGGGATGATGTTCTCCTTGGTCCCGCCGTGGATCGAGCCGACCGTGACGACGGCCTGCTGGCCCGCGGCCACCTCCCGGGAGACGACCGTCTGAAGCCGCATCACCACCGCGGCGGCCAGCACCACCGGGTCGACGGTGGCCTCCGGCGTGGACCCGTGCCCGCCCCGCCCGAACAGCGTGACCCGCATGCTGTCCGCCGCCGCCATCAGCGCCCCCGCCCGGGTCCCGACCAGCCCGGCGGGCGCCGCCGCCACATGCTGGGCCAGGCACACGTCCGGCCGCGGGAACCGCTCGGCGAACCCGTCCGCGAGCATCTTCGGCGCCCCGCCGACCTCCTCGGCCGGCTGGAAGACGGCGACCACCGTGCCGCGCCAGCCGTCCCGCCCGGCGGCCAGCTGCCCGGTGGCCCCCAGCAGACAGGCGACGTGCAGGTCGTGCCCGCACGCGTGCATCACCCCGTCGGTCTTCGAGGCGTACGGCAGCCCGGTCTCCTCCTGCACGGGCAGCGCGTCCATGTCGGCGCGCACCAGCACGACCGGCCCGTCCCCGTTGGCCAGCACGCCGACCACCCCGGTGCCGCCGACGCCCTCGGTGACCTCCCAGCCCTGCTCCCGCAGCCGCCCCGCGACCAGGGCCGCGGTCCGCTCCTCCGCGAAGGACAGCTCCGGATGCGCGTGCAGGTCCTCGTAGAGCGCCCGCAGTTCGGGGAGCCTGTCGTTCAGGCCGGTCAGGAGGGGGCTGGTGCTCATACGTCGTCTCCCGGGGTGTGTGTCGCGTGCCTGCCGAGTCAAGGATGCAGGATCGACCTGGGGGCCGGACTTCGCGCTCACGCCCCGCCGGATGCCCCGGGCGCCGTCTTGCGGCCGTCCGCTCCCGCCGGGGAAGATTCCGGCATGTTCGATGGAATCGACGGAATCGACGGACTCAAGAACCTGGCGGACAAGGCGAAGGACGTCGCCGAGGAACACGGTGACGCGATCGGGACCGGCCTGGAGAAGGCGGGCGACCTGGTCGACGAGCGGACCGACGGCAAGTACACCGAGCAGATCGACACCGGGGTCGCCCAGGCGCAGCGGCTGGTGCAACGCCTGGGCGAGCAGGGCTCGGAGAAGTAGTCCTCGAAGCAGTCCTCGAAGCAGTCATCGAAGCAGCGCGCGCAGTAGTGGGCGAGGCTGTGCGCGAGGCGGCGGCTACTCGTCCGTGGTCGGGCGGGTCCGGCCCGGCTCCGGCAACTCGCCCAGCTTCAGCCGGGCGTGCAGGACGTCACCGATGAACAGGTCGTAGACCAGCACCCCGATCACGCCGCCGACCAGCGGACCGACGATCGGGATCCACCAGTACCCGCTGAACGTCACCCCGTTCCCCGGGAAGGCGTAACTCTTCCACCCGGCCAGCCAGGTGAGCACCCGCGGACCGAAGTCGCGGGCCGGGTTGATGGCGTAGCCGGCGTTCGCGCCGTAGGACATGCCGATGGCGGCGACGGCCAGGCCGATGACGAACGGGCCGAGGTTGGACCCGACGGCCGTGTTGCGCAGGTCGACGACCGCGACGACGAACATGACGAGGAAGGCCGTACCGACGATCTGGTCGATCAGCGGCCCCCAGATCCCGCCGTGGAAGTACGGCGCCGGGAAGGTGGCGAAGATGGAGAAGGTGGCCTCGGTGTGCCCGCCCACCTTCGGCGGCTTCGACGCGGCGTCGAACGCGTTGATCGCGTCGTGGTACACGAGGAAGACCAGCGCGGCTCCGGCGAAGGCGCCCAGCACCTGCGCCGCCCAGTAGGGCACCACCTTCGCCCACGGGAACTTGCGGCGCACGGCGAACGCGAGGGTCACCGCCGGGTTCAGATGGGCCCCGCTGACCCCGCCGGCCACGTAGATGGCGAAGGTCACGGCCAGGCCCCAGCCCCAGGCGATCAGGAGCCAGTCACCCGCGGCGAGGAAGATCGTCGTGGGGCTCTCCGCCCGGCCCGACCCGGGCAGCGCGGCCACCGCCATCGCCACCACGCCGGCGCCGAACGCGAGGATGACGAAGGTCCCGAGAAACTCCGCCAGGCACTCACCGAGCAGGCCGCCGCGGCTTCTGAGCCGGGAGGGCTTGAGGAGCGGGGGTATTTCCACAGCCATCGCTGACTCCCTGAGAGGATCAATCGGGCCGAACACCATATTCACCCACAAATGATGTTCGCGCAGATCGGCCCCCACCGCCCGACGGGACCCGACGGGACCCCACGGGACCCGCCGCTCCTCGGCCCCGGAGCTATCCGTCGAGGTCGTCGGCGTAGTGCCGGAACCCGTGCCGGTCGTGGTGCATCCCCCACAGGGTGTCGGCGAGCACGGCGGGATCCTTGCGGGCGTGCCCGGCCACGATGGCCCCCGGAATCACCAGTTGGGCCACGTAGACGCCCTCCCCGGCGAGCCGGTCGTGCAGCAGGTGCCCGTACGCGCTCTCGGCGGCGAAGGCGATGGAGGTCCCGGCCCGGTCGGCGTGCGGGATGACGGCCGTACCGCCGTTGACGAGCAGGATCGTCCCGCGGCCCAGCTCCCGCATCCCCGGCAGCACCTGCTGGACGGCGGCGACGGGCCCGTACACCGAGAACTCGACGGGTCCGACCAGGTCGGCGTGGGTGGTCTCCAGGACGGGCCGCATGAAGTCCCGCTGCGGTACCGGGCTGTACTGCAGGACCTCGATCGTCCCGAGTTCCCCGGCGGCCCGCGCCAGCGCCTCCGCGAGGGCGAGCGGATCCCGGACGTCGACGGCGAACCCGCGGGCCCGGACGCCCTCCCGGGCCAGTTCCCCGGCCAGCGCCGCGAGGCGGTCCCCGTCCCGCGCCAGCAGGGCGACCCCGAACCCCTCCCGCCCGAACCGCCGGGCGACGGCGGCCCCCAGCCCGGGCCCGGCCCCCACGATGGCAACACTGCTCACGACGACTCCCGACGACCGACACGGCACGGCACGCTTGCACCTACGTCCGTACCGCGCGTCCCCCGACTTCACACGTGCGGGCCGGCTCCGGCCTTGGCAGGATGGCGGCATGGAACGTGTGCTTGGCATCGGCGGTTACTTCCTGCGGTCCGCCGACCCGGCGGCCCTGACCGCGTGGTACCGCGACTGCCTGGGCCTGGACCTCGACGAGCACGGCCTGTGGCAGCAGCCGGCCGGGCCGACGGTGTTCGCGGCCTTCGAGTCCGGGACCGACTACTTCGGCTCCCCCGGCCAGCAGACCATGCTCAACTTCCGGGTGGGCGACCTGGACGCGATGCTCGCGCAGCTGCGCGCCAAGGGCGCGGACGTCGCCGGGGAGACCCAGGACATGGACGGCGTGGGCCGCTTCGGCTGGGTCACCGACCCCGAGGGCAACCGCATCGAACTGTGGCAGCCGGCCTGACGCACACTGTGGGCATGCGAAGAGCGGTCGGGTTGCTGGTGCTGGTCTCCGTGCTCGGTCTCGTCTCCGCCGTCGTGCAGGCGCGCAGGGGCCGGTGGCTGAAGGCCGCGGAGACGGTCCTTCCCGTACTCGGCGCGGACCTGCTGCTCGGCGGCGCGAAGGTGAGGGTCACGGCGTTCCTCTGGCTGGGCGGCCTGCTGATCCTGGCCGGCTTCGCCGAGGAGGGCCTGTCCTTCTGGCGGACCCGGGCCGCGGAGCAGCGGCAGCAGCAGGCCGCCGACTGACCCCCACCGGACGTCAGTCCTCCGGGGGCCCGCCCTCGATCAGCCGTTCCGCGATGTCGTCGGCCCAGGTCTGGGCCCAGTGGCGGAGGGCGGTGATCTCCTCGGCGTCGGCGCCGTGTTCCGCGAACTCCCGGTCGTCGATCCAGTCCGTGCCGGTCAGGCGGGACTGGAGATCGGCGAGGTCGAAGGTGTCCCGGGCGTGCCGGCGGCCCAGGTCCTCCAGGTCGGGCAGGGTCCAGCGGTCCGCGGCGGCACGCACGACCAGGAGGTCGCGGGGCAGGCCGCGGTCGGCCAGCGCCCAGACCCGCATCCCGACCACGTCCTCCAGGGCGAGGGTCAGGCCGAGTTCCGTCCGGACCGGCGGGTGCCACAGGGCCTCCTTGAGGAGGTCGACCTCACCCTCCTCCTCCGCGACCGCGTCGGCGACGACGAGCTGTGCGGAGAGCGGGTCCGTCTCACGGACGTCGACCCGCCAGCCGCGCTCGCGGAGGCCGCCCGCGACCGTCTCGGCGATCGTCCCCATGGGCTCCGGGCTCTGCGTGGCCGCGTCCACGGTCCGCCCGGGCCGCCCGAACAGGCCATGTGCCTGCGCCGCGTAGTCCCCGGTCAGCGCCAGGGGGTACCCGGCACCCACCACCAGCAGATCGGGCAGCAGACGGCGGTGCAGGTGGGTGACGTTCACGCGGCGGCCGGTGCCCCGCGGCGGAGTTCGGAGACCGAGTCTGGTTCCATGGCTCGATTATGGCCGGTCGGCCCCGGCCGTCGCGGCTGTCCGCGCCGGGCGGGACGTGCCCGGGTTCCTCGCACCCGGCGGCCCCGCGGCCCGGTGTCACAGGTGGCTGCGGCACACTCCGTCCATGGAGTCCAGCCAGTCGCCGGCCGCGTGTTGCGCGCCCGCCGCACCCGCGGGTCCGCCGGGGCGGCGCCTTCCCGGTCCCGGTGACACCGCGCCGGGGAGCGCCGGGATGGTCGCGCTGCCCGGCGGTGAGTTCCTGATGGGCGCCGAGGACGCCGACGGGTTCCCGGCGGACGGGGAGGGGCCGGTGCGGGCCGTGCGGGTGGCGCCGTTCCTCGTCGACGCGTGTGCCGTGAGCAACGACGAGTACGCCGCGTTCGTCGCCGACACCGGCTACGTCACCGACGCCGAACGGCTGGGCTGGTCGTACGTCTTCGCCGGGTTCCTGCCCGCCGCGCTGCGCCGGGGTGCGCCCCGGCCGCCGGAGACGCCCTGGTGGTGTGCGGTCGCGGGGGCCGCCTGGCACGAACCGGCCGGACCGGGCAGCGGTCTCGAGGGGCTCGGCCGGCATCCCGTCGTACACGTCTCCTGGTACGACGCCGCCGCCTACGCCTCCTGGGCCGGCAAGCGGCTGCCCACCGAGGCGGAGTGGGAGTACGCGGCCCGGGGCGGCCTGGAGCAGGCCCGCTACCCGTGGGGCGACGAGCTGGACCCGGACGGGGAGTACCGGTGCAACATCTGGCGCGGGACCTTCCCGACCCGGAACACCGCGGCCGACGGGTACCGCGGGACCGCGCCCGTCGACGCGTTCGCGCCCAACGGGTACGGCCTGCACAACACCTCCGGCAACGTGTGGGAGTGGTGCGCCGACCGGTGGACGACCGGGCACGGCGGTCCGGGCGGCAGTACGGACGGCGGGCCGGAGCACGGTGCCGCGCGGGTCATCAGGGGCGGCTCCCATCTCTGCCACGCCTCCTACTGCAACCGCTACCGGGTCGCCGCCCGCACCGCCAACACCCCCGACAGCTCCACCGGCCACACCGGCTTCCGCTGCGTACGCGACGCGGGCTGAACCGGCCCCGGGGTGGACCGAGGGGCCCGTGGACCCGCGGTCACCTGCCGACCGGGCCGACGTACGTGCCCGGGTGGGTCGCGCCGTCCTGGAGCACGATGGGTCCGCCCTGCCAGGGCAGGTCGTACGACGTGCGCTGGTTCGGCGCGGTGATGACCACCGTGCTCGGGCTGAACGCGTCGGAGTCGTCCGACTCCAGGTAGGTGATCGTGAAGTGGGCGGCGGTGCCGTTGGCGAGAGTGACCCGCTGCGGGGTGGCGCCGCTGCGCTGGAGCGACCACTGCTTACCGCTGTTGACCAGGTCGACGCCCGGGAAGCCGTACAGCGTGCAGGTGTGGCCACTCTTGTTGGTGAGCGCCACGACGACGGCCTGCTGGTCGCCCTTGACCGCGCCCGCGGCGGCGTCGCCGCTCGCCCACGAGTAGTCGAGCTGGGCGGCCTGGCAGGCGGGCACCGAGCCGCCGGAGGCGGACGAGCCACCCGAGGTGGACGAACCGCCGGAGCCGGACGAACCGCCCGACGTGGACGAGCCCGAGGTGCTCCCGCTGGTCCCGCTGCTCCCCGTGCCGGAGGACCCGCTGCCGGAGCCGCCCGTCGAACCGCCCGTCGAGCCGTCGGCCGTCGTGGAGTCGCCCGCGGCCGGGGCCGCCGAGCCGCCGTCGGCGCTGACGGAGCCGCTCGCGGTGCCGTTGCACGCGGTCAGCAGGGCCAGCAGCGCGGCGGCGCCGGTCACGGCGAGGGCGGACTTGCGGACGTTCGTGCGACGGTTGCGAAGCTTCGACATGGGATCCCCCAGCGGCGGTGTCCTTCCCGGCTCTCTGCCGGACACCCCTTTCGATGCGGGCCCGGCAGGGGAAGTTCGGATATCGCCGTCACGAACCCGTCGTGTTCGTGTCACGCCCGCTGTTACAGACGCGCCCGGTCACGCCATCCAGAAGAAGACCGCCGTCATCCGCTTCTCCTCCAGCGTCCTGCCGGTGTAACCGGTCGCGCTGTGCACGAGGTTGGCGTTGTAGAGGAGCAGCCGGTTGTACTTGTGCGGGACGCGGACGTCCTCCTCGAAGTGGTCGCCGGGGACGAACCGCGTGCCGAGCGCCTCGACGAGGTTGTTGTGCGGGGCCTGGACGATGTTGCCGCCGAGCCGGCCGCCGGGCAGCGACTGGCGGTAGAACGCGGTGCCGCAGTCCTTGGCCACCCCGGGGTTGAGGTACAGCACCGCCGCGTACCGGCACAGCGCCCGCGAGTCGGTGTGCGGGCGCGGCTCGCTCTCGCCCTCGCCGACCACCTGGACGCAGTTGTGGTTGAGGGTGCCGCCGCCCGGCGCCTGCTGCACCCAGAGCCTCCCGGCGCCGGTGGCCTCGCGCACCAGCTCCTCCACGACGGCGAGTTCGGCGGGCTCCAGGCCGGGCATGGTGCGCAGTCCGGGCCAGGTCTCCGAGGTGTACGGGTACCCCTGCACCCAGTCGTCCTTGGCCAGGCACCGCTCCCGTACGGCGTCCACGTCCGGCAGGACGTCGTCGAAGACCCAGTAGTCGCGGCCCTTGGTGGGCTTGCGGTAGGGCAGGGCGGGGCGTGCGGCGGGGCCCCGGCCTGCCGATCCGTTGGGCAGGCGGGGGATGCGGGGGGATGAGTGTGGGGGCATGCGGCGAAGCCTGCCCCCGACTTTGTCATGACCACTCTCACCTGGGGAAAGCATCACCTTCTCGTGGTCAGGAGATGGGGTGACGGCACCCCGGCAGGGCCCGTCCTCACAAGTTCTTTGCCAAACCAAAAGGCTTCCGGTGGCATCCCCGTCCGTATTCATCGGCGTCCGACCCCCGCCCCTGCGCGGGAACCCCGACCGGCAGGAGGCAACGGTGCGTTTTTCGCGGAACGCGACGGGAACGCTTTTCGTGGGCGGAGCGCTGAGCTTCACCCTCGTGGCACTCGCCTATCCGAGCATGCTGGGCCTGAACACCGTGTCCAGCGACACCAACCGGATCATCGCCAACACCCAGTGGGGCCCGCTGACCGAGGGCGACCGGGACTTCGTGGTGAAGGTGCGCGCGGCCGGGCTGTGGGAGTACCCCGTGGGCCAGCTCGGCCTGAAGAAGGGTCAGTCCCAGGCGGTCCTCACCGCGAGCAAGCACCTGATCGACGGACACGCGGCGCTGGACGCCAGCTGCCGCAAGATCGCGCCGATGCTCAACATCACCATCCCCAACCTGCCCTCTCCGCAGCAGCAGGGGTTCGTCAACACCCTGACCGCGGACACCGGCAAGAAGTTCGACCAGGACTTCGCCAACATCCTGCGCGTGACGCACGGTTCGATCTTCAACACGATCGCGAAGATCCGCTCGACCACCCGGAACACCCTGATACAGATCCTGGCCGACCAGGCCAACGCCACGGTCCTCGACCACATCACGGTGATGGAGCAGACCGGCCTGGTCGACTTCCCCTCGGTGCTCTTCCAGGAGACGACCCCGCCGAAGCTGCCGGCCACCGACCTGACCCCGCCGCCCCCGGCCGCGGGTCAGCCGGAGGTCGTCCTCACCCCGCCGGTCAACAGCACGACCAGCCCGCCGGCCCTCCCGGGCGAGAGCGGCTTCAACGGCAGCGGTGCCAATGTCGGCACCGGCAACGCCGACGGCAACGCGGTGAACGTGACCCCGGGGGCCACGCCCACCGCCGGCTGAGTCACCTCAGGCGCCCAGCCACACCGTGGTGTCGGGCGGGAGCGTGCCGTCATGCGGCAACGGCACGCTCGCCAGCAGCACTTCGCCCGGCGGCAGCGGTACCGGTACGTCCGAGAGGTTCGTGACGCACCGCCAGCCCTCCGTCCGGGCGAAGTGCAGCACGTCCGGGGGCGCCTCGGCCCAGGTCAGCGTCTCGCCGTCGAGCAGCTTGCGGCGCAGCCGCAGCGCGGTGCGGTAGAGCTCCAGGGTGGAGCCCGCCGTACCGGCCTGCGCCTCCACGGCGTAGGACCCGAACCACTCCGGCTGCGGCAGCCAGGCGCCGCCGGACCCGAAGCCGTACGACGGGCCGTCCGCCGTCCACGGCAGCGGCACCCGGCAGCCGTCGCGGCCCTTGCGGGCGTGGCCCGTCTGCTCCCAGATCGGGTCCTGGAGGACGGTGACCGGCAGGTCGGCGACCTCCGGCAGGCCGAGTTCCTCGCCCTGGTAGACGTACGACGAGCCGGGCAGCGCGAGCATGAGGAGAGTGGCGGCGCGGGCGCGCCTGAGGCCATGGGCGACATCGACGTGCGGCGCACGGCCGCCGGACAGCAGCCAGGCGTTCTCGTCCGTGCCCGGCGGCAGCGCCAGCCGGGAGGCGTGCCGTACGACGTCGTGGTTGGAGAGCACCCAGGTGGCCGAGGCGCCGGCCGCGCGGGCGGTGGCCAGCGAGCCGGTGATGACCTCGCGGAGCGCCTCGGCGTCCCACGGGGTCTGCAGGTACTCGAAGTTGAAGGCCTGGCCCAGTTCGTCCGGGCGGGCGTACAGCGCCCGGCGCGCGTCCGGCACCCAGGCCTCGGCGACGGCCGTGCGGGGCGGGCTGTAGGTGTCGAAGATCTTGCGCCAGTCGCGGTAGATCTCGTGCACCTCGTCGCGGTCCCAGTACGGGTGGGTGCCCGGCGGGACCCGCTCCAGCGCCTCCTCGCCGGTCGGGCCGAACTCGGCGACGTCCCGCAGCGGTTCGGCGAGGTCCTTGACCAGCGCGTGGGCCACGTCGACGCGGAAGCCGTCCACGCCCCGGTCGGACCAGAAGCGCAGGGTGGTGCGGAAGTCGGCGCGGACCTCGTCGTGCGCCCAGTTCAGGTCGGGCTGCTCGGGGGCGAACAGGTGCAGGTACCACTCGCCGTCCGGGACCCGGCGCCAGGCGCTGCCGCCGAACACCGACTGCCAGTCGGAGGGCGGGAGTTCGCCGTGCGCCCCGCGGCCGGGCCGGAAGACGTAGCGCTCCCGGGCCGCGGAGCCCGGGCCGGACAGCAGGGCCTCGCGGAACCAGGGGTGCAGGTGCGAGGTGTGGTTCGGGACGAGGTCGACGATCACCTTCAGGCCCAGCCGGTGCGCCTCGGCGACCATGGCGTCGAAGTCGTCCAGGGTGCCGAGGCGCGGGTCGACGTCCCGGTGGTCGGCGACGTCGTAGCCGCCGTCGGCGAGTTCGGACGGGTAGAACGGGCTGAGCCACAGGGCGTCCACGCCGAGCGCGCCCAGATGGGTGAGCCGCTCGGTGATGCCTTCGAGGTCACCGAGCCCGTCGCCGTCCGCGTCGGCGAAGCTGCGCGGATACACCTGGTAGATCACGGCCTGGCGCCACCAGTCGGGATTCCTGGAGGAGAGGTCGACCACGCGCGTTCCTTTCCGACGAGGGAGCAAGCAAGCAGACAGAAGCCTGTCCATATTGCCGAGAAAGGGAACCTTCACACCGCACGGAGGGGATCATTCCCCCTGTGAGGGAGTTGTGCTGAACCCCCAACGACCCTTGCTTCACCGCAGGTTGACAGGGTTCGGCGCGCCCGACGACCATGGGCGCACGCTGTGGCGCATGTGACCAATGGGCCCAGTGTTTCTTCGCATTCCGCGAGCATTCACGATGGGATATCCATGTCCATAGCCAGACATGTCACCGCGCGCCGCCTGCTGGGGACGGGCGTCGCGTCGTTCGCCCTGTGTGCCGTCTCCGTCGCCGGCGCTTCCGGCGCCTGGGCGCACGGCACCTCCGGCGGTGACGGCTGGAAGTCCGGCGGCCACTACAGTCCCGGCACCGGCGCCGGCACGGAGACCGGCACCGACAAGTGCCAGTTCTCCATCGACGGCTCGAACTTCTTCGACTCGGTGAAGGTCGACGACCAGAACCTGAAGGTCACCGACGACGGCAAGGTCCACCTCAAGGTGCGCGCCGCCGCCGACGCCTCCTCCTGCACCGCCTCGCTCGCCTCCTACATCGCCCACGGCCCCTCCTTCGCCACCTCGGGGCAGCAGATCTTCGTCGACTTCGACTCGGTGACGGTCAAGCAGGGCCAGACCGACTCCCTCGACATCGCGGTCCCGGACGCCGGCTGCTTCGCGCAGATCGACCTCTACCGCGGCGCGACGAAGTTCGACGGCAAGACCGACGCGAACGACGGCTTCCAGCACGGCGACCTGCCGGCCGGCCCGGACCACGCGGTCATCAAGGACAAGCTGATCGCGTCCTGGAACGGCGGCACCAAGGACTGCTCGACGACCCAGTCGTCCTCGCCGTCCCCGTCCGCCCCCGCGTCCTCGACGCCCACCGCCTCCGCCCCGGAGTCCACCCCGCCGGCCGCGCAGAGCGCCGAGCCGACGCCCTCGGAGACCTCGGCCACCGGCACCGCCTCCCCGTCCGCCTCCCCGCCCGGGACGACGACCACCCCGGCACCGGCCCCGAGCACCAACTCCGGCGGTGGCGGTGGCGGCGACCTGGCCCACACCGGCGCCAGCTCAAGCACCGGTTACATCGTCGGCGGCGCGGCCGTGCTGCTGGCCGGCGGCGGGGCGATCGTCGTCGCGACCCGGCGCCGCAAGACGACCCGCGCCTGACCCTTCGGGTACTGATCCCTTCGGGCAGGTCCGTACGCCCCGGCCGTCGGTGACGGCCGGGGCGTACGCGTCCGTGCCCCGGGCCGGGGCACGGCTCACCTGCCGAAGTACGCGTCGTACACGGTGACCGCCGACGCGTTGCCCTTCCTGTCGGTGATCCGGTACCTGAAGGAGACCGCCTTGCCCTCGGCCGGGTTCCGGTAGGTGACGTGGCCGTGGGTGACGGTGAGCTTCGTCCAGTGCCCGCCGCCGTCGTAGGAGGCCCACACGGCGAGGGACCCGAGGTTCCGGCCGGCCGCCGAGCCCTGGACGGTCACCGGCACGGTGACCCTGCGGCCGGCCGGGGCGTGACCGCTGAGGTCGGTCTGCGCGGCGATCCGCAGGACGGAGGCCGGCAGGGCGGTCGGCCCGGAGGTCTTCTTCGAGGTGAAGGTCCAGGTGGCGTCGATGCGCGAGGAGGTCCGCGCCACGGCCGCGGAGCGCCGCACCGAGGTGGAGAGCCGGTAGGACGCCTGCCCGGACGGCACCTTGAACACGTCGAGGCCGAACAGCGGGTCGCTGTTGCTGCCGACCCTGGTGCCGCCCCGGAAGAGGGTCGTGCGCACCGACAAGAAGTCGGAGGAACCGGCGTGCCCGGCGCCGTCGGAGAAGAGCGGTATCTCGCCGGAGATCTCGTTGCCGTCGCGGTCCAGACCGTAGTCGGCGGTGAGCAGCGGGGCGATCACCGCGGCGTTGAACGTGCTGGTGTAGGTCCGGCCGCCCTGGTAGGTCCGGCCGGTGCCGGAGGTGTAGTGGGCCGTGCCGACCGGGTAGCCGTACGCGTCGGGCTCGGCCGCGTACTGGTCGAAGCCCGCCGTCCAGAAGACGCCGCTGCCCGCGGACAGGTGCAGGGTGCGGGTGCCCGGCAGCCGCTGGGTGACCGGCCGGGTGAGGCCGGTGCCGCCCGCGGTCTCCGCGAACAGGGTGACCGCGCCGGTGCGGCCCGGCACGGAACCGCCGAGACGGGCCTTGACGGTGGCCAGCCCGCTCGCCGCGTAGTGCCTGGTGAGCGCCTTGAACGTGGTCGGTTCGGCGGTGGTGAAGATGTCGTACTCACTGCTCGCGCCGCGCGTCCACTGCCCGGTCCAGCGCTCGGTGAGGTTGCGGACGGCCGGGCCGAGGTGCGCGACGCGCAGAGCGGCAAAGGAGGTGGTGTGCACGGAGAAGTCGGCGACCGCGTCGGCGTACTGGTAGCCGATGCCCGCGTCCGACGGCTTGGCGGCGGCGTCCGGGACGGTGATGTCCGAGGCCCTGGTCCGGTTCAGGTCCAGGGTGACACGGGTGTCCCCGGTGACGTTCAGCACGGGCCGCGACAGCCAGTCGATCCCGCCCTCGTCCGAGGTGAGGCTCTTCATGCTGACCGAGTCGAGGACGTACCTGCCCTTGGGCACCCGCAGCGTCACGGTGTCGTCCGTGCTCTGCGAGGTGTAGTCCAGCCCCTCGCCGATCCCGGAGTAGCCGGTCAGGGTGGTGAGGTGGACCGGCGACTGTCCGGGCCGGTTCACGAACCTCAGCGTCACGTCGTACGACTGCACCTCGCGCTGCACGCCCACGGTGGTCCGGACGGTCCGGCCGCCGCCGGTCGCGACGACGTACCCCGAGTAGGCGCCGTCGGCCGTGCCCGCCCTGGTGTTCACGGTGACGCCGACCGAGGCGGTGCCGCCCGCCGGGACGGTCACCGCGGTGGCGCCGAGGGTCAGGAAGCCGGCCGGGGCCCGGCCGCCGCCGGGGGCGAGGGCCGTCGGGGCGAGCTTCAGGGTGACGGCGGCGGTGCCGGTGTTCCGGTAGGTCAGCCGCTTGGTGACCGGGGTGTCGTCGGTGTGCGGCCAGCGCTGGATGCCGTAGGACAGCGAGGGCTGCTCGGCGAACACGGTCTGCGTGATGGCCTTGTCGACCTGGATCCGCCCGGTGCCCTGCTGGTACGGCGTGTAGGCACCGGCCTTGGCCGAGCCCATCAGCACCGCCTTGAGCTGCGCGTACCCCCAGTCCGGGTGCTCCTGCTTGAGGATGGCGGCGGCGCCCGCGACGTGCGGGGTCGCCATCGACGTGCCCGAGATGGTCAGGTAGCCGGGCGGGTTCTCCCCCTCCTCCTTGTCGATGGCGCTGCCCGGGGCCGCGGCCCCGGTGATGTCCACGCCGGGCGCGGTCACGTCCGGCTTCACGGAACCGTCGGGGACCGGTCCGGTCGAGGAGAAGTCCGCGAGCCCGTCCTTGCCGTCGACGGCCCCGACGGAGAGCGCGTCGGCGGCGCTGGACGGCGAGTCGACGGTGCCCGCGCCCAGCTCCCCCTCGTTGCCGGCGGCTATGGCGAACAGGATGCCCTTCTCCTCGGACAGCTTGTTCACCTCGGCCTCCAGCGGGTCGGTGCCGGGGGTGTCGGTGCCGCCCAGGCTCATGTTGACGATGTCGGCGCCCTGGTCGGCGGCCCACTCCATGCCGGCGATGATCGCGGAGTCGTCGCCGCTGCCGTCGTCGTTCATCACCTTGCCGTCGAGCAGCTTCGCGCCCGGTGCGACCCCGGTGTACCTGCCCCCCGATCCGGCGCCGGTGCCGGCCGCGATGGACGCGACGTGGGTGCCGTGGCCCTGGTGGTCGGCGGTGTCGGGGGAGAGGGAGAAGTTCTTCGCCGCGACCACCTGACCCTTGAGGTCCGGGTGGTCGGCGTCGATACCGGTGTCCAGCACGGCGATCTTCACGCCCTTGCCGGTGTAGCCGGCCTTCCAGGCGGTGGGCGCGCCGATCTGCGGCCCCGACCTGTCGTCGCTGACCTCGCGGACGGCGTCCAGCCAGACGTGGGCGACGCCCGGCGCGGCCTCGGCACCGTTCGTCACCGCGGCCCAGAGCCTGCCCGGGTCCTGCTCCGGGGCCCGGACGGCCTGCGCGTCCAGGGACGTGAGGGTACGGCGCACGGTGGCCGCGTCCCCGACCTCGGCGCGGGCGGCCGTCGCCGCGCCCCGGTAGCCGACGATGACCTTGAGGCCGTTCCGCTGGTCCGCCCGCTCGCTCGCCGTGTTCAACTCGGTGATGTCGAAGAGGCG
Organism: Streptomyces sp. NPDC048278; assembly: GCF_040652195.1. Lineage (NCBI taxonomy): Bacteria > Bacillati > Actinomycetota > Actinomycetes > Kitasatosporales > Streptomycetaceae > Streptomyces > Streptomyces sp. NPDC048278. The sequence continues at coordinate 142,355 of NZ_JBEZLP010000002.1, forward strand.
TTGGTCCAGTTTCCCGGCGGCGATCAGGGCCGCCGCGTCGGTGGGCACGACCAGGGTGTGGCCGCCGACGGTACGGGTCCGGAGGGGCACGTGCTCCCGGCCCTCGGCGTGCTGCACGCCGAGGACCCGGCCCCGGGCGTCGACGGTGACCCGGTCGCCGGTGATGAGGGTGAGGGTGTGGGCCCCGGCCGCGAAGGAGCCGGGGCGTGCGGTGGGCGTGGTGGACGCGGTGTGTGCGGTGGCGGTCTGGGTGAGGGCCAGGCTCGCCATGGCCGTCGCGGTCGTCAGCGCCAGGCAGGCGCGTATCGCGTTCCGCGTTCGCTTTCTCGTTCTCGTACTGGTGCTCGTGCTCGTGCTCGGCATGGTTCCCCCCGGGGCGTGGCGCCGGTCCGTCTCTCGCCCACGATGAGGTGCACCGTCCCGCCCGGGTTCCCCAACTCCTTCTCAGTTACGAACAGTTGACGTTCGGGATCAGCTCGCGACAGAGCCGGTGCCGGCGACGGTCGCCAGGTACAGCCGCACGTACCGCTCCACGTCGACGTCCAACGCCACGTCCACCAGGGCCTGTTCGCGGGCGCCGCCGTGGATCTCGGCCTCGCCGGGGCGGGGCCGGCGGTCGACGACGGTCTGGCCCCTGGTCGGCCCGGGGGCCAGGGAGACCTCGACCGGGAGGAGCCGGGTGGTCAGGCCGCCCGGGTCGGCCACGGCACAGACCGCGCCGGCGTCCCCGAGACCGCCGGCCGGGTCGTCACCGTCGGGGGCGTCGCCGACCGGATCGGGGGCGGCCGGGCGGTGCGCGAGCAGGTCCCCGGCGAGCCGCGCCCCCGGTTCCGTGCTCGCGCGCAGCCGCCGTACCTCCGCGCCCGGCACCACGACCCGCTGGAAGACGTCCAGGCCGTACATGGTGATCGGCACCCCGGCGGTGAGCAGGACGGCCGCCGCCTCGGGGTCGTGCCAGACGTTGAACTCGGCGACCGGGGTGGCGTTCCCGGTGGCGACCGCGCCGCCCATGAACACGATCCGCTCGATGTTCCGGGTCACCTCCGGGTGGGTGCGCAGCAGCAGGGCGATGTTGGTGAGCGGCGCCGTGGGGATCAGGGTGACCGGGCGGGGCGAGCCGAGGATCTCGCGGCGCAGCAGGGTGACGGCGTCGACGTCGGCGGGGCGCCGGGTGGGCGCGGGCAGCCCGAGATCGCCCATCCCGTCCGACCCGTGCACGTGCCGGGCCGACCGCGCGGCCTCGATCAGCGGCCGTTCGGCACCCCGGGCGACCGGAACGTCGCCGGCCCCGGCCCGCTCCAGCACGGTCAGGGTGTTGCGGACCACCCCGTCCACGTCCGTGTTCCCGGCGACACAGCTCACCGCCCGCAGCTCAAGGCCCGGGTGGCGCACGGCGAACAGCAGGGCGAGGGCGTCGTCGACACCGGTGTCGCAGTCGATGATCACGGGGATGGGCTGACCGGTCACAGTGGGGGCTCCTTTCACCGGGCCCGACTCTAGGCCCCCTGTTCCCGGACCTCTCGGGCGCCGGGTCGCTGCCGGTGCCGGCCGGGGCTCAGAACAGCCCCTTGTAGCCGGCGAAACCCGAGCTGATCTGGGTGCGGGTGGGGAAGGCGCCCTTGCCGTCGCCGTTCAGGCGGTAGAGCCGGCCGGCCGTGTCGCGGGCGAGGAGGTCGGTCCTGCCGTTGCCGTCGAGGTCGCCGGTGCCGACCAGCGCGTTGTAGGAGGAGCCCCAGCCGGCGGCGAGCTTCACGCGGGTGCCGAAGGTGCCGTTGCCCTTGCCGTAGTAGCGGTACAGGTTGTTGGCGGTGTCCTGGGCGACGAGGTCGCCGATGCCGTCGCCGTTGAGGTCGCCGGCGCCCACGATCTTCTTGTACGTCTTCCAGTCGGCGTACAGCTTCACGCGGGCGGCGAGGGTGCCGCTGCCGGTGCCCTTGTAGAGGTAGACCGCGCCGGTGGCGGTGTTGCGGGCGATCAGGTCGGGGCGGCCGTCCTTGGTGAGGTCGCCGGGCGAGGTGAGGACGTCGTACTGCTTCCAGCCGGTGGCGGAGACCGTCTTGTACGACGTCGCGGGCGTCGTCGCCCCGCCGCAGGAGGGGCGGTAGTCGCGCAGGGCGTCGCCGACGCGGACCAGGAGGTCGTTGCAGCGGTCGCCGTTCAGGTCGCCGAAGGGCACCGCCTTGGTGCTCGTGGACCAGCCGGCGCCGATCTTCCCGGTCTCCAGTCCGGCGCTGATCCCGTAGAACCAGCGCAGCCGGCCGGCGGAGTCGAGGGCGAGGAGGTCGCCGACGCCGTCCGGGGTGCCGTTGTGGCCGCCGAAGTCGTGGAAGACGGCGGCGCCGCCGGTCACGGTCACCGTGCCGGTGCCGAGGGTGGACGCGGTGCCGGAGCCGTACTGGACCGCCTTCAGGGTCCAGGTCAGCCTGCCGTTGGGGGCGAACGCGCCGGTGTCGGTACGGCCGTTCCACACGGGCGCGACGGTGGTGGCGGAGCCGGGGGCGCCGGTGAGGGTGCGGACCGTGCGGCCGGCCGGGTCGGTGACGGTGAGGGTCCAGGACGCGACGGCGGTGTTCGTCCTCCAGGTCGGCAGCCAGGCCTGACTGGTGGAGGTGGTGCCCTTGAGGGCCGCGGTGGCCGGGACCGACTGCTGGGTGACCTTGAGCCGGGGCCAGACGGTGCGGGCGGCCTCGACCCCCCGGTTGGTGGCGTTGGACGCCCAGTCCCACACCGCGGTGGCGTCGGTGGCGGAGCGCGCCGCGATCTGCCCGGCGATGGACAGCTCCCCGTAGAGCGGGACCGGACGGGCGGCGGTCCACGCGCCGTCGACCAGCGTGGCCTCCTGGAGCGTGTAGGTGTTGCCGGCCGCGGCCTGCTTCCAGAGGACGTGAACCGAGCCGTCCGAGCCGTCCGGGGCGATCGACGCGTCGAAACTGCTCCCGAAATAGGCGGTGTTGAGCTTGACCGGCGCCGACCACACCCCGGTGTTCGGATCGAACGCGGTGGTCCGCAGCCCGACGGTGGCACTGGCCCGGTCGTTCCAGACGAGGGTGATCCGGCCGTCGGCGCCGATCAGCGGCTCGGGGGTCGCCTCGGGGTTCCCGGCGGCGGCCACGGCGGTCTGCGTCAGGCTCCAGTCGGCGCCCGCGTCGGTGCGGGTCGCGTACTGGAAGGTGCCGTCCACCTTCCAGAGCAGCACCAGACCGCCGTACGGCGTCGAGGCCAGCGTCGCGGACGCGCTCGGCTTGTCGACCAGCCGCTCGGGCGTCCCCCAGGCGTCCGCCCCGGCGGGCCGGGTGACCGTCATCAGCCCGCCGATGCCGCCCGCCCCCATCGAGTACGACACCACGAGCCCGCCGCGCCCGTCGACCGCGATCTGCGGCTGGTCGAGGCCGGCGGTGGCGGTGTTGGCACCGGCGTACACGGCGAGGTTGCTGACCTTGACGGGCGTGGACCAGGAGCCGCCCTGCGCGCCCGACGTGGCGGCGTACACCTCGGGCACGGCGGCGCCGGTGGGCTTCCCGCGCCAGGCGGCGGTGAGCGTGCCGCCCGTGCCCTCGGCGAGGTCGAGCTGGTCGAAGGTGCCGTCCGAGGCCAGCACCGCCGGCGCGGACCAGGCCGTCGTCTGCCCGGCCGCCAGCAGCGAGACGGCGACCCGCTGCACCCCGGTCGAGCCGTCGGTCCACAGCACGGCCACCGATCCGTCCGCCCTGGCCAGCAGCCGTACCGTTCCCTCCTGGGTGGCGAGCGGGACCGGCGTGGACCAGCTGTCGCTCCCGGCGGCCCGGACGGCCGCGTACAGGGTGCGCGGCGCGTTGGAGGCGGTGGCCTCGGTCCATACGGTGACGGCGGCGCCGTCCCTGGTGACGACGGCGTCCTGGACGTCGGCGGGCCCGCTGCTGAGCGCCACCGAGGAGCTCCACGGCGGCAGGACGGTCGCGGCGGCGGCCGGACCGGCCGGGAGCGCGGTGCCCGCGAGGGCGAGCGAGACGGTGACGAGTGCGGTGGCCGTGGCCCGGCGGCGCCGGCCTGACGGCATGGCAGAGCTGCTGCTCATGAGTACGTTCCCTCCCCGTAGGGGCATTCGCCCCCCGATGTGCAGCCTAGGTGCAGAAACCCACGGAGAAAATCCTTGATCCGTGACAACTCTCCACACCCACAGCCCAATTGACCGCACACCGCACACCGCCCCCGAGCCCCGGCGACGCCCCCCTCGGTGTCCCCCTGGACCACTCGGTTGGACCACCCGGTGCTAGTCGGTGCTAGTCGGTTCCGAAGTAGTGCCCCTGCTCAAGGTCGGCCACCAGTCCCGGCTCCGCCGGGTGCCACCCCAGCAGCTCCCGGGTCCGCCCGCCGCGTACCGGCACGTCCAGCGACATGAACGCCCCGAAGAACCCGAAGTGCTCGGCGCGCCGGTCCTCCGGCACGCGCTCCACCGGAAGCCCCAGCCGCCGCCCGATCACCTCGGCGATGTCCCGCACCGCGACCCCCTCGTCGGCCGCCGCGTGCAGCTCCGCGCCCGCCGGCGCCTGCTCCAGCGCCAGCCGGTAGAGCCGGGCGAGGTCCAGGGTGTGCACGGCGGACCACTGGTTGGCACCGTCGCCGACGTAGCCGGAGACGCCCGTGGTCCGCGCGATCCGGATCAGCGTCGGCAGGAACCCGCTCCGGTCCCGCGCACTGTGCACGACCGGCGGAATCCCGACGAGCACGGCACGCACCCCCTGTTCGGCGAGCTCGCCGAAGAGCCGCCCGGTGGGGATCCGCGGATTGGCGCTGTAGGCCGCGGCGAGGTGCTCGTTGCCGTCGCCGTGGCCCATGCCGATGCCCAGGAGGGCCTTGCCGGTCCCGGCGAGCGCCTCGCCGAACGCCTGGACCACGGTCCGGTCGGTGGCCGCGGCCCCGGCCATGTCCCCGGCGGCCATCGCCGTGTGGTCGAAGGCGAGATGGACGACGGCGTCGGCGTCGGTCGCGGCCGACCGCAGGCCGTCCGGGTCCGCCAGGTCACCGCGGCGCACCTCGGCGCCCAGGGCCTTCACGGCCGCCGCGGACTCCTCGGACCGGGCGAGGCCGACGACCTCGTGCCCGGCGCGCAGCAGTTCGGGAACGACGGCGGAGCCGATGTGACCGCTCGCGCCGGTGACGAAAACACGCATGACAGCAGGCATGACAGCACTCTCCCCAGTACGGAGGACAAGGTGATGTGACTCGGTACCGTCACCATACTCCCGTGACGGTACCGAGTCACATCACTTAGGCTGTCCCCATGGCCCGATGGGAACCGAACGCACGACTGCGCCTCGTGCAAGCCGCGATCGACCTGTTCGGCGAGCAGGGGTACGACAGCACCACCGTCGCCCAGATCGCCGAACGGGCCGGGCTGACCAAGACGACGTTCTTCCGGCACTTCCCGGACAAGCGCGAGGTCCTGTTCGCGGGCCAGGACGAGCACGCCCGTCTGCTGGCCGAGGGGGCCGCGGCGGCGCCCGGCACCGCGACCCCGCTGGAGGTGGTGGCCGCCGCCCTGGACGCCCTGGCCGGCTCCTTCACCGAGGAGCAGCGCGCGTTCGGCCCACAGCTGATGCGGGTCATCGGCAGCCACAGCGAGCTGCGTGAACGCGCCGCGTTCAAGAGCCTCAACCTCACCACGGCCCTGGCCACGGCCCTCCACGACCGCGGCGTACCCGACCCCACCGCCTCCCTCGCCGCCCACCTCGGCGCCCAGGCCTTCACCACCGCCTTCGCCCACTGGATCACCCCGTCGAACACCCACCCCCTCCCCGCCCTGGCCCGCACCTCCCTCACCGAACTCCACGAGGCGAGCACGGCTCTCACGTAGGGGAGCACCCGCGTGCGGGGTCGGGAGTCACCCGGACGGACCGGTGCGGTGGTGGGGTGGGGTCGGAGGTGGTGGCGTGGGAACGCGCGTTGCGCTGTGTCTGTGCTTCGTCGTGTCCGAGTCCCGGTCCTGGTCCTGGAGAGGCCCCGCATGAAAGCCTTCGCTTCCGGTCTCGCCGTCGTCGGCCTCCTGGCCGTCTCCGCCTGCACCGCCGCCGAGCCGCCGGAGGCATCCGCCCCGGTCTCCGCCCCGTCCGCCAGCGCGACCACGGCCGAGCGGGCCGCTCCGACCAGTCCGGCCTCCTCGTCCGGCACCCCGGCGCTCACCGTCGAGCAGGCGCAGGCCGCGCTGATCGACGAGAGCGACCTGGGTGTGCCGTGGACGGCGACCGACGGCACCGCCACCTGGCACGACGGCCTGCTCAAGGCGGCCACCGGTCAGGCCGACTGCCAGCGCCTGCTGGAGTCCCTGTACACCGACGAACTGCTCGGCGCCCCGGCCGGTCCGCAGGCCGCCACCGCCCTCGACGACGGCGACGACTCGGCGCAGCTCCGCTACCAGGTCGACGCGAGCCGCTCCGCCGACGTCGAGCGGACCCTGGCCTGGCTGCGGACCCTGCCCCGCACCTGCGGCCAGTTCACCGCGCAGACGACCGCGGCCGGGACCGAGGCGGTCCAGATCACCGACGCCGGGCTGCCGCACGACCTCGGCGACGCGCGCCAAGGGCTCCGGATGACCCTCACCGCGCAGCCCTCCGCCACCGACGAGCCCACCACCCTCACCCTCGACATCGCCGTCGTCCGCGTCGGCGACGACGCGATCGTCCTCACCGCCGGCGCCCTCGGCACCCTCCCCGACGACACCACCGAGCAGGCCCTCGACATCGGCGTCCAGCGCCTCGCCCAGGTACGGGAGAAGGGGCGGGCGCAGGCCTGACCGGCTAGCTCCGGGTCTCGTACGGGTCCGACGGCTGCTTCACCGTCCGCGCCGACGTCGCGTCCAGCGCGGGCGGCCACGCCGCGTCCGAGCCCAGCGTGCCCCTGGGGTGCCAGGTGCCGGTGACGGTGATCCAGGTGTCGGTGGGCGGCGCGTCCGCGCCCCGGATCTCGACCTTGCTGGTGGTCGCGTCGGCGGCGCAGCACGTGACCATCAGGCGGGTCAGGTACCAGGTGCCGCCGGAGCCGTGCGTGACGAAGCCCGTCATCCGCACGGTACGACCCGTCAGCGAGCGCCCGCTGTCGTAGATCGCCCGCGAGCTGAACGCGGCGAGGGTCAGCTCCACCGGGTTCCCGGCCGGCAGCGCCGGGAACCTCCCGACCCCCTGCGCCGCCCGCTGCGCCGCCTCCCGCCCCGCGCTGTACGAACCCAGGGCCGGGGGAGGGAAGAGGAGCAGGGCGAGAGCGGGGAGGGTGAGCAGCCAGGCGATGCGGGGGCCGGCGGCACCATGATGACCGTGAGCGCCGTGGCCGTGGCCGTCGTCGGTGGCGTCCGGCTCGTCGGCGTCCGGTGGGTGGCCGCTCGGGCTGCGCAGGAGCGCCGTCGTCACGCCGAGCAGGATCAGGGCGATGCCGGAGGCGACCAGGTACGGGCGGAGTGCCGCCTGCACGTACCGGAGATACAGGTCGCCGAGGAGCGTGATCCGCAGGACCGCCGCGCCGACCAGGCAGAGCAGGACGGGTCCGCCGTAGCGCCTCACAGCAGCCACCACCCCACCAGGACACTGGCCGACAACGCCACCAGCCAGGTCGCCGAGGAGAAGCGGAGTGCGAAGGCCCGGCCGAAGGTGCCCGCCTGGAGGGCGATCAGCTTCAGGTCGACCATCGGGCCCACCACCATGAAGGCCAGCCGGGCCGTCGCCGGGAACGCGCTGAGCGAGGCGGCGACGAAGGCGTCGGCCTCGCTGCACACGCACAGCACGACGGCGAGCACCGCGAGGAGAGGTACGGCGGTCCACGCGGAGCCGGTGAAGACGTCGAGGACCGATCTGGGCACCGCGATGTTGAAGGTCGCCGCGGCTGCCGCGCCCAGGACGAGGAAGCCGCCGGCGTGCAGGAAGTCGTGCTGGAGGCCGGTGACGAAGGCGCGGGGGCCCGAGGTCCGGGGGCCGTGGTCGGCGCGCGGCGGGCGCAGCCAGTCGTCGCGGCCGAACCGCGCCCACAGCCAGCCCATCACCACCGCCGTGCCGAGGGAGGCGAGCAACCGGGCCAGCACCATCTTCGGCTGGCCGGGGAACGCGATCGACGTCGCCACCAGCACGACCGGGTTGATCGCGGGCGCGGAGAGGAGGAAGGCGAGGGCCGCGGCCGGGGCCACCCCGCGACGCATCAGGCTGTCGGCCACCGGCACGGACGCGCACTCGCAGCCCGGGAGGACGACGCCGGCGGCCCCCGCCACGGGCACGGCGAGGGCCTGGTTGCGGGGGAGGAGGCGGGTGAACACGCGCTCCGGGACGAAGGCGGCGATCGCCGCGGAGACGACGGTGCCGAGGAGGAGGAAGGGGACGCCCTGGACGGCGACCGCCGTGAACACGGTCCACCAGGCGGCGACGGGTGGGGTGTAGAGGTCGAGGGCGAGCGTCGGGCCCAGGACGGAGACGACGGTCGCGATGGCGAGGAGGGCGGTGCCACCGAGGACCACGTGGACGACGGCCCTTGTCAGGAGACGCAGGCCGTCGGCTACTGTCCGTTGGTTTTGCACCCCGGGGACGGTAGTGGAGGGAGCTGTTGCCCGGCACAGAGAAGGCTGTGTGTCGATAGCCCCCCCCGGGGGGGAGCGCTAGAGGGGAGGTTGGGCAGGGGCAGGGCCCAACGTCGTCGTGCCCGGGGCCGTGCGGTGGCCGAGGCCGGTGCGGTAGGCGTCGAGGGCCGCCTCCACCCGGCCCGTGCGGCGCAGCAGGTCGCCGAGCAGGCGGCACAGGTCCGCCAGGTCACCGGCCGCGCCCGCCCGCTCCAGCAGACTCAGCGCCCGTACGTAGTGCTCCTCGGCCGCTTCCGTGTCCCGGGCGTCCTCGGCGATGATGCCGAGCAGCCGGTGCGCGGCACCCGAATGGATCGCGCCGCGCTCGGAGTTGAAGTCGCCGAGCACGTCGTGCAGGAGTACGGCGGCCTCCTCCGACTTGCCCCGGCGGTGCAGGACGTCGGCCAGTTCGACGGCCGCCTGGCTGCGGTACAGGGCGGCCCGGGTCTCGGACAGCATGGCGAGGGCCTCCCGCAACTCGCTCTCCGCGCGCTCCAGTTCGCCGTTCTGGGCGTAGACGTAGCCGCGCATCCAGTGGCAGTTGGCGAGTTCGGTGCGGAGCTGGAGCTGGCGGTACAGCTCGGCCGCCTTGGCCAGGGAGGCGTCGGCCTCCGCGACCCGGCCCTCGGCGAGCAGGGTACGGGCGACGGACCGGTGCATCCGGGCGATCAGCGCCGGGTCGCCGGCCTGTGGGGCGAGCGCGAGGGCGAGTTCGGCGGCCTGGGCGGCGCGGGCGTGGGCGCCCATGTCCATGTACGGGCCGATGGCGGAGGCGTAGAGGAGCAGGAGGGCGTCCGGGTCGTGCAGGCCGCTGCGGTTGAGCTCGTCGAGGGTGGTCTCCAGGAGGTAGACGGCGTACCGGAGTTCACCGGCGAGGTAGTGGCTGACCGCCCGGCCGCGGATCGCCGGGACCCGCACCGGCAGCGGTTCGTCGGCCGTCCACAGCTCGGCCCGTTCGAAGAACTCCCTGGCCTGCCCGAGCTCACCGGTGTCCAGGGCGCACTCGCCCATCCCGAGCAGCGCGGTGGCCTGTTCGACCGCGAGCCCGTGCGCCTCGGCCTCCGCGAAGAGGTCCGCGTACTGGGCGGCGGCGGCCTCGGCCGCACCGGTGGCCAGGGTGCGCTGCGCCTCGGTGAGCCGTAGCCTCAGGTCGGTGGCGAGGTGGGCGGGGCGTCCGCTGGCCAGCTCCTCGTAGCCGACGCCGAGGCGGCCCGCGATGTGCCGCAGCGCCTCGTCGGAGGCCCGTACCCGCCCGGCCTCCAGCGTGGAGATGTAGGCGGGCGTGTAGGCCGGTTCGGCCAACTGCCGCTGGGTCAGCCCCCGTTCCGTGCGCAGTTGCTGCACCCGTCGCCCGATGGTCTCCGGATCGTCCCGTTCCTGCATCTCTCCATTACCCCCAACTCCCCCTGGACCCCTTGCCGTTGCGCTCTGCCAACCCCTAGGTTAAACCGCGAATTAAACGTGCTTAACCCGCCCCTGTTGTTGCGAGGTCGCCGTGCTCGGACGCACATCCGCACGCCCCACCGCACGCTCCCGGTCCCGGGTCCGCTCGATCGGGGGAACCCCCACCGTCCGTAGCGTCGCCGCCGCCGTCATCGCCGTGGCAGCGCTCATCACCGCCGCCAACGCGGGCCCGGCCAGAGCGACCGACGGCTCCCCGGGATCCTCCGCCCCGGCCGCGGCCCAGCACGTCGGCCGGTAGCCGCCCGGCACCACCGGGTCGCCCGGCACCACCGCCTCCTCGCCTCCTCGCCCCTCGCCTCTTCACCTCTTCGCCTCCTCGGCCTGCGGAAACACCGCTGTTCACGGCCGCGCGGCAGACCCTTCGCAGACCCGCCGGAACGGCACCTCCGGTACATACGTCCGCCACTGGGCCGGTGTCAGGCCCACGCCTCCCGCCCGGGCGCAGACCAGCGTCCGGGCCCGCGCCGGATCGACGACGTACCGCTGGAGCGGCACGTGCGCGCTGCTCGCGTACAGCGTCGTGCCGTCGGAGCTGAAGGAGAGCGCGTCGATCTCCTCGCCCGGGGTGGTGAGCGGGCCGCCGAGCGGCTGCTGGGTGGCCACGTCCCACAGCTGGAGGCTGCCCGCGTCGCCGCCGACCGCGAGGGTGCGGCCGTCGGGGCTGAAGGCGAGGGTGCTCACGCCCTCGGGGGTCGTGCCGAGCGGGATGGTGAAGACGCTGCGCAGGATGCCCTCCCGGTGGCGCAGGTCCCCGTCCCACAGGGCCACCCGGCCCGTCTGGTCGCCGGCCGCCAGCAGGGAGCCGTCGGCGGCGAAGGAGAGCGCGCCGATCTGCTCGCCCTGGACGAGTTCGGGCGCGTCGGTCGGGCCCGAGGGCAGGCGGGTCGCCCTGCCGTCGCCGACCAGGAGACCGCCGTCGGGGCGGACGCCGAGGTGGCTCGCGGTCACACCGGTCACGACCGAGGTGCGGCGCCCGCGGGCCACGTCCCACACCTCGTCGGCCACGGCACCCACGGAGGTGTTGCGGGCCGCGTACAGGGTGCGTCCGGCCGGGCCGAGGGCGATCTCCAGCACCGCGCCGCCGGGCAGGTCCACCGAGGTCACGGGATGTCCGTGCGGTACGTCCCAGACCGCGACGGGCTGCGCCACCGCCTCCCTGCCGGGCGCCGAGACGCCGTAGGCGAACCGGGTGCCGTCGGAGCTGAACGCCAGCACGGGCAGGGTGTCCTGGGGGACGACGGGCAGGCGGGGGTCGGCCGAGACGGGGACCCGCACCGCCGGGAGGGTGCGCAGCACGCGGCCGGTGGCGGTGGCGTGGAGGCGGAAGACGTACCGGTCGCCGGTGCGCTCGACCGTCGCGTAGGCGGTGCCGTCGGGGCTCAGGCGTACGCCGTCCAGCGCGGTGGGACGCCAGGCGGGGGTGACGGCCGGGCCGAGGTCGAGGGTGTGGACGGTGCCGCCCTCCAGGTAGCGCAGGGTGCGGCCGTCGGCGTCCCAGAACAGGCCGCCGTAGAGGTGCTGGTTGTTGAAGGAGTGCCGGAAGACGGGGGCCCCGGTGCCGGTGAGCCGCCAGACGCGGATCTCGCCGCGGTCGGCCGTGGCCAGGAAGCCGCCGTCGGGGCTGAAGGAGGCGTACTGCACCCCGGTGTCGTAGACGTCGGCGATCCTCCGGCCCGTGCCGGTGTCCCAGACGCGGAAGCCGGTGCCGGTGGCCGCGGCCAGACGGTCGCCGGCCAGGGCGAGGAACGCGGTGTCCTCGTCGCAGACGCGGTCCTGCCGCCAGGTGCCCGGCAGGGCGCGGCCGGCGGCGGTGTCCCAGACCTGCGGGGTTCCTCCGGAGGGGCAGAGGGCCACGAGCCGGCCGTCCGCGCTCAGGGCGGTGCGCGCCGTGTCCGGTGAGCCGGTCCGGAACAGCACGCGGCCGTCCGCGACCGAGCGGAGCCGCACCTGGTCGCCCTCGACAGTCAGCAGGGAGCGGCCGTCGCCGGTGAAGCGGAGGTCGATGGCGTCGGGCAGCGCGGTGGAGCCGCCGGTCCAGCGGCCGGTGACCGTGTCCCACAGCCGTACGGTGCCGTCGTCCGTCGTGACGCCGAGCACCCGCCCGCCGGGGCCGAGGTCGGTCACGGTGCCCGAGGGCACCCGGCCCGAGCCGAGGGCGCGGTGTGTGGTCACGTCCCAGGTGTGCCAACGGCGGCCGTCGGCGCTGAGCAGGGTGCGTCCGCCGTCGGCGAGGGCACGCCGGGGGCCGTCGCCCGGGGCGGGGTCGGTGAAGGTGTCCGTCTCGGTCTGGCCGAGGGAGCCGAGCAGGGCGCGGCGGGTCTCGGGCAGTTCGGCGACGCGCCAGGCGGCGGCACCGAGGAGCAGGGCGGTGCGCGGGTCGGTGGTGCGCAGGGCGTCGGCGACGTCGGCGACGCGGCGGGCGGCGCTCTGGGTCCGCTGGACCCGGTTGTCCCGGTACTCGCGCCAGACCGCGAAGCCCGTCAGCAGCGCGACGGCCAGGACCGCCGACAGGGACACGGTGAGAACGCGGTGGCGGCGGCTGATCCGGGCGGCGGCCCGGCGCTCGGCCTCCCGGGCAGCCAGCGCGGCGGCCAGGAAGGAACGTTCCGGCACGGTGAGGGCGGGGTCGGCCGGGTGGTCCGGGAACAGTTCCTCGGCACGGGCCAGCCGGGTGCCCCGGTACAGGGTGCCCGGGTCGCGGTCGTGCTCCAGCCAGGCGCGGGCCGCGTCGGCGAGCATCCGGTGGTGGCGCAGGCGTTCGCGGTCCTCCTCGATCCAGTCGTGCAGCCGGGGCCAGCAGGTGATGAGGGCCTCGTGGGCGAGGTGGACGCCGTTCTCGTCGGCGGTGAGCAGCCGCGCGCGGGTCAGCCGCTCGACCACGGCCGGCACGTCCGGGTCGGCCCACTGGGCCAGTTCGGCGCGGGTGAGGGGACGGCGGGTGTCGGGGGTGCCCTGGCCCGGTACGACCATGCGCTGCACGAGGTGGCGGGCGGCGCGGGCCTGGGGCGGCGTCAGGGCGCCGTACACCTCCTCGGCGGTGGCCGCGATCGCGCCGCGCACCCCGCCGGCGGCCTCGTATCCGGCGAGGGTGAGCATGCGGCCCCGGCGGCGGCGCCAGGTCTCCAGGAGGACGTGCGAGAGCATCGGCAGCCCGCCGGGTTCGCCCTGGACCTCCTCCACCAGCCGGGCGCTCAGCGTCCGCTCGACGATGAGGCCCGACTCCTGAGCCGGTCCGACCACCGCCTCCCGCAGCTCCTGCGCCGTCATCGGGCCGAGCAGCAGCCCGGCACCGCGCAGCGCGTCCGCCAGGTCACGGTGCTCGGCGCAGCGGGCGTAGAAGTCGGCGCGCACCGCGACCAGCACGCGCAGCCCGCTCTCCGGGTCGCGGGAGGCGAGCAGCAGGTCGAGGAAGCGGTGCCGCTCCCGGGCATCGCGGCAGAGGGTGAAGACCTCCTCGAACTGGTCCACGACCACCCAGCTCTCCGGCTCCCCGGCCGCGGGGGCGAGGAGGTGCCCGAAGGTCTCGGCGGGCGTCGCTCCGGGCGTGAGGATGCTGAGCCTCGCCGAGGCGCCGCGCGCCGCGATCTCCTCCTGGAGGCGCGGGATCAGCCCGGCCCGCAGCAGCGAGGACTTGCCGCTGCCGGAGGGGCCGAACAGCACCGCGAACCGGTGCTCGCACACCAGCTCGCCGACGTCCGCGACCACCCGGTCCCGGCCGAAGAAGAGGTGCCGGTCGCCCGGCTCGAACCGGGCCAGCCCGCGATACGGCGCCGGGACGTCCTCCGCCTCCCCGGCGGGCGCCCTGCCCGCCTCCGCGTCGGCCTCCTGCCACCTGCGCTCCCACTCCGCCGGGTCGCCCCCGCACGCGCGCGCGTACCCCCGCACCACGGCGAGGGACGGCAGCCGCTCACCGGTCGCGGCCTGGGAAAGCGTGGTCGCGGAGAACCCGGCCGTCTTCGCCATGGTCCGGTACGACGGCCCGCCGGCCGCCTGCCGCAGTTCGCGCAGCCCGTGCGCGAGCCGCTGGACGGGACCGGCCGCCGGATCCACCGGTCTCTCGGGACGCCCCATGCGCGCGTGCCTCCGTACCTGACGAAAGGGACATCGGGAGCGACGACCCTACGGTGCGTACGGAAACCGGCGAATGGAATCCGGGTGACAGACGGGCGACGTGGCGCGGGTCACCACTCCGCGGCGACTGCTCGCGGGAGCCCGCACCACTGCTCGCAGGGGCCCGCACCACGGCGCCGGGGCTCCGCCCGCTGCGTCCCGGCCCCAACCTGTGAACGCCCGCGCTCCAGTTCGGCGAAAAGCCGTCCCCCGTTTTGCGGAAAGCCCTTTCCCTCGCCCGCCCCGACCCGCCAGTCTCTCCCCGACCGGATGTCATGTCCGGAACCAATCGCGTGGACCGTCGACTGGAGCCCCCGATGTCCCGATCCAGGACCCGTCACCTCGGCCGAGCCGCCGCCGTCATGGGCAGCGCCGCCGCCCTGACCGTCGCCCTGCCGTTCAGCGCCTCCGCCGGCGTGCTGCAGAACCTGCCGGAGAACGCGACCTCGTACGAGAAGAACTTCGAGCCGCTGTACGACTACGACACGGACAGCTGCTACCCGGCCGCCGCCATCGACCCCGACGGCAACCTCAACGGCGGCCTGAAGCCGACCGGCTCCGTCACCGGCAGCTGCCGCTCCGGCCACCTCGACCACGCGAACACCTACTCGCGGACCAAGTGCAACAACGGCTGGTGCGGGACCATCTACGCCAGCTACTTCGAGAAGGACGAGGCCTCCCCCGGCATCGGCCACCGCCACGACTGGGAGTGCATCGTCGTCTGGGTCAAGCAGGGCGACTCCACCCCGTCGTACCTGTCCGCCTCCCAGCACGGCGACTTCGAGACCGAGGCGGTCGCCGACGTCCCGATGAGCAGCCAGCGCGTCCAGGTCGTCTACCACAAGGACGGCCTGAGCACCCACGACTTCCGGTTCGCCAAGTGGGGCGAGACCCCGGAGAACGACGACGGCGCCTGGCACCAGGAGAACCTGCTCACCTGGGAGAACATGGCCTCCAACCTGCGCACCATCCTCAACGCCTCCGACTGGGGCGACGCGAACTTCCCGCTCCAGGACGCCAAGTTCGACGACCACCTCAACAAGGCCAAGCCGAGCGCGATCACCTTCGACCCCTACGCCTGAGTCGGCCGGCGCGGAGTTGATCGCCCTGGTGAAAGGGGCTGCCAATCAACTCCGCGCTTGGCAGCGTCGGTCTCACCACGCCGGATCCGCACCGGGGGCCGGCCTGTGAACGAAGTACGGGAGAGACCGAGCATGTTCAAGACACTCAGGAAGCCGACGCTGTCCCGGGCCGGCCGGACCGTCGCCGTCATGGGCGCCGCCGCCGCACTGGCCGTCGGCCTCGCGGGCAGCGCCGACGCCGCCGTTCTGAACCCGCTGGGGCAGAAGGCGGGCACCTTCGAACTCAAGTACATGCCGGAGTTCGACTACGACTCGGACAGCTGCTTCCCCGTGGCGGCCGTCGACGCGAGCGGCCACCTCAACGGGGGTCTCAACAACAGCGGGTCGATCACCGGCGGCTGCCGCACGAACCACCTCGGCAAGGCGAACACGTACACCCAGGCGTGGTGCAAGAACGGCTGGTGCGCCTACATCTACGCCCTGTACTTCGAGAAGGACCAGACCCTCAACGGCGCCGACGCCTTCGGCCACCGCAACGACTGGGAGTCCGTCGTCGTCTTCCAGAAGCAGGGCGAGGAGCGGCCCCGCTACCTGGCGGCCTCCCGCCACGGCGGCTACAGCACCCACCCGATCAACGACGTGCCGATGGACGGCAACCACGTCCAGATCGTCTACCACAAGGACGGCGCGAGCACCCACGCCTTCCGCTTCGCCAAGTGGGGCGAGCGGCCCGAGGCCTGGGGCGACGGCGGCTGGGACAAGCCCGCCCTGGTCGACATCCAGCAGATGGCCGACGCCCCGCGCAACGCCCTGTGGAACTCCAAGTGGGGCAAGGCCAACTTCCCGCTGACCGGCAACTTCCAGGACAACATCAACAAGGCCCGGCCGTCCGAGGTCCCCGCGTTCTGACCCGGACCGCCGCACCGACGCGGCCGTCGGCGATGTCCCTCCCCCCGGACCGCCGGCGGCCGTATCCCGTCCGGGAATCCCGGTGCTGATTGTCAGTGACATGACCTAGTCTTCGTTGCATCCGCCACACGCGGCCCGCAGAGAACGCACACATGCGTGGGCCGCGTTCCGTGGCGTCCATTTCATTCGATCCGGGGGGTTCGAATCAGCGTGCGTATGCGCACCGTCACGGCCGCCACCACCCTGGCGGTCCTCTTCAGCTCCGCGGCCCTGGCCGCCACTCCGGCCTTCGCCGACACCAGCGCCCTGCTGCCGATCAAGTCGACCGGTGACATCGTCGTCGACGGCGCCCACCAGCAGGTCTTCATCAGCGACCCGAGCAACGGCAAGATCGTCGTCACCGACTACGCCGGAAACGTTGTCAGGCAGCTCACCACCAACCTCTCCGGTGTCAACGGACTGGAGCTGTCGGCCGACTCGGGCACGCTCTACGCGGCCGTCCGGGACCTGGACGCCATCGCCGTCATCGACACCGCGACCGACACCGAGACCACCCGGTACACGGTCGGCGACAAGCCGCGGAGCATCGCCCTCGCGGGCGGGAAGCTCTGGTTCGGCTACGGCGGTGCCGCCGAGGGCAACATCGGCTCCGTCGACCTGGCCGGCGACCAGCACACGGTCACCCTCGACCAGGACAACAGCTGGTACTCCGCGCCGATCCTGGACGCGGCGCCGGGCACCGACATCCTCGTCGCGGGCGACCAGGACACCAGCCCCGCCTCGCTGACCTCCTACGACGTCTCCTCGGGCGCCGCGGCCCAGCTGGCCCACATCCGCACCGACGGCAGCGACGTCAGCGACCTCCAGGTCACGCCCGACGGCAAGGACGTCGTGGTGGCGAGCGGAGCGCCGTACTACCACCAGGTGTACAGGACGTCCGACCTCAACGAGGACGGCAAGTACACCACCACCGCCTACCCGAACTCCGTCGCCATCGCACCCGACGGCACGGTCGCGGCCGGCAGCTTCGCCTGGTACGACCCGGACCTCTACATCTTCCACCCGGGCAGCAGCGAGGCCGTCCGCTCGTACGACTTCCCCAACACCGGCCACTCCAGCGGCGCCGACACCCTCGCCCCCGCCGGGCTGGCCTGGGCGCCGGACGGCTCCCGGCTGTTCGCCGTGACGGCCAACGACGCGGACGTGTACTCCCTGCGCGAGTACGACACCCCGGGCCGGGCGGCCACCACCGTCACGGTGAACGCCCCGGCGACGGCCACCCGGGCCAAGCAGCTCACGGTCACCGGCACGGTCTCCTCGACGGTCCCGGTCCCGGCGGACGAACAGCTCACGGTCACCCGCACCGACCTGGACTCCCCGAACGGCAAGGCGCTGCCCGCGGTCACGGTCAAGGCCGACGGCACCTACTCGTTCACCGACACCCCGCCGGCGGGCGGCAAGGTGACGTACAAGGTCTCCTACGCGGGCGACGCCGGACACACGGCCGCCTCCGCCAAGGACACCGTGGACGTCTCCCGCGCCAAGCCGACGCTGACGCTGAACAACAACGGCAAGGTGTACGCGTACGGGAAGGACGTGAAGTTCACGGCCCATCTCGGCACGACGTACAAGAACCGCACCGTGGAGATCTGGGCCGACCCGTTCGGCTCGGACAAGCCCAGCAAGCTGGTGAAGTCCGGGAAGGTCGACTCGCACGGCAACCTGTCCGTGGTCCTCGACCTCAAGCGGGACACCAAGGTCACCGCGAAGTTCGCGGGCGACGCCCGCTGGCAGCCGCGGTCGGTGTCCAGTTCGGTGGGCGCGAAGGTCAGCATCTCCATGTCGGTCAGCCGCCAGTACAAGAGCAAGAAGGCCTGGGGCCAGACCTACTTCTACTTCCACAAGACCAAGAACCCGCTGTTCACGACCAAGATGCCGTACTACGGCGGCCGTTCCCAGCGGTTCGACTTCCAGGTCTACTACCAGGGCACGTGGTACTCGGACACCTCGCAGTACTTCGCGCTGGCCACCAGCGGGGTCTCGCAGGTCGAGTTCACCGGCAACCACAAGGAGGACGTCGGCTGGCGCTTCCGCGTCCGCTCCGACTACATCAACGGCACGTCCGGTGACACGGTCAACTCCACGACCTACGGCGCCTGGAAGTACTTCACCTTCACGAGCTAGTCCCTCAGCTGGTCTGGAGCTGCCGGAGGTGCTGCTGGACGTTCTCCAGGGCACCCTCCCGGCGGCCCGGCACCCTGAGTCTCAACTCCGCGAGTGCGGGCCCGAGTTCGCGGGCCCGCACCGTGTCCTTGATGGCGCTCCACTGGTGGTGGGCCCGGTCCACGGCCGCCTCGACGGCCGGTGCGTCGGCCGGCTGGCCCGCGGCCAGCCGGGCGTGCGCCACGGTCAGCCAGGTACGGCAGCTGCGCGCCGCGTCCCCCGCGAACATCGCGAGGTCCGCCCGTACCTCGGACCAGTGCAGGGCGTCCTCGGAGGCCGGCCCGTGCGCCCGCGCGGCGGCCTGCTCCCAGCGGGCGGCCAGATCGTCCGCCTCGGCGTACCGGCCGTCCCGCGCGGCGGCGCTGATCGCGTCGTGCGGATCCCCGCTGGCCGGGGTGTCCGTGCTGAGCAGGAAGCCGGCGGCGGCTTCCGCCCCGAGCCGCGTGAGCACCTGCCGGTGCAGCTCCGCCATCGCCGGCCGGTGCCCGCTCCTCAGCACGGTCGCCACGGCCTTCATGTACGACGGTACGGCGACCTCCCGCCGGGCGGGCGGCGGCGCGATCCGCCCGTGCACGGCGTTGTTCCGCCCGCAGTCGAGCGGAACCGTGTGCAGTTGCTCCCAGGTCTCCGGGTCCGCGTGCAGGTCGAGCAGCAGCGTCGTCGCCCCGGCCGGCCGCAGCCGCAGCTCCTCCCGGATCCAGTGCCAGGGCAGGCCGGTGTAGCGGACGGTGGCGGGTGTGGTCCGGGCCAGCGCGAGATGCGGCAGCCGCTGTTTGCGGTCCAGGTGGAGCTGGCCCGTGACGAACACGGTGAGCGGGCCGGGGGTGGCCGCGGCGGCCCGCAGCCGGGTCAGCACGGCCTGCGGTTCCAGGGGGTCGGCGAGTTCGACGACGTTCGCGGTGTCGGTGCCGGAGAGTATCGCCGGGGGCACGGCCGCGAGTACGGACAGCACGGAGGCCGCGTCCACCATGCGCGCTTTGCCTGTCGGCGAGGCCGCGATCAGCAGCACGGTTCCGGGCATCCGGCCCTCCCCCTTTGTTCCCCGTTTTCACTTACGCCAGCACGGTAACCGCTGCGCTTGCAAAGCGGGTGCCCCCGGGGATGTTTGAGCCGGCTAACAACCAGTACGCCCCCCCCCAAGAGCACTCCCCCCACACCCCCTCCCTGCCCCCACTCCCCTTGACACCCCGGCCCCGTCCCTCTCCGCGAGGCTTCCCTGCTTCCGCCGCCCCCCTTTTTTTCCGCCGTGGCGGCGCTCGGCCACGGTGGTGTGGGTCGGCGGTGCCGAGCGGCTGTCAGCCGGTGTTGGGCTGCCGACCGGTTGCGGAGTGCGGCGTCGTCGTGGCTGGTCGCGCAGTTCCCCGCGCCCCTGGCGGGGCGCTGTCGTTACGGGGGCTCGGGGCGGCGAGGGTTGCTGTCGTCGTCCAGACCCCGCCGAGGGGACGATCCGGAACCGCATCCCGGTGAGCAGCAGGAGCGGCGCCGCCCTGGCCCAGGGAAACACGGGCGGGGACGTGTCGCATGTCGTACGGGATGTGCTGACCGACTTGCCAGGGGGTACCCGCAGGTGTGCTCTGGAAGGTGGGGGCGAGGAGAGAGGAGCACGCTCATGGCTCAAGCTGCACCCACGTCCGGCGGTATGCCCCGGAGCGGCCGGACGCCCGACGTGTTCAGTACGCGGATGCACGCGAGGGCCCGGCTGGCCGTACCGGTCGTGACCGGGCTGATCTATGGCTACTGGGCGGCGGCGAACCGGCGCATGGGCGGGCCCATCACCGGCTGGAACCTGCTGTTCGGCTTCCTGACCGCGCTCGTCTTCGCGGTGGTGCTGTTCGCCGTGCTGACCATCGCCCCCCGGCTGCGGCGCGAGCTGCACGCGGTGGTGTGGACCGCGTTCATCGGCATCGCCTTCGGCTTCCTGTACAGCCAGAGCGGCGACTCGATCCTCCGGTCCGTCGGCATGTCGCTCGCGGTCGCGGCGGTGACGTTCATCGTGATGTTCTACCGGTTCTACACGCACGAGGACGCAGCCGGACATCGCGTCCGGTAGCCCCGCGTCCCGCACGCGGTCCCGAGCGTGGGCCCCGGCCCCCACGGCCGGGGCCCACCTGTTTCCCCTGTTTCCCCTCACCAGTCGCCGAGGCACCGCGGGCGCCCGACGACGCTCCCAAACCAGGAAACACCCGTTCGGGTCAACCCTCCACCGGAGCGCGACGCCCCAAGGGATTCCGGGGGCCGGCACCGCCCCCGGAATCCCCCGAATGCATCACCCCGCTCGCCTGACCGGCCCTCAGGGGCTTGCCTGGAACCGTGCCCTCAGTGCCCCCGGGGTCCCCGTGGCCCGCGCCGCCCTCAGGTCTCCGGCGCGCCCTGTCGGCCCTGCTGATCACGCTGGGCTGCCTGCTGCTGCCGTTCGGCGCGCTCGCGGCCTGGGCGGCGTACGGGCTCGCGGACACCGGACAGTACGTCAGCACCATGGCACCGCTGGCCGACGACCCGGACGTCCGGGACGCCGTGGCGGACACCGTCGGCGACGGCATCATGCGCGAGGTGGACGTCGGCCGGCCGATGCGCGGCACGGTCGCGCCGTTCGTACGCGACGCGGTCCGGTCCTTCACCCAGACCCGGGCGTTCCGGCTGGCCTGGGACGCCGGCAACCGGGCCACCCACGACGCCGTGCTGCGCGCGCTCCAGGACGAGCGCGAGGAGCCCGTCACCGTCGACCTGGCGCCGGTCACCGCCCAGGTCAAGGACCAGCTCACCCAGGACCATGTGCCGCTCGCGGCCCGCATCCCCGTCCAGCACACGGCCGTCGCGGTACTCCCGGCGGACGAACTGGACCGGCTCCGGAAGGGGTTCCACGTGCTCGAGGTCGCCGGCTTCTGGCTGCCCGTCGCCGCCGTCGTCTTCTCGGTTGGCGGCATCGCCCTCGCCGTCCACCGCCGCCGTGCCGTCACGGCGACCGCACTGGGCACGGCCCTGGGCGGCGCCCTGCTCGGCCTCGCCCTCGTGATCGGCCGTCGGCTCACCCTGGCCGACCTGCCGCCGGACGTCCCGCACCCGGCCGCCGCCGCCGTCTACGACGCCCTGACCTCCACCCTCCGCACGGTCTCCTGGCTGCTCCTGGCCCTCGGCCTGACGGTGGCCGCGGTGGCCTGGATCGGTGGCCGCCGCGTGCGCCGCTCCGGGCCGGAGGAGTTGGACGGGTCGGTGCGAACGGCCGGCGGCGCGGCCGACTCCGCCTCTCTCAGGGCCGATTCACAGACTCCTGACCAGAACATGCCAGTCATGTAACCGGTTGCTTCTCCGGGAGTCACCCGGCGGGCGCACCGGCCGACCACCGTGGCGCAACGACGGCCACCGGTACGGAACACCGGCGGCCGACGTGAGCTGAGGAGCCCCCACCGATGAACCGTCCCGCCGCGCGCCGAGCCGCCGTCGTCCTCACGGCCGGCCTCGCCCTGTCGTTCGCCGCCGCGCTGCCCGCCCAGGCCGCCGACTCGACCGTCACCGAGGCCCAGTGGCTGTCCGACGTCGCCGCCGTCACCGGACCCGCGCAGACCTACATCGACAACCGCGCCGCCGCCAACACCTCCGGTGCCAAGCAGGCGATCGTCCTCGACATCGACAACACCTCGCTGGAGACCTACTTCGAGGGCGGCATCACCATCCCCGCCACCCCGCCGGTGCTCGCCCTCGCCCAGGACGCGCACGCCAAGGGCATCAGCGTGTTCTTCGTCAGCGCCCGCAGCGATCTCTACAACGTGGTGACCAAGGCGAACCTGAAGTCGGTCGGCTACACGGTCGACGGCCTCTACGCGCGCACGGTCGCCCAGCTGCTGACCGAGTCCGTCGCCGACTTCAAGACCTCGCAGCGCAAGGCGATCGAGGCGAACGGCTACGACATCATCGCCAACATCGGCAACAACACGACGGACCTGACCGGCGGTTACGCCGACACCACCTACAAGCTGCCGGACTACGACGGCCTGCTGGACTGACCCGGCGCGGCGGGGCCGCATCGGGGCCGCGCAAAGGCCGCCTCCGGGCCACCCTGGGGTGCGCACCGGAGGCCGCCGCCACGGCCGCCTCCGGGACCGCCTCGGGGGCGTCGTCGCGGGGGCCGCCGCCACGGCCACGCCCGGAACCGTCTCCGGACCGCGTCGGGAGCCCCCTGACCGCCTCCGATGCACACCCGGAATTACCTCCGGGCTGCCTCCGGGCTGCCTCCAGACCGTCTGCGGGCCGTCTGCGGGCTGCCTCAGGGACGCTGCGTCGCCAGTGCGGCCAGCGTCCGCAGTGCGCCTGCCAGTTCCGGCTCCGCCGCCGACGCCAGTCCGAGCCGTACCGCGTCCGGGGTCCGCTTGGGGTCGACGCGGAAGGCGGTACCGGGGGTGACGGCGATCCCGCGGGCCGCCGCAGCCGCCGTGAAACCGTCCGCCCGCCACGGCTCGGGCAGCTCCCACCAGGCGAAGTACCCGTACGGGTCGGCCCGTACGGCGAACCCGGCCAGTGCCTCGCGGACGAGCCGCTGCCGCCGTGCGGCCTGCTCCCGCCTGGCCGCCACGAGCCGTGCCACCGTCCCGTCCCCGATCCACCGCACCGCCGCCTCCAGCGCGAACGCCCCCGCGCTCCACCCGCCGGACCGCACGGCCGCCGCCACCGCGTCCACCCGGTCCTCCGGAACGACGGCGAACCCGGCGGTGAGACCGGGCGCGACCCGCTTGGAGAGTCCGTCGACGAGATGGACGAGCCGTGGCGCGAGGGCGGCGAGCGGCGGCTCGGGACCGTCGTGCAGAAACGACCAGATCCGGTCCTCGACGACCGGGAGCCCCACGTCGGACACGGCGCGCGCCAGTCGGATGCGGCGCTCGGCCGGGACGGTCACCGAGGTCGGATTGTGCAGGGTCGGCTGGAGGTAGAGCGCGGACAGCGGCGCGGACCGGTGCACGGCGAGCACGGACTCGACGACCGGCCCGTCCTCGTCCGCCCGCACCGGGACGAGCGTGACACCGAGCCGGCCGGCGATCTCCTTGACCAGCGGATACGTCAGCGGCTCCACCCCGACCCGGCCGCCCGGCCGCACCAGGGAGCCGAGGGTGGCGGCGATCGCCTGCCGGGCGTTGCCCGTGAAGAGGATGCGGCCGGGGTCGGGCCGCCAGTCGCCGGTGGCGAGCAGCGCGGCGGCGGCCTCCCGGGCGTGCGGGGTGCCGTCGGCGGCGGCAGGCCGCAGGGCGACGGTGAGCGCGTCGGGCCGCAGCAGCGGCGCGAGGGCCGGGGCCAGCAGCTCCGACTGCCCTGGTACGGAGGGGTAGTTGAGCTCCAGATTGATGCGGGCGGCACCGTCCTCGACCAGCGCCCGCCCCTGCGGCACGGCCTGCGCGGCCCGCACGAAGGTCCCGCGGCCGACCTCGCCCACCACCAGCCCGCGCCGCACGAGTTCGGCGTACACCCGCCCCGCGGTCGACGCGGCGATCCCGTGCCGGCGCGCGAACGCCCGCTGCGGCGGCAGCCGTTGCCCGGCCCGCAGCCGTCCCCGCGCGATGTCCAGCGCGATCCGGTCGGCGATCCCCCGGAAGTCGTCCACGCGGGCCCCCTCTCCCATGACATCCCCCATTGCACCGAGGGCAAAGATTTTATTGCACCGAGGAGTTACCGGTCCCTAGGGTCGTCCGCGTGCCCCCCTTCCTCGCATACGACGACAATGACCGGCAAACACCACACAACCCGCACACCCCGCGCCCCCGCCCTCCGCTCCCTCTCCTCCTCGTGCACGGCCACCCCTTCGACCGCACGATGTGGCACCCCCAGGTGGCGGAGTTCGCCCCGGGCCGCCGGGTCCTCGCCCCCGACCTGCGCGGCTACGGCGCCTCCCCGGTCACCCCCGGCAGCACCCCGCTCGCCCGCTTCGCAGCGGACCTCGAGGAACTCCTCGACGCGCTGGACATACGGACCTGCGTGGTCGCCGGCCTGTCGATGGGCGGCCAGATCGCGATGGAGTGCTACGACCGCCTCGGCCCCGAACGCGTCCGCGGCCTGGTCCTGGCCGACACCTTCCCCGACCCCGAGACCCCGCAGGGCAGACGCGCCCGCAACGCCATGGCCGACCGGCTGCTGAGCGAAGGCATGCGCGGCTACGCCGACGAGGTCCTGGAGAAGATGGTCGCCCCGGACGCCCACCCCGACGTGAAGGCCCACGTCCACCGCATGATGACGGCCACCCGCCCCGAGGGCGCCGCGGCAGCCCTGCGGGGCCGCGCCGAACGCCCCGACTACCGCCCGCTGCTGGCCGGCGCGACGGTCCCCGCCCTGATCGTGGTCGGCGCGGACGACGCGTACACCCCCGTCTCCGACGCCGAGTCGATGCACGCCCTCCTCCCCGACTCCACGCTCCGGATCATCGACGGGGCCTCCCACCTGCCCAACCTGGAGCGGCCGGAGGAGTTCAACCGCGCGCTGGGGGAGTTCCTGGCACGCCTCGACGAAGAATCGTGACCCGAAAGCCGACCAGCACCCACCCCAGCCCGTCCGAAACCCGCCCCCGAAAGCCGGACAGCACCCACCCCAGCCCGTCCGGCGTTTGAGGACGAGGCCGTTCAGGCCGATGCGGGGGTCCGGGGGCGGCAGCCCCCGAAGCGGTGCCCGCAACCTCACCGACGCCGACGACGACACCGACACCGCCCACCCGGCCCCCGTCGTGGACATCCCGCTCCACCGGCACAAGCCCTGATAATGGGCGCATGTCCCGCGAGTTCCCCATCGGCCTCACCCCTCCCGACTGGCTGGTAAGGAACCTCCGGCCCCAGCAGGCCGCCCCCCTCAACTGGGCCGCCCTCGCCCGCGCCGCGCTCGCCATGAGCCTCCCGCTCGCCGTCGGGCTCGCGGCCGGACAGCCCGCGTACGGGGCGCTCGCCTCGATGGGCGCGCTGTCCGGGGTGATCGGCGACACCGCCGACGCCTACCGGATGCGGATCCTCAACATCGCGGTGCCGCAGCTCTTCGGCGCCGTCGGCGTCACCGTCGGCTCGCTGGCCTACGGCCAGGGCTGGCTCACGGTCGCCGTGATCACCGGCATCGCGCTGCTCTCCGGGATGATCTCGACGATCGGCGCGGTCTCCTCCGTCTCCGGCCTGCTGCTCCTGCTCAACTCCGTGATCGGCGCCGGCCTGCCGCTGCCCGGCGCCTGGTGGCTCACCCCGGTGCTGATGACCGGCGGCGGCCTGCTCGTGCTGCTCCTCGCCCTGCTGGCCTGGCCGCTGCGCTCGGGCGTACCGGAACGCGCGGCGGTCGCCGCCGCCTACCGCACCGTCGCCGACCTGCTGGCCTGCAGCGAAGGCGACGACGGCGAGGCGTACGACCGGGCCCGGCACACCGTCACCCAGTCGCTGAACGAGGCGTACGACCTGATCCTGGCCCGGCGCGCCCGGTACCGCGGCCGTAGCAGCGAACTCACCCGCATGCTCGCCCAGTTGAACGCGATCACCCCGGTGGTGGAGGCGGCCCCCGCCGTCCGGCTCGCCCGGAGCGCCGGAAAGCCGCTGCCGCCCGAGGTCCCGGCGGCGGTCCTGCACATCGCCGACGCGATCGAGACCGGCTACACCGGCCCGATAGGGCTGGACCTGCCTGCACCCGGCAACGAGACCGGCCGGGCCGTCGACCACGCCCTGCGGCACGTCGCCGAGGTCGCCACCCGCCCCGACGTCGACCCCCGCGGCATCGACGACCGCCTGGGCCGCCCCGCCGCCCTCGGCATCCGCACCGCACGGGCCGCCCGCAACGTCGTGCTCTCCGCCAACTCCTGGCGCTACGGCATCCGCCTCGCCCTGTGCATCGGCATCGCCCAGGCCCTGGTCTCCCTGGTCCCGGTCCCGCGCTCCTACTGGGTCGCCCTCACCATCACCTTCGTCCTCAAGCCCGACTTCGGCTCGGTCTTCTCCCGGGCGCTGCTGCGCGCGCTCGGCACGGTGGCGGGGCTGGTGGTGGCGGCGACGGTCCTCACCGTCGTACCGCGCGGCTGGTGGGACGTACCGGTGATGATGGTCCTGGCGCCCCTGGTCCCGGCCCTGACCCCCCGGGGCTACGGCTTCCAGACCGCCGCCATCACCCCGGTCATCCTGCTCCTCTCCGACAACCTGAACCACCAGGGCACGGCCCTGCTGCTGCCCCGCCTGCTCGACTCCCTGATGGGCTGCGCGATCGCGCTGGTCGCCGGGTACCTGCTGTGGCCGGAGAGCTGGCGCACCCGGGTCGGCGACCGGCTGGCCGACGCGGTGGCGGACACGGCGGCCTATGTCGAGCTGGCCTTCCGGCCGGGCGCGGAGCCTGCTGCCCGCGCCCGGCTGCGCCGCCGCCTCTACCGGGACCTGTCCGTGGTCCGTACCGAGTTCCAGCGCGCCCTGACCGAGCCGCCGCCCACCGGCCGCCGGGCGGCGGCCTGGTGGCCCCTGGTCGTCGCGGTGGAACGCATCGTCGACGCGACGACGGCGGCCCGGGTCCGGGTACGGCACGGAGCGCCGCCCCCGGACCGGGCCGAGGTCGATCAGGTGACCCTGCAACTGCGCGAGCTGGCGGAGGGCGTCCGCAGCTCGGAGACCCTGGTCGCGGTCCGCACCGACCTCACGGGCCCGCCGGACAGCGTCCTGGAACCACTGCGCCAGGAGGTGGCGGCGGCAAGAGCCATCGCCTCCCCCCACTGATCACTTTCCCTGATCACTTGGCCTGATCACTTAGCCTGATCACTTCCACCGGCCAGTTCCACCGGTCACTGCCGTCACACGCCGATGTCGCACCCGTCCTTGCGCCACACGGCGACGACGGCGGGCCGCACGATCCTGCCGGGTCCGTCGGGCCAGGTGCTCGCGGGGTTCTCCACGCTCGCGCCCGTGATCTCACCGGGGTGCTGCACGGCCACCAGCACCCGCCGGTCCTGCACCAGCGGACCGCAGGTCTCGGCGCCGGTCGGCACGGTCAGGAACTGCTTCAGCTCACCGCGCCTGGACCCCGTGGTCGCCACGCCGAACAGGCCGTCGTGCGAGCCGAGCTGGTTGCCGTCGGTGGAGATCCACAGGTTGCCGTGCGGGTCGAAGGCGACGTTGTCCGGGCAGGAGATCGGGCTGACGTCGTCCTTGGGGAAGCCGGCGAAGTAGGTCGCGGGGTCCTCCGGGTCACCGGCGACGAGGAAGAGCGTCCAGGCGAACCCGGTGCTGTCGGCGCGGTTCCAGCGCTCGGTCAGCTCCAGGATGTGCCCGTGCTTGTTGGCGTTGCGGGGGTTGGCCTCGTCGGCGGCGGCGTTCGCGCCGACCCCCCGGTTGGTGTTGTTGGTGAGGGCGACGTACACCTTGCCGGTGCGCGGGCTGGGCTCGATGTCCTCGGGCCGGTCCATCTTCGTCGCGCCGACCTTGTCACCGGCGAGCCGCGTGAAGACGTACACCTCCTCGGCGCTCATCCCCTCGACGTGCGAGACGGCACCGCCCGCGGTCGCCGTGGCCAGCGGAATCCACTCCCCGCTCCCGTCGAACTCCCCGTCCGCGGGCAGCTTCCCGGTCCCGTCGATCTCGATGGCGGGCGAGTCCCCGGTGAGCCGGGCGACGTACAGCGTCCCCTCGTCGAGCAGGGTGGCGTTGTGCTCCCGCACGCCCCGCCCGTTGCCCCGCTTCATCTTCTTGCTGCCGACGAACTTGTAGAAGTAGTCGAACCGTTCGTCGTCACCGGAGTACACGACGGGCCGCCCGTCGTCGGTCATGCGCACGGTCGCGCCCTCGTGCTTGAACCGGCCGAGCGCGGTCCGCTTGCGCGGCGTGGACTCCGGGTCGTACGGGTCCAGCTCCACCACGTACCCGAACCGGTGCGACTCGTTCGGCTCCTGGGCCACGTCGAACCGCTTGTCGAAGCGTTCCCACTTCCGCTCGGTGGCCCCGGTCCCGAGCCCGTACCGCTTGTCCGTGGCCCGCGTGCCGTTCGCGAAGTACTGGTTGAAGTTCTCCTCGCCGTGCAGGGTCGTCCCCCACGGGGTGGTCCCGCCGGAGCAGTTGTTGAGCGTCCCGAGGACCTTGCGACCGCTCGGGTCGGCGGAGGTCCGGAGCAGACCGCTGCCCGCGGCCGGCCCGGTGAGCCGGAACTCGGTGGTGGCGGTGACCCGCCGGTTGAGCGCGTGCCGTGCCACGGCGGTCAGCGCCCCGGTCCTCCGGTCCTCCTCCACGACCACCACCCCGAGCCCGTGCGCGGCCCAGGCCACCTCGACCTGGTTCCGGGTCGGGTTGGCGGCGTCGTACCCGCGGAACATCAGCACTTCGTCGGTGTACTCGTGGTTGGCGACGAGGATCTGCCGACGCGGCTCGCCGGGCAGCGGCAGCAGCGCGAGGAAGTCGTTGTTGTACCCGAACTGCCCCGCCTGGGAGGCCGCCGTCTGGTTCTCGGGGTCGAACCTGGGCGCCCCGCGCAGGATGGGCTCGCCCCACCGCACGACGACGTTCTGCCCGTAGCCGTCCGGAACGGTGACGGTGTCGGCGGTGTTGGGAGCGACGGACCCGAACCGGAGCCCCCGGGCCCCGGCAACGGGTTTGGAAGCACCGCCGCCGGTCGCGGCGGCGGCGGACGCCGCACCCACACCGCCCACACCGCCCACCGCGACGGCCACGACCGCCGCGGCCCGGACCACGCTCCGACGGCTCACGGCGTCGGCGATGACGTCGCCGACGTAGGCGTTGGAGCTGGTGTTGGGCACCTCGTGGAAGCAGGCGTCACCGCACCGGAACCGGCAGGTGAGGGCGGACCGCCCGCCCGGATGCGAGTGGGCGGGTGTTCCTACGATCGGCAGCAGCTTGCGCACTTTACTCTCCCCTTGCGAACTCTTGGTGTGAGCGTGACGGTAGGGGCGTGGTTGTGCACGCGAACAGCCGCCGAATGAACGGGAGATGAACTGACCTATGCCGACAGGTACTTGGAAACAGTCTGGGACTCGACCGCCGCACGCCCGACAGGAGTCATCGACCCTCCCCAAGATCGCAACCTGGGGCCGCTAACCTTACGTGTCCGTCCTGGCCAGCGATTGACGGGTATCAACTCACGCGAAGGGTTGCGCACATGGGCATTCTCACTCTCCTGCGGAACGCATTCGGCAGGTCGCGAAAGCCGCGCCCTGCCGAGGCAGAGGGTGCGGACCAGCTCCCTTCGCAGTCGAAGCAGCAGGCACCGAAGCCGGAACCGGAAGCCCCGGCGGCAGTCCCGGAGCCCCGCCCTGCATCGACCGACGAACACGATCTGGTCTCAGCAGCTTTCGACAACGTAACGGTTCCGAAGCAGGCAACCCGCCTGATCGAACCTGAAGTAGAAATCCAGCCGGACCCCAAGCCTGCGGCCGAAGCCAAGCCGACGCCCAAGCCTGCGGCAGAGGCCGAGCCGACAACCGAGCCCGAGCCTGCGGCTGAAGCCAAGCCGACGCCCGAGCCTGCGGCTGAGGCCGAGCCTGCGGCTGAGCCGGAGACCCCGGAGCCGGTGGCCGAGGCCGAGCCGGTCATCAAGGTCGAGGCCGAAGTGACGGTGGAGCCGGTCGAGCCGGCGTCGGAAGCCGAGGTTCAGGTCGAGGCTGAGGCTGAGCCCGAAGCGGCAGCCGAGCCAGAGCCGACGACGGCAGCCCCCGAGGAGACGGCTTCTGAGCCGACGGCCACGGCCGAGGCAGAGCCGACGGCGGAGCCGGAGACCGAGCCGACGGCGGCGACCGAGCCCGCGTCCGTGACCGAGCCGGAGGCGGAGCCCGAGCCCGCGACCGAGCCGGAGCCGGTGACCGAGCCGGAGCCGGAGCCGGTGACCGAGCCCGCGTCCGCGACCGAGCCGGAGGCGGCGTCGGAGCCCGCGTCTGTCACCGAGCCGGAGGCGGAGCCCGATTCCGAGCCGGAGCCGGTGGCCGAGGCGGAGCCCGCAGCCGAAGCGGCAGCCGTGCCGGAACCGGTAGCCGAAGCGGCAGTCGAACCGGAGCCCGCAGCCGAAGCCGCTGCCGAACCGGAACTCGCAGCCGAGGCGGCTGCCGAACCGGAGGCCGAAGCCGCCGCAACGCCCGAGCCCGAGCCCGAGCCCGAGTCCGAGCCGGCAGCCGAACCCACCCCGGAACCTGCCGCAGCCACCGCAGCCGCCGCAGCCACCCCTGTCGCCGCAGCCGCCGACGGCGAATCCGCCCCGCAGGGGCCACCCGCACCCGACGACGAAACTGTCACGGGTGGTGCGGGTGGGAACACGGAGGCCGAAGGCGAAGCCGAGGCCACGGCGCCCGGAGACGCCGCGTCCGCCGCCCTCGCGAAGGCCGACCTCACCGGCACCCACGCCGCCACCTACCTCGTCCTCGACCGCTCCGCGAGCATGCGCCCGTACTACAAGGACGGCTCCGCCGCGGCCCTCGCCGACCAGACCCTCGCCCTCGCCACCCGCCTCACCCCGGCCGGCGAGACCCCCACCGTCCACGTCGTCTTCTTCTCGACCGAGGTCGACGGCACCACCGACCTCACCCCCGCCTCCCCCGAGAACGCGATCGACGAGGCGCACGCCGGCCTCGGCCGCATGGGCCGTACCAGCTACCACGCCGCCGTCGAAGCCGTACTCGCGCACTACGACGAGAACGCCGGCGCCAAGGCCCCCGGCACCCCCGCCCTGGTCGTCTTCCAGACGGACGGCGCCCCGGACGCGAAGACCCCGGCCACCCAGTCCCTCACGGACGCGGCGAAGTCCCACCCCACCCTCTTCTTCTCGTTCGTCGCGTTCGGCGAGCACGAGAACAAGGCCTTCGACTACCTCCGCAAGCTGAAGACCGGCAACGCGGCCTTCTTCCACGCGGGCCCGACCCCCCTGG
Source organism: Streptomyces sp. NPDC048278 (assembly GCF_040652195.1). NCBI lineage: Bacteria > Bacillati > Actinomycetota > Actinomycetes > Kitasatosporales > Streptomycetaceae > Streptomyces > Streptomyces sp. NPDC048278. The sequence continues at coordinate 173,550 of NZ_JBEZLP010000002.1, forward strand.
AGCTCACGGACGCCGAGCTCTACGACGGCCTCCTGATCGACTGGCGCCCGTAAGCCCCACCGGCACACCCCCACCGCCCCACCCCATGCCGCCCGCTTCTCACCCAATAAAACGGGAAGCGGGCGGCATACACATGTCGGCTACGATTTCAAGGTTCGCAATAGCAGCAACAGACCGACCTGGGAGCAGCCCCCGATGGCTCGACACCTCATCACCAGCGCCCTTCCGTACATCAACGGGATCAAGCACCTGGGCAACATGGTGGGGTCCATGCTCCCGGCGGACGTGTACTCCCGGTACCTCCGCCAGCGCGGCCACGAGGTCCTCTACATCTGCGCGACGGACGAGCACGGCACCCCCGCCGAGCTCGCGGCGAAGGAGCAGGGCATCCCCGTAGCGGACTTCTGCGCCCAGGCGCACGACGCGCAGAAGGCGGTCTACGACGGCTTCGCGCTCGCGTTCGACTACTTCGGCCGGAGCTCCTCCGCCGAGAACCGCGAGATCACCCAGCACTTCGCCCGCCGCCTGAACGAGAACGGCTTCATCGAGGAGCGGGCGATCCGCCAGGTGTACAGCCCGGTGGACGGCCGTTTCCTCCCGGACCGCTACGTCGAGGGCACCTGCCCGCACTGCGGCTACGACAAGGCCCGCGGCGACCAGTGCGAGAACTGCACCCGCGTCCTGGACCCGACCGACCTGATCAACCCGCGCTCGGCGATCTCCGGCTCCACGGACCTGGAGATCCGCGAGACCAAGCACCTCTTCCTGCTCCAGTCCAAGCTGGAGAACGAGGTCCGCGAGTGGGTCTCGAAGCACGACAAGGACTGGCCGCAGCTGGCCTCCTCCATCGCCCACAAGTGGCTGACCGAGGGCCTGCACGACCGCGCGATCACCCGCGACCTGGACTGGGGCGTGCCCGTCCCGGCCGACACCTGGCCGGAGCTGGCGGCCGAGGGCAAGGTCTTCTACGTCTGGTTCGACGCCCCGATCGAGTACATCGGCGCGACGAAGGAGTGGGCGGACGCGGCGCCCGACGGGGAGACCCGCGACTGGAAGTCGTGGTGGTACGACGTCGACACCGACGTCCGCTACACGGAGTTCATGGCGAAGGACAACGTCCCCTTCCACACGGTGATGTTCCCGGCCACCGAACTCGGCGTCCGCGAGCCGTGGAAGAAGGTCGACTTCGTCAAGGCCTTCAACTGGCTGACGTACTACGGCGGCAAGTTCTCCACCTCGCAGAAGCGCGGCGTCTTCACCGACCAGGCCCTCGACATCCTCCCCGCCGACTACTGGCGCTACTTCCTCATCGCCAACGCCCCGGAGTCGGACGACTCGTCCTTCACCTGGGAGCACTTCACGGCGACGGTGAACAAGGACCTGGCCGACACCCTGGGCAACTTCGTCAACCGCGTCCTGTCCTTCTCCAGGAAGCGCTTCGGCGACGACGTCCCGGCCGGCGGCACCCCCGGCGAGGCGGAGGCGAAGCTCGGCACGGAGATCGCCGCGCTCCTCGCCGAGTACGAGTCCCACATGGAGTCCCTCCAGTTCCGCAAGGCCGCCGCGGCCCTGCGCGCCCTGTGGTCGGCCGGCAACTCCTACCTGGAGGAGAAGGCCCCCTGGCTGGAGATCAAGACGGACAAGGACGGCGCGGCGCTCACCCTCCGCACGGCGATGAACCTGATCCACCTCTACTCGGTGGTCTCGGAGCCCTTCATCCCGGCGACGGCGAAGACGATGCGCGAGGCGTTCGCCCTCGCCGAGGACACCGCGACCTGGGTCACCGCCGACGAGGCGAAGGCGCTGACCGCCGTCCCGGCCGGCACCCCCTTCACCGTGCCCCCGGTCCTGTTCGCGAAGCTCACGGACGAGGACCTGGAGACGTACAAGACCCGCTTCGGCGGCGAGACCACCGCGTAGAGGCACCCCCCGAAGGGCCGGCCGGAGGAGACCCCCTCCGGCCGGCCCTTCGGCGTATGTGAGCCATCTCCCAGGTAAGAGACCGACCAGTCTCTTACTTCTCCTTCACTCTGCGTTTACCTCCGGGATAAGGTGCCGTTCGTGAAACGAATCCTGATCCGCTCCGGGAAGAGCCCGTTCCGTGTCGCCACTCCGGCGGAGTTCATCCACCAGGACCTGATCGGGACCAACACCGGGAACCTGATCTTCAGCGACTCGGCGCACAAGATGCTGACCGCCCCGGACACCGAGGTGACGTCCAACGGCATCCGCACCGACCCCTCGGCCGCCCGCGCCGCGGAGATCAACGAGCGGTACGACGTGTTCGTCGTACCGCTCGCCAACGCCTTCCGCCCGACCTTCCAGGCCTCCCTGGACCGGCTGACGAAGCTGATCGAGCAGCTCACCATCCCGGTCGTGGTGTTCGGCGTCGGCGCCCAGGCCCCCGCGGACTACGACACCGCGTGGCTGAACCCGATGGCCGACTCGGTCCGCCGCTTCGCCCGCGCGGTCCTGGACCGCTCCGCCTCCATCGGCGTACGCGGCGAGCTGACCTCGGACTACCTCAGGAGCCTCGGCTTCCACGACGTCGACATCATCGGCTGCCCGTCGATGTTCCTGTACGGCGACACCTTCCCGGAGATCCGGGCCACGGAGCTGACCGCCGACTCCCGCATCGCCCTGAACCTGTCCCCGGACGCGATACCCGTCGGCGACATATCGGGCATCGCCCGGCACGCCTGGGAGCGGTACCCCCACCTCACCTACTACGCGCAGAACACCGTCGACGCGGAGCTGCTGCTGTGGGGCGACACCTCCCCGGAGTCCGGCCACACCGACCCCTTCCCGCTCCAGCTCAGCCACGCCCTGCTCCAGGAGAACAAGGTCCGCATGCCGCTGGACCCGGCCACCTGGATCGACGAGCTGCGCGGCTACGACTTCGCGTACGGCACCCGGATCCACGGCAACGTCGCCGCCCTGCTGGCCGGCACCCCGAGCGTCGTCCTCACCCACGACTCGCGCACCCTCGAACTGTGCCGCTACTTCGACATCCCGCACCGCCCGATCACCGAGCTGGACGCCGGCACCGACCCGCGTGACCTGTACGAGGACGCCGACTTCTCCGCCATGGTCAAGGGACACGGCGAGCGCTTCGAGCGCATCATCGCCTTCCTCGACCGCAACGACCTGGAGAACACCTACACCCACGGCGACGGCGGCGCCGCCTTCGACGCCCGGCTGGCCGGCCTCGGCCTGCCGGCGTCGATGCCCGTCTGGGACGGCGGCGACGACGGCCAGCTGCGCTACCGGTTCAGCCGGCTCCGCGAACGGATCACCGCGGCGGACGCGAAGGCCGACCGGCACGCCAAGGAGAACAGGGAGCTGCGCACCCGGCTGACCACCGCCGAGAAGCGCGCCGCCGAGACCACCCGCCAGCTCGAAGCCCTCCGCAAGGAGCTGAAGGCCACCACCCAGCACCTGTCCGCGATGGAGCGCCGCGTCACCGGCATCGACAAACGCCTCCTGGTCCGCCTCGGCCCGGCCCTGCGCCGCCGCGTCCGCCGCTCGAAGCCCCCGACCCCGCAGAACTGAGCCCCGACGGATCCTCAGCTCACCAGCCCCACCGCTCCGGCGGCCTTGGCCAGCCCGAGCGGTGTCCACCAGGCCCGCGCCACCCGGTAGTGGGTCAGCGCCTTGACGATCCACTCGGCCCGCTCAGCACCACGGCGACGACGTCATGGGCGATACGCATGAGAGGCTCCCCTCACCACAAGGTGTCGGACACCTCTCCGACGCGTACGCCGCGGTGTGACAGAGGCAGCAAAGATCGCGCCGACCCCCAGCCTTTTGCCCAGCCCTGAGAGGTCCCAGCACATAGCGCGCACGCTGGGTTTCACCACCCATTCCACACATAGACTCTTACGAACGTAGAGAGCAGCCAGTGGCAGCTGGGGGGACGAGCGTGACGGTCATGCAGCCGACAAGCCCGGAAAACATCAGTGCGCAAGTACCCGCACCGGGCCAACGCGTGACCGTACGGAACCGCCCCTGGGTGGTCACCGACGTCCTCCGTTCGACCGCGGCCAGCGACGACCCGGCACGTGCAGCGGAGGCCGCCCCCAGCCACCTGATCACACTGTCCTCGCTGGAGAGCGACGGACGTGACGAAGAGCTGCGGGTCGTCTGGGAGCTGGAGCAGGCAACGGACGTCCACGACCAGTACGAGCTTCCCTCGCCCCGTGACGGCTTCGACGAACCCGGACGGTTGGACGCCTTCCTGGACGCCGTCCGCTGGGGTGCCATCGCCTCCGCCGACAAGACGGCCCTCCAGGCGCCGTTCCGCTCAGGCGTCGAGATCCAGGACTACCAGCTGGACCCCGTGGTCCGCGCCCTGTCCATGCCCCGTACGAACCTGCTGATCGCGGACGACGTCGGTCTCGGCAAGACGGTCGAGGCCGGTCTGGTGATGCAGGAGCTGATGCTGCGCCACCGCGCCCGTTCCATGCTGATCGTCTGCCCGGCCGGTCTGACGCTTCAGTGGCGGGACGAGATGCGGGACAAGTTCGGCCTGGACTTCCGGATCGTGAACACCAGGATGCTGCGTGATCTGCGCAGGTCGGCCGGACTGTACGCCAACCCGTGGACCCACCACCCCCGGCTGATCGTCTCCATCGACTGGCTGAAGCGCGAGCGCCCGCTACGGATGCTGCGCGAGCTGCTGCCGCCGGTGCCGGAGTACCCGCGCGCCTTCGACCTGCTGGTGGTGGACGAGGTGCACACGTGCGCGCCGTCCGGCACCGGCAGGTATGCGACGGACTCGAACCGCACCCGCGCCGTGAAGCTGCTCGCCCCGCACTGCGAGCACCGTCTCTTCCTCTCCGCGACCCCGCACAACGGCTACCTGGAGTCCTTCACCGCGCTCCTGGAACTCCTCGACGACCACCGGTTCGCTCGTGGCGTCAAGCCGTCCGAGGAGCAGTTGCGCCGGGTGATGGTGCGCCGTATGAAGTCGGACCTGCCACCGCTGTGGAACGGCAAGTCGCGCTTCCCCAAGCGGGTGCCGCACCCCCTGGAGGTCGAGTACAACGACGCGATGCGGGAGGCGTACGCCAAGCTGGCGGAGTACGCGCGCTCGCGCGGCGACGGCCAGGGCGACGGGAAGTCCGGCCGGACGGCCTCCGACTTCGTGACGACCCTGCTCAAGAAGCGTTTCCTGTCGTCGCCGAAGGCGTTCGCGGAGACCATCAGCACCCATCTGAAGACGATGACGACCCGGCCCGCCGACCCCGAGGAGGAGCCGGCCCCGAGCGTCCGAGTGCTGCGCCCCCTGATCGACGGGATCGAGGAGGCCGAGGAGGAGGACGAGCAGGAGCAGGCCGAGGCGGCGACCCGGGCCTTCACCGCCGCGCGCCAGGCCATGCGTCCGCTCTCCGACCGCGAGCACACGCTCCTCAAGGAGTTGGACGCCTGGGCCGTGGACGCGGGCAAGCGGCCGGAGGCCAAGTTCGCCCGTTTCCGGGAGTGGCTGGACGACATCGTCTGCCCGGACGGCCCCCTGGGCGACTGGGAGCCGGAGCGGGTCATCGTCTTCACGGAGTACCGCGACACCCAGCGCTGGCTGTACGGGCAGCTGATCGCCGCCGGCTACCCGGCGGAGCGGATCACTCAGCTGTACGGCGGCCAGGACCCGGAGGAGCGCGAGCGGGTCAAGCAGGTGTTCCAGGAGAGCCCCGACCTGTCTCCGGTCCGCATCCTGCTGGGCACCGACGCGGCCAGCGAGGGCATCAACCTCCAGGCGTACTGCCACCGCGTGCTGCACTGGGAGATCCCCTGGAACCCGAACCGCCTGGAGCAGCGCAACGGCCGTGTGGACCGGCACGGGCAGAAGGCCGAGCAGGTGGACGTGTTCCACTTCGTGCCGAAGGGCTGGCAGGGCTTCGACCCGGCGCACGACCACCAGACGGACTCGGGCTACGAGGACGGCGCGCTGGAGGACGAGATGTACTTCCTCGCCGTGGCCGCCCGCAAGACCGAGCGCATCCGCGAGGACCTGGGCAGCGCGGGCGAGGTGATCGCCGCGCAGGTCGAGCAGAAGATGCTGGGCCGCCGTTCGAACTGGACCACCGCCGACGCCGAGATCACCAAGCGGTCCGGGAAGGCCGTCCTCAAGGTCGAGCGCGACCTGGCCCGCGACCTGGAACGCCTGGTGGACGCCCTGGCCGACAGCCGCCAGCAGCTGCACCTCCACCCGGAGACCGTCGAACGGGTCGTCCGCACAGGCCTGCTGCTGGCGCACCGCAAGGACCTCACAGAAGTCCCCGACCCCAGGCCGGACCGGGCCGCCCGCTGCTTCAAGCTCCCGGAGCTGCCGGGCGCGTGGGCACGGGCCCGCAACGACGGCCTGCGGCACCCGCTCACCGGCAAGGAGCGCCCGGTCGTCTTCGACGAGGCGGAGGCTCGCGACCGTACGGACGTGGTGCACATGCACCTGGGCCATCGCCTGGTGCAGATGTGCCTGCGGCTGCTGCGCGCCGAACTGTGGTCGAGTGGCCCGGGAGCCCACCTCTCCCGGGTGACGGCCCGGGTGGTCCCGGACGGTGTGCTGCGGCAGCCCGCCCTGGTCGCGCACGGCCGGGTCGTCATCACCGGCAGCGGCGGCACCCGGCTGCACGAGGAGGTGATCACCGCGGGCGGCCTCATCGAGGGCGGCAAGTTCGTCGCCGCGAAGATGGAGGAGGTCGACGGCTGGCTGGCCGAGACGACGGAGGAGTTGCCGGCCGATGCCGTACTCGCCGAGTTGACCGCCCTCTGGCCCCAGCTGGAGGATCGCCTGGCCCGCGCCCTGAACACCCGCGCGAACCGGCGCTTCCGTTCCCTGGAGACGCTGCTCGCCGAACGCTGCGAGCAGGAGGTCGACGGCATGCGCGCGATCCTGGAGGACCTGGGCCGCTCGATCCAGGACCGGCTCGACGACACGGGACACTGGCAGCAGGAGTCCCTCTTCGACATCGACGACGAGCGCCGCCAGCTGCGCGCGGACCGGGAAGGGCTGCTGGAGCGGCTCCGCCGGCTCCCGGAGGTGACGGAGACGGAGACGGCCGCGCTGCGCCGCCGCTGGGCCGACCCGTCCCCACGCTGGTTCCCGGTCGCCGTGACCTTCCTCGTCCCCCGTTCCCTCTCGCCCGCCGCAGCCACCGCCGGGACCACCGCCCACCAGGAGCACCGCTGATGCCGCCCGCCACCCGCACCGCCAGGAAGGTCCCGCCGAAGGGCTCGGTCCCCACCCCCACCGAGCAGCACGAGGACTGGCTGCGGCTGCTGCGCCCCGACGGCCCCTTCGTGTCGCTGCCGGTGCTCGTCGGAGCATTCTCGACGGGCCTCGACACGATCCCGCCGGAGACCTGGTCGAGGCTGCGCCAGGCATGGGCCGAGGTTCAGGAAGACCCGGCGCTGCTGCGTCCGGCGTGGGAGAAGTTCGTCCTGACCGAGCTGATCGGCTGGCGGGCGCCCGGTCTGCGCGACGGCGGGCAGATCCCCGAGTCACTCCACGCCGGCGCGAACACACCCGACGCGGTCCTGCTGGGCCCCGGCCGCTCCGGCGGTCTGGCCCCGCGCGCCCTGTTCTTCCGTACGGACGACTGGGCGGCCCCCCTCAACCGCCCGCGCGGCGAACAGCCCGGCCTCGCCGACCGCGCCGCCGACCTCTGCCGCGCCCGCGACGTCCCGCTGGCCCTGCTCACCAACGGCCGCCAATGGGCCCTGGTCCACGCCCGCCCGAAGGAAGCGACGACCATCGCCGTCTTCGACGCGGACCTGTGGACCGAGGAACCGATCCTCGCCCGCGCCTTCGCGAGCCTGCTCACCGCGAGCCGGGTGATCCGCCCTCCGCTGGACGCGCAGGGCAAGCCGACGGACTCGACGGCGGGCCTGTTCGCCCGCACCGCCGAATCCCAGTCCGAAGTCACCGACACCCTCGGCCGCCAGGTGCGCGAGGCGGTGTCGCTGCTGGTCGCGGAGCTGTCCCGCCTGGACCGCGAATCACGCGGCGAACTGCTCCGTGACGTCCCCGCCAAGCAGGTCTACGAGGGCGCGCTCACGGTCATGATGCGCCTGGTCTTCCTCCTCTACGCGGAGGAACAGCGCCTGCTGCCCGCAGGGGACGAGCTGTACGACGCCTCGTACGCCGTCGGCCCTCTGCACGACGAACTGGCCACCGCCCAGAGTCTGCACGGCGACGAACTGGGCGACCGGGTCGAGGCGACCTGGCCCCGTCTGCTTGCCGTCTTCGCCGCGATCCACGGCGGCAGCACCCACGACCGCCTGTGGATCCCGCCGTACGGCGGCTCGCTCTTCGACCCGTCCCGCTTCCCCTGGCTGGTCCCCGCCAAGGTGACGGACCGCGTGGTGTACGAGATCCTCGACGCGCTCCTGACCCTGCGCGCCCGCAAGGGCTTCAAGGGCAAGGAGCGCCTGTCGTACAAGGGCCTGGACGTCGAGCAGATCGGGCACGTCTACGAGGGTCTTCTGGAGTACGGCTGCCACTGGGCGGAGGAGCCGTACGTCGGGGTCTCCTTCGGCCGGGACAAGAAGCAGGAGGCAGTGCTGCCGCTGGCCCGCCTTGAGGAGTGGGCAGCGGCAGGCACGCTCGCGGAGCAGGTCGCGGAGGCGGCGGGCACGAAGCCGGCGACGGTGGAGGCGGCGCAGGCCAAGTCCTCCGGCGCGGTGACGGTCGAGCTGGAGACGGCCTGCGGCAACGACACGGCTCTGGTGGAGCGGGCGGCAGCTTTCTCCGGCCTGTACGGCCTCGACCTGCGCGGCGAGCCGAAGGTCTGGCCGGCGGGCTCGGTCATCGTCGTCCGCTCGGGCAACCGCCGGGACACTGGCACGCACTACACGCCGAAGGCGCTGGCAGAGGAGGTCGTGGAGCACACTCTGGCTCCGCTGTGCTTCTCGCCGGGCCCGGCGGAGGGTGCGGCGCCGGGCGTCTGGCAGCCGAAGAAAGCCGAGGAGCTGCTGAAGCTGCGGATCCTGGACCCGGCGATGGGCTCCGGGGCGTTCCTGGTCTCGGCGTGCCGATACCTCTCGGACCGGGTGGTGGAGGCATGGCTCCGGGAGCCCGACCTCCCGCCGGAGATCGCGCGTGACGTGGACCGCGACGACCACGAGCAACTGCACCAGATCGCACGGCGGTTGGTGGCCGACCAGTGCCTGTACGGCGTCGACCGCGACCCCATGGCCGTGGAGCTGGCCAAGCTGTCGCTGTGGCTGGTCACGCTGGCGAAGGGGCGGCCGTTCTCGTTCCTGGACCATGCGTTGCGGTGCGGGGACTCGCTGATCGGGGTCATCGACGTCCGGCAGGTCAGGCAGTTCCATCTGGACTGGCAGGACCGGCAGCTGAGCGAGGACGTCGAGCGGGCACTGGAGAACACGGAGACGTTGCTGTCACAGGCGGCCGAGCTGCGGCGACAGATCGAGTCGACGGCGGTCACGGACATCCGCGTCGTGCGCGACAAGGCGGAACTCCTGGCGAAGGCGGAAGCGCTGAGCGGCAAGCTGCGGCTCGCCGCGGATGCCGTGGTGGGGGCCGCGCTGGCCGCCGAGGGCATCTCCGACGAGGAAGCGTCCGAGATCTCCGGCGAGGAGAAGGTGGGCGGGGCTCGGGGGGCTGCGCGGTTCCGAGATGCCAAGGAGGACGCGAAGAGCCGGGCGTATCGGTACCGGCTGGAGGCTGTGGCGGGGCTGGTCGCTACGGCTTTGGGGGAGGGTGCAGAGGCCGAGGAGGCGGGTGTTCGGGCTCGGGGGATTGTGGAGGGGTGGCTGAAGGGGCCCCGGGCGGAGGCGGTTCGGCCGTTGCATTGGCCGTTGGAGTTTCCTGAGGTTATGGGGGTGGGGGGCTCAAAGGGGTTTGATGTGGTGGTGGGGAATCCGCCGTTCCTTGGCGGGAAGAAGCTGACGGGTGCGCTGGGCCAAGATTATCGGGAGTACCTGGTTAATCGGCTGGCGGGCGAGACGCGGGGGCACGCGGACCTGTGTGCTTACTTCTTGTTGCGGAACTTGTCGATTGCGCCGGGGCGTCGTACGGGAATCATCGCTACGAACACGATCGCCCAGGGTGACACTCGGGAGGTCGGGCTCGATCGGGCTGCCGCGGATGGCTGGAACGTGTACCGGGCCATCAAATCGCAGCCGTGGCCGGGGACGGCGGCACTGGAGGTTGCACTGCTTTGGCTGGGCGGACGGGTCGGCGAAGGCGAAACTCCCGTATTGGACGGGCGGGAGGTTCACGGGATTACGGCGAACCTGGACCCAAAGTCGCGGATTACAGGCAATCCCTACCATCTGGCAGAAAACGAGGGGCAGTCGTTCGTCGGATCGTACGTGCTGGGCAAAGGTTTCCTCCTTACCCCGGAGGAAGCGCGGGCCCTCATCGCCAAGGATCCCAAGAACGCAGATGTGCTGTTCCCGTACCTCAACGGCGAGGATCTGAATCAGCGCCCTGGAGCAAAGGCCAGCCGCTGGGCGATCAATTTCCACGATTGGCCGGAGGCGCAGGCAGAGCAATACTCAGATGTTTTCGTTATCGCTGAGAGCAAGGTCAAACCTGAACGGCAACGGACGAAACCCGATGGGACGTACGTTCTGCGGAAGCCTCTGCCAGAGCGATGGTGGCAGTACGCCGATAAGCGTCCTGCTCTGGTTGCGGAAATCGCAGAGCTGGAACAGACAATCACACTTGTCCTCCACACGAAGCAGCTCATGCCGATGATGCAACAGACAGGCCAGGTCTTCTCCCACGGACTTTGCGTGATTGCCAGCCAATCCAAGGCGCAACTTGCCACCCTTTCCAGCGCCATGCACGTCGGGTGGACATTGCAGCGGGGTTCCACCTTGGAGACTCGCATCCGTTACACACCCTCGGATGTTTACGAGACCTTTCCCCGCCCCACTGAAACGACCCGCCTCCTCAGTGCTGGCGAATCCTTGGAAACTGCTCGACATGGAGTTATGTCAGGTCACGTCAATCTGGGTCTGACCGATATCTACAATCTCGTGCACTCCGAGTCCGAAACCGGCCTCAATATCGAGACGCTCCGGCAAGCCCACATCGAAGTGGACGAGGCCGTAGCCGATGCCTACGGCTGGACTGATCTCGACCTCAGGCACGGCTTCCACGCCACGCCCCAGGGCGAGCGGTTCACCATCGCCCCTGACGTCCAGACCGAGATCCTGGACCGTCTCCTAGAGTTGAACCACGCTCGCTACAAGGAAGAGGCGGAAAAGGGCCTGCACACCCCAGAAGCCAAGCGCCGCCGTGCTGCTGCCCGCAAGGCCAAGGCGAAGGCTTGGGCTGCTGCGCACACTCCGCAGAGCGACAACAGGCCGGCGGCCTTTGACGACGGGCTCTTCCCTCAGCCGGACGCCCTGTTCTGAGCCGTACAACAACGCCCCGCCCGGTAACAAGCGGGCGGGGCTGTAGGCAGTCGAGGAGTCAGCTCCCCGACGCGTACGCCACGAAGCCCGCCCATACCTCCGGCGCCAGCGCGAAGCGCGGACTGTCATCCCGGTACTTCGAGTCGCGGACATGGATGGCGCCGGGAGCTATCGCAATTTCGACGCAGGACTCGCCGTCGGTGCCACCGCTGTAGCTGCTCTTGAACCACGCCAGTTCGGAGGTGTCCCCGGCGGAGGCCTTGCGGATCATGTTTCTCCCAGCAGTTGCTCGATGAAGGCCAGCGACTCCCGCGATGAGAGAGCCTGCGCCCGGATGGTGCCATACCGCAGCTCAAGGATGCGCAAGTGTTTCGGATCGGTGATCGGCCGCCCGTTGAACGCGCCGTCAGAGCGGCCTGCGGCCGTACCGTCAGGGAACTTCAGCAACTCGATCCTGCCGTCCAGCCCAGGATGGGCCTCAGTGTTCGTCGGCATGACCTGAAGGGTGACGTAGTGCAATCGCCCCACCTCCAGCAGACGATCGAGCTGCCGCCGCCACACCATTGTGCCCCCGACCTGTCGACGCAGCGGCGCCTCTTCCAGGACGAAGTGGATTGACGGAGCTGGGTCGCGGTCGAAGACCGACTGTCGAGCCAGACGGGCCGCCACCATCCGCTCCACGTCGTCGAGCGAGTAAGGCGGCTGCGCTGCTTTGATGACGGCCCGGGCATGGTCAGGTGTCTGCAACAGCCCAGCGATGATGTTGCACTCATACACCCCGATCTCGGCCGCCTTGGCCTCCATCTCCGCCAAGGCCCGCACCTTCTTTGGATACCGGACCTTCTCCACGTCCTCCTTCATCGCGCGGATCAGCCCACCCGCCCCCAACACCTCGTCCGCCCTGTCCAGATACTCAGGCCGGGGGATCCGCTTCCCGCCCTCGATCTTGTACACCAGGTCCTCGCCGTACCCCACCGCCTTCCCGAACTCGCCGGCGCGCATGCCCACCGCCTCCCGCCGCAGCTTCAACTGCCGCCCCACGGTGGTCACAACAGCCACGCCCCACTCGTCGTCCGGATCCACCTCCCACCCCGGCTCGTCCGCCTCGGTAATGAGTCGCTCTGCCTCACCATCCACCGACATGCGCGCCGCCGCCCCTCCGCCGTACCGCCACGTACCGCGACGCCCCTACCCGCACGCACCGCCCCGACAAGCCCGGACACCACCGGACAACGTCAGGACAGTCACCGTACGCAACCGCGTCGTCACTCCCCACGGTAGGCAGATCTGGCCACGCTGAGTGACGTGAATCCGAAATTCGCCGCGCCCACCACCACGCCCGCCCAACCCGACTGCCACATCCGCAACTTCGACGTCTTGCTGTCCCCCAGCCCACGCGGCGCCCGACTCGCCCGCCTGCTCGCCACCGAACAACTGCGCGCCTGGGGATTGCCGCTGGACCCGGCGGCACACATCGTCGCCGAACTCGCGAACAACGCCGCCACCCACGGCCGCGTCCGCGGCCGGAACTTCCAGCTCCTGCTCTACGTTGTCGGCGACACCCTCCGTATCGAGGTCACCGACACCCGCGCCGACCGACTACCGCACCCCCGCCCCTCCATCACCCCCGACAGCGAAACCGGCCGCGGCCTGCTCCTCCTGGACGCCCTCGCCGACCGCTGGGGAGTGAGCCGGGGCCTGCCACCCCGCAAGACGGTCTGGGCCGAACTCGTACGCCCCGCAACGGAATCACCGAAGCCCGACCCTCCACGCTCCGGTCAGACCTGCGCTCCCTATGCACCACCCACCAGGGAGAAAGCACCCCACCAAACCCCACCCCTCCCTCCCGCCGGGCAAACTCACTCCCGCGAGTGAATATGTCCAACTCGGCTGGATTCGGGACCGGTTGCCTGCCTTACGCTCAGCGCAGCGCGGCACAACCCCAGACATGCGACGGCCCCCGCCGGGAGTAGCAATCCCAGTGCGGGGGCCTGACCACCGAGGAAGTTAGGCCCTTCCTGATGGACACCGAAAACACTAGCGCGCCCTCGCGCGCCCAGTCCCGAATCCCGGGCAAAAACCACCCTCACGCGCGGCCGCACTCCGGCGTCGTTCACGACAACGCCCGCCACACCGAGAACTTCGTGGTGATCGGCAACCACCTCGCGCAACACCCGGAGCTGTCGCTGCTCGCCATCGGGCTGGCCACCTACATCCAGTCGGTACGACGGGGCACCGCCGTCGACATCAAGACCCTCGCCGACCGCTTCCCCGAGGGCCCCACCCGTATCGCCGCCGCCCTGAACGAGCTCGAAACCCACGGCTACCTCCGCCGTACCCGCGAGCGCACGTCCACCGGCCGCATCGTCACCCGCACGGTCTCCTGCAACAGGCCGGGGCACCGGTCCACCCCGACCGAACCCCGCACCGCGACCGCCCGACGCGCGGCCACCACGGACAAGCCCCCTCCCCGCAAGCGCCTCCCCGCCGTACCGCAGCCCTCGATCACCTCCCCCGCCCTCCTCCAGGCAGCCCTCGACGTCCTCACCGGCCTCCGTCGCCGCGACCCCCGCCTGCTCCTCTCCGCCACCGACGCCGAACACCTCGCGCCCGGCGTCGCCGCCTGGCTGGAGCGCGACGTCGCCCCGACAGCCTTAGGCCACGTGCTCAGCGAGAACCTGCCGAACGAGCCGCTGATCCGCCCGGCCGCCTTCCTGGCCCACCGCCTGGCCGCACAACTCCCACCGCCGCCCCCGTTTCACGCACCCGCCCAGCCACCGTCCGTCCGCCACCCGCTCCAGAACTGCGACGAATGCGACCACGCCTTCAGGGCTCCGCAGCCGGGCAAGTGCCGGGCGTGCAGTGCGGCGGACGGCCGAATGTCGAGAACTCACGGCTTCAAGAAGACGGACCCGGCAGGATGACCCGCACGGCATTGCGAGGGGACCGCGCACCCACCGCAACGCCCTGCACCACAACGGCATACATCCGTACCCGACAGGACTTCATGTGTTGCCTTCCTTCGCCTTGAATGGATTCCTTCCGCTGGGCCGGTACTCCGTCTCCTTCGACGAGGCGGAGGCCATGCTGGTGAGCGCGCCGGAGTTCCATGCCTCCGACACGCGTACGGGGCTGTGGGACGGGTTGCACGACTATCTGGACCGCTTCTTCACGCTGGAGGACGCGTGCGCGGACGTCATGGACGGGCACACGCTCATCCACAGGCTGTGGCTTGGTGGCAGCTTCGTGAGCATGAAGACCGATCCAGGAAACATCGACGCGACTCTCCTGATCGACATGCGAGCCGAGCGGGCCGTGCGCGGCAGGCCCGGCTCCAAATGGCTGACCACAGCTTTCCAGAGTCGGGACAACATGCTGCGCAGGTTCGGAGTCTCACCGGTCAGAGTCGGGTACCAGCCCGTCAGCCATGTCTTCCGGCCGGAGCGCTTCACCGCCGAGGAGCGGACATACTTCATGGAACGGGGTGTGTGGGACGACTGGTGGCAGCGCTGCCGTCTACCTGGGCAGACAGACCGTTCCCCGTCACAAGAGAGTGCCACCCCGGCACGCGGATACTTGGAGGTGCGACTGTGACGACCGGCGACAGCTGGCGTGAGCGCAGGCGCGCGCTGCTCAGGGATGATCCGGGAGCCGTCGAGATCGCTGCACGCCTGCTCGACGAAATGGGTACAGAAGAGCGGGACGACGACGAGATCGAGGCCGAGCACCGGGCGAGCCGCCTCGCGGCGGTACGCGCGTACGAGCCGGACGCCCGCCTCGACGAGGAGCTGCAGCTCCGCCTGACAGGACCGGACACCGAAGGGGGCGCCCTGCGCTTCCAATGGGGCGACGCTCTACTGAACCCGGTGGAGAACGCGATCTCCATCGCCGCGGGGACTCCGGTTCAGCTTGAGCTCACGGGCATCTCGGCCGGCAGCACCTTGGTGCACGCGCGTCCCGTGCCGTCCGTCGCTGCCTCAGAGCCCCAGGCCATGGATGCTCCCGCTACATCGGCCACGAGCACTGGCATGCAGATGCTCACCAGACTGCTGGCCGCTCTGGAGGCCGAACAGGACGTTCGCGAATGGTCGCGCCTCTTCGACGCGGTGGACACCCTGGCCAGGGCGCTGAGCAAGTACGAGCTCGACTTGGGAGTGACCTGGTACGGCGCCGACGGCGATATGCGCAGGGCCCAGCTCACGGAGCGCGGCAGACGTTATGTCGAGCGGCTTCGTGAGACGAGCCCCCGTGACCAGGAGATCACCATCTCGGGCCGCATCACCGAGCTCCGCGAAAGCGGCTGGGTGAAGGTCAAGACGGGCACAGCCAGGAACGCGCCGGCCTACGACGTCCACTTCGAGGAACCGGAGGCACTCCTCCGCATGCGCCCCGGCCTCGGCGACAACGTGCACTTCCGGGTCCGCTTCCGGCAGCATCTGGACGCGGTGGGAAGCGCCAGGTCGACCGAGTACACGTATCTGGGACCGGCGGCAGAACAGCCTTCACTGCCGCTTGAATCGTGATCAGGGCGCCCGAAGGGCACGATGAACGCTGAGGTCGGACCCGAATGGGAGCTGATCCGCCGCCCTGAGCAGACTCCTGACGCCCTGCGAGCGACTCTCGCCGTCGTGGCCCGGGTCGGGGCCCCGACCCGGTCAACTGCCAGGGCTGCTGCGAAGTCCGACAACCGACGGCTACGGCGGCTTGACGAGCCGACCAGGCCCCAACGCCGTTGAAGATCGGCTCGCCGCGCTGTCCGCGATCACTCACGCCAGGCATCCGGACGCCGGGGCCATACTCAAGTCAATGACGACCGCTCTGCGGGAGACCCCGCAGAGCATCGCCGATCCGATCATCGAACTCATCGCACAAGGCCTGGGCAAGCACCCAGCCGCACAACTGTGGAGGAAACTGGTGGCCGTGGACCTCTCCTTCTACAAGTCATACATCTCCGAGGAAATCCGCGACGAGGGCCGGGCTCAGCGCGCCATCGAGGACATCCTGGACATCCTGGAAGTGCGTGGCATCGACGTCCCTGAAGCGGTCCGGGAACGCATCACCGGCTGTGGCGACCTCGGGATCCTGCGCCGCTGGCACCGGCGGGCCGTCACAGCCCCGACAGCCGAAGACGTCTTCACGGACGAGTAGGCCCCAGACCGTGACCTACAGGCCGACCCGGTACGCGGGTCGGCCTCGGAAGGCAGGACGGTGGACGGCGAGAGCTACCGGGAGCGCAGGCGGGCGCTGCTGAGAGACGACCCGGCGGCTGCCGACAGGGCCGCACGTCTTCTCGCCGAGCCGGGCACGGAGGAACGCGACGACACGGAGATCGAAGCGGAGCACTCGGCGGTCCTTTTCGCCGCGGTACGCGAGTACACCGGTCAGGGACAGGAGCTGATCCCTCGCCCCGAACATTGAGTTCCGCTACTCCGGCTGCACCACGAACACGCTCACCCCTCGCATCCGCACCCCCGTGCCACGCGGCTCCAGGTCCCCGGTCACCGACACCTCCAGGCCGCGCCGCCAGGCATCGGTGGCCTTGTCGAGGTCCTCCGGGCGAAGCTCCACCCGGACGCGGCGCTGCCGTGAGGTGTCCTCGTGCACGAGGTAGCCGTAGATCGTGGCCTCACGGGGGTTCACATCGCGGTGCAGTTTCATCACCACCCCGTGCAGGACCGCCCCCTCCTCCCGCCCCAACCGCTCACGGAGATCCTTCGCCACCGCGTCCAGCGCCACCGCGTGGCGACGGCTGAAGCCGACCGGTGGCGAGGGCTGCTCGACCGGCAGTTCGGACGACCACGCGAAGGACAGCGAGAAGTCCCGGGACTCCTCGCCCGCGATCCTCACCAGCGACTCACAGAGATTCGCGGACAGGCCAGCCCCGGACATGTGCTCGACGTGGGGCACGGAGTCGTCGGCGAGCGTCTGCTCGGCCGCCGCCTGCGCGCAGGTCACTCCCGCATACAGCATGCGGGAGACCCGACGGGCGAAGGGTTCGGACGGCTGGAGGTCCAGCATGCGGCGCCTGACCAGGTCGGTCTCGTGGAAGAGGGACCCCTGTCCCCTGCGGTCGTATCCGCCGTACGGGCCCTCGGGGAGCGGGGTGTGGGCGGCGACGACATAACTGCCGACGCGGGTCTGGTCCAGCCGCACCGCCGCCACATGGTCCTTCACGACCTGCGGCTTCTGCGCGGGCTGCACCGCCAGCGGATTGAGCGCCGAGGACGCCGCCGCGGTGTGCAGATCCTTCAGGCCGGTCAGCGCCGAGACCAGGTCCAGGAGGGGAGCCGTACCGGAAGGGCCCGGGGGTACGAGGCGCAGGAACTGCCAGTCAACCGGCGGCAGCAGCATCTCCCGCAGGATGGCACTGGGGGACCGCGCCTCGACCACGGCCAAGGTCTCCAGGATGTCTGCGACCCGGCCGGCGTAGTCCCGGCGGCGCTGCACCGGTACCAGCAGTTCGTACGGCGGGCCCGGCTCATCCCCGGGACGCCACTCCCACAACTCGGAGCCGGACAGATCGCGTTCCGCGCTCCACCCCTTGCCGCTCAGATAACGGCGTACGACTGCGGGAGCGACGGTCGCGGCCTCCGCGAACTCGGCGTCCGTGATCACCGTCATGACGCTCCCACCAGCTCCCGGTAGTCCTCGGCGAACAGGTCGTGCAAGGAGTCGACGGTCAGCAGATTGGCACGCGGGATGTGGATCGTACGAGTGCCCGTGCTCGACCGGTTGTCCGGCGGAAGGGTCTCGCGATCGTGCAGGCACAACCAGTAGGCGGCATGGCTCAGGCGCAGGTGGTCCTCTTTCGCGTACGACCATGCAAAGGGGTCGGCCGGGGCCAGGACGAGGAACAGGAAGCGGGGCATCTCGTAGTCCGGGCCGGCGAGCTGGTTGTAGTTCTTCAGCTTGAGCGGGTAGCGGATGTGGTCGTCATGGATGTCGGGGGACGACGTGCACTTGACCTGTGCCTCGATGGCCGGAAATCTGCGGGTTCCGCGGCGGCCCGCATACCCCAGCTGCCAGTCCACGCCGACCCGGTCACGCTCCTTGCGGGTCACGTCGAGGTTGGCCGCCGTGGCCAGCATGCGGATGAACTCCTCGCCGAACGCGCCCCGGTGCCCGTTGTCCCCGAAGCCCTTGGAGTCGTTCACCCAACCCGGCGTGTGCTGGGGGCCGGTCGGCGGAACGCCGTTGAGCTGGTGGGGCACGGGAGTCGCAGAGTTCCCGCCGCTCGATGGCTGCTGTGGAACGCCGCCGGTTGCGCTGTCTGTCATCTGCCCCCGCTCACCCTTCGAGCCCCCGCGCGAGAACGCGCTTACAGCTCCCCGTGCGCGTGTCGTACCCCTCGGGCAACGCACCGTAACGAAGGTCAAACCCTCAGCCAAAGCCCTGATCGGAATCAGGCCGAAAGCAGATCGTCGGACGGCGTGGAACAGGCGGCAGGTAGGGCGGTTGATCCGATTCCGCACAGAAGTCCGTGCCGACTGTCAGTGCGCCCGCCTACTCTGAGCCCGTGACCCAGCAGCCTCTCGCCAGTCCAGGTTCCGAGCCGGACCCCGCCCTCGGCGGAACTGTGCTGTCCGCGCCCACTCCACAGGAGCTGCGCGACAAACTCGCCGAGCTTGTCGTCCGCGATCTCCTGGGGCCCACGGGGGATGAGCTGGAGGAACTGGCCGGCAACCCCTTGGACCATTACATCATCGGGCGGCTCGCCCCCGGTGGTGTACGGGACGAGGACGGTGCTCCCCTGCGGACCGTCGGCAAGGTGGTCGAGCCCGAGACGCTGGAAGAGCCGGGCATGGCACCCGAGCAGGAGTCGGAGGCCGGAGATCCCGAGCCTTCCGCACCCGCCATGCCGAGTCTCCACCCGTCGACGCTGGGCCTGACCCTGAGGGTGGAGCGAGAGGTTCCGGAGCTGACGGTCGACTGCGCCTGGGCCCGGTACGAGCGCGGGGAATCGGAGATCGAGGGGAACCCTAAGCGGGTGTGGCACCGGGTGCCCTGCTCGGGCACGGTCAGCGTGAAGCTGGTGGAAGGGAAGCTGGCCGCCCAGCCGGTGCATGCCCGCGACTTCCCGAACATCGCGGTGCGAGGCCGGGCCCGTCTGCACGAGGGGTCATGGCTGGTGTCCCTGTTCCTCGTCAACGGGCAGGAGAACAAGCCGGGTTCCACCCACTGGATGTTCCAGGCCACGATGAGCGTGGCGGGCGCCCCGGACACCGCTCCCTTCCTGCCGCGTCGTTCCGTCGAGCAGCCCGGAAGCGATCAGGACGAGCGGCGCTCGCTTGCCATGACGTACCGCTTCCACCCCGAGTTCGCCGTGGGTCACGGCACCGGTGTGCACGCGGACACCGATCCGGCGAATCCCAGGCGTGCCGTGCGCCTTTCCGCCTCGGCCACACCTTCGTACGAGATCCCGCATACGGACGTGCCCGACCCGCGCCGCGACCGACGGGACTCGGACCTGCCGGAGCTCGCGGAACTCGTGCTGGACATGAGTGAGCTGAGCAGGCTTGAGATCGCTCCGCTGCGGGCCGCGTTGCTGCCGCTCGTGGACGGTTACCGCTCGTGGATCGAGCGGCAGAGGCAATCGGTCGACGATCCGGCCGCCGGGCTCGACGCCTACCGCGCGGAAGCCCTGGAGAACATGCGTCTCGCCGGTGTGGCCGCCAAACGCATCCAGGCCGGCATCGACCTGCTGCAGGACGACCCCGACGCCCTCGACGCCTTCCGGTTCGCCAACCGCGCCATGTGGCACCAGCGCGTGCACACCATCGCCGCGGGCAGTCGCCGCCGCTCTCCCACCATGCCGCTAGAAGAAGCCGTCCAGGCGGTCGACCTGCCGGAGAACCGCAGCTGGCGCCCCTTCCAGCTGGCCTTCCTCCTGCTCAACCTGCCCTCGATCGCCGATCCTGCCCACCACGAGCGGGCCGACGACCAAAGCGCGCTGGCCGATCTTCTGTGGTTCCCCACCGGTGGTGGCAAGACCGAGGCGTACCTCGGCTTGACTGCGTTCACCCTCGCCATCCGACGACGCAAGCCTCACCTCGGCGGCCTCGACGCCGAGCACGGCGTCGCCGTCATCATGCGGTACACGCTGCGTCTGCTCACCATCCAGCAGTTCCAGCGCGCCGCCGCACTGATCTGCGCCTGCGAGGTGATCCGCCGCGAGGAGCCCGACCGCTGGGGCCAGAACCCGTTCCGTATCGGCCTGTGGGTGGGTGGCCGGGTCACCCCGAACACCACCGACCAGGCCTACGACTGGGTCAAGGAACGCAAGAAGGACAAGGGCTTCAGCGGCTTCGGCCGTACGGGCTCGCCCCATCAGCTCACCAGCTGTCCCTGGTGCGGCGCAAAGATGGAGGCAGGGCGTGACATCGCCGTAGAGCCCACTCTGCGCCGGACTCTGATCACCTGCCCCGATGCCTATGAATGCCCGTTCGGCGCCGCCGCCTTCGGTCTGCCCGCCGGCGAGCAGGGACTGCCGATCCTCGTCGTGGACGAGGAGATCTACCGCTACCCGCCCAGCCTCGTCATCGCCACCGTCGACAAGTTCGCTCAGCTGCCGTGGAAGGGCGAGACCCAGGCGCTGTTCGGCCATGTATCCCGCCGCTGCACCCGGCACGGATACGTCACTCCGTCCGCGGTCGACTCCGACTGGGAGTCGTCCAGCCACCCGGCGGGCAACGGCCATGAGGCCGCTTCGACCGTGGATGCGGTACGGGTGCGCCCTCCGGACCTGATCGTCCAGGACGAGTTGCACCTCATCTCCGGTCCCCTCGGCTCCCTCACCGGACTGTACGAGACCGCCGTGGACCGGCTCTCCACCTGGGAACCCGAGCCCGGCCGGACCGTGCGGCCGAAGGTCATCGCCTCCACAGCCACCGTCCGCCGCGCCAACCGGCAGATCCACGACCTGTTCGCGCGCAGAACAGCGGTCTTCCCGCCGCCTGGACTGAGCGCCGACGACACGTTCTTCGCCCGACGCCGGGACCCCGAGGAGACTCCCGGTCGCCGGTACGTGGGCATCTGTGCACAGGGCGTGCGCACCAAGTCCGTGGCCATCCGGGTGTTCGTCGCCCAGCTCGCAGCCGCCCAGTACCTCTACGAGACCTACGGGGCGAGCGAGCTGACCGACCCCTACATGACGCTCGTCGGCTACTTCAACAGCCTGCGCGACCTGGGCGGTATGCGACGGCTCGTGGAGGACGACGTGTCGGCGAGGCTGGTCCGGGCGGACCGCCGGGGTCTCGCGGCACGGCGGATCGGCGAACCCGCCGAGCTGACCAGCCGAATGGCCTCCGATGCCATCCCCGACATCCTGGCCAAGCTCGACATCACCTTCGGCCGCCGGCCCAAGGGATCGCCCCGGCCCATCGACGTCCTGCTCGCCACGAACATGATCGCCGTCGGTGTGGACGTCTCCCGGCTGGGCGTCATGGTGGTCAACAACCAGCCCAAATCGACCGCCGAGTACATCCAGGCCACCAGCCGCGTCGGCCGCCGCGCGCCCGGCCTGGTCTTCACCGTTCTCAACTGGGCCCGTCCGCGGGACCTTTCGCACTACGAGACCTTCGAGTCCTTCCACGCCACCATCTACCAGCACGTCGAAGCACTGTCGGTCACACCGTTCGCGGACCGTGCGGTGGACAGAGGCTTGACCGGGGTCCTGGCATCTCTGGTACGCAACCTCAAGCCGGACTACAACCCCAACCGCGGTGCCCAGTGGGTGGACCGCCGCGGTGAGGTCGTCAGTCACGCGGTGCGCTCTCTTGAGCTGCGCGCCCGCGATGTCCTTGACGACCGGCACGCCGTCGACGAGGTACGTACCCGACTTGACGCCCGCCTCGACTACTGGGAACAGAAGCGCAGGGCCCCCGGAGCCGTCCTCGGCTACCGCGCGGCCCGGCGCCAAGGCGATGTCGCCCCCCTGCTGCTGGAGCCGGACAGCGGACCCTGGCGGCTGATGACCTGTCCGACATCCCTGCGGGAGGTCGAGCCACCGATCAGGCTGATTTTCTCGGGGACGACAGGGCCCGACCCCGCCGACGAGCCGCCCTACGTTCCACGCCCGCAGGACGACGACAGCGCCCCGGCCACAGACGAAGATCCCTGGGAGAGGACATGAGCAGCCCCACCACCGACGCACTGCGCGTGGGCGAACTGCGGCCCAGTCAGCTCCTGCACACCTACGGCATCGGCGCCGTCACCGACCTGCCGAACCTGTCCACCATGGTCATGGGACTCGACGAGTGGGACCCGGTCCGCGCCCGCGTCCTGACCGAGGACCGCCTCCTGGCAGCCGTGCGCCGACGCCTCGGCGGCCAGGTCACCGCGCTGCGCACCCCACCCCACCTGCCGGAGAACCCCGCGGACCCGTACGGGGACTGGACGAGGACAGGCGTACCGGTCGGCTTGTTCCCGCGCTGGCTGCGCTGCTCACGCGAGCGATGCAACCAACTGGCCCCCGCCTCCAGCGGTCTGTTCCAGCTGCGACCGAACCTGTATCGCCCGGAGAAGACCAAGTACGTCCACACCAACTGCGGTGGCCCCGGCAAGGGTCAGCCGACCGCACTGCCCGCCCGGTTCCTGGTCGCCTGTAAAGACGGGCACATGGACGACTTCCCCTGGGTCTACTTCGTACACAGCGGCGGTACGCCGTGCGCGAACCCCACCCTGAGCCTGACCGAGTCGGGCACCACGGGCGAAGCGGCCAATGTCTACGTGCGCTGCACGTGCGGGGTTGTCCGATCCATGGCGGACGCCATCGGCCAGGCCGGGGAGCGGAACCTGCCGGCCTGCCGCGGCCATCACCCGCATCTCGGTACCTTCGCACCGAACGGATGCAGGGAGCACGCACGCGCCATGGTGCTGGGCGCCACCAACAGCTGGTTCGCATCACAACTGAAGGTGTTCAGCATCCCGCGAGCTGAAGAGCCGCTCGCTCAGGCAGTCAAGGAGCACTGGAGCCTGCTGTCTCCGCTGGCCGCCGTACCCGCCGACGCGGCGAAGATGCTGCTTCCCACACAGGCGTGCTGGCCCGAGTTGGAGCAGTACGGGGCGGAGGCGGTCTGGGCGGCAGTCGTCAGGGAGGCTCAGACGGCAGCGGGTGAACAGCACGACGAGGACGAGGAGTTCGACCTCATCACCCCGGAGTGGCGGGCCTTCACACATCCTCGTGACCACACACTGCCGGACTTCACGACCGTACGTGAGCGACGTGTACCCGACGGCACTGCCGAATGGCTCGACAGCGTCGTCCTGGTCCACCGGCTGCGCGAGGTGTCGGCGCTCACCGGCTTCACACGGATCGAGGCACCCGAGTGGCTGCCGGACGAAGAGGTACGAACCCTCTCGGGGGCACCTCTCAGCCGAAACGACCCGACATGGGTTCCGTGTGCCGAACTACGCGGCGAAGGCGTGTTCCTGGCTCTGAAGGAGCGGCAGCTCTCCGAGTGGGAAAGCCGGGAAGCGGTAATCGCCCGCGAGCAGAAACTGAAGTCCGCGCACCGGGACTGGTGCATGGCCCGTGGCGTGGAGCCCCGCTGGCCCGGGATCCGGTACGTGCTGCTGCACACCCTGGCCCACGTGCTCATCCGTCAGTTCGCCCTGGAATGCGGCTATGGCGCCTCGGGCATAGCGGAGCGTATCTACGCCCGGTCCGGTCCCGACCCCATGTCTGGAATCCTGCTCTACACCGCTGCCCCCGACAGCGAGGGAACTCTGGGCGGACTGGTCTCGCTCGGCCGTGGCGACCGACTGGGACCTGCCATCGCCCAGGCCCTTGAGGAAGCCCGGCTGTGCAGCTCCGACCCGATGTGTGCCGAGCACGATCCACGCATCCACGCCCGGCTGCACGGCGCGGCCTGCCATGCGTGCCTGTTCGCCGCGGAGACCTCCTGCGAGCGGGGCAACCACTACCTGGACCGGGCCCTGCTGGTGGAGACGCTGGCCGAGGACAAGTGCGCGTTCCGGCCGTGAACCGGCCAGACGGAGACAGAGGAGGGCCGGGCGGACTGGAGAAGAAGTCCTCCCATACGGCGGACCTGCCCGCAGCCCGGAGTTCCGCCCTCGCGAACCGCCTGCCCCGGCTTCTGGCCGCACTGTGCGATCGGCTGCCTGAGGACCGTCTCACTATCGTGGAGCAAGTTCTCGCTGCGACCGCCAATCCCCAGGACCCCTTGCTGAGCCGCTTCATAGCAGATCAGCCCGCAGCCGGCTTGGCTCCACAGCTCTCGGAGATCATGCGCGCCTGGAGCGCCGAGGCACCGCTCATGACCGGGCAGGGCATAGCCCTCGCTCTTGCCACTGCCCGGTCGTTCCCCCGGCCCAGGCCCGCACAGGTCGCTGTGAGCGGACCGATGAGTGCGTCCACACCGGCACGACTGACGAGTGGCGTCGCCGTCGAGGTCATCCGCTCGGCACGTACCTCACTGCTGATCGCCAGCTTCGCCGCGCACGGTGCTCGGAACGTCGTCGCAGAAATTGAGCGAGCGGTCGACCGAGGGGTGCGCGTGGACCTGCTGCTCGAAGAGTCCACTCAGGCCTCGACGGCGTTCGCCGCGCTTCCCGACCATGTCCACATCTGGCATCGGACCGGGACCGCCGGTGTCCTGCACGCGAAGCTGATCGCCGCCGACCGGCACACGGCGCTTCTGGGGAGCGCCAACCTGACCGACCGGGCCTTGTCCGACAACATCGAACTCGGTGTGGTGCTCCGTGATCCACACGTGGTGGAATCCCTCGTGGACCATTTCCGATGGCTTCTGGTCCCCGAGAACCAGATAATGCGGCCCGCGTGAATCGCCCTGGAGCACACGGCTCCTTGCAATTGCGGACCGGGGGAAGAGCGTACGCCCGAGTCACCGCTGCCCCCGGTCGACAGTCCGCTCAGCTCGCGGTCAGCACCCCCGCCCCCGCCGTCTTCGCCAGCTCCGCCGGCAGGTTCTTCGCGCTGGACTCCAGGCCCGCGGTCAGGGTCGGGCTCCAGTTCACCGTCGTCTTGATCTTCTTGGAGTTCGCGGCGTTGTAGGCGGCGACGAGGTCGGTCGTCGTGCCGTTGACGAGGTTGCCGCTGCCGGCGACCGAGCCGGTGCCGTCGCCGCTGAGGAGCTTGGAGACCTTGATGGAGGCGGGCACGGTCCAGTAGTTGTTCTGCGCCACGACCTGGGCCTTGGCGCGGGAGTTGATGCTGTACTGGAGGCTGTAGCCGTTCAGCGGCGTCACGTCGTAGACGTTGTTGTAGAGGTGCACCTGGCCGACGCGGGTGAGCGGGGCGCGCTGGACGATGCCCTTCCAGACGTTGTGGTGCAGGGTGACGCGCAGCTTGCCGCCGGGCTCGCTGTCGCTGCTGCCGATCAGCATCGTCTTGTCGTGGCTGGTGAACCGGTTCTGCTCGACGGTCACCAGGTCCGAGCTCTTGGTGATGTCGAGTTCGCCGTCGTGGACCTGGTACTCGCGGCCGTAGTACTTGGGGTTGGCGCTGTCGAAGTGCCCGGCGTCGCTGAACGTGTTGTGGTCGGCCCAGACGTGCGTGGCGCCGCGCAGGGTGACCGAGTCGTACTCGGAGTTCCAGTTGCCGCTGTCGCCGTCGGTCGGGTCCCACTGCGGGAAGCAGTCCTCGGTGTCGGAGAACGTCAGGTTGCGCACGATGACGTTGTCGACCTTCTGGATCTGCAGCATGCCGCCGGTGATCCCGGCCTTGGTGCCGGGGACACCGACGATCGTCGTGTTGGCCGGCACCTTGAAGACGACGTTCGCCGCCTGCTTCTTCTGCGCGGCGGCCCGGGCCGACTCCTGGGTGCCGGAGGGCAGCTTGGAACGGCCGTACGTCGACGGGTCGAAGGCCTTCAGGTACGAGGTGAGCGAGTAGCCCGTGCCCGCCGCGTAGTCCGCGCAGGTCAGCTTCTTGCCGCTGTCGTCGGTGTTGGCGTCGATGGTGCCCTTGACCTTGATGATGCGCGCAGCGGTGTCGCTCGCCGACCCCAGCGCCTTCACCAGCTGGGCGCGGGTGGACACCGTGAAGGTGTGCGCGGAGTCGGCCTTCGCACCCCCGGTCGTACCGGAACCGGACGACGCCCAGCCGTCCTTCGCGGCGAGCGTCTGGTGATAGAGGTCGGTACCGGACGCGTTCGCGCTCAGCACGAGCGCCCCGGCCCCGACCCCCGCCGCCACCACGGCAGCGGAGACGACGAGGGCACGACGCTTGCGAAGGGACCGACGGTGAGAGGCAGAGGCCACGGGGGAGTCCTTACGTACTTCCGAAGTGCTGGGGACGGCCCGCCGGGGGCGGGCTTCACTCCTCTGTGGTTGTGGAGATCCGAAAGGTTGCCGTGAATTTTTCCGCCGTACGGTGTCCGTCTCGCGGGCGGGCGGCGAAAGTTGACCCGGGCAGCCGTTCCTGCCGGACAGACCGGAGGCACCGAGCCGCCCCCGATTCCTCCATGCCCACGACACATCCGTATGGTTTCGCCATGGCACCCCCTGAGCTCATCCCGATCGCCTACGAGCCCCACGGCCGTACCGAGGCCATCGGTCACTACACCGGCGGTCAGTTCCTGGCGTCGGTCACCTACGCGTTCCCCGAGGGGTTCCGGCTCGACGAGGGCTGGGAGGAGCAGAAACGGCTCTACGCGGTGCTCCATCTCTTCGACGCCGAGGGCCGCTACCGCGACTCGCAGATCTGGTGCGCGGGCAGCTGGGCCGAGCAGCAACTCGACCCGGAGGGCACCGGTTCGGTGCTGGCACGGGCCCGCGCACACCTGGCGGGCATGCTGCGCAGCCTGCCCCGGCGGACGTACACGGACATAGCGATCCGCCCGTTCCAGCTCACCGTGGACGGTGTGTTCTTCGGGCTGGTGGCGAAGGAGGACGAGGACGGGGGATGGGCCGAGCTCTACCCGGACCACCTGGGCTTCGGCGAGCCCTGGGACGGCCGGTACGACACCTGACGCACCGGCCGTCCCCCGGGGATCAGCTCGCCGAGGCCGACGGTGAGGCCGAGGTGGACGGGGCCGGGCCGCCGCCGTCCTCGCCGTCGTTGGTGGCGTCGGAGTCCACGGTCATGGTGATGGAGCCCAGGACGCCCTTGGCGATGTCGTCCTTGCGGTAGCGGAGCTTGAGGAGACCGCCCTGGGTGCCGGACTGGTCGTAGATCGTGTCCTCGGTGAGCGTGGTGCGCTCGGTGGTGTTGGTGACGTACGGGTCGAGGGTGGTGGTCGCGATGACCGACTCCTCGTCGAAGAAGAACTGGCCGGTGTGGCAGGTGTGGCCGCCCTCGTACCCCGCGTCCGTCCACTCGCCGTCCACGTGCACCTTGACGTGGACGTGCACGCAGCGGCCCCGGTACCAGCCCGGGAAGACGGTCTTGAAGGTGACATGGCCGTGCCGGTCGGTGCGCCAGGTGCCGCGCAGGTAGCGCTTGTCGTCGGTGGGGTCCTGGTGGCCGCCGCCACCGCCGGGCGGGGGTCCGGTCGGGGCGTCCGTGGGCGTACCGGTCGGGGAGCCGGTCGGCGCGGGTCCGCCACCGCCGCCGCCTCCGCTGGACGCCTCGTAGCCCGAGTAGTAGCCGATCGCGTCGCAGTGCCAGATGTCCACCGCCGCGTTGCGCACCGGGCGGCAGGTCTCGGTGTCGATCACCCGCAGCGCGAGGGTCAGCGGGATGCCCGTCCGGTCCTCGGTGATGTCCTGGCGGATCTTGTCC
The DNA here is from genome assembly GCF_040652195.1 of Streptomyces sp. NPDC048278. Taxonomy (NCBI): domain Bacteria; kingdom Bacillati; phylum Actinomycetota; class Actinomycetes; order Kitasatosporales; family Streptomycetaceae; genus Streptomyces; species Streptomyces sp. NPDC048278. The sequence continues at coordinate 201,646 of NZ_JBEZLP010000002.1, forward strand.
GCGTCGATGTAGTAGGGACCCTCGGTGGTCTCCGAGGTCAGCTGGTAGCAGTCCGCCGGCGGTTCCGGCCGGGGCCCGTGCCCCGGGCCCTTTCTCTCCCCGGCGGCGGCGTTCACGGCGAACGCCCCGCCCAGACCCACGGCCGCGACCGTGCCCGCGCCCACGACGACGACCTTGCGGCGGGTCGGGTCGTCCGGACGCCGCTCATCGAGCTGTTCGTTGTCTGTCATGCGGCTGGAAGCTAGGTAGGAAAGCTGGGAACGAGCTGAGAAAGAGGTGCTCTTTTTCCAGCACGGGGAATTACGGCCGGAAACCACCGCCCGCCCCGTCGGACATGTCTCCGAAAAGCAGCGGAAAAGGCGCCGTAACCGCCGTAACCGAGTACGGCGCCTTTCCGTGAGCCGGGAGCGGTGGGTCAGCCGGACGTGGCCGACGCGGAGGCGCCCGGCTGGACCGAGTCGTCCGTGCCGTCGTGCGTCGCGTCGGGCTCGACGCCGACCGTGAGGGACGCGCGGACGCCCTTCGCGATGTCCTTCTTGTGGTATTCCAGCTTGAGGAGACCGCCCTGGGTGCCGGACTGGTCGTAGATCGTGTCCTCGGTGAGCGTGGTGCGCTCGGTGGTGCTGGTGGAGTACGGCGTGACGGCGGCCGAGGCGATGACCGCCTCCTCCGCGAAGAAGAACTGACCGGTGTGGCAGGTGTGCCCGCCCTCGTAGCCGGCGTCCGTCCACTTGCCGTCGACGTGCACCTTGACGTGGATGTGCACGCAGCGGCCCCGGTACCAGCCGGGGAAGACGGTCTTGAAGCTCACCCGGCCGTGCTGGTCGGTCTTCCAGGTGCCGCGCAGGTAGCGGGTGTCGCTGGTGGGGTCCTCGTGCTGGCCGCCACCGCCGGTGCCGCCGGAGGGCGCGCCGGACGGGGGTTCACCGGTGGGGGTGTCCGTGGGGGTGCCGGAGGGGGCGTCCGAGGGGGCCGAGCCGCCGCCCGTGGACAGGCTCTCGTAGCCCGAGTAGATGCCGAGGGCGTCGCAGTGCCAGATGTCCACCGCCGCGTTGCGCACCGGGCGGCAGGTCTCGGAGTCGATCACCCGCAGGCTCAGGGTGAGCGGGATGCCCTCCTTGTCCTCGGTGATGTCCCGGCGGATCTTGTCCGCGTCGATGTAGTAGGGACCCTCGGTGGTCTCCGAGGTCAGCTTGTAGCAGGTCTCCGCCGCGCTGCCGGTCGCGGTGGCGGTCGTCGTCGTCTCGTCCGCGAAGGCGCTGGCGGCGAGGGTGCCGCCGACGCCCGCGACCGCCACGGCCGCGCCGCCCGCCACGACCACCTTGCGCCGCGTGAGATCCCGTTTGTGTGCCGGCTTCTGTGTTCCCGTCATGACCGGGACGCTAGGTAAGAACACTGTCCGGGCGATGGGAATGACCTGTGGCAGACCAAGAAATCTGAGGACACCGGCGGGCACAAAAGAAGAGGGCCGGAAATCTACGGCGATTTCCGGCCCTCCTCCATAATGCGGCTTACTTCGGCTGCGGCTTCCGGATCGAAAGGTGCAGCTCGCGCAGGCGGGTCTCGTCCAGCTCGGTCGGGGCGCCCATCATCAGGTCCTGGGCGTTGCCGTTGAGCGGGAAGGCGATGGTCTCGCGGATGTTCGGCTCGTCGGCGAGGAGCATGACGATGCGGTCCACGCCCGGGGCGATGCCGCCGTGCGGCGGGGCGCCGAAGCGGAAGGCTCGGAGCATGCCGGCGAACTCGCGCTCGACGGTCTCCTCGTCGTAGCCCGCGATGCCGAAGGCCTTGAGCATGATGTCGGGCTCGTGGTTCCGGATGGCGCCGGAGGACAGCTCGACGCCGTTGCAGACGATGTCGTACTGCCAGGCGAGGATGTCCAGCGGGTCCTGGGTCTCCAGGGCCGCCATGCCGCCCTGGGGCATCGAGAACGGGTTGTGCGAGAAGTCGATCTTCCCGGTCTCCTCGTCCTTCTCGAACATCGGGAAGTCGACGATCCAGCAGAACCGGAAGACGTTCTCCTCGAAGTGCCCGGCGCGCTTGGCGGCCTCGACCCGCACCGCGCCCATGATCTTGGAGACCTCGTCGAACTCGCCGGCGCCGAAGAACACCGCGTGCCCGGCGGCCAGCTGGAGCCGCTTGGTGAGCTCGGCGACGTTGTCCTCGGTGAGGAACTTGGCGATCGGACCGGTCAGCGAGCCGTCCTCGCCGACGCGCACCCAGGCCAGGCCCTTGGCGCCCTGCGAGACGGCGTAGTCGCCGAGCTGGTCGAAGAACTTGCGGGGCTGGTCCTGGACGGCCGGGACCGGCAGCGCGCGCACGTGCTTGCCGGCGAAGGCCTTGAACTCCGAGCCCTCGAAGATGTCGGTGATGTCGACGAGCTCCAGCTGGGCCCGGAGGTCCGGCTTGTCGGAGCCGTACTTCAGCATCGCCTCGCGGAACGGGATCCGCGGGAACGGGGACGTCACGTGCCGGCCGTTGCCGAACTCCTCGAAGAGCTCGGTCATCAGCTGCTCGATCGGGCGGAAGACGTCCTCCTGCTCGACGAAGCTCATCTCGACGTCGAGCTGGTAGAACTCGCCCGGCGAGCGGTCGGCGCGGGCGTCCTCGTCGCGGAAGCAGGGCGCGATCTGGAAGTAGCGGTCGAAGCCGGAGATCATCAGCAGCTGCTTGAACTGCTGCGGGGCCTGCGGCAGGGCGTAGAACTTGCCCGCGTTCAGGCGGGAGGGGACCACGAAGTCACGGGCGCCCTCGGGGGAGGTCGCGGTGAGGATCGGGGTGGCCATCTCGTTGAAGCCGAGGGCGACCATCTTGTGGCGGATGGCGGAGATCACGGCCGTGCGCAGCATGATGTTGCGGTGCATGCGCTCGCGGCGCAGGTCCAGGAAGCGGTACTCCAGACGCCGCTCCTCGTTGACCCCGTCCTCGGTGTTGATCGTGAACGGCAGCGGGGCCGCCGCGCCGAGCAGCTCGACCTCGCCCACCTCGACCTCGACCTCGCCGGTGGGCAGGTCGGCGTTGATGTTCTCGGTTCCACGTGAAACAACGCGGCCGTCGACGCGGACCGTGGACTCCTTGGAGAGCTTGTCCAGGGCCTCGTACGCGGGGGTGCCGGGGCGGGCGACGAGCTGCGTGATGCCGTAGTGGTCGCGCAGATCGATGAAGAGGATGCCGCCCAGGTCGCGCCGATTGTGCAGCCAGCCGCTCAGCCGGACGTCGGTGCCGACGTCAGAGGCGCGGAGCTGGCCGCAGGTGTGGGACCTGTACCGATGCATCGTCGTTCATCGTCCTTCGAGAGAGGTGGTGACTGCCGGGTCTGCCGGCCCGGCGAGAACGGGCACGGGGCCCGGACCCGTCAAGGGTACCGGGCAGGCAAAGATCGGCTCCCCACCATTTATCCCTCCCGAAACAGTGGCAGTCTCCGATCTCATCTTCTTAAAGTGGGGCAATGCGAACTGGCGAGCCCCTGCCCGCCGTGGAGGACGTCCTCGCCGCCCTCGCGACCGGGCTGTGGCACTGGGACACCGCCACCGGGCTGGTCACCGCGGACGCGGAGGCGGCCCGGCTGATCGGGCTGCCGGCCGAACCGTCCGTCCTGTCGGAGGCCCTGGTCCGGTCCCGTTTCCACCCCGTGGACTGGAACGAGAACACCAGCATCACCCGGCTGGCCGCGGTCGAGGGCACCCTCGGGGAGGTCCGGCTGCGGGTCATGGACGAGCGGGGCCGGCTGATCCGGACCGTGCGCAGCCGTTTCCGACCGGTGTACGACTCCGAGGAGCGCGTGTACCGGGTGACCGGCACCATCCAGGAGGTCTCCGAACCCTCCCCCGGCACCGCCGTGCAGCATCCGGTCACCGGTGACTGGCGGCGCTCACGGGAGGCGTTCCTGCTGGACGCGGGCCGGGCGCTGGCCGAGGCACGGTCCACGGAGGAGGTGCTGCGGGTCGCCGCGGGTCTGTCGATGCCGGGGTTCTCCCCGGACGGGCTGGTCGTCTTCGGGGTCAAGGGCGACCGGCTGATGATGATCGGCCACCACGGCCAGGACATCGACGAGAACAGCCCCTTCACCAGCATGCCGCTGGACACGGACTACCCGGCGGCCGAGGTGGCCCGGACCGGCCGGGCGGTCTACCTCTCCTCGGCCGAGCAGTACAGGTCCCGCTACCCGGTGACCTGGCCGCTCGCCGAGCGCTTCGGCCGGCAGTCCTGGGCCTTCCTGCCGCTGACGGTGGCCGGGCGGACCATGGGCGCCTGGATGGCGGGCTTCACCTACCAGGTGTCGTTCACCCCCGACGAGCGGTCCGTGCTCACCACGGTGGCCCGGATGCTGGCGCAGGCCCTGTCCCGGGCCGGGATCGCCGACTCGGAGCGGGAGCTGACGGACGGCCTCCAGCGCTCCATGCTGCCGACGCTGGGCCCCGACATACCCGGCATGGAAACGGCCGCCCGCTACATACCGACCGGCGGCGGGCTCCAGGTGGGCGGCGACTGGTACGACATGATCCCGCTGCCGTCCGGCCGGCACGCCCTGGTCATCGGCGACGTCCAGGGCCATGACGTACGGGCCGCGGGGCTGATGGGCCAGCTGCGGATCGCGCTGCGCGCCTACGCCTCCGAGGGCCACCGCCCGGACGCGGTGCTCTCCCGGGCCTCCCGTTTCCTGCACGGGATCACCTACGCCGAGGACGACGCCGACCTGCGCTTCGCGACCTGCCTGTACGTCGAGGCGGATCCGGCGACGGGGGTGCTGGAGATCGCCCGTGCGGGCCACCTGGACCCGACGATCCGGATGGCCGACGGCACGGTGCTGCGGCGGCCGACGGCGGGCGGGCTGCCGCTCGGCATCGACCCGGACGCCGACTACCCGACGACGCGGTTCGCCCTCGAACCCGGCGAGACCATGATGATCTGCACCGACGGTCTGATCGAGACCGGCGGCCACGACATCGAGAGCGGCTGGCAGCGGATCCGGACGATCATGGAGGAGCACGGCGACGGCAACCTGGAGAAGCTGGCCGACGGGCTGGTCCAGGCCGTGCACGGGCCCTCCTCGCACCACACCACCGGGCCGCTGGCCGACCGCCGCGAGGACGACATAGCGGTGCTGCTGATGTCCCGGCCGGGCGTCGGCCGGGGCGACGAGCCGCTGGCGGTACGGCCGCGGATCCGGCGCACCCTGCTGTCGGTGGCGCAGGACGAGCCCGAGCGGGTCGCCGAGGCCCGCCAGCACGTGCGCGAGCTGCTGCACGACTGGGGCTCGCCCGACCAGGTCGACTCGGCGGTGCTGCTGGTCTCCGAGATGCTCACGAACGTCCTCGTCCACACCGACGCGGACGCGCTGCTGCTCGCCGAGGTCTCCGGCCAGGCCCCCGAACGGCGGCTGCGGGTCGAGGTCACGGACGCGGGCGACGACCTCCCGCACAAGCGCCGCCCGGGCGAGCTGGCCTCCTCCGGCCGCGGCCTGGTCCTGACCGAGATCCTGGCGGACGCCTGGGGCGTCGACCCGCGCGGGCAGGGCAAGAGCATCTGGTTCGAGCTGTACGAGGCCGGCAAGCCGTAGCGGGGGGCTGTGCGGTCGCCGGTGTCAGCCGGTGGTGTACCGGGCGCGCAGTTCGTGGACGACCCCGAAGGCCGCCGCGGTGAGCGGTACCGCCAGCAGCATGCCCAGGATCCCGGCGACGGAGGCACCGGCCGTGATGGTCAGCATCACCACCGCCGGATGCATCTGCACGGTCCGGCTCTGGATCACGGGCTGCAGCACGTGCCCCTCCAGCACCTGCACGGCGAGTACGACGCCCAGCGCCCACAGCGCGATGACGAAGCCGCGGTCGGCGAGGGCGACCAGGACGGCGACGGCGCCGGAGATGAAGGCGCCGAGGTAGGGGATGTAGGCGCCGACGAGGACGAGCGCGCCGAGCCCGACGGCGCCCGGTACGCGCAGGACCAGCAGGCCCACGGTGATGCAGACGGCGTCGATGAACGCGATCACGGTGGTGCCGCGCATGAAGCCCTCGATGCCCTCGAAGGCCCTGCGGGCCATGGCCTCGACCATGTCGGCGCTGGAGCCGGGCGCGACGGACCGGAGGGTGGAGACGACCCGGTCCCCGTCGCGCAGGAAGAAGAAGACGAGCAGCAGCGCGAGAACGGCCATGGCGATGCCCTCGCCGACCACGCTGACTCCGCTGATGACGTTGGAGGCGGCCGTGCCGCCGAACTTCGCGAGCAGTTCCTTGGCGCTGCCGGCCAGGTCGCCGACCGAGGTTCCGGCGGCCCCGAAGTGCTCGGCGACGGACTTCGCGGCGTGCTTGAGGGAGGCGACGATCTCGTCGCCGGTGTCGACGAGGGCCGCGACGACGATGTAGACGGCACCGCCGGCGACGGCGACGACCGCGACGCAGGTGAGCCCGGCGGCGAGGGAGCGGTGCACGCCGACCCGCACGAGTCGTCGGTACAGCGGGCCGAGCAGGGCGGTGCCGAGCAGGGCGAGCAGGACCGGGGTCACCGCGGTGCGGAACTCGGAGCAGAGCCGGATGCCGACGTAGCCGACCCCGGAGGCCAGCAGCAGCACGGCACACCACGCCGCGAAACGGCGCACGGGCTCGGGCAACAGCTGCACGAGTCCAGCGCATCACGCGGGCGCTGCCGATGCCGTACCGGAATCCACCGGCAGGGTGACGCCGGCCAGGAGCGGAGTGGGCGGGTGAGGACCTCCGAAAGGCGGCCGCCGCCGGTCGGCCCGCCCCTAGGATGACGCGCATGGCTATCGACGGGACGCAAACGGCTCCGCTCGTGGTGGAGGACGTGTTCGAGGGGCTCGCCACGGGCATCGAGGTGGAGGACACCGGCGAGGACACGACAAAGATCCAGCGGCCGTGGAACCCGGACCAGATCCGGGTGAACACCAGCCAGTTCTCCCTGCGCAACATCCTCGACCAGATCGACGAGGGATCCATCGAGCTGGCGCCGGACTTCCAGCGACTGCGGGTGTGGCGCGCCGACCAGAAGTCCCTGCTCGTCGAGTCCCTGCTGCTCCAGATCCCGCTGCCCGCGTTCTACTTCGCCGAGGACGCGGACGGCTCGTTCCGAGTGGTAGACGGCCTGCAACGGCTGTCCACGCTCCACGCGTTCGTCCGCGGCGGGGTGGACGGCTTCCCGCTGGGAAAGCTGGAGCACCTGAACAACCTCAAGGATCTGCGCTTCAGTGACCTCCCCATGCCGTTTCAGCGTCGCATCAACAACACGCAGCTGATCGTCAACGTGATCGATCCGACAACCCCGCGTGGGGTGACGTACGAGATCTTCAAGCGGATCAACACAGGTGGCACTCCGCTCAATGCCCAGGAGATCCGGCATTGCATGAGCAGCCCGCGCAGCCGGGACGTCCTGCACCGGATGACCCATACCGCCGCTTTCGCCAAGGCCACGGGGGGCGGGCTCACCGACCATATCCGGATGAACGACCGCGAGATGGCCCTGCGGTTCGCCGCGTTCTGGCTCAAGGGCGTCGAGGCCTACCACGAGCGACCGGTCATGGAGCAGTTCCTGATGGATACCACCGAGATGCTCGACTCGCCGAAGGCCGTCCCGGCCGAGCGGGTGGAGGATCTGGAAGAGGCCTTCGAACGGGCGATGGCCCATGCCTTCCTCGTCTTCGGTGAGCATGCCTTCCGCAAGTGGCCGAAAGGCGACGACTACCGCCGCCCGATCAACCGCGCCCTGTTCGAAACGTGGTCGATGGCCCTGGCCGACCCCCACCACTCCACCGCTGACCTGCGCAGCCGCCGCACGGCGATCGTCGCTGCGGCTCGTGAGCGGATGACTACCGACGTGGGCTATCTCAACGCCATCACGTCCTCGACCGCCGACCGGGGCCGGGTCGACTACCGCTTCAAGGCCGCCAGGGCAGACGCCGGAGCTGGCAAGTGATCACCTCCCTGGAAATCCGGGGCTTCAAGCGATTCGAGTCGGAGTCGTTCGAACTGCGCCCGCTCACCGTGCTGACCGGGGTGAACGGCGGCGGCAAGAGCACCATGATCCAGTCTCTGCTGCTGGCGAGGCTCGCCGAGACCACGCGTGGCACGGCCGGTGACGCGATCCGGCTGAACGGTCCGCTGGGACTGGCTCTCGGCGAGGCCCGGGACGTGCTGAACTGGACGACCGACGCGCGGGAGATCACGGTACGGCTGGGTGGGCCGAACGGTGAGTCCTGGGTGTACGTGCTCGGCCTGCCCGACTCGGAACTGGCACTGCATCTGGAAGCGCGGCGGCGGCCGGTGCAGTCCGTGCCGGGAATCGGGCGGGACGTCAGGGATCCCGCATTCACCTATCTGTGCGCTGAACGGCTCGGCCCGCGGGACACCCTCGAGGTCTCCGCGGAGGAGCCCGACCGGATCGGAGTTGGTGTCCAGGGCGAGTTCACCGCGCAGGTCCTGGCGCTGCGCGACACCCGCGCGGTGACCAGCCGCCGGGCTGTTCGTGAGCCGCTGCGGCATCCCGAGGCCGCCGGGCCCCAACTCAGGCTCCAGGCCGAGGCCTGGGCCTCGCAGATCATCCGTCCGCTGCGGATCACGGCACGAGTGGCCGTCGGCATCCTGGCCGGAACCATCCGGTTCGGCGAGGCCGGGCTGAGCGGCGAGGAGGTCCGCCCGGCCAACACCGGCTTCGGAGTCTCCTACGCACTCCCGGTCATCGTCGCCGGTCTGCTGACGGAGCCCGGCGATCTGCTGATCGTGGAGAACCCGGAGGCCCATCTGCACCCGGCGGGACAGTCCCGGCTCGGCCGCTTCCTCGCACAGGTGGCGGGTAGCGGGGTGCAGGTTCTGGTGGAGACCCACAGCGATCACGTGCTCAACGGGGCCCGGCTCGCCGTGGCGCAGGACCGCTCCCTGGCGGCGAAGGACATGCTCGTGCACTACTTCGATCACGACCGCTCCCTGCCCATCGCCATCGACGACAGGGGCGAACTCAGCCATTGGCCGAGCGGTTTCTTCGACCAGATCGAGACCGACCTGGGGAGGCTGGCCCGTGCCCGACGACGCAGCAGGTGAAGACGACTACCGCGTCGTCGTCGGTGAGGAGTGCTTCGACTGGCGGCAGCTGCCGGACTCCGGGCTGGCCGAGGCCCTCGACACGCTCGCCGAGTTGCTGGAGCCCTTGGCCGACGGCCATCGAGCGGCCTTTCTGGACGCCGCCTACGACACGGAGTGCCGCCCGTCCGTCACCTTGCTCGACGCCCTCTACACCCCGGACGCCGGTCTGCCGACAGACGAGCGCCGTCTCCTGCAACAGCTTCTGCAGAAGTGCCGGATCGTGTCTCCGGGGGAGGCGGATCTCCCGTGTCCGGTCCGTAGAGCCGACGCCCCGGACAGCGACTGGCGGGAATCGTCCTGGGGGATGGCGCATGCCCTCGCGCGCGCCGCGGCCGGCCGGGCCACCTCTTGCCTGTGGCCGTCGTACGCCTCCGCCGCGCAGGACTGGCCCTCCGGCTGGATCACTGTCGCACGGCGCACAGAGGCCGGAGAGGACGCGGTGCGGCTGCATCTCTTACGTCTCCCCGGAGAGACCCCAGGATTCTGGCGTGCGATCTTCACCGCCGAGAGCGTCCCGGCCGAGCGTTTCTTCGACCTCACCCCGGACGCCTTCCCCGACCTGCTGTTCGCGGAGTCTCTCCGGCTGAACCACTTCAAGGGTGCCTACGTCGACGTACTGCCCTGGCTCGTGGCGCTGCTCGGCGCTCTGAACGACCAGTTCACGCAGGCTCTGTCCGCATGCGCGGGCGATCAGAAGCAGGTCATCGCCCGCTTCGCCGCGATGGGTCTGGACATCTCCCCGGAGAGCCCGAACACAAAGCGCAACGCGAAAGCCTGGGAGCAACGCAACGTCGCCTACGAGGACGGCGTCGAGTACCGCTGCGAATGGCACGGCAAGCGCCTGTGGGACCGGGACCGGGTCCACTTCTCGTTGCCGATCCCGGCGCAGGGCAATCGCGTGTTGATCGGGATCTTCGCCGACCATCTGGACACCTGACGGAACGAAATCCCCGGCCTGGGACCATTCCCAGGCCGGGGAGGATTTCCCGGTTTATCCCGTTACGACTGGGGGCCGGTCTCTGTCATGCCGTGGACGGCCGGGATGGTGCCGAGGCGGCCCTTCTGGAAGTCCTCGAAGGCCTGCATGAGCTCGTCCTTGGTGTTCATGACGAACGGGCCGTAGTGGGCCATGGGCTCACGGATCGGCTGCCCGCCGAGCAGCACGACCTCCAGGTCCGGCGTGTTCGAGTCCTGCTTCTCGTCCGCGCGGACGGTGAGCGAGGAGCCCGCGCCGAAGACGGCCGTCTGGCCCAGGTGGATCGGACGGTGCTCGGCGCCCACCGAACCCTTGCCGGCCAGCACGTACGCCAGGCCGTTGAAGTCCTCGCGCCAGGGCAGCGTGACCTCGGCGCCCGGGGCGACGGTCGCGTGGATCATCGTGATCGGGGTGTGGGTGATGCCGGGGCCTGCGTGGCCGTCCAGCTCGCCCGCGATGACGCGCAGCAGCGCACCGCCGTCGGGGGTCGTCAGCAGCTGCACCTGGCCGCCGCGGATGTCCTGGTACCTCGGCGCCATCATCTTGTCCTTGGCCGGCAGGTTCACCCACAGCTGGAGGCCGTGGAAGAGACCGCCGGACACCACGAGGGACTCCGGCGGAGCCTCGATGTGGAGGAGACCGGAGCCGGCCGTCATCCACTGGGTGTCGCCGTTGGTGATGGTGCCGCCGCCGCCCTGGCTGTCCTGGTGGTCGAAGATGCCGTCGATGATGTAGGTGACGGTCTCGAAGCCGCGGTGCGGGTGCCAGGGGGTGCCCTTGGGCTCGCCCGGCGCGTACTCCACCTCACCCATCTGGTCCATCATGATGAACGGGTCGAGGTGGCGGTAGTTGATCCCCGCGAACGCCCGGCGCACCGGGAAACCCTCGCCCTCGAAACCGCTCGGCGCGGTCGTGACGGCGAGCACGGGACGGGCCACGGCGTCGGCCGGTGCGGCCACCCGAGGCAGGGTGAGCGGGTTCTCGACAGTCACTGCAGGCATGTTGGCTCCTCCTTGTGCGCCCACTTTAGTTGAGCGTTGAACTTTCTGCCACCCCTAACGGAGAAGGCCCGGAGGACATTCCCTCCGGGCCCGGTCGTTCTCCGATCGGTGATCGGTGGATCAGTTGCTGAAGTAGAGGTACTTCCACCCGCCGTACGTGGTGGAGTTCACGGTGTCCCCGGACGAGCCGTTGACGTACACCGAGCGCACCCGCGCCCGGATCCCGGACTCACCCGGCGCCCCGATCCGCACGGCCGACTTGCCGTTCGAGGAGACCGGGAAGTACTCGGAGTCCGCGGAGTACCAGGTGCCCTGGTAGTAGACCTGCAGGTCGAGGCGCTGCTGGCGGCCCGGGTAGTAGGTCATCGTCGTGGTGACGACCGGGTCGGTGTTCTTGTGGAACCAGTAGTACGACGTCGAGCCGATCTTCGCCGTCTTGTAGTGCTTGGTGACCGCGGTGGAGATCTTGACCCGCGCGTACGCCGTGGCCTTCACCGTCTTCGGCGCGTAGCGGGCGTCCCCGTCGAAGACCGCGGAGACGGCCGTGTCGCGGGTCATGTCCACCCACGCGGCGATGTTCCCGTGGGAGTCCACCTTGCCGGTCTTGATCAGCTTCTTGCCCTTGTCACCGCCGAAGGGGTCCGCGTAGATCTTGACCGAGCGGTTCTTGTACGTGGTCCCCAGGTGCGCGGTGAACTTCACGTCGGTGCCGTAGTTGTACAGCTTGCCGTTGTTGTTCAGGCTCAGGCTCGTACCCGCGCGGGAGACCGCGACCTTGTCGGAGGCGGTGGCCGTGGTGTGGTCGGCGTCGCCCGCGTAGGTGACCGTGCCGCCGGCCGGCGGGGTGTCGGCGAAGGAGTAGGTGCCGTCCGCCTTGACGGTGACGGCGGCCAGCGCCTTGCCGTTCGGGGACTCCAGGTCGGTCCGGGTGACCGACAGCCGGGTACCCGCCGGGAACGGGACGCCGGCCGTGATCTTTCCGGTGACGGTGAGCTTCTTGGCACGGGACGCGGACGCCGGCGCGTTGACGGTGAGGGTCGGCGCGCTCAGCGCCGGGGACGCGAACGCCTTCAGGGTGTACGTGTTGTCGTAGTTGCCGGCCAGGGCGAACACCCGGGAGGAGTCCGGAGCCCAGGCCGCCGCACCCATGGTGGAGTTGCCGGCGTCGAAGCGGCGCACCGGAGTGTCGGAGCCCGCCTTGTAGATGTTCAGGTGGCGGTCGTAGACCTGGGCGATCAGGCCGTCCGGCGAGACGTCGGCGTACCAGCCGTACTCACTGAGGCTCGTGCCGTCCGTGAAGGCGCCGTCGGCGTAGCCCAGCTTCTGGTGGCCGCTCCACAGCACCTCGGAGGTGCCGGGCACGAGGTCGACGTCGTTGCCGTAGCGCCCGTCGTCCGTCTTGGCGACCAGCTGCGGGGTGGCGCCGGAGACGTCGAGGAGGTTGATCGCGCCCGGGGTGGTCCCGCTGTCGGTGTAGGTCAGCAGGCCGGGGGCGGCCGTGTTCGCGTCGAGCACACCCGAGTTGTAGTAGGGGGCGACCCCCGCCGGCAGCTGCCCCAGGGTCACCGCGGTCGCCGGATCGGCGGCGGCCGGGTCCACGGAGCCCAGGTTGCCGTGCATGCCGTCCGCGTCGTCCGTCCGGTACGAGAACCAGACCCGGCCGCCCGCGAACGCGACCTCGCGCGGGGTGGCCCCGGCGCCGATGTCGTAGGTGGCCTTGATGTCCAGGGTGGCCGCGTCCAGCGCGAGGATCGCGTGACCGGTCGCCTGGGCCGCGTACAGGGTGGCGCCGTCGTCCGACAGGGCCAGGCCGCTGACGTCGCCGAGGCCGGTGTGCACGTCGACGACGGTGCCGTTGTAGTCGGTGGCCACGATGCGGCCGTCGGCCTCGTCGGAGACGAAGACACGCTTCACGGCACCGTCCACGACCAGACCGACGGGCGTGGTGAGAACGGCCGAGGCGGCCGAAGCGGTGCCGGCCGTGGCGAGGCCCAGGGCCGTCGAGCCGAGTACGACCGCGAGCGCCGTCGCGACCGAAGTGCTGCGCATACGCACAGTGCTGAAACCCCCAGTGAGAACCCGGGTTCGCCGGGCGGATGAGAGCGCCGCGCGGCACCCGGACACAACCGCTGAAAAGCGGTTACGCGCGGGGCGCGGCTGCCAGACCGAACCCTATGGCATGCCTGTGACAACCGGGGAGTGAGTTTTCGGGGTGTGAGTTTTCAGCGGCCCGCAGTACAGCGCCCCGCAAGGGGCTCTGGGGGGGTACCCCCGGCCGGAGGCTGGGGGAGGAACTGCGCGACCAGCCCCCACCGGCCCGCAGCCGACACTCGACAGACCGCAGACCACGGCGCTCCCAGCGGAGCGTTACCCGTACATCCGCCGCATCGCGAACTCCACCATCTGCTCGACGGCCTTCGCGTCGAAGACCATCCGGTGCTCGCCCTCCATGTCCAGGACGAATCCGTAACCGGTCGGAAGAAGGTCGATGACCTCCGCGCCGGTGATCACGAAGTACTTGGACTCCTTGCCCGCGTACCGGCGCAGCTCCTTCAGCGAGGTGAACATCGGGATCACCGGCTGCTGGGTGTTGTGCAGGGCCAGGAACCCGGGGTTGTCACCCCGCGGGCAGTACACCTTGGACGTGGCGAAGACCTGCTGGAAGTCCTCGGCGGTCAGCTGACCGGTGGTGAACGCGCGCACCGCGTCCGCCAGCGAGGGCGGCGACGGCTCGGGGTAGAGCGGCGGCTGCTGGCCGTACCCGCCGAGGCCGCCGGCCATCTGCTGCTGCGACGACGCGTACTGCTGCTGCGCGGCCCCACCGTCCATGGGCTGGCCGTATCCATACATGCGCGCAAGCCTACCGAGACACGCGGCGTCCGCGAGAAGGTAGACCCTTCTCACACTTCACCGATGGGGGTTGCGTCTTATTACCGACGGGTAGCATCATCGGAGCTACTCGTTGGTATGTGAAAGCTTGCGCGAGGATTCAGTGCCTCGCCGATCCGGATACGGAGCCGTCACCATGGGGCACTACAAGTCCAACCTCCGCGACATCGAATTCAACCTGTTCGAAGTGCTCGGGCGCGACAAGCTGTACGGCACCGGTCCCTTCGCCGAGATGGACACCGACACCGCGAAGAGCGTCCTGGCGGAGCTGACCCGGCTCGCCGAGAACGAGCTCGCGGAGTCCTTCGCCGACGCCGACCGCAACCCCCCGGTCTTCGACCCGGAGACCAACACCGCCCCGGTCCCCGCGTCCTTCAGGAAGAGCTACAAGGCCTTCATGGACTCGGAGTACTGGCGCCTGGGCCTCCCGGAGGAGATCGGCGGCACCACCGCTCCCCCGTCGCTGATCTGGTCGTACGCGGAGCTGGTGCTCGGCGCCAACCCGGCCGTGTGGATGTACTCCTCCGGCCCGGCGTTCGCCCGGATCCTCTTCGACGAGGGCACCGAGGAGCAGAAGAAGTGGGCGCAGCTCGCCGTGGACCGGACCTGGGGTTCGACCATGGTGCTCACCGAGCCCGACGCGGGTTCGGACGTCGGCGCCGGCCGTACCAAGGCGGTCCGGCAGGAGGACGGCTCCTGGCACATCGAGGGCGTCAAGCGCTTCATCACCTCGGGTGAGCACGACATGGAGGAGAACATCCTCCACTACGTGCTGGCGCGGCCGGAGGGTGCCGGTCCCGGCACCAAGGGCCTGTCCCTCTTCCTCGTCCCGAAGTACCTGTTCGACTTCGAGACCGGCGAGCTGGGCGAGCGCAACGGCGTCTACGCGACCAACGTCGAGCACAAGATGGGCCTCAAGGCCTCCAACACCTGCGAGATGACCTTCGGCGACCGCCACCCGGCCAAGGGCTGGCTGATCGGCGACAAGCACGAGGGCATCCGCCAGATGTTCCGGATCATCGAGTTCGCCCGCATGATGGTCGGCACGAAGGCCATCTCGACGCTGTCCACCGGCTATCTGAACGCCCTGGAGTACGCCAAGGAGCGCGTCCAGGGTCCGGACCTCGCCAACTTCCTGGACAAGTCCGCGCCCAAGGTCACCATCACCCACCACCCCGACGTCCGCCGCTCGCTGATGACGCAGAAGGCGTACGCCGAGGGCATGCGCGCCCTGGTCCTCTACACCGCCTCGGTCCAGGACGCGATCACGGTCAAGGAGGCGAACGGCGAGGACCCGAAGGCCGAGCACGCGCTCAACGACCTGCTCCTGCCGATCGTCAAGGGCTACGGCTCCGAGAAGGGCTACGAGCAGCTCGCCCAGTCGCTGCAGACCTTCGGCGGCTCCGGCTTCCTGCAGGAGTACCCGATCGAGCAGTACATCCGCGACGCCAAGATCGACACCCTGTACGAGGGCACCACCGCCATCCAGGGCCAGGACTTCTTCTTCCGGAAGATCGTCCGCAACCAGGGCGCGGCGCTGAACTCCCTCGCCGAGGACATCAAGAAGTTCCTGGCGCTCGGCACCGGCGGCGAGGAGCTGGCGGGCGCCCGCGAGCACCTCGCGAAGGCCGCCGTCGAGCTGGAGGCGATCGTCGGCCTGATGCTGACCGACCTCGCGGCGACCGAGCAGGACGTCAAGAACATCTACAAGGTGGGCCTCAACACCACCCGCCTGCTGCTCGCCTCCGGCGACGTGATCGTCGGCTACCTGCTCCTCAAGGGCGCCGCGGTCGCCGCCGAGAAGCTGGAGACGGCCTCCGCGAAGGACGTCCCCTTCTACACCGGCAAGATCGCGGCAGCGAAGTTCTTCGCGGCCAACGTGCTGCCGGGTGTCACCCTGGCCCGCAAGATCGCGGCCGACGTCGAACTCGACCTGATGGAGCTGGACGAGGCCGCTTTCTGACCGTTCCTGCCGACCGGTTCCGCCACGGTGGCCCGCTCCCTCTCCGGGGAGCGGGCCACCGAACGTCGTTAAGGTGAAGCACATGAGCGAACCCTCCCGCTTCGATCGCGGTCACACCGACGACCTGATGTCCTTCCTCGCGGCCGGTCCCACGCCGTACCACGCCGTGGCGAACGCCGGCGCCCGCCTGGAGAAGGCCGGTTTCCGGCAGATCGCCGAGACGGACGCCTGGGACGGCACCTCGGGCGGCCGGTACGTGCTGCGCGGTGGCGCGATCATCGCCTGGTACGTCCCGGAGGGCGCCGCGCCGCACACGCCGTTCCGGATCGTCGGCGCCCACACCGACTCCCCGAACCTGCGGGTCAAGCCCCGTCCGGACACCGGGGCGCACGGCTTCCGCCAGGTCGCCGTGGAGATCTACGGCGGACCGCTCATGAACTCCTGGCTCGACCGGGACCTGGGCCTGGCCGGCCGGCTCAGCCTGCGCGACGGCTCCACCCGCCTCGTCGACGTGGACCGGCCGCTGCTGCGGGTGCCCCAGCTCGCCATCCACCTGGACCGTTCGGTCAGCGGCGAGGGCCTCAAGCTGGACAAGCAGCGCCACCTCCAGCCGATCTGGGGCCTCGGCGACGACGTCCGCGACGGCGACCTGATCGCCTTCCTGGAGCAGGAGTCGGGCCTGCCGGCCGGCTCCGTCACCGGCTGGGACCTGATGACCTACGCCGTCGAACCGCCCGCCTACCTGGGCCGCGACCAGGAGCTGATGGCCGGCCCCCGGCTGGACAACCTGCTCTCCGTGCACGCCGGTACGGCAGCGCTGGCGGCCGTGGCGGCGGGCGGCGCCGAGCTGCCGTACATCCCCGTCCTCGCCGCCTTCGACCACGAGGAGACCGGCTCCCAGTCCGACACCGGCGCGGACGGTCCGCTGCTCGGCAGCGTGCTGGAGCGCTCCGTGCTGACCCGCGGCGGGTCGCACGAGGACCGGGCGAGAGCCCTGGCGGGCACCGTCTGTCTCTCCTCCGACATGGGTCACGCCGTCCACCCGAACTACGCCGAGCGCCACGACCCGACGCACCACCCCCGCGCCAACGGCGGCCCGATCCTCAAGGTCAACGTCAACAACCGGTACGCCACGGACGGTTCGGGCCGCGCGGTCTTCGCCGCCGCCTGCGAGAAGGCCGGGGTCCCCTTCCAGACCTTCGTCTCCAACAACTCCATGCCCTGCGGCACCACGATCGGCCCGATCACCGCGGCCCGCCACGGCATCCGGACCGTCGACATCGGCGCGGCCATCCTCTCCATGCACAGCGCCCGCGAACTGTGCGGCGCCGACGACCCGTTCCTGCTGGCCAACGCGTTGGCGGCGTTCCTGGAGGGGTAGTTGCACATGACCCGTCCGACCCTGGGTACCCGACGTGGACCAAAGCCACCGAACCTGAAGGGGAGGCAACGCTCATGGGGCTCGGCGGGTGCATCATCCTCATCGCCGTGGGGGCCATCCTCGCGTTCGCGACCGACTGGCACATGCAGGGCGTCAACCTCGACGTCGTCGGCCTGATCCTGATGGCCGTCGGCATCATCGGGGTCGCCACATTCAGCAGCATCGCCGGCCGCCGGCGGGTCATGGTGCCACCGACGACCGTGGTCGAGGAGGACCGGCACCATCACCACCGTGACGGATACGGCGACGGGTACGGCGCCTGACCGTTTGGCATGTAACGGACACAGCAGCCAGAGCGGTCAGAGCGGTACCCACAGGGTCATCACAGGCAACCGTGAACAATCTGTTACTGCGTTCAACTACCGGAGTTGTACAGATTTCGTGAAGACTCTGGATCACGACGGGTCCGGAACATCGGCTTCCGGACCCACCGAGATCTTCACGACAGGGGGTACCGAGCCGTGCGCCGTCACGCCACGCGCCGTGCCCACGCCGCGCCCGAGGAACCGGGCGACAGACCCAGACTCGCCGTCCTGATCCCGGCCCACAACGAGCAGGAACGTATCTCCGCCGCGATCGACGGCCTCTGGGAGCAGACCCGCCGTCCCGACCTGATCGTCGTCGTCACCGACAACTGCACCGACGACACGGCCGGCGTCGCCACCGCCCACGGCGCCCAGGTCTTCCCGACCCAGGGCAACACCCACAAGAAGGCCGGCGCCCTCAACCAGGCCATCGCATGGGTGCTGCCGCACCTCGACGACCGGGACCTGCTGCTCGTCCAGGACGCCGACACCGTCCTCAACCCCTGGTTCGTCGAGACCGCGCTCGCCACCTTCAACCGCAAGGTCGGCGCGGTCGGCGGCGTCTTCTACGGCGAGGACGGCGGCGGTTTCCTCGGCCTGCTCCAGCGCATGGAGTTCCACCGCTACGCCTGGGAACTGTCCCGCACCGGCGGCCGGGCACAGGTCCTCACCGGCACCGGCACGATGTTCCGCGCCCGCGTGCTGCGCGAGGTCCGCGCGGCCCGCCGCACCGGCGAGCTCGGCGGCGGCACCGGCTACTACAGCCTCGCCTCGCTGACCGAGGACGACGAGATGACCAAGGCGGTCAAGACCCTCGGCTACCGGGCCATGTCCCCGGCGGGCTGCGCGGTCACCACCGAGGTCATGCCGACGCTCCCCAAACTCTGGCACCAGCGGCTGCGCTGGCAGCGCGGTGCGCTGGAGAACCTCCGCGACTACGGCTGGACCCGCGTCACCGCCCGCTACTTCATGCAGCAGTTCCTCATGGGCTTCGGCGCGCTCTCCTTCCTGGTCTACCTGACCTACATGGCCGCGTACACCTCGCTGTACGGCTGGCCGGGCCTGTCCCCGTTCTGGACGGCGATCGGCCTGATCTTCGTCGTCGAGAAGACCGTCTCCGTACGGCGGGCGGGGCCGAAGGCCGTCCTGGTCGCCGCGCTGATGGTCCCGGAGATGCTCTACGACCTCTTCCAGCACGCCGTCTACTTCACCTCGCTGTGGGGGCTGGTGCGCCGCAGCGAGGAGAAGTGGGTGGCCACGTGAGCCCGTTGCCGGGCACCCTCACCGACCCCACCCCCCATATGGCGACCACCCTCAGAGGAGAAGCACGATGTACGGACGAGTGATCGGTGCGGGCACGGCGGGCGCGGGCGGTGCGACGCTGGCCGCCACCGGGCTCTGGATCAACAGCATGGCGATGGTGGTGGCGGCCACGACGCTGGTGGCGGCCGGGGTCGCGGTGTTCAAGCTGGTGCCGCGGAGGCGGTAGCCGGTCCGGCCGTGTTGTGACTGCGGGTGCGTGGGGGCTGGTCGCGCAGTTCCTCCCCCAGCCTCCGGCCGGGGGTACCCCCAGCGCCCCTTTCAGGGGCGCTGATCCATACCGGCGAGGATGAGCGGAAGCCGGTCCGCCCCGCCCTCCGTGATCCGTACCGGAACTCCCCAGTCCTGCTGGTGCACATGGCAGGCCGGGTACTCGTTGGCCTCGTCGTCGTCACAGCTGGCGGCCATCGCCGAGACGTGCAGGACGCCCTCGGTGATCGCCGGGTTCAGGTCCAGCTCCCTCGACAGGTCGGTGTCGGCCCCGTCGCCCTTGAGGAGCAGGTCCGGCGGGGTGGAGGAGACCAGGAGCCGGGTCGACGGGCCGTAGCGGGTGTCCAGCTTCTGGCCGGCCGGGGCCTGGAAGACCACGTCCAGCCGGAGCCTGCCCGGGGCGACCTCGGTCGCCGCGCGCTGGGTGCGGTGGGCGACCGACGCCACCCGGACCGCCTCCTCGGGCAGCCGCAGCCGGGTCAGCCGGTGGCGGGCCGACTCGACGACCACGATCTCGTCGCCGGCCAGCACCGCGTCGCTCGGCTCCCGCAGGTCCGTCGCCAGCGTGGTGACCTCGCCGGTCGCGGGGTCGTAGCGGCGCAGCGCGTGGTTGTAGGTGTCGGAGACCGCGACCGAGCCGTCGGGCAGGGCCGTGACGCCCAGCGGGTGCTGCAGGAGGGCCTGGCCGGCGGCGCCGTCCCGGTGGCCGAAGTCGAAGAGGCCGGTGCCGACGGCCGTGTGGACGTGCCCGTCCGGGTCGACCCAGCGCAGGGCGCTGGTCTCGGAGTCGGCGACCCAGAGACGGTCGGCGGTGGCCGCGAGGCCGGACGGCTGCGCGAACCAGGCCTCGGCCGCGGGCCCGTCGACCAGTCCCTCGTTGGTGGTTCCGGCGGCGACGGCGACCGTCCCGCTCTCCGGGTCGTAGGTCCACAGCTGGTGCACGCCGGCCATGGCGATCCACACCCGGCCGCCGAAGACGGCCACGTCCCAGGGCGAGGACAGGTCGATCCCGCGGGCCGGACCGGAGGTCGGGGAGCCCTGCCACCACTGGCGGCCGGTGCCGGCGAGCGTGCTCACCTCACCGGTGGCCGGGTCGAGCCGCCGCAGCGCGTGGTTGACGGTGTCGGCGACGACCACCGAGCCGTCGTCGAGGAGCGCGAGGCCCTGCGGCTCGTTGAAGGCGGCGGTGTCCGCCGTGCCGTCGGTGAAACCGCGGGTGCCGGAGCCGATCCGCCGTACGACCGTCTCCGCGTCCTCGGCCAGCTCCACCAGCTGGTGCCGGGTGGTGTCGCTGACCAGGAAGTTCCCCGAGGGCAGCAGCAGCGCCTTGCCGGGGAAGCGCAGGGCGGTCGGCTCGGGCTCCGGCGGCACGTACGGCCCGTCGCCGCGACGCAGGGTGCCCTTCGCCTCGTGCTCCGCCTCCAGCTCCTCGACCAGCCGCGCGATGGCATGCGCATGGCCCTCGCCGGCGTGCTGCGCGACGACGTACCCCTCGGGGTCGATCACGACCAGCGTCGGCCAGGCCCGCACCGCGTACTGCTTCCAGGTGGCGAGCTCCGGGTCGTCCAGCACCGGGTGCTCCACGCCGTACCGTTCCACCGCGTCGACGACCGCCCGGTGGTCCGCCTCGTGCACGAACTTCGGCGAGTGCACCCCGACGATCACCACCGTGTCCCGGTGCCGCTCCTCCAGCTCCCGCAGCTCGTCGAGGACGTGCAGACAGTTGATGCAGCAGAAGGTCCAGAAGTCCAGGACGACAATGCGTCCTCGCAGGTCAGCAAGGGTGTACTGCTTGTCACCTGTGTTCAGCCAGCCGCCCTTGCCGACCAGCTCGGGGGCCCGGACACGTACGCGTTTTGCCATGGTTCAAGCCAACCACACGCACCGCCGGCGCTATTCCGTGCGTCCGGTGACAGGTGCGCTGCACCCCCTCGGACCACCGGCGGCGTTTCGGGCCGGTGGGGCGGGAAGGGGTACTGGCATGAGATTCCTGGTACGCGACCGGCTCCTCGGCTTCGGGGAGGACTACTGGATCGAGGACGAGCACGGCGACAAGGTGTTCCTCGTCGACGGCAAGGCGATGCGGCTGCGGGACACGTTCGAGCTGAAGGACCGGCACGGGCGGGTGCTCGTCGACTTCCACCAGAAGATGTTCGCCCTGCGCGACACGATGGTGATCGAACGCGAGGGCGAGCCGCTGGCCACCATCAGGCGCAAGCGGCTGTCGCTGCTGCGCAACCACTACCGGGTGCGCCTGGCCGAGGGCACCGAACTGGACGTCAGCGGGAAGATCCTCGACCGGGAGTTCGCCGTCGAGTACGACGGTGAGCTGCTGGCCGTGGTCTCCCGGCGCTGGCTGCACGTGCGGGAGACCTACGGCCTTGACGTGGTACGGGACGACGCGGACCCGGCGCTGCTGATCGCGGTGGCGGTGTGCGTGATCCACCTCGCCGACCGGGAGCGGGACGGGGACTAGGGAGCGGAGGGCTAGCGGTGGGGCGGCGGGTCCAGGCCGAGCAGGCGGTCCTTGAGGGCCGGGAACTGTTCGCGGGTGGCGGCGACCTTGGCCGGGTCGAGGTCGACGGTGAGGATCTCCTCGCCGGAGCCGGCCTCGGCCAGCACCTCGCCCCACGGATCGACCACGATCGAGTGACCGGCCTGCGGAACTCCGGCATGCGTCCCGGCCGTTCCACAGGCGAGCACGAACGCCTGGTTCTCGACCGCCCGTGCCTGGGCCAGCAGCGTCCAGTGCGCGCGTCGCCGCTCGGGCCAGCCCGCCGAGAGCACCAGCGTCTCGGCTCCGGCGTCGACGAGTCCGCGGAAGAGTTCGGGGAAACGGAGGTCGTAGCAGGTGGCCAGGCCGAGCGTGGTCTCCGGGAGCCGGACGGTCACCAGTTCCTGCCCGGCGCCCATCAGCACCGCCTCGCCCTTGTCGAAGCCGAAGCGGTGGATCTTGCGGTAGGCCACGGCCAGCTCACCGGAGGGGGAGAAGACGAGCGCCGTGTTGTAGAGGGGGCCGTCCGGGTCGCGCTCGGGGATCGAGCCGGCGTGCAGCCAGACGCCCGCGTCACTCGCCGCCTTCGCCATCGCCTCGTACGTCGGGCCTTCGAGCGGTTCGGCCTCCGCGGCGAACTCCTCGTAGGCGAACGCGCCCGTCGTCCACAGCTCGGGGAGGACGACGAGGTCGGCGTCCGTCTGCTCGCGTACCAGTCCGGTCACGCGTTGCCGACGAGATTCGACCGATTCGCCCTCGTTTACATCGATCTGGAGGAGTGAGGCGCGCACAGTACCACCGTCCTGGCATTCGAGTCGTCCACACGGGCCTACGATCGTCACACGAAAGCACTGCCGGGGTGCCTCACAGCAGCGTAACTTAGCGTTTCAAGACACCCGCCGACAGCAGCCACCTCCCGCTGGCAGCGCCGCCATCACCTGCCCGAGTACCGACCGCCGAGGGGTCCCGTTCCGTGAGTCTGCATCCCACCCTCCAGCCCTACGCCGACGCGTGGACCCACTCCATCGAAGCGATATCCGAGCTGGTGACGCCGCTTGTCGAGGGCGAGTGGAACCGGCGGACACCGTGCCCGGGCTGGTCGGTGCGGGACGTGGTCTCCCATGTCATCGGCCTGGACTGCGAGATGCTCGGCGACCCGCGGCCCATCCACACCCTGCCGCGCGACCTCTACCACGTCACCAACGAGCAACAGCGCTACACGGAGATGCAGGTCGACGTACGACGCCACCACACAGCGCCGGAGATGACCTCGGAGCTGGAGTACACGGTCATCCGCCGCAACCGCCAGCTGCGCAACGAGTCGCGGGAGCCGGGGCACCTGGTGCGCGGGCCGATGGGCAAGGAGATCCCGCTCGAAGAGGCCATGCGCAACCACGCGTTCAACGTGTGGGTGCACGAGCAGGACCTGCGGGCGGCGCTGGGCCGGCCCGGCAGCCTCGACTCGCCGGGCGCGCAGGTCGCCCGGGACGTGCTGCTCGGCGCGCTGCCCAAGGTGGTCGCCGGTGACGCGGACGCGCCGCGCAGTTCGGCGGTCATCTTCGACGTGCACGGGCCGGTCGAGTTCCTGCGCACGATCCGGATCGACATCCAGGGCCGCGGCACCCTGGAGACCACGCCTGCCCTCGGCCCCGCCGCCGTCTTCACCCTCGACTGGGAGACCTACGTCCGCCTGGCCTGTGGCCGCACCACCCCGGACGCGGTCGCGGACCGGGTGAAGGCGGAGGGCGACCCCGAACTGACGGCGGCGATCCTGCGGAACTTCGCGGTCACGCCGTAGGAAGCGGCAGCAAGAACCGGTAAGAATCCGTGCGGGAAGCGGTGAGAGCGGGGCGCCGGTAATTCGGTGGGCGACGGTCGCCGTCGGGACCTACCGTGCCCGCCATGACTGTCGCCCCCGCACCGCAGGACGAGCTCCCGCCCCGGCTCACCCGTCTCACCTTCCACGGCCCTCTCTCCGAGGCCCGCGCGACCGGCATGGTCCGGCGCCTCGCCGCGACCCGCCCGGCCACCGTCCTGGACATCGGCTGCGGCTGGGGCGAGCTGCTGCTCCGGCTGCTGGACGCCGTGCCGGCGGCACAGGGGGTCGGGGTGGATCTGCGCGAGGAGGACCTGCGGCGCGGGCGGCGGAACGCGAGGACGCGAGGGCTCACGGACCGCGCGCGGTTCGTGCGGGAGTCGGCGGCGGGGACCCGGCGCGGCCCGGCCGACGTGGTGCTGTGCCTGGGCGCGAGCCAGGCGCTGGGCGACGATCCGGAGACGGTCCTGCGGGAACTGCGGCGGCTGGTGACCGACGGCGGGCGGGTCCTGCTCGGCGAGGGCTTCTGGCAGCGGACCCCGACGGAGGCGGAGCTGGCCCGGATGTGGCCGGACGCCTCGGTCACCGACCACCGCGACCTGGCGGGCCTGGTCGACCTCGCGGTGGCCGCGGGCTTCCGCCCGGAGTGGACCGAGACGGCGAACCTCGACGAGTGGGAGGAGTTCGAGTCGGCCTACCAGGCGGACACCGAGACATGGCTGGCGGCCAACCCCACCCACCCCATGGCCCCGGAAACCCGATCCCGCCTGGACACCCACCGCACAGCCTGGCTCACCTACCGCAACCTCCTCGGCCTCGCCTACCTGACCCTCGTCCCTACGGCGCCTTGACCCGAGGCAGGCAGGACCACGCACGGAACCCCGCCGACGGCGCCCGCCCCCACAGGTCGCCGAGCCTCTCCACCAACGGTGAACGGGCGGTGCGCGGGTGGGAAAAAACCGGACCACGCACGGAAACCCGCCCACGGCGCCCGCCCCCACAGGTCGCCGAGCCTCTCCACCAACGGTGAACGGGCGGTGCGCGGGTGGGAGAAAAAGTCACGCAGGGACGTGCACCGTCTCCACCCGGCTGGCCACCAACCGTTCCCGCTCCCGCCGAACCGCCCGCCCCCGCAACCGCAGGATCTGACTCACCCCCACCCCCTGCAGCACGAACACGCACGAGAAGGCCACCGCGTAGTTGTCACCGGTGGCATCCAGCAGCACCCCCACCACGAACAACGTCGTCATCGACGCCACGAAACCACCCATGTTGGTGATCCCCGACGCGGTCCCCTGCCGCTCGGGCGGATTCGCGGGCCGCGCAAAGTCGAAGCCGATCATCGACGCCGGCCCGCACGCGCCCAGCACCGCGCACAGCACCACCAGCAGCCACATCGGCGCATGGTCGGCCGGATACACCAGCGTCGCCGCCCACACCACGGCCGTCGCCCCCACCGTGCCCAGCGCCAGCGGCAACCGCGCCGTGTGGTGCCGGCCGACGATCTGGCCGTAGACGAGGCCGACCACCATGTTGGAAAGGACCACCAGGGTCAGCAGCTCACCGGCCGTGGCACGGGACAGCCCCTGCGCCTGGACCAGGAACGGCAGCCCCCACAGCAGCAGGAACACCATCGCCGGGAACTGGGTGGTGAAGTGCACCCACAGACCCAGCCGGGTCCCCGGCTCCCGCCAGGACGCGGCGATCTGCTTCCGTACGTAAGCCGCCCCCTGGTGCGGGAACGGCGCCGGCTCCTGCCCCTCGGGATGGTCCTTCAGGAACAGGACCACGAGGACCAGGACGACCACCCCGGCCAGCGCGCTGCCCGCGAACGCCGGCGTCCAGCCGATGCCGTGCAGCAGCCGGGCCAGGACCAGCGTGGAGACGAGGTTGCCGGCCATGCCGACGAGACCGGCGAGCTGGGCGACGAGCGGGCCGCGCCGGGCCGGGAACCAGCGGGTGCCGAGCCGCAGCACGCTGATGAACGTCATCGCGTCACCACAGCCGAGCAGCGCGCGCGAGGCGAGCGCGGTGCCGTACGACGGGGAGAAGGCGAAACCCAGCTGCCCGGCGGTGAACAGCACGGCGCCGATGGACAGCATCCTCTTCGTGCCGAGGCGGTCGACCAGCAGGCCGACGGGTATCTGCATGCCGGCGTAGACCAGCAGCTGGAGTATCGAGAACGTGGACAGGGCCGAGGCGCCGACGTGGAAGCGGTCGGCCGCGTCGAGGCCGGCCACCCCGAGGGACGTGCGGAAGATGACGGCGACGAAGTAGACCGAGACGCCTGTGCCCCAGATCAGCACGGCCCGGCGACCGCCCGGGGGTGCCCCCTTCGGGGGAAGATCACCGGGCAGGGACGCGCTGCCGCGGCTCATCGGACCTCACCCCGCGCCAGGTGCGCGAACCAGTCGACGTGCCGGTGCACCAGCTCGACCGCGCGCTCGGCGTCCCCGGCGCGAAGCGCGTCCAGGATCTCCTCGTGCTCGGTCAGCGACTTGGCGATGCGGTCGGGGTGCGCGTTCATGATCGCGACGCCCATCCGCAGCTGGCGGTCGCGCAGCTGGTCGTAGAGGCGGGAGAGGATCTCGTTGCCGCCGTCGCGGACGATCGCGGCGTGGAAGCAGCGGTCGGTGACGGCCGCGGCGGCGAGGTCACCCGCGGCGGCCTCGGCCTTCTGCCGGTCGAGCAGTTCCTGGAGCCGGGCCACCAGCCCCGCGGACGCCGGTACCGCCTTGCGCATCGCGTGTTCCTCGACCAGCATCCGGGTCTCCACCACGTCGGCGATCTCCTGCGCGGAGACGGGCAGCACCATGGCGCCCTTCTTCGGGTAGAGCTTGATCAGCCCTTCGGCTTCGAGACGCAGCAGTGCTTCCCGTACCGGGGTGCGGGATACTCCCACGGCCTCGGCCAGCTCGCCCTCGGTGAGGAGCGCGCCGCCTTCGTAGTGACGGTCCAGGACGCCTTGCTTGACATGGGAGTAGACGCGGTCGGCGGCGGGGGGCTGCTTGACGGCCAGGCTCATGCCCACAGCTTAGATACAACACGTACGCAAGGGCACGCGCGTCCACCATCCGGACGTGACATAAATCGCCCTCAGCAACCGCACAACCATCTGTGCTACTTACGTGTCACACACGTGCGGCCCCATTCGCTTCGGCACCCCCAACTCGGCCGCACGCCAGGGGCATTACGACTCGACTCGACTCGGGGTATTTCAGTTGATTACCGGTATTAAGGGCACTCGCCTCCGCAAGGCCGCCGCCGTCGCCGTCACGTCCGGCGCGCTGCTGGCGACCGGGGCCCTCACCGCGGCGCCCGCGCAGGCCGTCACGACGCCCAGCATCACCGCCAAGGGCGGATTCCTGATGAACAGCGCCAACGGCAAGACCCTCTTCACCAAGGCCGCCGACACGAAGCGGCTCACGGCCTCCACCACGAAGGTCATGACCGCGAAGGTCGTCCTCTCCCAGTCGAACCTGAACCTGGACACCAAGGTCACGGTCAAGCAGGCGGTCAGCGACTACATCGTCTCCACGGGTGCCTCGTCGGCCGGCCTGATCGTCGGCGACAAGATCAAGGTCCGCGACCTGCTCTACGGGATGATGCTGCCGTCCGGCTGCGACGCAGCGATGGTACTGGCCGACAAGTTCGGCTCAGGATCGACGGTCTCGGCCCGCACCAAGAACTTCATCTCCAAGATGAACACCATGGCCAAGAGCCTGGGCATGACAAACACGCACTTCGATTCCTTCGACGGAATCAGCAACGGCTCCAACTACTCGACCCCGCGCGACCTGACGAAGGTCGCCCAGAGTGTGATGAAGAACTCCACGTTCAAGACCGTCGTGAAGACCAAGTCGTACGCGGCGAAGACGATCACGAAGACCGGCTCCACCCGCACGATGAAGACCTGGACGAACACCAATACGCTGCTCGGCTGGAACGGCACGCTCGGTATCAAGACCGGTTCCGGCACTGAGGCCAAGTACTGCCTCGTCTTTGCCGCCACGAAGAACGGCGAGTCGGTGATCGGCGCCGTCATGACCGCCGCCAACGCGACCAACCGCACGGCAGACGTGAAGAAGCTCATCAACTACGGCTACGCGAAGATCAGCTAACGCACCGCGCACACAGCCGCCGAGGCCCGCCGCTGCTGCGGCGGGCCTTCGCCACTTTCGGGTCTTCGAACCTGATGGGGGTATGGCGGTGACGGGCGGGCCGGACCCTTATGCAGCGCGAAGCGGTTGAGGAACGGGCGCCCCGGACACGAGGAGCCCGCGAGTCTTCTCCATGGTGGCAACGCGGAGCGTCGCGGTGTGGGTCCGGGGAGCCGGATGGTGCAGGACTCAGGTGACATCTCGTACGTATGTTCCTGGCGACAATGGGTGTTCGGGCTCTCTAGCGTGTTCGCCATGCAGCTCCGGTACGCGTTCAGGCTCTACCCGAATACCAGTCAGCGCGCGGCGCTGGCCAGGGCGTTCGGGTGTGCCCGAGTGGTGTTCAACGACGCGGTCCGTGCCCGTGAGGACGCCCTCAAGGCCGGGCAGCCGTTCCCCACGGCCGGGCGCCTCTCCCGGGAGTTGATCACCGAGGCGAAGCGGACCAAGGAGCGATCCTGGCTCGGTGAGGTGTCCGCGGTGGTCCTCCAGCAGTCCCTGCGGGACGCCGAGAGCGCGTACCGCAACTTCTTCGCCTCCCTCAAGGGCACCCGCAAGGGACCAAAAACGAGAGCACCACGGCTCAAGTCCCGCAAGGATGCCCGGCAGTCAATCCGGTTCACCGCCAATGCCCGCTGGAACATCACCGGCAGCGGCCAGCTGAGCCTGCCGAAGATCGGCGCGGTGAAGGTGAAGTGGTCCCGCACCCTTCCAGCCACCCCCACCTCCGTCACCGTCGTCAGGGACGCGGCCGGGAGATATTTCGCCTCCTTCGTCATCGATACCGACCCCGCCAACGACCAGGCGCGGATGCCCCAAACCGACCGCACCATCGGCATCGATCTCGGTCTTACGCATTTCGCGGTCCTCTCGGACGGCACGAAGATCGACTCCCCACGCATTCTGCGGCGCGCGGAGAAGAAACTGAAGAAGGCTCAGCGGGAACTGTCCCGCAAACAGAAGGGATCCAACAACCGAGCCAAGGCCCGCCTCAAAGTTGCCCGCGCCCACGCCAAAGTTGCCGACGCACGCCGTAACTTCCACCACCAGCTCTCCTCAAAGCTGATCTCCGAGAACCAAGGGATCGCCGTGGAGGACCTGCCGGTGGTAAGCCTGGCACGCACGAAGCTGGCCAAGTCCGTTCACGACGCCGGATGGTCCTCGTTCATCAACATGCTGGAATACAAGGCCGAACGGTACGGCCGCACCCTGGTCAAGATCGGCCGGTTCACACCGACCTCCCAGACGTGCTCCACCTGCGGCGCGGTGGACGGCCCCAAACCCCTGAACGTGAGGGAGTGGACTTGTAGCGCCTGCGGCACCGTCCACGACCGGGACCACAACGCCGCGATCAACGTCAAACAGGCCGCCGGACTGGCGGTGTCGGCCTGCGGAGCGCCGGTAAGACCAGGAGTAATCCCGGCACAGCGCGAAGAAACAGGAAGCCACGGATTCTCGACCGGAAACCAGGCCGCGTAGCGGCACACCAATAGGTCGAGAAGGCCAGAATCCTCGGGCTTCATCGCGGGGAGCAAGTCAAGTCATGAACAACGCGAAGATGCTGTACACGAAGGCGGCGGATACCAAGCTGTCCACCGGCTCCACCACGAAGGTCATGACCGCCAAGGTCGTGCTCGCGCAGTCGAACCTGAACCTCGACAAGAAGGTCACGATCCAGTAGGCGTACTGCGATTACGTCGTCGCCAACTTCATCGCCATGATGAACACCGACGCGAAGAGCCTGGGTCTGCCCGACACCCACTTCGACGCCTTCGACGGCGACGGCAACAACTACTCGACGCCGCGCGGTCGTCAAGACGAAGAAGTACACGGCGAAGACGATCACCATGACCGGTTCCCCCCGCACCACGGTAACTGGACCAACATCAACATGCTGCTCAGCAGCTACAGCGACGCCATCAGTATCAAGACCGGCTCCCGCCCCGAGGACAAGTAGTGCCTGGTCTTCGCCATGAACCGCAGCGCCAAGACGGTGATCGGCACCGTCTTCGCTGGATCGCCCAGCACGCGACGAACGCGACAAAGCTCCCGAACTACGGCTTCGCGACCATCTGGCCCGCCTCGAACCAAGCCCACAAGGGCCTGCCGGAACCCGTGTGGCAAGCCTTCGCTACGGCCGCCCCGACCACCCGCAACGCCTGCTCCACGACACCGTGACCCCTGATGTGACGGTCGGTCCACTCCATCCGGCAACTCCCCGCGCTGGCCTGGAGGGGCGAGAAAGTGACTGGAGGTCACGCTCTCGCCCCTCTGTCTGTGCTCGGCAGGGCTCAGCCCCAGGTGATCAACCGCTTCGGCTGCTCCAGGATCGCCGCGATGTCTGCCAGGACCTTGGAGCCCAGCTCGCCGTCGACCAGGCGGTGGTCGAAGGACAGGGCCAGGGTGGTGACCTGACGCGGCTTCACCTTGCCCTTGTGGACCCAGGGCTGGAGCTTGATCGCGCCGACGGCGAGGATCGCCGCCTCGCCCGGGTTGAGGATCGGCGTGCCGGTGTCGATGCCGAAGACGCCGACGTTGGTGATGGTCACCGTGCCGCCCTGCATGGCGCCGGGCGAGGTCTTGCCGTCCCGGGCCGTGGACACCAGCTCGCCGAGGGACTCGGCCAGCTGCGGCAGCGTCTTCGCGTGGGCGTCCTTGATGTTCGGGACGATGAGGCCGCGCGGGGTGGCCGCGGCGATGCCCAGGTTGACGTAGTGCTTGAGCACGATCTCCTGGTTCGCCTCGTCCCAGGACGCGTTGATGTCCGGGTTGCGCTTGATGGCGACCAGCAGCGCCTTGGCGATGAGGAGGAGGGGGTTGACCCGGAGGCCCTGCAGCTCCTTGTCCTGCTTCAGCTCCTCGACCAGCTTCATCGTGCGGGTCACGTCCACCGTCACGAACTCGGTGACGTGGGGTGCGGTGAACGCGGAGCCGACCATCGCCGCCGCCGTCGCCTTGCGCACGCCCTTGATGGGGACGCGGGTCTCGCGCGCGGTGTCGTACGAGGCGACGGGAGCCGCGGCAGGGGCCACCGGTACGGCCGCCGCCACCGGCTCGGGCACGGCAAGCGCCGGCACCGCCGCGTGCACGTCCTCGCGCGTGATGACGCCGTCCGGGCCGGACGGGATCACCGTGGCCAGGTCGACGCCCAGGTCCTTCGCCAGCTTGCGCACCGGCGGCTTCGCCAGCGGGCGGGCGCGCTCCTCCTCCGCGGCCGGGGCGGGAGCGGGGGCGGGGACAGGTGCCGGGCCGTGGCCGTTGAGCTCCTGCTGGACCGCCGCCTGGACCGTCACCTCGGCGGCCGTGGTCTCCGGGCCCTTGCGCGGACGGCGCTTGGTGGAGGAGGCAGCCACGCCGTAGCCGACGAGGACCGGCTGGCGGCCCTCCGGCTTCTTCTCCGGCTCCGGGGAAGGAGACAGGGCCGGGGCCGCGGTCGCGGCGGGCTCCGCGGCCGGCGCGCCGCCCGCCACGTCCACCGCGATGATCGCCGTGCCCACGTCCACCGTGGTGCCCTCGGCGAAGCGCAGCTCGCGGACCACGCCGTCGTAGGGGATCGGGAGTTCGACGGCCGCCTTGGCCGTCTCGACCTCGCACACCACCTGGCCGTCGGTGACCGTGTCGCCGGGCTGGACGTACCACTTGAGGATCTCGGCCTCGGTGAGCCCCTCGCCCACGTCCGGCATCCTGAACTCGCGTACGGACGCTTCCGTCATCGTCGTCACGACCCTCTCCTCAGTACGCCAGGGCACGGTCGACGGCGTCGAGCACCCGGTCAAGGCCCGGAAGGTACTCCTCCTCCAGGCGGGCCGGCGGGTAGGGGGCGTGGTAGCCGCCGACCCTGAGGACCGGGGCCTCCAGGTGGTAGAAGCAGCGCTCGGTGATGCGGGCGGCGATCTCCGCGCCCGAACCGAAGAACACCGGTGCCTCGTGGACCACGACCAGGCGGCGGGTCTTCTCGACCGAGGCCTGGATCGAGTCGAAGTCCAGCGGGGAGACGGACCGCAGGTCCAGGACCTCCAGGGACTTGCCCTCCTCGGCAGCCGCGTCGGCGGCCTCCTGGCAGAGCTTCACCATCGGGCCGTAGGCGGCGAGGGTCAGGTCCGTGCCCTCGCGGACCACGCGGGCCTTGTGCAGCGGACCGGGGATGGCCTCGGCGTTGACCTCGCCCTTGTCCCAGTACCGCCGCTTGGGCTCGAAGAAGATCACCGGGTCGTCGCTCTGGATGGCCTGCTGCATCATCCAGTACGCGTCGGAGGGGTTGGACGGGCTGACGATCTTCAGGCCCGCCACGTGCGCGAAGAGCGACTCGGGGGACTCGGAGTGGTGCTCGACCGCGCCGATGCCGCCGCCGTAGGGGATGCGGACGACGACCGGCATCTTGACCTTGCCCAGCGAGCGGGCGTGCATCTTCGCGAGCTGGGTGACGATCTGGTCGTACGCCGGGAAGACGAAGCCGTCGAACTGGATCTCCACCACCGGGCGGTAGCCGCGCAGCGCGAGGCCGATCGCGGTGCCGACGATGCCGGACTCGGCGAGGGGGGTGTCGATGACGCGGCTCTCGCCGAAGTCCTTCTGCAGGCCGTCGGTGACCCGGAAGACGCCGCCGAGCTTGCCGACGTCCTCGCCCATGACGAGGACCTTGGGGTCCGACTCCAGCGCGCGGCGCAGCGACTCGTTGATCGCCTTGGCGAGTGCCATCTTCTCCGCCATCTCAGTTACCCCCCTCTACGTCCGCGAACGACGCCTGGTAGGCGGCGAACTGGGCTCGCTCCTCGTCGACGAGCGCGTGCCCGTCGGCGTACACGTTCTCGAAGATGGCGAAGTTGTCCGGGTCCGGCATGGCCCGTACCGCTTCGCGCACTCGCCTGCCCAACGCCTCGGACTCGGTCTCGAGTTCCGCGAAAAATCCCTCGTCCGCGTGGTTTGCGGACTCCAGGTAGCGGCGCAGGCGCAGGATCGGGTCCTTGGCCTCCCAGGCCTCGCGCTCCTCGTCGGCCCGGTACTTGGTCGGGTCGTCGGAGGTGGTGTGGGCGCCCATCCGGTAGGTGTACGCCTCGACGAGCGTCGGGCCCTCGCCGCTGCGGGCGCGCTCCAGCGCCCACTTGGTGACCGCGAGGCAGGCCAGCACGTCGTTGCCGTCGACGCGGACGCCGGGGAAGCCGAAGCCCTGGGCACGCTGGTAGAGCGGGACGCGGGTCTGCTTCTCGGTCGGCTCGGAGATCGCCCACTGGTTGTTCTGGCAGAAGAACACCACCGGGGCGTTGTAGACCGCGGCGAAGGTGAACGATTCGGCGACGTCGCCCTGGCTGGAGGCGCCGTCGCCGAAGTAGGCGATGACCGCCGAGTCCGCGCCGTCCTTGGCGACGCCCATCGCGTAGCCGGTGGCGTGCAGCGTCTGGGAGCCGATGACGATCGTGTAGAGGTGGAAGTTGTTGCTGTTGGGGTCCCAGCCGCCGTGGTTGACGCCGCGGAACATGCCCAGCAGGTTGGTCGGGTCGACCCCGCGGCACCAGGCGACGCCGTGCTCGCGGTAGGTCGGGAAGACGTAGTCGTCCTCGCGGGTGGCACGCCCGGAGCCGATCTGGGCGGCCTCCTGGCCGAGCAGGGACGCCCACAGGCCCAGTTCGCCCTGCCGCTGCAGGGCGGTGGCCTCGGCGTCGAAGCGACGGGTGAGCACCATGTCGCGGTAGAGACCGCGCAGCTCCTCGGGGGTGATCCCGGCGACGTACGCGTCGTACTCGGCGTTCTTGACCCGCTTGCCCTCGGGGGTCAGCAACTGCACGAGCTCGGGCTCGGTGCTCTTCTTCGCGGTGGTGCGGCTGGTGGTGCGGCTTGTGGTGCGCTTGGTGCCGGTCTTGCTGCCGGTGGTACCGGCCTTGCCTGCGGCGCTGCGTCGCGGTGTGCCCGCGGCACTGCTGTCCACGCTCACGTGTGCTCCTCCGTCGGTCCGGCCCCCGGGGTTGCCGGGTGAACCAGTGCGGCTCACCTGTTTCCGACACCCGTGACACGGGGTGGGTGCCACTCGGCCGGGAACAGGCGTGACAGGTGCCCCGGCGAGCGCCCTGCAACATGCACGTTACCCAGTGCCCCACATTTCTGTGAAACCCCTCCTGACCTGCGTTTTTGCTTGGAAATCCAAGTACTTTTTGCTTGGGTTTCCTAGTAAATGGACGCGGGCCGGAAGGTTGCTGGTCAGAGCCTTGCAGGAGGCCGGAGCAACGGCACGTTATCCCGCCGCCCGGGCCCACGGGAAGACGTCTCGTGGTCCGGTCTGCTCGCCGAAGCGCGGGCGTACGCCGCGCGCGGCGCGACGACCCTACGCCCCGGGCGCCGTCCAGGGGGAGCGTCTTTCGTACTTGCATTCGCTGCAACCCATCGCGTGACCGAAAGCGACCGTCGATGACTATGTGTGATAATCCGCAGCTCACAGGGTTGGCGTTTGCCCTACCATCTGCCGCGTGCCGCGCTCATGTTTACCCCCTCTCGTGCCCCACGCGCCCCCTCTGGGCGCCCTGCTCCGGCAGTACGCCGCCGGCTCCGCACTCGCCTGCGAGCCCGTCGAACAAGGTCTGCTCAACCGTGGCTACCGCCTCTGCACCACCCGCGGCAGCTACTTCCTGAAGCACCACTTCGACCCCGACACCGCCGACCCGGCCGCCATCGAACGGCGTCATCTGGCCACCCAGCGGCTGGCCGCCCTCGGCGTCCCGGTCGCCCCGCCCCTCGCCGGCCGCGACGGCCGTACGGTCGCCGTCGTCGGCGACCACGCCTACGCGCTGCATCCCTGGATCGACGGCCGGCACCGGCACGGCGGACAGCTCACGCGCGGGGAGTGCGCGCGGCTCGGCGCGCTCCTCGGCGCCGTGCACGCCTGCCTGGAGCGCGTGATGCCCCCCAAGGGGCGTACCCGCCCGGCGACCAGCCCCCACCCGGTCGAGAGCGCCGACCCCGCCGACACCTTCGCACTCATCGACGACCTGCTCGCCCACGTCAGCCGGCACCGCCCCGCCGACGCCTTCGACGAACTCGCCCGCCACCGGCTGCTCGAACGCCGTGCGCTCCTGGAGCAGCACACCTCCCGGCGCCCCCCGCGCGGCGCCTCGGTGGGCTGGGTGCACGGCGACTTCCACCCGTTCAACCTGCTCTACAAGGGCGACGCGCCCGCCGCGATCGTCGACTGGGACCGGCTCGGGGTGCAGCCCCGCGCGGAGGAGGCCGTACGCGCCGCCGCGATCTTCTTCGTGCGCCCGGCGGGAGCGCTCGACCTGCGCAAGGTGCGGGCGTACGCGCGCGCGTACCGGCGCGCGGCCGGCGCCACGCCCTCGGAACTCGCGGCGGCCGTGCACCGCGTGTGGTGGGAGCGGCTCAACGACTTCTGGATGCTGCGCTGGCACTACGAGCGCGGCGACACCCGCGCGGACCCCCAGTTCCCGGCCGCCTCGGCGCTCGCCGTGTGGTGGACCAGGGAGTACGACGCGGTGTGCGACGCGTTCGTGCAGTAGCGGCGGGTCAGCGGCGGCCGGCCGGCAGAGGCCGACCGGCGGCGGCCGGTCAGCCGAAGGGTGTCGGTGTCCTTCAACCGCCGCCGACACCGGTGCCGGCGATCGAGTTGCCGCCGTCGGCCCCGCCGTCGTCGCCCGTGCCGGTCGTGTCGGAGGGCTGCGTGTCAGGCGAGCTCGCCGTGTCCGTGGGCTGCGAGGCGCTCGCCGTGTCGCTCGGCTCGTCGCTCGGCTCGCTGCTCTGCGTCTGGGACTGGGTGTACGACGGGGTCTGGGACGGCGTGTACCCGTTGTCGTTGCCGGTGCCCGAGCCGCTGTCGTCGGTCGACGTGTCCGTGGCCGTGTCGCTGGCCTCGTCCGACGGGCTGGCGCTGGGCGTCTCGTCCTTGGTGGTCTGCGAGACGCTCGGCGACGGCGAGTTGTCGGTGCCACCGCTGTCGCCGCCACCGCCGTTGTTGAGCGCCAGGGCGACGCCCGCCGCGATGGCGATCACCGCGAGGACGGCCAGGATCCACAGCTTGCCGCGACCGCTGCCCCGGTTGCCGTGCCCCTCGAAACCGCCGTCGTCGCCGCCTCCGTAGCCGCCCGGCAGGATCGGCTGCGGGATCTGGGTGGTCCCGGCGGCGGCCGTCGGGTGCGGCATCACGGTCGTACCGGCGAAACCGCCCGCCGGGGTGTGCCGGCCGTCGGGCACGGTGACCGGGCCGGTGTTCCAGGTGCCGGTGTGGCTGCCCTGGTCGTACAGCATCTGGAGGCCGTACTGGACCAGGCCGCGCATCTCCTCGGCGGTCTGGAAGCGGTCGTCGGGCTCCTTGGCGAGCGAGCGCATCACCAGGCCGTCCAGCTCCGGCGGGGCGACGCCCTCGGAGGTCTGGGACGGCGGCACCGGGATGTCCTGGACGTGCTGGTAGACCACCGCCAGCGGGGTCTCGCCGATGAACGGCGGTCGCAGCGAGAGGAGTTCGTAGAGCAGGCAGCCGGTGGCGTACAGGTCGGAGCGGTGGTCGACGGCCTTGCCGAGCGCCTGCTCGGGGGAGAGGTACTGGGGCGTGCCCATGACCATGCCGGTCTGCGTCATCGTCGTGGACGCGCCGTGCAGGGCGCGGGCGATGCCGAAGTCCATCACCTTGACGGAACCGGTCTGGGTGATGATGACGTTGGCCGGCTTGATGTCGCGGTGCACGATGCCGTGCTGGTGCGAGTAGGCGAGCGCGTCCAGCACCCCGGAGACGATGATCAGGGCCTGCTCGGGGCCCGGCGCCTCGGCGTTGATCAGCAGGTCGCGGATGGTGCGGCCCTCGACCAGCTCCATCACGATGTACGGCACGGACTGGCCGCCGACCACGTCCTCGCCGGAGTCGTACACCGCCACGATCGCGTGGTGGTTGAGCCCGGCGACCGACTGCGCCTCACGCGTGAAGCGGGCCTTGGAGACCGGGTCCTCGGCGAGGTCGGCACGGAGCAGCTTCACGGCCACGGTGCGGCCGAGCCGTACGTCCTCGGCCGCGAACACCTCGGCCATACCGCCCCGCCCGAGCCGGTGGGTCAACCGGTACCGGCCGTCGCCGACCAGGCCGTGGTTGCCCCACATCTCCGGCGCGTCTGACATGCCGCCGCCAGTCGCCTCGGGGTCGGACGGGCCCTGGGCGCTGTGCGTCTGTGCCATCGGTCCTCGCCGTCGTTTCTGCCCGCGGTGCGCGCGGTGTTGTCACGGTCTCCGTCGGCCACGCTACAGCCTCCGCGCAACCCGTCGGTCCGGGATCCGGCCCGTGGACGGACCGGCCATCAAACCCGTACCACGCACCGCCGTGCAAATTCTGTGTACCGGACGTAGGGCCGCTGTAACGCTTCCGCGGCTGTTCTTTCGCGTACGGTCACGGAACGGGCACCGCGCTTGACGTGTCGGTGCCCTCCGGCAGACTTGGCCGGGAATGAGACATTCGATCAACAAGGGTGCCTGAGTACCCAACGGGGGACGGGGAAAATGAGCCAGGACGGCGCACACGGCCGTTATACGGGGCGTGCTCTGGCCGGTGGCCGCTACCAGCTGCGCGACCTGCTCGGCGAGGGCGGCATGGCCTCCGTGCACCTGGCGTACGACTCGGTCCTGGACCGGCAGGTCGCGATCAAGACCCTGCACACCGAACTCGGCCGGGAACAGGCCTTCCGCGAGCGCTTCCGCCGCGAGGCCCAGGCAGTGGCCAAGCTCACGCACACCAATATCGTCTCCGTCTTCGACACCGGCGAGGACGCGCTCGACGGCTCCACGATGCCGTACATCGTCATGGAGTACGTCGAGGGCCGCCCGCTCGGCTCGGTCCTGGACGAGGACATACGGCAGTACGGCGCGATGCCCGCCGACAAGGCGCTGAAGATCACCGCCGACGTGCTGGCCGCGCTGGAGATCAGCCACGAGATGGGCCTCGTCCACCGCGACATCAAGCCCGGCAACGTGATGACGACCAAGCGCGGCGTCGTGAAGGTGATGGACTTCGGGATCGCCCGCGCCATGCAGTCCGGGGTCACCTCCATGACCCAGACCGGCATGGTCGTCGGCACCCCGCAGTACCTCTCCCCGGAGCAGGCGCTCGGCCGGGGCGTGGACGCGCGGTCCGACCTCTACTCGGTCGGCATCATGCTGTTCCAGCTGGTCACCGGGCGGCTGCCGTTCGACGCGGACTCCCCGCTGGCGATCGCCTACGCACACGTCCAGGAGGAGCCGGTCGCTCCCTCCTCGGTCAACCGGGCCCTGCCCCCGGCCGTGGACGCGCTGGTCGCCCGAGCGCTGAAGAAGAACCCGAACGAGCGCTTCCCGACCGCCGAGTCCATGCGCGACGAGTGCCTGCGGGTCGCCGCCTCGCTCCACCCGGCCGCGCCCAGCATCGTCCCGGGCATCCCGCCGACGCAGAGCGGCTCCGGGGTCGGCTCCGCGGTCTTCCCGCCGGTCGGCCAGGCGACACCGGCGCCTCCGGGCCCGGTGCAGACGCCGTACCAGCCGGCACCGGCACCGAATCCCTACGGGGGCACGGGGCCCGCACCCGGCTACGGCTATCCGCAGCAGGCGGGCTACCAGACCCCGGCCGGGTACGCCCCACCGGCGGGGGCTGCGTCGACGCCGCCGCCGTACAACATCACGCCGCAGGGGCCGCCCACAGGGGGCGTCGGTGGCAGCGGTGGCGGTGGCGTCGGTGGTGGCGGTGGCGGGAAGAGCAACCGGCCGGTGGTCATCGGGTCGATCGCGGTGTCGCTGGTCGCGGTGATCGGCCTGGTCGTGGCGCTGGCGCTGAACAACGGCGGCGGTGACGACACCGGCGGCAGCGGTGGTGGCGGGGGCGGCGGCAGCACCGCGAGCACCGCCGCCTCGCACGCCTCGGGCTACCGCGGGCCCGACACCTCGAAGACGGTCGAGAAGACCGAGTGCACCGAACCGCAGGAGTCCTACGACGACCCGGACAAGATCCAGGTCCCGGACTTCAAGTTCAAGTACATCAAGTCGGTCAAGGAGTGCTTCCAGGCCGCCGGCTGGAAGATGAAGATCACCGACGTCGACGAGAACACGTACGGCGACGGCACGATCATGGACCAGTTCCCGACCTCGGGCACGGATGTCGACCCGAAGGACGTGCCGACCATCGAGCTCAAGGTGTCGACGGGCAACCCGGCGACCGGCTGAGGCGGACGCAGCAGAAAGGGCCCGGCGGTCGTCCGCCGGGCCCTTCGACGTCTCGGAGGTCCTGCCTCGGGAGGCCCGCCTCGGTCGGGAGGCCCGCCTCGGGAGGCCTACAGGTACGGCCCGCCGGAGCGGCCGGCCGGGCCGTGCTCCTCGCCCTCGTGGCCGACGCCCGGGGGCAGCGCGCGCCGCATCTGCTCCAGCTGGGCGCGGGCGGCCATCTGCTGGGCGAACAGGGTGGTCTGGATCCCGTGGAACAGCCCCTCCAGCCAGCCCACCAGCTGGGCCTGCGCGATGCGCAGCTCGGCGTCGGAGGGCGTGGAGTTCTCGGTGAACGGCAACGAGAGCCGCTCCAGCTCCTCCACCAGCTCGGGGGCCAGGCCGTCCTCCAGCTCCTTCACGGAGCTGGCGTGGATCTCCTTGAGCCGGACCCGGCTGGCCTCGTCGAGGGGAGCCGCACGCACCTCCTCCAGGAGCTGCTTGATCATGCTGCCGATCCGCATGACCTTGGCGGGCTGTTCCACCATCTCCGTCACCGGGATCTCGCGGGAGTCCTCGTCCCCGTTGCCGCCGCCGAGTGCCATCCCGTCCTGGCCCACGACCAGGATCTGTGGATTCTCGGGCGACCGTTCGTTCCTCGGCATCTCCATGCCGCCATTCTCTCGCACCCGTACACCTCACCACCGTGGTGCCCCCCATGAGGGCTGATCCACCACTCTGAACGGCTCCGGACCTGCCGTAGCCCCTTCGGCCGAGTAAGAAGTGCCGGGTTTGCGGGTGAATGTGAGGCTGGTGATCGTCTGCCCTGACGACGACCGTGCTCCAGGAGGTCACCGCCGTGACTCCAAGGCTGCGACTCCCCTTCACCCGCGTCCGGCCGCCCTCGGCCCACGAGCGGTCGCTGCGCCGGGTACGGCTCGCGCTCGCCCGTCGGCTGTCCCTACGCCTGCTGCTCGTCCTCGCGGCGGTCCTGCTGCCGTGCGGCGCTGCCGTCGGGTTCGCCCCCCGGCCGGTGCCCTCGGACTCCACCCGTGCCTCGGCCACCCCCGAGCCGTCGCTGGCCGGCACCGTCGCGGGCGAGGGCCGGATGCGGCCGGGGCGGCCCCAGGGACCGGCGACGAAGATCGAGGGCCAGGATCCCGACGACCCCGACGAGCCCTACGAGGCTGACGAACCCTACGAGGCTGACGACTCCGCCGCCCCCGGCACCTCGGACGCCCCCGCCGCCTCGGACGCCTCGGACGCCTCTGCCGACTCTGACGGTCTCGGCGAAGGAGCGGTGACGGAGCCCGCGGGGAGCGTTGCCGGGAGCTCGGCGGCCGACTCCGCGGAGCCGCCCCGCGAGCCCGTCCTCGCTCCCACCTCGCCCCAGCCGCACCCGACGGACCAGACGGGCCAGACGGGCCAGGCGATGGGTTCCGGCCAGGAGGACGACGCCGAGCCCATGCTGCACGTCCTTCCGCTCGGCAGCGGCCTGGTCCTGATCGGCCTCGGGCTCGGCCTCGCCTTCGTCGGCCTGCGGGTACGGCGGGGCTGAGGCGTTACGGGGCGACCAGCACGACCTTGCCGATGTGCTCACTGGCCTCGACCACCCGATGGGCCTGCGCCGCGTCCGCCATCGGCAGCTCCCGGTCGACGACCGGACGGACATGTCCCTGCGCGATCAGCGGCCACACGTGCTCCTGCACCGCCGCGGTGATCGCCGCCTTCTCGGCGAGCGGACGGGCGCGCAGCGAGGTCGCGCTGATCGCGGCCCGCTTGCCCAGCAGCGCGGCGATGTTCAGCTCGCCCTTGACGCCGCCCTGCATGCCGATGATCGCGAGCCGCCCGTTGACCGCGAGCGCCTGCACGTTCCGGTCCAGGTACTTGGCGCCCATGTTGTCCAGGATGACGTCGGCCCCCGCGCCGTCGGTGGCCTGCTTCACCTCGGCGACGAAGTCCTGCTCGCGGTAGTTGACGAGGATGTCCGCGCCGAGCTCGGCACAGAAGTCCAGCTTCTCCTTCGTGCCCGCGGTGACCGCGACCTTGGCGCCGACCGCCTTGCCCAGCTGGATCGCCATGGTCCCGATACCGCTGGAGCCGCCGTGCACGAGGAGGGTCTCGCCGGGGCGCAGGTGGGAGATCATGAAGACGTTCGACCAGACCGTGCACGCCACCTCGGGCAGCGCCGCGGCCTGCTTCAGGTCCAGGCCCGCGGGCACCGGCAGCAGCTGCCCGGCCGGCACGGCGACCTTCTCGGCGTACCCGCCGCCCGCGAGCAGCGCGCACACCTCGTCGCCGACCGACCAGCCGGAGACACCCGGGCCGAGCGCGACGATCCGCCCGGAGCACTCCAGACCGGGGTACGGGGAGGCCCCCGGCGGCGGGTCGTAGAAGCCCTGCCGCTGCATGATGTCGGCGCGGTTGACGGCACCGGCCACCACCTCGACCAGTACCTCGCCGTCACCGGGCACGGGATCGGGAACCTCCTCCCACACCAGCGCCTCGGGCCCACCAGGTTCGGGAATCGTGATCGCATACATGCGGCCGACGCTACTCCCCGCCCGTCCGGCCCCGGCCGGTGACGTCACCGGCGGCTCGCCCGGTCAGGCGCGGGGCAGCGGTCGTACGTCCGGCGTGACCTGGTTGCCCGGTGAGGCCCGCACGATCGTGATCAGCCGGTCCGTCGCCTCGATGGTGCCGACGGCCGGGTCGTCGTACCCGAGCACCCGGTGTCCGCGTACGACGCTCACCACCAGGTCCGCCGTCTCGCGCGGTGTCCTGCCGACCTCGGCCTTGACCGCGGGGCGTTCCACGAGGTCCAGTCCGCTGCCCTGCTGGATGAGGTCCTCCATGACCATGCCGGCGGCCGGGCTGAGCACGGACAGCCCGAGCAGTCGGCCGGCGGCGCTGGCGCTGGTGATGACGGCGTCGGCGCCGGACTGCTTGAGCAGCGGCGCGTTCTCCTCCTCGCGGACCGCCGCCACGATCTTTGCGGCCTTGTTGAGCTGCCGGGCCGTCAGGGTCACCAGCACGGCCGTGTCATCGCGCTGGGTCGCGATGATGATCTGCCGCGCCCGCTGCACCTCGGCCCGCTTCAGCACCTCGCTGCGGGTCGCATCGCCGATGACCCCCGCGTATCCGTCGGCGGTGGCCGCCTCGATCGCCTTGGAGCTCGGGTCGACCACGACCACCTGTTCCGCCTTCAGCCCGGTCACACAGACGGTCTGGATCGCCGACCGGCCCTTCGTCCCGAACCCGACGACGACGGTGTGATCCCGCAAGGCGGACCTCCAGCGGTTCAGGCGCCATTCCTCCCGGGTGCGTTCGGTGAGGACTTCGAGCGTGGTGCCGACCAGGATGATCAGGAACAGCACTCGCAGAGGCGTGATGACGAAGATGTTGGTGAGCCGCGCACCGTCGCTGACGGGGGTGATGTCGCCGTAGCCGGTGGTGGAGAGGGTGACGGTCGCGTAGTAGAAGGCGTCGAGCAGGTCGACGGAACCGTCGGAGTTGTCGGTATAGCCGTCACGGTCGACGTAGACGATCAACGCGGTGGCCACCAGCACCAGCAGGGCCATGGCGAGCCGCTTGGTGACCTGGCGGATCGGGCGGTCCACCACCTTCGTCGGGAGTTTCACCCGCTGGGTCACCAGGTGTTCGTCCGCCTGGCGGGCGATGGCGTCATGGCCGGGAAGTTTCACGTGAAACAGACTCCGATGCCGGCAGCCGCCCACGGCAGGTCGAGGAGTTCCGTCTCCTCCCCTTGCCGTGCTCCGCCCGGCGCCACGACCGCGAGCGCGTCGGCGGCGGCGATGCCCCGGAGCATGGCCGGGCCGTTGTAGTGCAGCGGGACCGCGGCGTCACCGCGCAGGACGACCGGGATGAGCCGGGTGTCGTACGGGTGCCCGTGCGTCGCCTCCGCCAGGGGCAGGGTGTACGGCTCGGGGGCCGGGTGGGCGGCGAGGGTGCGCAGCAGAGGCTCGGCGAGGGTGAGCAGGCCGGAGACGGCGGCCAGGGGGTTGCCGGGGAGGCCGACGAGGTGCTGGTTCTCCTTGATGCGGGCCAGCAGCATGGGGTGTCCGGGGCGCACCTTGACGCCGTCGACGAGGAGTTCGGCGCCGATGCGTTCCAGGGTGGGGTGGATGTGGTCGACCGGGCCGGAGGCGGTGCCGCCCGTGGTGACCACGAGGTCGGCCGTCGACGAGGTGATCGCCTTGTACACGGCCTTGGCGTCGTCACCGAGCCGGCGCACGGCGGTGACCTCGGCGCCGAGGGCCCGCAGCCAGGGTGGCAGCATCGGGCCGAGCGCGTCCCGGATGAGGCCGTCGTGCGGGAGTCCTTCGGTGAGCAACTCATCGCCCAGGATCAGGACTTCGGCGCGGGGGCGGGGGACGACGGTGACGGTGTCGTATCCGGCGGCTGCGGCGAGGCCGAGGACGGCCGGGGTGACCAGGGTGCCCAGCGGCAGCAACTGGTCGCCGGTGCGGCACTCCTGGCCGCGCGGACGGATGTCCTGGCCGTGGACCACCTCACGGGTGGGGTGCAGCCGGCTCTGGGCGTCGAGACGGCCGTGCTCGCTGCGCAGCACGGCGGTGGTGTCCGCCGGGATCCGGGCGCCGGTGGCGATACGGACCGCCTCGCCGTCGGTGAGCGGCTCGGGCTGCCCGTGCCCGGCCAGTACGCCTTCCTCGCGGACGTCCCAGGGGCCGGGGCCGGCGACCGCCCAGCCGTCCATCGCCGAGGTGTCGAAGGAGGGCAGGTCGGTGAGTGCGTCCAGCGGGGCGGCGAGGGTCAGTCCGAGAGCGTCGGTCAGCGGTACGGAGACGGGGGCGCGACGGGCCCCGGAACGGGCGGCGGACCGGGCGGCGCGGGCGGCTGTCTCACGGGCCTGGGGCCAGGGGGTGGCGCGGTGGCGGTGGGCCGAGTGACCGCCGTGCGCGCCGCGTTCGCCGGGCGCGCTGTGTCCGCCGTGGTCGCCGTGTCCGCCGTGGAGGGTGGGCGCTGCGCTCGCGTCCTGCCGGGGGTCCCTGGGCTCTCTCACGAGGGCGAGCGCCTCCTCGACGTCGAGATCGTCGTCGGTGTCCGCGGCGGCGGGGGTACCGGACCGGGTGCCGGGGGCGGTCACCGGCCGGGCCCGGGGGCGGGGTTGCCGGGGGTGGGGTCGCCGGGGGTGGGGTCGCCGGGGGCGGCATCGGCTTCTTCCGCCCAGCGCTGGGCCAGCGCGGCGGCCTTGCGGGCCGCCTCGGCGACCGCCTCGGGGCCACCCTTGCCCTGTGCGGCGGCGTAGCCGACGAGGAAGGTGGTCAGCGGGGCGGCAGGGCGGTCCACGCCGTGCGCGGCGTCCCTGGCCAGGTCGAGCAGAAGGCGGATGTCGACGTCCAGGTCGATGCCCAGTTCGTCCTTGACTGCGGAGATCCATTCGTCCAACACGTGCCCATGCTCCCTGATGCGTGCCCTGGCGTCGGCGATGTCGTCCCAGGTGTCGCAGTCGAAGGACGCGAGGGGGTCCGGGACGCGGGTGAGGTTCAGTGCGGCGGTCAGGCGCCGCAGGGGGAGGCCGGTGAGGCCGCGGTCGCCCGCGGCGAGGTCCGACAGCGCGTGGCGCAGCGCCGCCGTCCGGTAGGCCGCCACGAGGGGTTGGTCCCTGCCGTCGGCATCGGTGAGCAGCGCGGCGTCCGCGCCGGTCGTGTGCAGGACCGACAACAGGCGCTCCACGGTTGCCTCTTCGAGGAACGGGAGGTCGGCGGAGAGCACGAGTGCGCAGTCGGCGGCGGTGTGGCGCAGGCCGGCGTCGAGGGCGGCGACCGGGCCGCCGCCCGGGGGGTCCTCGCGGGTCCAGCGGACCGGGCGGGAGGTGGGACGCGGAGCTGCCACGACGACGGTCCGGCGGGCGCCGGCGCAGGCCGCGAGGACGCGGTCGAGGAGGGGGCGTCCGCCGACCCTGACGGAC
The DNA here is from genome assembly GCF_040652195.1 of Streptomyces sp. NPDC048278. Lineage (NCBI taxonomy): Bacteria > Bacillati > Actinomycetota > Actinomycetes > Kitasatosporales > Streptomycetaceae > Streptomyces > Streptomyces sp. NPDC048278. The sequence continues at coordinate 246,411 of NZ_JBEZLP010000002.1, forward strand.
GGCTTGTCGGCCCCGCCGAGGCGCCTCGCGGCGCCGCCGGCCAACACGATCGCGTCGTAGGGCGGGGGCTCGGTGGCGGTCACCTTTCGAGTATGGGGGGCGTTCTGATCACGGGGAACCGATGGGGGGCGTGGGATGTGCAGGGTGTGGTTGCGTGCGCCCAAGGGGCGGGGGCAGGACGTCCGTGCGCGAGTGCGGGTTGTGTTTGGTTGATCGCGCAGTTCCTCCCCCAGCCTTCGGCTGGGGGTACCCCCAGCGCCCCTGACGGGGCGCTGCGGCTAGAGCGTCCTGAGAAGTACCGTCGGATTCTCCACGCAGTCGGCCACGTAGCGCAGGAAGCCGCCCGCTGTGCCGCCGTCGCAGACCCGGTGGTCGAAGGTGAGGGAGAGCTGGACGACCTGGCGGACCGCCAGCTCGCCCTCGTGGACCCAGGGTTTCGGGACGATGCGGCCCACGCCGAGCATGGCCGCCTCGGGGTGGTTGATGATCGGCGTGGAGCCGTCGACGCCGAAGACGCCGTAGTTGTTGAGGGTGAAGGTGCCGCCGGTGAGGTCGGTGGGGGTGAGGGTGCCGGCGTGGGCCGACTCGGTGAGGCGGGCGAACTCCGCGGTGAGTGACTCGGCGTTGCGGATGTGGGCGTCGCGGACGACGGGGACGACCAGGCCGCGGTCGGTCTGGGCGGCGAAGCCCAGGTGGACGTGGTCGAGCCGGACGATCTCGCGGGCCTCGACGTCGACGTAGGAGTTCAGCTCGGGGTGGCGGGCCAGGGCGGCGGTGCAGATCCGGGCGAGGAGGGCGAGGAGGGAGATCCGCGGCCCCGCCGCCGCGTTCATCGCGGTGCGGGCACGCATCAGTTCGGTCGCGTCGGCGTCCACCCAGCAGGTCGCGTCGGGGATCTCCCGGCGGCTTCGGGAGAGCTTGTCGGCGACCGCGCCCCGGATGCCCTTGAGGGGCGTGCGGGTGCCGGAGGGGGCGTGCGTGGTGGTGGGCGGGGTCTTGGGAGCGGTGGCGCGGGCCGCGCTGACCCGCAGGGCGTCCTCGACGTCGGCGCGCAGGATCAGGCCGTCGGGGCCCGAGCCGGACAGCCCGCGCAGGTCCAGGTCGTTCTGCCGGGCGAGGCGGCGGACCAGGGGGGAGATCACCGGGACGGGTCCCTCGGTGAGCGGCGCGGGCGCTCGGGGCACGTGCGCGTGGGTGGCCGTCGCGGCTTCCGGGAGGGCGGCGTACGGCGCGGGTTCCGGGGCGGTGCCCTGGTCCGCGCTGCCCCGGTCGGCCGAGCCGTTGGCCCGTTCCGGGACGGCGTTGCGGACCCTGCGGCGGCGCGCCGGAGGCGTCCCCGTGCCGTAGCCCACCAGGACGTTGCCGGAGCCCTCCGGCTCGGGGACGGTGGTCGCCTCGCCGACGGCGACCGTCAGGAGCGGGGCGCCGACGGGCAGTTCGGCGCCCTCCTCGCCGAAGCGGGCGGTGACCACACCGCCGTAGGGGCAGGGGACCTCGACCATCGCCTTGGCCGTCTCGACCTCGACGACCGGTTGGTCGATCGCGACGACCTCGCCGACCTGGACCAGCCAGGTCACGATCACCGCCTCGGTGAGTCCCTCCCCGAGGTCGGGCAGTTTGAACTCCAGCACCTGTGCCATCAGCCCTCGGCCTCCCACTGCAGACGCGCCACCGCGTCCAGGATGCGGTCGACGCCGGGCAGGTGGTGGCGCTCCAGCATCGGCGGCGGGTAGGGGATGTCGAACCCGGCCACGCGCAGCACCGGCGCCTCCAGGTGGTGGAAGCAGCGCTCGGTCACGCGTGCCGCGATCTCCCCTCCCGGTCCGCCGAACCCGCCCGACTCGTGTACGACGACCGCTCGCCCGGTGCGCCGTACGGAGGCGCAGACCGTCTCGTCGTCGAACGGCACCAGGGAGCGCAGGTCGACGACTTCCAGGTCCCAGCCCTCCGCCTGGGCGGCCTCGGCGGCTTCGAGGCAGACCGGTACGGACGGGCCGTAGGTGACGAGCGTGGCGCTGCGCCCGGTTCGGCGCACCACCGCGCGGCCGATGGGTTCAACGTCCGTCGGATGCTCGGGGTTCCAGGTGTCCTTGGACCAGTACAGGCGCTTGGGTTCGAGGAAGACGACCGGGTCGTCGGAGGCGATGGACCGGCGCAGCAGGCCGTAGGCGTCGGCGACGGTGGCAGGGGTGACGACGTGCAGGCCGGGGGTGGCCATGTAGTAGGCCTCGGAGGAGTCGCTGTGGTGCTCGACGCCGCCGATGCCGCCGCCGTAGGGGATGCGGACGGTGATCGGGAGGGGCATCCGGCCGCGGGTGCGGTTGCGCATCCGGGAGACGTGGCTGATGAGCTGCTCGAAGGCGGGGTAGGCGAAGGCGTCGAACTGCATCTCCACGACCGGGCGCAGCCCGTACATGGCCATGCCGACGGCGGCGCCGAGGATGCCGGCCTCCGCGAGGGGGGTGTCGGTGCAGCGGGCCTCGCCGAACTCCTTGGTGAGGCCGTCGGTGACCCGGAAGACGCCGCCGAGGGTGCCGACATCCTCGCCCATGACGTGCACGGCGGGGTCGGCGGTCATGGCGTCCCGCAGTGCGCGGGTGAGCGCCTGCGCCATGGTGGCGGGCTTGACGGCGACGGTCGTCATCGCGGCTCGCCTTCCTGCTCCTGCTGCTCGGCCTCCAGCTCGGCGCGGAGCAGGGCGCGCTGTTCGCGCAGCTGTGTGGTGGTCTCGGCGTACACCTGGTCGAAGAGGTGCATGGGGTCGAGTTCGGGGTCGCGGTTCATGCGCTCGCGCAGGTCGGCGGCCATGGTCTCGGCGTCCTCGCGGGCGCGCCTCACGGTGTCCTCGTCGAGCAGGCCGCGGTCGGTCAACTCGCGTTCGAGCAGCAGGATCGGGTCGTGGTCGCGCCAGGCGTCGACCTCGGTGTCGCCGCGGTAGCGGGTGGCGTCGTCGGCGTTGGTGTGGGCGTCGATCCGGTAGGTGACCGCCTCGACCAGGGTCGGGCCGCCGCCCTCGCGCGCGTGCCGTACGGCGCCGGCAAGGACCTCGTGCACGGCAGCCGCGTCGTTGCCGTCGACCAGGCGGCCGGGCATGCCGTATCCGACGGCCTTGTGGGCCAGGGAGGGCGCGGCGGTCTGCTTGGCGAGCGGGACGGAGATGGCGAAGCCGTTGTTCTGGACCAGGAAGACGACCGGGGCCTGCCAGACGGCGGCGAAGTTCAGGGCCTCGTGGAAGTCGCCCTCGCTGGTGCCGCCGTCGCCGACCATGGCGAGCGCGACCACGTCGTCGCCCTTGAGGCGGGCCGCGTGGGCGAGGCCGACGGCGTGCGGGAGCTGGGTGGCGAGGGGGGTGGAGAGGGGGGCGACGCGGTGGGCGTACGGGTCGTAGCCGGTGTGCCAGTCGCCGCGCAGCAGGGTGAGCGCCTCGACGGGGTCCACGCCCCGGGCGATCACCGCGAGGGTGTCGCGGTAGCTGGGGAAGAGCCAGTCGCGTTCTTCCAGGGCGAGGGCTGCGGCTACCTCGCAGGCCTCCTGGCCGGTGCTGGAGGGGTAGACGGCGAGGCGGCCCTGCTTGGTGAGGGCGGTCGCCTGTGCGTTGTACCTTCGGCCGCGGACGAGCTGGGTGTACAGCCGGCGCAGCAGCTCGGGGTCGGCCTTGGCGGCCTTCTCCGTCCCGAGAACGCGGTACGGGCGCTCGTCGGGCAGCAGCGGCGCGGGGTCCGTCCGGGGCTGCCAGGCGGGCGGCGGCGACGGCCGGTATGCGCCGCGCTGCTCCATGACCGTCATGACGGCACCTCCTCGTGGGGGTGGCTACGGGAGACGGATCGCCTGTGACCCGTCCCACCTACCGATTGTTCGGTCGTCGGCACATTTTGGCTACAGGCACCTCCAGGCTGTGGACAAACGGTTCTCCACAACCTGGAATGAACGCAGTACGTCCATGGTAGGGAGGTGGGGGGACATGGCACCTGAACAAATGGCCGAGGGCCCGCAGGATCGCGCGTCGCTGCCGCCCGCGCGCCCGCTGGACGCCATAGATCAGGACATCCTGCAGATCCTGCAGGCGGACGGCAGGGCGTCGATACGGTCGGTCGCCGAACGCGTCCATGTCTCGCGTGCCAACGCCTACGCACGGATCAACCGGCTCGTCGAGGACGGGGTGATCCGCGGTTTCGGCGCCCGGGTGGACCACGAGCGGGCCGGCCAGGGCACCTCGGCGTACATCACCCTGAAGATCGTCCAGAACAGCTGGCGGACCGTGCGCGAGCAGCTGCGGCAGCTGCCCGGCGCCTCCCACATCGCCCTGGTGGGCGGGGACTTCGACGTCCTGCTCCTGGTCCACACGCCCGACAACCGGGCGCTGCGCGAGCTGGTGCTGACCCGGCTCCAGGCCATCCCCGAGGTGCTCAGCACCCGCACCCTGCTGGTGTTCGAGGAGGAGGACCTGGAGCCGGAGGACGGCTGAGGGCGACCGGCGTCAGTGCGCGCGCAGGCCCGAGAAGACCAGCCGGACGACCGCGTCGGAGACCTCGCGCTCGCTCGCGCCGCGGCCGTCCGGGCGGTACCACTCCACGATCGAGTTGACCATGCCGAAGACCAGCCGGGTCGCGAGGCGGACCTCGACGTCTCCGCGTATGTCGCCCTCGGCGGCTGCCGCCTTCAGCAGGTCGGCCACCCGGTGGTCGAAGTCCCGGCGCCGCTCCAGCGCCCACCGCTCGGTGTCGGTGTTGCCACGCACCCGCAGCAGCAGCGTCACGTAGGGCAGTTCGGTGATCAGCACCTCGACCATGCGCCGTACGACGTGTTCCAGGCGGTCGGCGGCGGGGCCCACGCGCGCGTGCTCCTCGTCGAGGATCGCGAACAGGCCCTCCAGGGCCCGGCTGACCGCGCGGCGCAGCAGCTCCTCCTTGCCGGCGACGTGGTGGTAGATCGACGACTTGGAGATGCCGGCCGCCTTGGAGAGGTGCTCCATGGAGGTGCCGTCGTAGCCGCGCTCGTTGAAGACCTGGACGGCCACCGAGAGCAGGGTCTCGGGGGTGTAGGTGTCGCGCTTCGCGGTGGTCATGAGGCGCCCTCCCGCTTCTCGGTGGCGTAGGCGTGCCGGTACAGCGCGAGGGAGGGCGCGTAACGGCCGCTCGGGTCGCGCAGGTGCAGGTCGTCGAGGAGGTCGTAGGCGAAGTCGCGGCCGAGGCGGCGGCTCCACTCGAAAGGGCCGAGCGGGTAGTTGACGCCCAGCCGCATCGCGGTGTCGATGTCCTCCTCGGTGGCGACGCCCTTGGCGACGGCGTCGTGCGCGAGGTCGATGACCCTGGCCACCGTGCGGGCGACGATCATGCCGGGCACGTCGCCGATGACGCTGACCTGCTTGCCGAGCGCCTGGAAGAGGCCGATGGCCTCGCTGAGGGTCTTGGGCAGGGTGTCGTGGCCCGCGGAGAGGGCGATGCGGGTGGCGCGGCGGTAGTCGAGGGCGAGGTCGAAGTAGACGACGTCCCGGAACTCCACCGAGGTCTGGCCGTCGGCGAGGACCAGCTGGCCGCCGCTGGGCAGGACCAGGCGGGTGCCGTGGTCCTCGTCCTCCTCGCGGACCTGGATGCCGGCCTCGCGGATCATCGCGAGCAGGTCGGCCGCGGGGCCCAGGGTGCCCTCGGCGACGACGTAGGCCGGCCGGTCGGCGGGCTCGGCGGTGTGCGGTTCGGCAGGCTCGGCGTCGTCCGCGTAGTCGTACCAGCCGTGCCCGGTCTTGCGGCCGAGCCTGCCGGACTCGACCAGCCGGCGCTGGGCCAGGGAGGGCGCGAAGCGGACGTCCTGGAAGAACGACTGCCACACGGAGTGCGTGACGGATTCGTTGACGTCCTGGCCGATCAGGTCGGTCAGCTCGAAGGCGCCCATCCGGAAGCCGCCGCACTCGCGCAGCACCGCGTCGATGGTGGCCGGGTCGGCGGCCTGCGCCTCGTGGACCGCGAACGCCTCGGCGTAGAAGGGCCGCGCGATGCGGTTGACGATGAAGCCCGGGGTGTCCGCGCAGGCGACCGGCGTCTTGCCCCAGGAGCGTGCGGTCTCGTACGCGCGCGTGGCCGAGGTGACGTCGGTGGCGAACCCGGAGACGACCTCCACCAGCGGCAGCAGCGGAGCCGGGTTGAAGAAGTGCAGGCCGACCAGGCGGGAGGCGCTGCGCAGGGCGCCGCCGATGGCGGTCACCGACAGGGAGGAGGTGTTGGTGGCGAGCAGACAGTCCTCGCCGACGATGTCCTCCAGGGCCCGGAACAGCTCCTGCTTGGCCTCCAGCCGCTCCAGCACGGCCTCCACGACCAGCGTGCAGTCGGCCAACCCGGTGAGCTCGTCGGTGGGCAGCAGCCGGGCGCGGGCGGCGTCCCGGGCGGCGGCCGTCATCCGGTCCTTCTCGACGAGCCGGTCGAGGCGCGCGACGATCGCCGCGGCGGCCTCCCGGGCCCGCCCGGGGACGGTGTCGTACAGCCGGACGGGGTGGCCCGCGACGAGTGCGACCTGGGCGATGCCCTGGCCCATGGTGCCGGTGCCGACGACGCCCACGGTGCTGCTGAGGTCGAGTGCTGTCATGTGCGCGATCCTCCCGCACGGGGTTTTCCACAGATGCGGCAGGCCCCCTTGTCCCGACCGATCGTTCGGTTACTCTAACTCTGTCCGGTCGTTTCCGCCCAGGTCATGAGCTTCAAGGGGAAGCTCATCAGACGAGGAGTTGGTCCCGCATGACCGCCGAACTCACCGCGCACGAGCTGATCGCCAAGCACCGGCCCACGCTTGACCAGGCGCTGGAGGCGATCCGCACGCGTGCGTACTGGTCCCCCCACCCCGAGCACCCCAAGGCCTACGGCGAGCACGGCAGCCTGGACGCGGCGGCGGGCAAGGCCGCCTTCGACGCCCTCCTCGGCACCCGCGTCGACCTCGGCCAGCCCGGCACCGACGACTGGACCGGCGGCGAGGTCTCCCCGTACGGCATCGAGTTGGGCGTGACCTACCCGCATGCCGACGTCGACACACTGCTGCCGGCGATGCGGGCCGGGCAGCGCGCGTGGCGCGACGCGGGCGCGGAGGCGCGCGCGGTGGTCTGTCTGGAGATCCTCAAGCGGATCAGCGACCGGACGCACGAGTTCGCGCACGCGGTCATGCACACCAGCGGCCAGGCCTTCATGATGGCGTTCCAGGCGGGCGGCCCGCACGCCCAGGACCGCGGCCTGGAGGCGGTGGCCTACGCCTACGCGGAGCAGGTCCGCACCCCCGGCACGGCCGAGTGGACCAAGCCGCAGGGCAAGCGCGACCCGCTCGCGCTGACGAAGACGTTCACGGCGGTCCCGCGCGGCATCGCGCTGGTCATCGGCTGCAACACGTTCCCGACGTGGAACGGCTACCCGGGCCTGTTCGCCTCCCTCGCCACCGGCAACGCGGTCCTGGTGAAGCCGCACCCGCGCGCGGTGCTCCCGCTCGCCCTGACCGTGCAGGTCGCCCGCCAGGTCCTCACCGAGGCCGGCTTCGACCCGAACCTGGTGGCGCTGACCACGGAACACCCCGGCGAGGGCATCGCCAAGACGCTCGCGACCCGCCCCGAGATCAGGATCATCGACTACACCGGCTCGACCGCCTTCGGCGACTGGCTGGAGGCCAACGCCCGGCAGGCGCAGGTGTACACCGAGAAGGCCGGCGTCAACACGGTCCTGGTCGAGTCGACCGGCGACTACAAGGGCATGCTCTCCAACCTGGCCTTCTCGCTCTCCCTCTACAGCGGCCAGATGTGCACCACCCCGCAGAACCTGCTGATCCCCCGCGACGGCATCCGCACCGACGAGGGCCCGAAGACGTACGACGAGGTGGTCGCCGACATCGCCCGCGCGGTCGACGGCCTGCTGGGCGACGACGCCCGCGCGAACGCTCTGCTCGGCGCCATCGTCAACCCCGACGTCAAGGCCCGCCTGGAGGCCGCGGCCGGACTCGGCGAGGTCGCTCTCGCCTCCCGCGAGATCGCCAACCCGGAGTTCCCGGGCGCGGTCGTGCGCACGCCGGTGATCGTGAAGCTGGACGGCGCCAAGCCGGACGACGAGGCCGCCTACATGAGCGAGTGCTTCGGCCCGGTGTCCTTCGCCGTCGCCGTCGACTCCGCCGCCGACGCGGTGGACCTGCTGCGGCGGACGGTCCGCGACAAGGGAGCGATGACGGTCGGCGCGTACACGGTCGACGCCGACGTGGAGCGTGCGGTGGAGGAGGTCTGCCTGGAGGAGGCGGCCCAGCTGTCGCTGAACCTGGTGGGCGGGGTGTATGTCAACCAGACCGCCGCCTTCTCCGACTTCCACGGCTCGGGCGGCAACCCGGCGGCGAACGCCGCGCTGTGCGACGGGGCGTTCGTGGCGAACCGGTTCCGGGTGATCGAGGTGCGCAGGGAGGCGTAGGCGCGCGGTTCCTCCCCCGGCCTTCGGCCGGGGGTACCCCCAGCGCCCCCTACGGGGCGCTCCAGTGGAACAGGGTCATGGCCACGCTCGTCGCCAGGTTGTAGCTGCTGACCTGGGGGCGCATCGGCAGGCGCAGCAAGTGGTCGGCTCGCGCGCGTAGGTCGGCCGAGAGGCCCGTCCGCTCGGAGCCGAAGGCGAGGATCGCGTCGTCGGGGAGTTTCGTCGCCCTGATGTCCTCGCCCTCGGGGTCCAGGGCGAACACGGGCCCCGGCGGCAGCTCGGGCACCGGCATCCGCTCCACCGCCGTGGCGAAGTGGAGTCCCGCGCCGCCGCGGACGACCGTCGGGTGCCAGGGGTCGAGGGGGCCGGTCGTGATCACGCCGGTCACGCCGAAGCCCGCCGCGAGGCGGATCACCGCGCCCGCGTTGCCCAGGTTGCGCGGCTCGTCGAGGACGACGATCGGGGCGGTGCGCGGGACGCGGGCCAGCTCGCGCAGGTTGGCCTCGCGGGACGGCCGTACGGCCAGGGCGGCCACGGCCGTGGGGTGCGGGCGCGGGACGAGGGACGCGTACGTCTGCGCGGGCACCTCCGTCAGCAGGGCGGCCAGCGCCTCCCGTACGTCCGGCGCCAGTTCCCCGGCCAGGGCCAGCGCCGCCGCCCGGTCCGCCGTGACCGCCACCGGCACCGTTGCGCCGAAGCGCAGCGCGTGCTTGAGGGCGTGGAAGCCGTCCAGGAGCACGGCGGAGCCGGCCAGCCGCGCCCAGTGGTCCAGGGGGTCGGTCATGCCCCGAAGCCTACGCGGGGCTGTTCGTCGGGCTCCGGCGAGCGTTGCGCGGGCAGCTTCGGGGCCGTCCGGCGGAAAATCCCGTCACGCGCGCGTGCCGCCCAGCCGCCGACCCGGTGCAGGAAGGGTGTCGGCAGGAAGACGGAGTCCGCCGCGATCATGGCCAGCGAGAAGAAGGGCAGCCCGAGGACGACCGCGATCACCGCGTGCTCGGTCATCATCACGGCCAGCAGCACGTTCTTGACCCGCCGGTTGAACAGCGTGAACGGGAAGGCGACCTGCACGACGACCGTCCCGTAGGTCACCAGCATCACCATCGTGCCGCTGGCGGACAGCAGGTCGGCGAGGGCCGGCCAGGGCGAGAAGTAGTCCAGGTGGAGCGGGTAGTAGACGGCGGTGCCGTCCTGCCAGCGGGAGCCCTGGATCTTGTACCAGCCGGCGGTGGCGTAGATCAGGCAGGCCTCGGCCATGATCACGAACAGGGCACCGTTGTGCAGGATGTTCGCGACGACGTCGAGCAGGATCCTGGGCTCGGACGTGCGCGCCCGACGGCCGGCCGCCCACCACAGGGCGCTGCCCGCCCAGGTCGCCCACAACACGGCCGGGACCAGCCAGCCGCCGCCGGTGCGGCCGGTGAGGGCCGCCACGAGCAGGACGAGACCGGACACCGCCCACAGGACGAGGCCCGCCAGGTCGGGAGCCACGCGTTCGCCACGCGCGCGTGCGGCGTTCGCGCGGGCCGCCCGGCGCGCGTCCAGGGACCACACCTGCCCGCAGCGCGTGAACACCAGGTAGAAGGACATCAGGTGCAGCACGTTGTCGCCGCCGTCGCCCACGAAGACGCTGCGGTTCTGCAGGGACAGCACGCCGATCATGAAGAACACGGCGGTGGCCCGGGTCCGCCAGCCCACCAGCAGCAGGGCGCTGGAGACGACGGCGAGGAAGTAGAAGACCTCGAAGAAGGCCGGGCTGTCGGAGGCCATCAGTGCCGTGAAGGCGTGGTTGTCGGCGGTCAGCTGCTGGGCGAGGTCGAAGCTCCAGGTGGCGTGCGGGCCGTACAGCTCCTGGCGGTGCGGGTACTCGCGCAGCAGGAACAGCAGCCAGGTGGCGGCGAAGCCGATGCGGATGACGGCCGTCTGGTACGGGCCGAGCGCCGCCTCGGTGACCCGGGCGATGGCACGGGACAGGCACAGGGCGAGACGGTTCACCGGACACCGCCGTTCGCTTCGTCCTGCGTGACCGTCCACCAGGGCAGCACCCGGTAGACGGGCGTGTCGGAGACCTTCTCGCCGCTCCAGTCCGGCGGGTTCACGTTGGTGGTGGCGGAGCGGACCTGCACGCGCTCGATGGTGCCCTTCTCGCTCGTGGCGTCCCCCTTGTACATGCGCATCACGACGATCCGCCGCAGGTACTGCTCGGACAGGGAGCCGCGCAGGCCGATCGGGCGGTTGTCGGTGCCGTGCGTGGAGGTGAAGAAGTCCCAGGCCCGGCGGAGCTCGTTCTGCACGGTGTGACTGGGCACCAGGCTGCCGTCGATGGCCCTGCCGTCCTGTGCGGACAGGTCGTTCCAGCCGGTGGTGGTCGTGGTGCCGTCCGGCATCAGCACCTCGGCGCGCACCTGCACGGCGATGTTCTGCTGCAGCGGGTTCGGCGCGAAGAGCTTCCAGTTCTGTTCGAACTCCGGGTACACCCAGTCCTCGATCGCCTTGCCGTGCTGCTTGGTCACCGTGTTCGCCGGCGCCAGGCTCAGGAACACCATCCCGAGGTGCACGCAGGCCGTGACCGCGATCAGGGCGAGGGCGAGGGCCGCACCGACCTGGTAGCGCGGGGACAGGGCGGCGACGCCGGTACGAGGGAGGGCGGGGCTCTGCGCCGTCGGGGCCGGCGGGCCGGGCGGCGGCTGCTCCGGGGGAGCCGGACGGTCCGGACCGTCCGGTGGGGCGGGTTCAGGTTCCGCACGCGTCCCGCTCGGGGCGTCCGGCCCGTGCCGGGCGTCCACGCCCTCGTCGTACGCGTCGTCCATGCCGCCCCGTTCCCCGATTCCGCCGCGTCGTCCGGGCGGACACCGATCGGGCGCCGCACGGTGTGCCGCTGCCCGGCACTCGCACGGAACGGTACTCAGCACCGGCCACCGGGCGCAGCCCCGGGGACCAGGCCGACGGCGTGGCCATCACCACTCCGGGCACAACCGTCGGCCCTTCCGATCCGCGGCACCCGCGCCCGCCGCCCGGGATCACCCCAGGTCATGTGGCGTCCGAGCGCACCTGCCGACCACGTTTCCGCAGGTTTTCCACAGGTGACGGCGGAGGTTTTCCACAGGGGTTGATCGTCGGCGCGGGCACCGCGACCATGGGATTGGCCGGAACCGAACGATCGGACGGGGCTCCGGCCGGCCCTGCCCCGGGGTCAGGCGTTCGCGGCCCGGGCGCGGAGCATGCGGCGGACGGCGTCCGCGCGTTCCAGAAGGGTGTTGCGGACGACGGGGGCCGCTTCACCGGCCACCTGACGTGCCTTCTCGAGGTACGCGGCATCGACGGCGTACGGCGGGAAGAGGTGGGAGGCGTAGGTCATCGCCGGGATCATGCCGCCCTGGTTCAGTTCGGGGACCGCGGCCAGGTAGCGCTCGGCGTAGGGGGCGAGCAGGGCGTCCTGGCCGGGGCGCCAGAAGGCGGCGGCCACCGCGGAGACCGCGGCGACGGGCACCTCGCGGTCCACGACCAGCCGCCGCCAGACCTCGGCCTTCGCGGCCGGGTCGGGGAGGGCGGCCCGGACGGTGAGGGCGCGGACCCAGGCGTCGGGGTCGGCGTCGCGTCCGAGCAGGACAGTGGACTCGGCGGTGACGTCGCCGCCGAGTTCGGCCTCGCGGACGAGGGCACGCCAGCGCAGGTCGACGTCGTCGCCGGCCTGCTCGCGGAGCCAGGCCAGGTCCTCGGCGCCGGTCGCGGTGCGGGCGAGGCCGCGCAGGGCGACCTGGCGGCGGCCGGGGTAGGCGGCGAGTCGCCGGCAGGTCGCGGCCACGGCCTCGGCCAGCGCCGGGCGTTCGGCGGGCGGGGCCCAGAGCTCGGCGATGTTGATGACGAGCGTGAGGTAGGGCTCGATCACGGCGTCGGACGTCTCGGCCGCGAGAACCGCGGTGAGGCAGTGGCCGGCCTCGGCCGCCGTGGCCTCACCGGCCGTGAGCATGTCCCAGACGGTGGCGGCGGCCACGCCCCGCGCGATGGCGGTGGGCAGCTCTGCCGCCGCGCGGAAGAGGGTGTCCCGGGTGGTGGGGTCCGGGCGGGTGGTGGCGAAGGTGAGGTCGTCGTCGTTGACCAGAAGGAGGTCGGACGTGGTGGGAAGGCCGGTGACCGGGGTGCGGGCCTCGGTGACCTCGACGCGGACCAGCGCGGTGCGTTCCAGGGCGTCGCCCGCGCGGTCGTACGCGCCGACCGCGAGGACCTGGGGGCGCGGGCTGCCGTCGGCGACCAGGGTGACGGTGTCGCCGTCGTGCTCCAGGGTGAAGCGGTCGGTGCCGGCGCTCTCCAGCCAGGCCTTGCGCCAGCCGGTCAGGTCGCGGCCACTGGCCTCGGCGAGGGCGTCGATCAGGTCCTGGAGGGTGGTGGTGCCCCAGGCGTGCCGGGCGAAGTAGGCGGCCATGCCGGTGCGGAAGCGGTCCTCGCCGACGTAGGTCATCAGCTGGAGGAGGACGGAGGCGCCCTTGGGGTAGGTGATGTTGTCGAAGATCGACGCGGCTTGGGCGACGTCGTGGATGGGCTGGTGGATCGGGTGCGAGACCGGGCCCTGGTCGGAGAGGTACGCCCGGACCTTGCCACCGAGGAGGTGGCCGGCCCAGGCGTCGGTGTAGCGGGTGGCGCCCTCGGCGGCCCAGTGGCAGGCGAACTCGGCGAAGGCCTCGTTCAGCCAGAGGTCGTCCCACCAGCGCATGGTGACGATGTTGCCGAACCACATGTGCGCCATCTCGTGCAGCAGCACCACCGCGAGCAGCTCGCGCTCGGCGGGCGTCGGCTCGGCGCGCCGCAGGAAGGCGTCCGACCAGGTCACGCAGCCGTAGTTCTCCATCGCGCCGCCGAACTCGGGCATGAAGACCTGGTCGTACCTGCGCTGCGGGAAGGGCATCGCGAAGGCCTCGGCGTAGAAGGCGAGGCCCTGCCGGGTGAGGGTGAAGATTTCGTCGGCGTCGCGTTCCAGGACCTCGGCGAGCGAGCGGCGCGCGTAGATGCCGAGGTCGTGGCCGTCGGCCTCGCGGCGGATCCCGTGGAAGGGGCCGGCGTTGACGACGGTGTTGTACACGGACAGCGGCGGGGTGTCCGGGAAGCTCCAGCGGCGGGCCGCGCCCTGCTCCTCGATCCGCGGGTCGCCGGAGTTGCTGAGGACGGTCCAGGCGGCCGGGGCCGTGACGGTGAAGGCGTGCGGGGCCTTGAGGTCGGGCTGGTCGAAGCAGGCCCAGACGAACCGGGCCTCGTCGGGTTCGAAGCTCGTCCACACGTACACCTCGCCGTCGGCGGGGTCGACGGCCTTGTGCACGCCCTCGCCGGCGAGGGTGTCGGCCTGGACGCTCTCGACGCGCAGCACGTTGTGCGCGGCCAGGCCGGGCAGCGGGATCCGGCCGTCGCCGGAGGGGGTGAGGGGGGTGCCGTTCAGGGTGGCGGCACGGACCTCGGCCGCGCAGTCGACGAACGTCTCCGCGCCCGGCTCGGAGCAGCTGAAGGTGACCGTGGAGACGGAGCGGAGCTCTGGTCCGTCGGCGAGTGCGGTGAGGTCGATGTCCACGTCGTACCGCTCGACCGTGATCAGTGCGGCCCTGCGCTCGGCCTCGGTACGGGTCAGGCTGCGGATCCCCATGTGTCCTCCCTCGTGTGTCCGTCCCCCATCGGCGGACAGCGGCCGTCAGCCTACGACGGGCGGAGCCGGTGATCGCATTGGTTTTGGGTTCCCTTCTTCTAGAACCTGTTCTATCTTGACGGACCGTCAGATCAGCGGATACCCGCCGGGAGGACAGGACCGTGGACTTCACCTTCACCGAGGAGCAGTTGGCGGCGGCCGAGGCGGCGCGCGGGGTGTTCGCCGGGGTGGCGCCGGACGCCGTGCCGAGCCCGGCGCTGACCACCGGTGCCGTGGCCGAGTGCTTCGACCGGGAACTGTGGGACAGGCTGGCCGGCGCGGATCTGCTGAGTCTGCTGCTGGGCGAGGAGTACGGCGGCGCCGGTCTGGACGCCATCGCACTGTGCCTGGCGCTGCGGGAGTCGGCGAAGGTACTGGCGAGGGTGCCGCTGCTGGAGCACAGCGCGGCCCTGGCGGCCCTGCAGCGGTACGGGACGCCGGAGGTGCGGGACCGGCTGGCGGCGCGGGCCGGGCGGGGCGAGCTGGTGCTGACCGTCGCCGCGAGCGGACGCACCGGGCACGACCCCGCCGAGCTGGCGGTGACCGCGCGGCGGGACGGTGACGGGTGGGTGCTGGACGGGGTGCAGACGGCGGTGCCGTGGGCGTACGACGCCGGTCTCGTCCTCGTACCGGCGCGCACCGAGGCGGACCGGAGCGTGCTGGCGCTGGTGGCACCGGGTGGCGAGGGAGACGCGTCCGGCGTCGCGGCCGGGGCCACTGCCGGGGTCACGGTCGCCGAGCAGGTGTCGACCAGCGGGGAGCGGCTCGGGGAGCTGCGGCTGGCGTCGGCGCGGGTCGCGGGGCGCGACGTGGTGACGGCGGAGGGCGCCTGGGAGTGGCTGCGGGAGCTGCTGGTGACCGGGACGTGTGCGCTGGCGCTCGGCCTGGGTGAGCGGGTGCTGCGGATGACCGGCGAGTACGCCGGGAAGCGGGAGCAGTTCGGACATCCCATCGCCACGTTCCAGGCGGTGGCCGTGCAGGCCGCCGACCGGTACATCGACCTGCGGGCCATGGAGGCGACGCTGTGGCAGGCCGCGTGGCGGATCGCGTCGGGTGCGGCCGGGGCGCTGCCGGCGGCCGGGGACGTGGCGGTGGCGAAGATCTGGGCGGCCGAGGGGGTGCGGCGGGTGGTGCAGACCGCGCAGCACCTGCACGGGGGGTTCGGGGCCGACACCGAGTACGTGCTGCACCGGTATCACGCGTGGGCGAAGCAGGTCGAGCTGGCGCTCGGGGGAGCCGGGGTTCATGAGGAGGCGTTGGGGGAACTGCTGGCCACGCATCCGCTGGGGTAGGGGATGCGGAGCAGGCGATGAGGAGCAGGGCGCACTCGGTCGTGGGTGGTCTGCGGGTCGGTGGGGGCTGGTCGCGCAGTTCCCCGCGCCCCTGACGGGGCGCTTCAGGACCGGCGAGACCGGCGCTACCAGGGTTGCCGTCAGACGACGAAGCCCGGTTCTCCCCCGTCCGTGACGACCTCGCGGCCCGCTGCCTGCCAGACCTGCATGCCGCCGTCGACGTTCACGGCGTCGATGCCCTGCTGGACCAGGTACATGGTGACCTGGGCCGAACGGCCGCCGGAGCGGCAGATGACGTGGACGCGGGCGTCCTGGGGTGCCGCCTCGGTGAGTTCGCCGTAGCGGGCCACGAACTCGCTGATCGGGATGTGCAGGGCGCCGGCGGCGTGGCCCGCCTGCCACTCGTCGTCCTCGCGGACGTCCAGCAGGAAGTCGCCGTCCTTGAGGTCCGCGACCTCGACCGTGGGCACACGCGCTGCGAAGTTCATGTCCCCGACGCTACCCGACCGGAGCGGAGGGCTACTCCTGGGTCAGCAGGGCCGCCAGTTCCGCCTCGCGCTCGGTCACGTCCTTGCGGAGCCGCTCGGCGATCTCGTCTAGGAGGGCGTCCGGGTCGTCGGGGGCGAGCCGGAGCAGGCCGGCGATGGGACCGTTCTCCAGCTCCTTGGCGACCAGGCCGAGCAGTTCCTTGCGCTCGGAGAGCCATTCCAGGCGGGCGTACAGCTCCTCGGCCCGGCTCGGCCTGCGCTCCGGCGGGACCGGGCCGGCCGCCCACTCCTCGGCCAGCTCGCGCAGCAGGGCCTCGTCGCCGCGGGCGTAGGCCGCGTTGACCCGGCTGAGGAACTCCTCGCGCCGCTGCTGCTCGGCCTCGTCCTGCACCAGGTCGGGGTGGGCCTTGCGGGCCAGCTCGCGGTAGAGCCGGCGGGCCTCCTCGCTGGGGCGGACCCGCTGCGGCGGCCGGACCTCCTGCTCGGTGAGCATCGCGACGGCCTCCGGGAACAGGCCGTCGCCGTCCATCCAGCCGTTCAGCAGCTCCTCGACGCCGGGGATGGGCAGGACCCGGGCCCGGGCCTCCTCGGCGGCACGGATGTCCTCGGGGTCGCCGGTGCGGGCGGCCTTGGCCTCGGCGATGCGCGCGTCCAGCTCCTCGATGCGGAAGTAGAGGGGGCCGAGTTTCTGTTCGTGCAGGCGGGAGAAATTCTCCACCTCGACACGGAAGGTCTCGACCGCGATCTCGTACTCGATCAACGCCTGCTCGGCGGCCCGAACGGCCTGCTCCAGCCGTTCCTCGGGCCGCGGTGCCTGGGACTGCTCAGCTTCCGGGGTCGTCACCCGACCAGCCTAGGGCCTGTCGTCGTCATCGGTGGCCGGGACCCACTCGGCGACCAGATCGGTGCAGGCCACGACGAGGGTGCCGGGACGGCAGGCCAGCTCGTGGGTGCAGCCGCCGGGGTGCGGCAGGATCTCGTCGAGGATCACCTCGCCGAGCGAGGTGAGGTCGCAGGCGCCCAGGATGTCCGTCTGGAAGCGGGAGACGCCCGTGTAGCGGACGATCAGGTCCTCGTCGTGCTTGTGGCAGTCGTGGCCGAAGCGGATCTCGATGTCGGCGGGGGCCGTGCGGCGCATGTCCAGCGGGCGCAGGTCCTTCACACAGCGTCGGCCGCCGAACTCGTAGTGGCGCGGATCGGTGGCGAAGGCGCGGGCGCCGGGCGGCAGGCCGACGGCGAGTTCCGGCAGCCGCGCCAGGTAGGGGCCGGGGTCGATGCAGACCGCGGCCGTCCCCTCGTCCGTCGCGTCCTCGGCTATTTCGACGTACTTCACATCAGCACCTCTCGGGACACCGGAGGCCGGAAGCCGGAGAGCACACGGATTACCTGGAGCACGCGGGTCACCCGGATCACCTGGATCACCCGGGTCACACCCCGAGCTCCGCCGCTATCCGTCCCGCCCGCACCGCGGTGACCAGTTCCTCGTGGTCCGCTTCCGTGCGGTCGGCGTAGGTCACCGCGAACGCGGCGATCGCCTCGTCCAGTTCCTCGCTCTTGCCGCAGTACCCGGCGATCAGGCGCGGGTCGGCACTGTGCGAGTGGGCGCGGGCCAGCAGGGCACCGGTCATCCGGCCGTAGTCGTCGATCTGGTCGGGTGACAGCGCGGCCGGGTCGACGCTGCCCTTGCGGTTGCGGAACTGGCGGACCTGGAAGGGACGCCCCTCCACCGTGGTCCAGCCGAGCAGGATGTCGCTGACCACCTGCATCCGCTTCTGGCCGAGGACCACCCGGCGGCCCTCGTGGTCGACGGCCGGTGTCTCGAAGCCGGCCGTGGCGAGATGGGGGACGAGCGCGGACGGGCGGGCCTCCTTGACCTGGAGGATCAGCGGCTCGCCGCGGTGGTCGAGGAGGAGGACGACGTAGGAACGGGTGCCGACGCTGCCGGTGCCGACGATGCGGAAGGCGACGTCGTGCGGGGTGTGCCGGGCGAGCAGCGGGTGGCGGTCCTCGGAGAGCGTGGTCACGTAGTGCTCCAGGGCGGCGGTGACCGCCTCCGCCTCCGCGTCCGGGACCCGGCGCAGCACCGGCACGGCGTCCACGAAGCGGCGACCGCCGTCCTCGGTGGGCTCGGTGGAGCGGGCCGCGAACCGGCCGCTGGTGTTGGCGCGGGCCTTCTCCGAGACCCGGCGCAGGGTGCCGACCATGTCGTGGGCGTCGGAGTGGGAGACCAGCTCCTCGTCCGCGATCGCGTTCCACGCGTCCAGGACCGGGAGCTTGGCCAGCAGGCGCATGGTGCGGCGGTAGGCGCCGGCCGCGTCGCCCGCCGCCTTGCGGCACATGTCCTCGTCGGCGCCCGCCTCCCGGCCGGCCAGCACCAGGGAGGCCGCGAGCCGCTTGAGGTCCCACTCCCAGGGGCCGAGCACCGTCTCGTCGAAGTCGTTCAGGTCGATGACGAGGTCGCCGCGCGGGTCGCCGTACAGGCCGAAGTTGGCCGCGTGGGCGTCGCCGCAGATCTGGGTGGCGATCCTGGTCATCGGGGTGCGGGCCAGGTCGTGCGCCATCAGGCCGGCCGAGCCGCGCAGGAACGCGAACGGGCTCGCCGCCATCCTGCCGACCCTTATCGGGATCAGCTCCGGGATGCGGTCGCGGTTGGACTCCTCGACCGCGCGGACCGCGTCGGGACGGGAGCCGTCCAGGTCCAGGGCGTCATGGCCGCGGCGCGGCACCGCCGAACGCAGCGCCTTGCCCTCCTCCTTGGGCGAGCCCTGCGAAGGCCACTGCGCAAAACCCCTGGGCGCGGGCAGCTTGCGCCCGCCGGCCGCCGTCGGCTCTTCCACTCCGGTCACGTCGACCGCCTCCCCCGTACTCCCCGCACGCACACGCACGAACATCAACTCGTGGAGACGGTACAGGTGGGGGCCGAAAGCCGTCAGACCCTGTGGATAACTTCGGGGTTGTTCGCGCAGTTCCCCGCGCCCCCAGGAAAGCGGGTCCACTGGTCCCACCCGAAAAGGGGCGCGGGGAACTGCGCGACCAGCTCCCACGCATCCGCGGCCGAAAACGCCACGGAGGACCCCGAAAAAGGAGAACCCCGAAAAGGAGGACTCCGAAAAGGGGGTCACGCCCTCAAATACGCCAGCACGGCCAGCACCCGTCGATGCGAGTCCTCCGTCGGCGGCAGGTCCAGCTTCGCCAGGATCCCCCCGATGTGCTTCCCGACCGCCGCCTCCGAGACCACCAGTTCCCTCGCGATCGCCCCGTTCGACTTCCCCTCCGCGACCAGCGCCAGCACCTCCCGCTCGCGCGGCGACAGCCGCCCCAGCGGATCCCGGCGCCGGCGCAGCAGTTGCCGTACCACCTCGGGGTCGACCACCGTCCCCCCGCCGGCCACCTCCCCCAACGCCGCGACGAACTCCGCCACCTGCCCCACCCGGTCCTTGAGCAGGTACCCGACGCCCGAGCCGTCCCCGGAGTCGAGGAGTTCGGCGACGTAACTGCGCTGCACGTACTGGCTGAGGACCAGGATCGGCAACGCCGGCCGGGCCGCGCGCAGCCGCACCGCCGCGTGCAGCCCCTCGTCGTGGAAGCCCGGCGGCATCCGCACGTCCGTCACGACGACGTCGGGCGCGTGCTCCTCGACCGCCGCGAGCAGCGCCTCGGCGTCCCCCACCGCGGCGACCACCTCGTGACCGAACCGGGCCAGCAGCCCCGCGATCCCCTCCCGCAGCAGCACGCCGTCCTCGGCCAGGACTACGCGCAGAGGTCGATCGGCTCGCACGGCAACTCCACACGCAGCAGGGTCGGTCCGCCCGGCGGGCTGGACAGGGAGAGTCTGCCATCGAGGACGGACACTCGGTCCGCGAGTCCGGTGAGACCGCTGCCCGCCCCGGCGTCCGCGCCGCCCCGGCCGTCGTCGCGCACCTCCAGGTGCAGCCGGCCGTCCCGGTGCCCGCCGGTCACCTCGGCGCGGCCCGCGCCGCTGTGCCGGTCGACGTTGGCGAGCGCCTCGCGCACCACGAAGTACGCCGCCGCCTCGACCGGTTCCGGCAGCCGCACGGGCAACCGGAAACCGACGTCCACAGGAACGGCCGTTCGATCCGCCGCGTCCGTCACCGCCGCCTCCAGGCCATGGTCGGCCAGCACCTTCGGATGGATCCCGTGCACGGTCTCCCGCAGCTCGGCGAGCGCGTCGCCCGCCTCCCGCTGGGCCTTGGCGAGCTGGTCGGCGAGCGGTCCGGGCGGGGCGTCCAGCCGGGCCAGGCCCAGGGTCACCGACAGGGCGACCAGCCGCTGCTGGGCACCGTCGTGCAGATCGCGCTCGATGCGCCGCCGTTCCGCCTCGAAGGCGTCCACCAACCGCGCACGGGACCGCGCCAGTTCGACCACCCTGTCCCCCAACTCGGCCTCGCGCGGCGCGATCAGCAGCCGGGTCAGTCCCGCCCGCGCACCGGCCGCCACGCCCAGCGCATAGCCGCCGAGAGCCAGCAGCGCCACCCCGGCCAGCGCCATGCCGAAGGCGGCCGGCCAGCCGGTGACCGTCCACACCTTCAGCACCTTCGTCTCCCGGCCGCCGCCGGCCGTGGCGAGCAGCAGCGGGGCGGCGGCCATCGACAGCGGGCAGAGCAGCGCCAGCGTCACGGCGAGCGCGTCCACCGGCCACAACAGGCCCGCGAACAGCAGCGCGTGGCCGAGTTCGCGCCAGGTCGCCCGCTCCCGCAGCCGGGTCGCGAGCCACGCCCGCAGTCCCGGGGCGGACGGCCGGACATGGGGGTCGTACACCCGCTCCCGGTCGACCAGCCGCAACCGGCGCCGCTCGAACCAGGCCACCGGAAGGCCCGCGAGCGCCGTGAGGAACAGCAGCGGCAGCCCGACGAGTACGACGGCGAGCACCCCGCCGACCACGGCCGCGGTCACCAGCCCCACCAGGAGTACGGCCCCGCTCACCGCTCCGGTCAGCAGGTAACCGGCGGCCCGCAGGGGCCAGGAGGAGAGCAGGAAGCCGGGCCCGGCCATGGCCTGCCAGACGCTGCGGGGACGGGGCTGCATGCGGTCACGGTAGGCGGCGGTCGGGGGACGCGGCCATCCGTCCAGCCGCCGTAACGGGGGTATGCCTGGCCCTACCCCGGGTCTCGGTCCTGCCGCAGTGCGCCGCCCCGCCCCCGGACGGTTTCGTGGCCGTACCGCCGCCGTCGAACCGACATGTGAGGACCCGAGGACCCATGGCCGCCGTCAACCTGCGCTCCGTCAGCCGGCGTCACGGCTCCGGAGACCGCGCCGTCACCGCGCTCGACGAAGTCTCCCTGGACTTTCCGAGCGGAACGTTCACCGCCGTCATGGGGCCGTCCGGCTCCGGCAAGTCGACCCTGCTGCAGTGCGCGGCGGGCCTGGACCGGCCGTCCTCCGGGTCGGTGGTTCTGGGCGGGACCGAGCTGACCGGGCTGAGCGAGACGAAGCTGACCCTGTTGCGCCGGGAGCGCGTCGGCTTCGTCTTCCAGGCGTTCAACCTGCTGCCCTCGCTCACCGCCGAGCAGAACGTGGCGCTGCCGCTGCGGCTGGCGGGGCACCGTCCCCCGAGGGCCCGGGTCCGCGAGGCCCTCGACCGGGTCGGCCTCGCCGACCGCGCCCGGCACCGGCCGGGCGAGCTGTCCGGCGGGCAGCAGCAGCGCGTCGCGCTCGCCCGTGCCCTGATCACCCGCCCCGACGTCCTGTTCGGCGACGAGCCGACCGGCGCCCTGGACTCACGGTCCGGCCACGCGGTACTGACGCTGCTGCGCGCCATGGTGGACGACGAGGGCCGGACGACCGTCATGGTCACCCACGACCCGGTCGCCGCCTCCTACGCCGACCGCGTCGTCTTCCTCGTCGACGGCCGCGTCACCAGCGAACTGACCGGCGCACCCGCCACCGACATCGCCACCCACCTGACCGACCTGAAAGCCCCACCACCCAAGCCACAGCCACAGCCACGGCCACAGCCATCCAAGCCGCAGCCCCAGCCCCAGCCCCAGCCATCCAGGCACCAGACACAAACGCCCAGGCCACAGCCCCAGCCGCACAAACCGCAGCCCCAGCCACCCACGCCGCAGGCCCAGCCATGCTGAGCGTCGCCCTGCAAGCCCTGCACACCCTGCGCGCCCGCCGGACCACCCTCGTCGGCAGTTTCACCGCCCTCGCGCTCGGCGTGGCCCTGCTCACCGTGATGGGCCTGGCGCTCGCGTCCTCGCTGGAGGCGCCGCCGCGCGCCCCGGAGCGGTTCGTCGCCGCCCCGGTCGTCGTCAAGGGTGCCGACACCCTGCGCGTCTCCACCCCGATCGGCACCCGCACCCAGCCGCTCGCCCGGCCGCGTGCCGTACCCGCCGCCGTCGTCACGGAGTTGAGGCAGCTCGGCAGGGTCACCCTCGACCGCACCTTCCCCGTGCGGGCGGAGAACGCGCCCGGCGATCTCGTCGGACACCCCTGGCCGGTCGCCGCCTTCGCCTCGTACGAGATCGCCTCGGGCCGCGCACCGCGCACCGACCGCGAGGTCGTCGTCACCGGGAGCTGGGCGGAGCCCGGCCGCACCCTCCGCACGGAGCACGGCGACGTCACCGTCGTCGGCACGGTCGCCGACCGCGGCTTCGAGCACGCCGTCTTCTACACCGCCGCGCGGGCGGCCCGGCTGGCACCCCGCAGCACCCAGCTGGTCGTGGCCGCGCGACCGGCGGCCGTACGGAACGCGGTGCGGGGCGTCCCGGGCGTCCAGGTCCTCACCGGCGACGGCAGGCGGCTCGCCGACCCGGACCCGGACCGCGACCGCGAGGCACTGACCGCGCTGAACGCCCTGTTCGGCACCGCCGGCGGGGTCACCGCCTTCGTGTCGGTCTTCGTGGTGGCGTCCACCTTCGCCTTCGCGGTCGCCCAGCGCCGCCGCGAGTTCGGCCTGCTGCGCACCGCCGGCGCGACACCGGGACAGCTCCGCGGGACGGTGCTGGCCGAGGCCCTGCTGGTCGGGGCGCTCGCCTCGGCGGCGGGCTGTGCGCTCGGCGGGTACGGCGCACCCCGCCTCGCCCGCTGGACCGTGGACGGCGGACTCGCCCCGGGCTGGTTCCGGATCGGCGCCCGCACCTGGCCGTACGGTGCGGCCTTCTCGGCCGGTCTCCTCGTCGCCCTGCTGGGGGCAGCCGCCGCGTCCTGGCGGGCGGGCCGGACCGGGCCGGCGGAGGCGTTGCGCGAGGCCGACGTGGACAGCAGGCCCATGACGCGGGGGCGCCGGCTGTGCGGTGCGGGCCTGTTGGTGACCGCGGCCGTGCTGCCGCTCCTGGACGACCCCGGCGACCTGCTGCACCGCAAGACCTACGTGAGCCGGCCGATGGTGCTGATCACGGCCGTCGCCCTGCTCTCGCCCGTCCTGGTCCGTCCGCTGGTCGGGCTGCTCACCAGGGCCCCGGCCGCCCGGCTCCCCGGCGCCACCTGGCTGCTGGTGCGCGAGCACGCGGTCGCCGGGGTCCGCCGTACGGCGGCCGTCGCGGCGCCCGTGCTGGTGACCGTCGCCCTCACCGGCTCGCTGCTCGGTGCCACCGCCACCCTGAACGCGGCCCGGGCCGCCGAGACCCGCGACCGGACCACCGCCGCCTTCGTCCTCACGCCCCCGGACGACGCAGGGTTCGACGCGGCGACGCTCCGCGCGGCGCGCGCGGTGCCCGGCGCGGAGGTGTCGGGGACCTCGGCGAGCGCGGTGTACGTGCTGGAGGACGGGGTCGCCCTGGTCAGATCCGAGGCCCGGGCCGCGGACCCGGCCGCGCTGGCGGCCACCGCCCGCCTGCCGCTCGCCGCCGGCAGGACCGCGGACCTCGACGACGGCTCGATCATCGTCAACGAGGAGTGGGAGCGGCACACCGTCGGGCAGCGGGTCCGGGTGTGGCTGGGCGACGGCACCCGCAGGACGTTGCGGGTCGCCGCCGTGCTGCGGACGGGCACCGGCGACAACGGCGTGTACATCACGCCCGCCAACGCCTCGGGCGCGGCCGTCGACCGGGTCGACGTGGCCCTGCGGGACGGCGCGGACGCGGGCGCGGTGGCCGCCGGGCTGCGCAAGGCGGTCCGGGCGAGCGGCGGGCGGGTGCGCACCGCGGACCAGTGGGTCGCGGCGGCCCACCCGCAGAGCGACCGGACCACCCGGCTCGGCCTCCTGCTGGTCCTCGGCATCGCGCTCGTCTACACCGGGATCTCCCTGGTCAACACCACGGTGATGGCGACCGCCGACCGGGTGCGCGAGCTGGCCGCGCTGCGGCTGGCCGGGGCCACCCGGGCGCAGGTGCTGCGGCTGGTCGGCACCGAGGCGGTGACGGTGGTCGCGGTCGGGGCGCTGCTGGGGCTGCTGGTCGCGGTGGTCGAACTCGCGGGAATGCGGCAGGCCCTGCGGCTGCTGTCGGCGCCGGACCCGGTCCGGCTGCCGTGGCCGGCCCTGGGCGCGGCCACCGGGGCCTGCGCGGTCCTCGCCGCGACCGCCGCCGTCGCCACCGCGTGGCCCGCCGTGCGCCGCGGTGCGGCGGAACTCGCGGGGTTGCGGCAGTGAGCCGGAAACCGCACCACCGATGCCCCGTCCCGGCCCGTGAGCTATCTCACGGGCCGGCCCCTACTGTCGTCCGCACAACGAGAAACGGACCCTCACCGTGACTTCCGTCACCGGTGAGAGCCCGTTCCGTCGGTTTCTCTCTGTGCGCGAGGGGGGAGTTGAACCCCCACGCCCTTGCGGGCACTGGAACCTGAATCCAGCGCGTCTGCCTATTCCGCCACCCGCGCATTGGGTGTGTCTTCCGGCTTCGGCCCCGTTGTTTCCTTGGGTCCGGCCCCTTCCGACATCGAGAACACTAGCACGTGGGACAGGGTGGGTTCACATGCCTTGTCCGGGGGCAGCGCTCTCCTGGTGATCACGTACCGGGCGGTCGGCGTTCACGTATCAACCTCGTACCGGTCGAGCCCATCTATGCAGGAGACGGATCGGGTCCACAGTCAGGTGCGGGACACTGGTCGTGGGCCACCTCTACGATCCTGGGAAGAAGTAGCGCCGATCCTTGACAGGAGAAGCGAGCCGATCGGTTCGAAGGGGGGCCGCTCGGGGAACCGGCTGATTGCCGGACGCGTAGATACGATCAGTGAGCGGTAACGGCAACGGCAGGCAGTACGGGCAAGGCGACAGAGGAGGTGCCCTGTGGGAGTCCTGAAGAAGTTCGAGCAGCGTCTCGAAGGTCTGGTCAACGGCACCTTCGCCAAGGTGTTCAAGTCCGAGGTCCAGCCCGTGGAGATCGCCGGCGCGCTGCAGCGCGAGTGCGACAACAACGCGACCATCTGGAACCGCGACCGGACCGTCGTACCCAATGACTTCATCGTGGAGCTGAGCGCGCCCGACTTCGAGCGGCTCAGCCCCTACTCCGGGCAGCTCGGCGACGAGCTCGCCGGGATGGTCCGCGACTACGCCAAGCAGCAGCGCTACACCTTCATGGGGCCGATCAAGGTCACCCTGGAGAAGGCCGACGACCTGGACACCGGCCTGTACCGGGTGCGCAGCCGCACGCTCGCGTCCTCCAGCAACCAGCAGGCCCCCGAGCGCGCCCCCGCGGGCGGTGCGCCGCAGCGCCCGGGCGGCTACGGCTACCCGCAGGCCGGCGGCGCAGCAGCCCCGCCGATGCCGAGCGCCCCGCCGCCCGGTGCCCGCCCCGGCGGGTACGGGTACCCGCAGCCGACCCAGCCGGCCGCCCAGCGACCGCCCTCGGGTCCCGTCGGCGCCTCGGCGCCCGGCGCCCGCACCCGCTACTGGATCGAGATCAACGGCACCCGCCATCAGATCTCCCGCGCGACGCTCGTGCTGGGCCGCAGCACCGAGGCCGACGTGCGGATCGACGACCCCGGCGTCTCCCGCCGGCACTGCGAGATCCGGACCGGAACGCCCTCGACGATCCAGGATCTCGGATCCACCAACGGCATCGTGGTGGACGGGCAGCACACCACCCGCGCTACGCTCCGCGACGGCTCGCGGATCGTCGTGGGCAGCACCACCATCATTTACCGGCAAGCCGAAGGGTGAAGCGGGGGCAATGTCAGAGCTGACCCTCACGGTCATGCGGCTGGGTTTCCTGGCCGTACTGTGGCTGTTCGTGATCGTGGCCGTGCAGGTCATCCGCAGCGACCTGTTCGGTACGCGCGTCACCCAGCGCGGATCGCGTAGGGAAGAAGGACGCCGGCAGCAGCCCGCCGCCCGGCAGCAGGCCGCGCCCCCGCAGCAGCGCGGCCAGCAGCCCGCGGCCGGTGGCCGCCAGCGCCGTAACGCCCCGACCAAGTTGGTCGTCTCCGAGGGCACCCTCACCGGTACGACGGTCGCCCTCCAGGGCCAGACCATCACCCTCGGCCGCGCCCACGACTCGACGATCGTGCTGGACGACGACTACGCCTCCAGCCGTCATGCCAGGATCTACCCGGACCGCGACGGCCAGTGGATCGTCGAGGACCTCGGCTCGACCAACGGCACCTACCTGGACCGGTCCCGGCTGACGACTCCCACGCCGATCCCGCTGGGCGCGCCGATCCGCATCGGCAAAACCGTCATCGAGCTGCGGAAGTAGTGCTACATCATGGATAGGCGCGAGCGGAGCGAGCACGCAGCGGCGGACCGGACGCCGGTCCCCGGCGCGCTCCCGACCGGAGGGTGGGCACCGTGCGGATGTACCCGGAGCCGACGGGCGAGGTGCGCATGAGTCTGTCGCTGCGCTTCGCCGCCGGATCGCACAAAGGCATGATCCGGGAGGGCAACGAGGACTCCGGTTACGCCGGTCCCCGCCTGCTCGCCATCGCCGACGGCATGGGCGGCCAGGCCGCCGGCGAGGTCGCCTCCTCCGAGGTGATCTCCACCCTGGTCACGCTCGACGACGACGTGCCGGGCTCCGACATCCTCACCTCCCTCGGCCACGCCGTGCAGCGCGCCAACGACCAGCTGCGCGCCATGGTGGAGGAGGACCCGCAGCTGGAGGGCATGGGGACCACCCTCACCGCCCTGCTGTGGACCGGGCAGCGGCTCGGCCTCGTGCACGTCGGCGACTCCCGTGCGTACCTGCTCCGTGACGGCGTGCTCACGCAGATCACCCAGGACCACACCTGGGTGCAGCGGCTCGTCGACGAGGGCCGGATCACCGAGGAAGAGGCCACCACCCACCCGCAGCGCTCCCTGCTGATGCGCGCGCTCGGCAGCGGCGAACACGTCGAGCCGGACCTGTCGATCCGCGAGGTGCGCGCGGGTGACCGTTATCTCATCTGCTCCGACGGGCTCTCCGGGGTCGTCTCCCACCAGACCCTGGAGGAGACCCTCGCCAGCTACCAGGGCCCGCAGGAGACCGTGCAGGAGCTGATCCAGCTCGCGCTGCGCGGCGGCGGCCCGGACAACATCACGGTCATCATCGCGGACGTCCTCGACCTGGACACCGGTGACACCCTCGCGGGCCAGCTCTCCGACACCCCGGTGGTGGTCGGCGCGGTCGCCGAGAACCAGCACCACCTGCACGACAACGGCTACATGCAGACCCCGGCGGGCCGCGCCGCCAACCTCGGCAGGCAGGGCCACGGCGGGGGCGGCGAGTTCGGCCCGCCCGGCTCCGGCGACACCACCGGCTACGTCCCCACCGACAGCTTCGGCGACTACACGGACGACGACTTCGTCAAGCCCCGCAAGGGCCGCAGGTGGCTGAAGAGATCCTTCTTCGGCATCCTCGCCCTCGCCGTGATCGGCGGGGGCCTGTACGGCGGCTACCGCTGGACGCAGACGCAGTACTACGTCGGCTCCAACGGCGAGCACGTCGCGCTCTACCAGGGCATCAGCCAGGACCTGGCGTGGGTGTCGCTGTCGAAGGTGGAGACGGACCACCCCGAGATCGAACTCAAGTACCTGCCGCCCTACCAGCAGAAGCAGGTCAAGGCCACCATCGCCGAGGGCGGCCTCAAGGACGCCCAGTCGAAGGTCCAGGAACTGGCCGTGCAGGCCTCCGCCTGCAAGAAGGAGTCGGAGCGCACCGCCGCCGAGTCCAAGACCAGCTCCAAGACCGGCCAGGGCGAGGCCGGAGGCACCACGGGAACCACCAAGACCTCTCTCACGTCCAAGGCCTCGCCCACACCGTCGAACTCGGCGTCCTCCACGGCGTCACCGTCCCCGTCCCACTCAGCGACCCCCAGCCCCGGCCCCACCCTCTCGGAGGATGAGCAGAAGGTCGTCTCGCTGTGCGGTAAGCAGTAGCTGGCAAGCCGTGAGAGGCCCCGTCACACGATGAGCAGTACTACCAACACGTCGACGAACCACACGTCCACGATCGGCTCCATCGGCACGCCGAGCCGGCGCAACACCGAGCTCGCGCTCCTGGTGTTCGCCGTCGCCATCCCGGTGTTCGCCTACGCCAACGTGGGCCTGGCCATCAACGACAAGGTCCCCGCCGGACTGCTGAGCTACGGCCTGGGCCTCGGCCTCCTCGCCGCCGTCGCCCACCTCGCCGTCCGCAAGTTCGCCCCCTACGCGGACCCGCTGCTGCTGCCGCTGGCCACCCTGCTCAACGGCCTCGGTCTGGTCGTCATCTGGAGACTGGACCAGTCCAAGCTGCTCCAGTCGATCCACGTCTCGGGCGGCAAGGCCACCAACCAGCTGCTGTACACCGCGATGGGCATCGCGCTGTTCATCGTCGTCCTGATCTTCCTGAAGGACCACAGAGCACTCCAGCGCTACACCTACATCTCCATGGTGGCCGCGCTCTTCCTGCTGCTGCTCCCGCTGGTCCCGGGCCTCGGCCTGAACGTCTACGGCGCCAAGATCTGGATCTCCATCGGCGGCTTCACCATCCAGCCCGGTGAGTTCGCGAAGATCGTCCTCGCGGTGTTCTTCGCCGGCTACCTGATGGTCAAGCGGGACGCCCTCGCGCTCGCCAGCCGCCGCTTCATGGGGCTGTACCTGCCGCGTGGCCGCGACCTGGGCCCGATCCTGGTCGTCTGGTTCATCTCGATCCTCATCCTGGTGTTCGAGACCGACCTCGGTACCTCGCTGCTGTTCTTCGGAATGTTCATCATCATGCTGTACGTCGCCACCGAGCGGACCAGCTGGATCGTCTTCGGTCTGCTGATGTCGGCGGCCGGCGCGGTCGGCGTGGCCAGCTTCGAACCGCACGTCCAGCAGCGCGTCCAGGCGTGGATGGACCCGATGAAGGAGTACACGCTCTCCCGGCAGGGCGTCGCCGGCCACTCCGAGCAGGCGATGCAGGCCCTGTGGGCGTTCGGCTCCGGCGGCACCCTCGGCACCGGCCTCGGCCAGGGCCACTCGGACCTCATCCGGTTCGCCGCCAACTCCGACTTCATCCTCGCCACCTTCGGCGAGGAGCTCGGCCTCGCCGGCATCATGGCGATCCTGCTCATCTACGGCCTGATCGTGGAGCGCGGCGTGCGCACCTCGCTCGCCGCCCGCGACCCGTTCGGCAAGCTGCTCGCCGTCGGCCTCTCCGGCGCCTTCGCCCTCCAGGTCTTCGTCGTCGCCGGCGGTGTGATGGGTCTCATCCCGCTCACCGGCATGACGATGCCGTTCCTCGCGTACGGCGGTTCCTCCGTGATCGCCAACTGGGCCCTCATCGGCGTGCTGATCCGCATCAGCGACACCGCGCGCCGCCCCGCCCCGGCCCCCGCCGCCAACCCCGACGCCGAGATGACCCAGGTGGTCCGCCCCTCATGAACAAGCCCCTGCGCCGGATCGCCCTCTTCTGCGGCCTCCTCGTCCTGACCCTGCTGCTGCGCGACAACTGGCTCCAGTACGTCAAGGCCGACACCCTCCGCGAGGACCCCGCCAACCGCCGCGTCACCATCGCCCGCTACTCCACCCCGCGCGGCGACATCATCGTGGACGGCAACCCGATCACCGGCTCCACCGCGTCCGGCTCCTCCGGTCTCAACGACCTGAAGTACAAGCGCACCTACAAGAACGGCCCCATGTGGTCGCCGGTCACCGGCTACGCCTCCCAGGCCTTCGGCGCCAACCAGCTGGAGAGCCTCGAGGACGGCATCCTCACCGGCAACGACGACCGGCTCTTCTTCCGCAACACCCTCGACATGATCACCGGCAAGCAGAAGTCCGGCGGCAACGTCGTCACCACCCTCAACGCGGCGGCCCAGAGCGCCGCCTACGACGGGCTGAAGAAGCAGGGCGGCAAGGGCGCGGTCGTCGCCCTGGACCCGTCCACGGGCAAGATCCTGGCCCTGGCGAGCTACCCGTCGTACGACCCCTCGGCCTTCGCCGGCACCTCGGACACCGACGCCGAGGCGTGGAAGAAGCTGCAGAAGAAGTACAACCCGAACGACCCGATGCTGAACCGGGCGCTGCGCGAGACCTACCCGCCGGGCTCCACCTTCAAGGTGGTCACCGCCGCCGCCGCGCTGCAGAACGGGCTGTACACCTCCGCGGACGAGGCCACGAAGTCGCCGCTGCCGTACATCATGCCGGGCACCACGACCGAGCTGAAGAACGAGGGCAGCATCCCCTGCAAGAACGCGACCATGCGGATCGCGCTGCGGTACTCCTGCAACACCGTCTTCGGCAAGATCGGCGCGGACCTCGGCAACGACAAGATGCTCGCCGAGGCGAAGAAGTTCGGCTTCGACGAGGAGCAGTTCACCCCGGTCCGCTCCAGCGCCTCGGTCTTCTCCGACAACATGAACCAGTCGCAGACCGCGCTGTCCTCGATCGGCCAGTTCAACACCGCCGCCACCCCGCTCCAGATGGCCATGGTCGCCTCCGCGGTCGCCAACGACGGCAAGCTGATGAAGCCGTACATGATCGACAAGCTGCAGTCCTCGAACCTGGACACGATCTCCCAGACCGACCCCGAGGAACTGAGCCAGCCGCTGTCCTCCTCCAACGCCCAGATCCTCCAGTCGATGATGGAGACGGTCGTCAAGCAGGGCACCGGAACCAACGCGCAGATCAACGGCGTCACCGTGGGCGGCAAGACCGGTACCGCCCAGCACGGCGTGGAGAACAGCGAGAACCCCTACGCCTGGTTCATCTCGTACGCCAAGCTCCCCGACGGCAGCAAGCCGGTCGCCGTCGCCGTGGTGATCGAGGACGACCAGGCCAACCGTGACGACATCTCCGGCGGCGGCCTCGCGGCCCCGATCGCGAAGAGCGTGATGGAGGCGGTCATCAACTCCAAGAAGTGACCCCGCTCACGTCCCCTTCACATCGGTGCACGTTGACATACCGGTCCTGTATCGGGTTACGGGCTTGGCCAGGTCACACAAACACAGCCGGGTACGGTAGGCCCGGACGGCAGCCTCCGACCGCACACCCGTGCCGGTCGGGACCGACGGAGAGGGCTGGTAGGGAACTATGGAAGAGCCGCGTCGCCTCGGCGGCCGGTACGAGCTGGGCCACGTGCTCGGCCGTGGTGGCATGGCGGAGGTCTACCTCGCCCATGACACGCGGCTCGGCCGCACGGTGGCGGTGAAGACGCTGCGCGCGGACCTCGCGCGCGACCCGTCCTTCCAGGCCCGGTTCCGCCGGGAGGCCCAGTCGGCCGCCTCGCTCAACCATCCCGCGATCGTCGCGGTCTACGACACGGGCGAGGACTACATCGACGGGGTCTCGATCCCGTACATCGTCATGGAGTACGTGGACGGCTCGACGCTGCGGGAACTCCTGCACTCCGGCCGCAAGCTGCTGCCCGAGCGCGCGATGGAGATGACCATCGGCATCCTCCAGGGCCTGGAGTACGCGCACCGCAGCGGCATCGTCCACCGTGACATCAAGCCGGCGAACGTCATGCTGACGCGCAACGGCCAGGTCAAGGTCATGGACTTCGGCATCGCCCGCGCCATGGGCGACTCCGGCATGACCATGACCCAGACGGCGGCCGTCATCGGCACCGCCCAGTACCTCTCCCCGGAGCAGGCGAAGGGCGAGCAGGTCGACGCCCGCTCGGACCTCTACTCGACGGGTTGCCTCCTCTACGAGCTGCTGACGGTACGGCCGCCCTTCGTGGGCGACAGCCCGGTCGCGGTCGCCTACCAGCACGTCCGCGAGGAACCCCAGCCGCCGTCGGTCTTCGACCCCGAGATCACGCCCGAGATGGACGCCATCGTCCTCAAGGCCCTGGTCAAGGACCCGAACTACCGGTACCAGTCGGCCGACGAGATGCGCGCCGACATCGAGGCCTGCCTCGACGGCCAGCCGGTCGCGGCCACCGCGGCCATGGGCTCCGTCGGCTACGGCGGCTACCCGGACGACATGCCGACCACGGCCATGCGCTCCGACGCCGGCGCCACCACCATGCTCCCCCCGATGAACCCGGACGACGGCGGCTACGGCTACGACGAGCGCCCGGACCGCCGCCGCCAGCAGAAAAAGAAGAACAACACCTCCACGATCCTGCTCGTGGTCGCCGGCATCCTCGTCCTGGTCGGCTCGATCCTGATCGGGAAATGGGTGGTCAGCGGGGGCGGGACGGAGACCTTCAAGGCCCCGAACTTCGTCGGCCAGACCTACGCCGACGCGCAGAAGATGGCCGTCAACTCCAGCCTGAAGCTGGGCACGCCGACCCGGAAGACCTGCAACAACGCGCCCAAGGGCAGCGTCTGCTCCCAGGACCCGGCGGCGAACTCGGACGTGAAGAAGGGCGACACGATCAACCTGGTGGTGTCGACGGGCGCGCCGAAGGTGGTCGTACCCAGCGTCGTCGGCCAGAACATCGACGATGCCAAGACCACGCTTGAGGGCGACAAGTACAAGTTCGTCGTCAAGACGAAGCAGCAGACGTCCGGTGAGGACCCGGGCACCGTCCTGGACCAGGATCCGGCCCTCGGCGCGGAAGTCCAGAAGGGCTCCACGATCACCCTCACGATCGCCAAGGCCCAGGAGAAGTCCACGGTCCCCGACGTCAGCGGCAAGAGCTGTGACGAGGCCAAGGCGCAGATGCAGGCGAACAACCTCACCGGCACCTGCTCCGAGGTGGAGACCGACGACGCCAACCTGGTCGGCAAGGTCGTCTCGACCGACCCGCAGGCCAACACCCAGGTCGACAAGAACTCCACGGTGAACATCCAGATCGGCAAGGCCAAGCAGCAGACCGCCGTGCCGAGCGTGCTGGGGCAGACCGTGAGCCAGGCCAAGCAGACCCTGCAGGCGGCCGGCTTCACCAACATCCAGTTCAACGGTGACTCCAGCGACAACGCGCTCGTCACCAACCAGGACCCGCAGGCCACCACCGGCGTCAACGACCCCGGCAGCACGACGATCACCCTCACCACGGTGAGCACGGGCAACGGCAACAACAACGGCGGGAACAACGGCGGTACCAACTTCTTCGGCGGCACCTTCGGGTAGCCGACACCGGAAGTGAGAAGTGGCCCTGCCGGTCGGTCCGGCAGGGCCACTCCTTGTTTCCGGCCTCTTGTTTCCGGCCGGGATCACGTCCCGCGCTGTCTCAGCGCAGTTCCTTCGGCGGGGTCCGCTCGCTGTCGACCTTCTGCACGCGGACCAGCTCGCCCCAGACCACGTAGCGGTAGCGGCTCGTGTAGACCGGGGTGCAGGTCGTCAGGGTGATGTAGTGGCCCGGCTTGGTCTTGCCGGACTCCGTGGGGACCTGGGAGAGGACCTTGACGTTGTACTTCGAGGTCTCGGGGAGGACGTCGTAGACCTTGTAGACGTACCAGTTGTCGCGGGTCTCGAAGACGACCGGGTCGCCGACCTTCACCTTGTCGATGTTGTGGAACTTGGCGCCGTGGCCGTCGCGGTGGGCGGCGAGGGTGAAGTTGCCGGTCTTGCCGGTGGTGGGGAGGGTGGCCTTGGCCGGGTCGGTGTAGTAGCCGGCCACGCCGTTGTTCAGGACGTCCGTCGACGTGCCCTTCTCGACCAGGACCTCGCCGTTCTTCATGGACGGCACGTGCAGGAAGCCGATGCCGTTCTTCGTGTCCAGCGCGCCGGGACCGGTGTCCGGCTGGGCCCAGGTCTCCCGGACCTTGTCCCCGGCCCGGTCCGCCTTGCGGTCCGCTATCACGTTCGTCCACCACAGCGAGTAGACGACGAACAGGCCGAGCACCAGGCCCGCCGTGATCAGGAGTTCACCGAAGACGCTCACCGCCATGGCGATCCGGCCGATCGGCCGCCGCCCCGGCACGGACGCCGCGTCCGGCGCGTCGGTCTGCTCTTCGGTGTCGTCGGCGGTCGCTGCCACTGTTCCTCTGCCCCTACTCGACGAGCGCGTCTGGCTTGCCCTTGCTGCGCGGGCGTTCCTCGACCATCTTGCCCCACACGATCAACCGGTACTTGCTGGTGAACTCCGGCGTGCAGGTGGTGAGCGTGATGTACCGGCCCGGCTTGGTGAAACCCGAACCCTTCGGCACCGGGTCCAGCACGCTCACGTTGCTCGGTGCCGTCACCGGCAGCATCGACGTCACCTTGTACACGAAGTACTCGTCCTGCGTCTCGACGACGACCGCGTCACCGGCCACGAGCTTGTTGATGTACCGGAACGGCTCACCGTGCGTGTTGCGGTGCGCGGCCAGACCGAAGTTGCCGGTCTTGTCCTGCGGCATCGCCGTCTTCAGCGCACCCTCGCCGTAGTGCCCGACCATCCCCTTGTCGAGGACCTTCTTGTTGCTGACGCCCTCGGCGATCGGCGCCACCACGTCCAGCTTCGGGATGTGCAGGATGGCGAAGCCCTGCCCGGGCGCGAAGACGCCGGGGGCGCGCTTGCCGCTAGCCCAGTCCTTCTGGAGACTGCTGGCCTCGCTGCCGGCCTGGGCGTGGGCGCGCACGTTGGTCCACCACAGCTGGTACGTGACGAACAGCAGCATGAGCACGCCGGTGGTGATGAACACCTCGCCTATCGCCCGGCTCGCCATGACGGCCGGGCTGGGCTTGCGCAACCGCTGCTGCCGACGGGCCTCGACCCGGGAGAGCGGCCGGCCCGCCGAGGTGCTCGGCACGGTGTTCAGCGCGGTGCCCGCCGCGGTGTTCTCCTGCGGCGCCGGCTCCGGTGCGCTGCCATGCCGCCCGCCACGCCGCTTGGCGGCCTTTCTGCGGGCCGCTCGGCCGCCTCCTGGGGTTCCAGTGCCGGAAGGGACCGCTGTGCCCGCAGAAGCCGATATGGGCGGCGGATCGGGGATCCGCAGCGCGACGGTCTCCTCGTCGATCGGCGGGAGAGGCGGGAGTGGCGGTAGTGGCGGGAGAAACGCCGTCTCCCCGAGCGCGCCCGCGCCTGACCCCTCGTACGGCTGATCCCCGTACGAGGCACCGGTCTTGCGCTCGGGGCGCAGCGCGGTCACGCCGTGGCCCTGCCCACCACCGGGGCGAGCCCCGCCGACCTCGCCACGGCCCCCTGGTCACCGCACTCCACCAGCCAGTTGGCCAGCATCCGGTGCCCGTGCTCGGTCAGCACCGACTCGGGGTGGAACTGCACGCCCTCCACCGGGAGTTCCCGGTGCCGGAGCCCCATGATGATCCCGTCGTGGGTGCGGGCGGTCACCTCAAGCTCGGCCGGCACCGTGGCCGGCTCGGCGGCCAGCGAGTGGTACCGGGTCGCCGTGAAGGGCGAGGGCAGGCCCGCGAAGACCCCCTTGCCGCCGTGCTCGACCAGTGAGGTCTTGCCGTGCAGCAGCTCCGGTGCCCGGTCCACCACGCCGCCGTACGCCACCTGCATCGACTGCATGCCGAGGCAGACACCGAAGACCGGGACGCCGGTCGCGGCGCAGTGCCGGACCATGTCCACGCAGACGCCCGCCTCCTCCGGTGTCCCGGGACCCGGTGAGAGCAGCACCCCGTCGAAGCCGTCCTGGGCGTGCGCCGTCGACACCTCGTCGTTGCGCAGCACCTCGCACTCGGCGCCCAGCTGGTACAGGTACTGGACCAGGTTGAAGACGAAGCTGTCGTAGTTGTCGACGACGAGAATCCGCGCGCTCACTGGTTGTCCACCGTCACATCGTTGAAGGGCAGCAGTGGTTCGGCCCAGGGGAAGACGTACTGGAAGAGGACGTAGACCGCGACCAGGACCAGCAGGAGTGAGATCAGCGCCCTCACCCACGCGTTGCCCGGCAGATGCCGCCAGATCCAGCCGTACATGCCGTCCCTTCCGTTCCACCACGGCACCAGAAACCCGCCGTACTGCACCAGACTAACGGCGCAGCGCCTTGGGTCTGCCTGACTCCACGGGCTGTGTGGAGTCCAAGTGCGCCCAGACGATCAGCCGATGGCTGTGCCCCCATTCCGGATCGCACGTGGTCAGCGTGAGATAGCGCCCCGGACGCTTGTACCCCGACTTACGTGGCACAGGGTCAATCACTTCAACGTCCGTCGGAACTGTTTTGTATGGGCCTTTGTCGATCCGATACGTGAACCAGGTCGTCCCGTCCGTCAGGACGATCGCATCGCCCACGCGCAGCTTCGGGAAGTCGAGGAACGGGTCGCCGTACGTGCGCCGGTGGCCGGCGACCGCGAAGTTGCCCACCTGGCCGAGCCGGGCGGTCCGGGCGTAGTGGGCGAGGCCCTTCTTCAGCACATCGGTGCCGGTGCCCTCCAGGACCGGCTTGTTCCACGTGAAACCGAACCGGGGGATGTACATGATCGCGAAAGGCTTGCCGTAGTGGTAGGCGGCGGGTGTCACGGGTGCGGCGGTCGCCGTCGCCGTGGGGTGCACCGTGGCCTTGGCCGACCACTGGCTCTGTAACTGGTCGATCTGGTCGTGCATCTCACTGTCGGCCTTCACGCCGGTCCAGAACAGGACGTACGCGACGAAGAGCACGATGAGCGTGCCGACGGTGATGCAGAGCTCGCTGACGGTTCTGACGATCACGCGCACCGGCGGCTCCAGAAAGTGACGAGCTGCTTACCCCACGTGCTTACTCCGCATGCCTAGTCCCACGTGCTTAGTCCACGGGCTTCGCGTAGTGCAGATCCACTGTGCCCGAGTAGCCCGGCAGAGTCACCGTCCCGTCCTCGGTCACTTTCCAGCCGAGGCCGTACACGTTCACGTACACCATGTAGTTCTGGATGGCCTCGGAGTCCGCGAGCGACTTCTGCAGCTTCGCCGGGTCGCCGATCGCCTGGATCTTGTACGGCGGCGAGTAGACCCGGCCCTGGAGGATCAGGGTGTTGCCGACGCAGCGCACGGCGCTGGTGGAGATCAGCCGCTGGTCCATGACCTTGATGCCCTGGGCGCCGCCCTGCCACAGCGCGTTCACCACGGCCTGCAGGTCCTGCTGGTGGATGACCAGGTAGTCGGGCTGCGGCTCGGGGTAGCCCGGGAGCTTGGCGGTGGCGTTCGGCGGGGCGTCGTTGAGCGTGACGGTGATGGCCTTGCCGGTCAGCTTCTGGGTGCCCGCGTCCTTCTCCAGCCCCGTGAGCTGGTCGTCCTGGGCCTTGGTGGAGCCGTCGTCGCGCTTGGCGAGCTTCTCGTTCCGGTCGCGGGTGCTCGCGTTGGACTCGTCCAGCTCCTTGTTCTTGCGGCTGTGCTCCTGGATCAGGTCGGAGAGCTTGAGCAGGTTGTCGTCCGAGCGGATGTCGGTGCCCTTGGCCGTGTTGAAGCTGGTGAAGAAGAGCAGACCGGCCAGGGCGAAGACGCCCACGGTGAGAATCCGCACCGGACGGAAGCCCGGCCGGAAGCGCGACCGGGGGCCGGGCCGGGAGCCGTCCTCATCGGCCGGGCCGGAACCCGTTGATCCGGTCGCGTTGGAGTCGGCAGAATTGCTCAACGTACCCTTATCTCCTTCAGCGCCACGGAAGCACTACGCTAACGGACGCCCGGGGGAGCGCTCAGTCTGCCCTTACTGTCCCCTTGTACGCTGCCCCGAGCCCGACCCAGTTACCTGCGCGGCCACGCAGCGCATCGACAGGAGAGACCCTCGTGCCGAAGTCACGTATCCGCAAGAAGGCCGACTACACGCCGCCCCCGGCGAAGCAGGCGACCGCCATCAAGCTCAACAGTCGCGCCTGGGTCGCGCCGGTGATGCTGGCCATGTTCCTCATCGGGCTGGCCTGGATCGTCGTCTTCTACGTGACCGACGGTTCACTGCCGATCGACAGCCTCGACAACTGGAACATCGTCGTGGGCTTCGGCTTCATCGCGGCCGGCTTCGGCGTCTCCACGCAGTGGAAGTAGCTCTGCCCAGGGTTATCCGCTGAGTTATCCACAGGCCTGTGCATGGACCTGGGGAAAAGAAGACGATCTGTGGATAACCAGTCGGGTGTTGACGCCGGTACGACTACCACAACACCCACTGCACTACCGCTCGCCCCCTCCCTGACCTGCGACAACGCAGGTGAGTCGGAGGGGGCGCAGTTGTGCACGCACGTTGTGCACAAGATCCGCCACCGACTGTGGACAACGGTTCGGTATCGGTGCGGTGCGCCGCCGTGATCAGGCGCGGGCGCGGGCCAGGGCTCAGGTGAGGCGCGGGCCAGGGCTCAGGTGAGCTGTGCGGTCCGGACGACCGTGATGACCACGGCCGCGACCAGCACCAGCGCACACGTGCCGTACTGGATCAGGTTCCGCCGCTCGCGCGGGGCGTGCACCATCGCGTAGCCGGTGACGACACCGGCGACCAGGCCGCCGATGTGGGCCTGCCAGGCGATGCCGCCGCTGAAGGAGAAGATCAGGTTGATGACGAGCAGGGCGATGACCGGCCGCATGTCGTAGCGCAGCCGGCGCACCAGGACAGCGGTGGCACCGAAGAGGCCGAAGATCGCGCCGGACGCACCGAGCGAGGCAGAGGTCGGGGAGACCAGCAGATAGGTGAGCGCACCGCCCGCGAGGCCGGAGACGAAGTAGAGCGTGAGGTAGCGGACCCGGCCGAGGGCCGCTTCCAGAGGACCGCCGAGCCACCACAGGCTCATCATGTTGAACGCGATATGCCAGACGGCCTGGTGCGCGAACATCGACGTCACCATGCGGTACCACTCGCCGTCGACCAGCCCCATGGTCGGGGCGTACGGCTTCGGCGGCCACTCGCCGATGAGGACGAGGTGGTCGGCGAGCGACGGCTTCACCTGGATGGCCAGGAACACCGCCAGGTTGATCCCGATGAGGATCTTGGTGACCAGCCGGGGGTCCGCGGTGACTGTGCCGCCCGCGATGGTGCGGGGGCGGGACGCGGCCGACGGCGGGCCGGTGTGACCCTCCGTGGTGCCACGGACGCAGTCGGGGCACTGGAAGCCCACGGAGGCGCTGACCATGCACTCGGGGCAGATGGGGCGCTCGCAGCGGGTGCAGCGCACGCCGGTCTCCCGGTCCGGGTGCCGGTAGCACTTGGGCAGGCTGTGGGCGTCGCGCGCGCTGCCTGTCGCCTGGTCCTCCATGGGGTCCCCTCGCTCGTCGTGGGCAGTGTTCCGCCCCGCCCATCCTTACGGACGAGCGGGGCGTTTGGTTCCCTTCGGGTGCTTCCCTTTCGTACCCGGTCAGCCGGCGCGCTGGGTGACGACGACCGTGTCGATGACGACGTCGTTGACCGGCCGCTTGTTGGGTCCGCTGACGGGGACGGCGGCGATGCTGTCCACGACCTTCTGGCCGGCCGGATCGGCCACCTCGCCGAAGATGGTGTGCTTGCGGTTGAGGTGGGGAGCGGGGTTGACCGTGATGAAGAACTGGGAGCCGTTGGTGCGCGGACCCGCGTTGGCCATGGCGAGCAGGTAGGGGCGGTCGAAGCGCAGGTCGGGGTGGAACTCGTCCTCGAACTTGTAGCCCGGGCCGCCGATGCCGGTGCCGAGCGGGTCGCCGCCCTGGATCATGAAGCCGCTGATCACCCGGTGGAAGACGGTGCCGTCGTAGAGCGGGTCGGTGGAGACGGCGCCGGTGGCCGGGTGGGTCCACTCACGCTCACCCTGCGCCAGTTCGACGAAGTTCCTGACCGTCTTGGGCGCGTGGTTCGGGAAGAGCCGGACCTCGATGTCGCCGAGGCTGGTCTTCAGGGTGGCGTAGAGCTGCTCGGCCACGATCCGCCTTCCGTTGTGCTCGGATTCAGTGCCCCCGATCCTCGCACGGTACGGCGGGTCCGATGCCCGGCCGGAGCCTCCCGGTCCAGATCCTCACGAATCACTTGCGGAACCCCTTCTGCCATGCGGGGGCGCACAGCGCCGATCCGTGGCATTGTCGTCGACAAGCCCCCCTTAGCTCTGGTTGCACCCGTATGCCCGTCCTCGCGCGCCTCCCGGCCTGCGGACAGGCATGATCCGTAAAAGGGTGGAAAGTCGAAATACCGTACGCCACCGAGGAGGAGGAAACCCGTGACCCGCAAAGACAGCGTGCGCGCCGCGACCAGTTCGGCGAAGGACAGCGTGCGGCACGCCGCGGAAGCGGTGGCGCCCTACGCCGACACGGCCAAGGAGCGTGCCGCGTACTACGCACAAGAGGCACGCGTACGGCTCGCGCCCGTGGTGTCGCAGGCCGCCGAGCAGGCCCGCGTCCAGTACGACGCCCGTCTCGTGCCGCGCCTGGAGCAGGCCCTCACCCATGTGCCGCCGAAGATGGACCAGGCCGCGCACGACGCCGCCGACCTGACGCGCAAGGCGGCCCGGCAGGCCGCCGACTACTCGCGTCCGAGGATCGAGCAGGCGGTCGCGGCGGCCGGTCCGGTCCGTGAGGAGGCGACCGCGCGGGGTGC
Source organism: Streptomyces sp. NPDC048278 (assembly GCF_040652195.1). Taxonomy (NCBI): domain Bacteria; kingdom Bacillati; phylum Actinomycetota; class Actinomycetes; order Kitasatosporales; family Streptomycetaceae; genus Streptomyces; species Streptomyces sp. NPDC048278. The sequence continues at coordinate 286,909 of NZ_JBEZLP010000002.1, forward strand.
CGCGGCGCTGGCCGCGCTGCGTGGCAACGTGTCGGCCGAGGACATCGAGAAGCTGGCCCGCCGGAATCAGCGGCGCTCGACGTGCGGCCGTGCGTTCAAGGCGTTCGCGGTGTTCGGCGTGCTGGCCGGTGCGGCCTTCGCCACCTGGAAGTGGTGGGACAAGCAGGCCAACCCCGACTGGCTGGTCGAGCCGCCGGCCGCCACGGAGGTCCCGGACGCGGGCCGTCTCAGCTCGGTGGACGGCACGTCTCCCCTGGACCCCGAGGTCCAGGCAAAGGAGGCGGAGGAGCACGGTTCCCGCTCCCGGGACGACAAGAACCGCTGAGCCCGCCGGACCGCTCTTCGCCCGGCCCCCGTTTCACGTGAAACCAGACGTCCGCCCGCCCCGATGGGCACAGCGCCCCTCTGACCGTGCTTGACGCAGGTCAGGGGGGTTTCCCATGGGCTGAGCGACCGACCCGAACTCCGTGTCCCGCCGGACGACTTCACGGCCGTCTTCGCGCGGCTGCCCGGCACAAAAGAACCCCCCTGACCGCGTTTCCGCAGGTCAGGGGGGCTGTACGAGTGGAGCCTAGGGGAGTCGAACCCCTGACATCCGCCATGCAAAGACGGCGCTCTACCAACTGAGCTAAGGCCCCGTACGGGAAGCGACCGGCCAGCGGAAGATCCGCGGAGTCGGTGCCGCAGACCAGAGTACCGGGTCACCCCCCGAACCTCGCAAAAAGATTGGGGGTCCCCGCAGATGACCACTCTCCGTAAGATGCTCGACGGGGTTCGCTGTAGCGAACCGTGGTTTTTTTGGGGAAGCGATGGGGAGACGCAATGGACGCCGCACAGCAGGAAGCCACCGCCAGAGCGCGGGAGCTGCAGCGGAACTGGTACGGAGAGCCGTTGGGGGCGCTCTTCCGTAAGCTCATCGACGACCTGGGGCTCAACCAGGCACGTCTCGCGGCGGTCCTCGGACTGTCCGCGCCCATGCTGTCGCAGCTGATGAGCGGACAGCGGGCGAAGATCGGCAACCCGGCCGTGGTCCAGCGGGTGCAGCTGCTCCAGGACCTCTCGGCCCAGGTCGCGGACGGCAGCGTGAGCGCGGCCGAGGCGACCGAGCGCATGGACGAGATCAAGAAGTCCCAGGGGGGCTCGGTGCTCAGCAACACCACGCAGACGACGAGCGGTTCGGGGGCACCGACCGTCAAGCGCGTGGTCCGTGAGATCCAGTCGCTGCTGCGCTCGGTGGCCGCCGCCGGCGACATCATCGACGCGGCGGACACGCTCGCTCCGACCCACCCGGAGCTGGCGGAGTTCCTCCGGGTCTACGGTGCCGGCCGCACGTCGGACGCGGTCACGCACTACCAGTCGCACCAGAGCTGAGCCACGGCCCGGCGCACCGGAGGGGGTCCGGTGAACCGGGCGGGGCCAGGCTCTGGCAGCGGGGGTCACGCGAGAGGGGTCGTATCGCTCATCCGGGGGAAGCAAGGGGGGTAACAGGCAGGGGGTGGCAGGGGAACCCGAGGGGGAGGGGTACGGGCAGTCATGGGTGAGGTCTTCGCGGGCCGGTACGAACTGGCCGACCCGATCGGTCATGGCGGAGTGGGCGCCGTCTGGCGTGCCTGGGACCACCGGCGCAAGCGCTACGTGGCGGCCAAGGTGCTCCAGCAGAGCGACGCCCACGCGCTCCTGCGCTTCGTGCGGGAGCAGGCGCTGCGCATCGACCATCCCCATGTGCTGGCTCCGGCCAGCTGGGCCGCCGACGACGACAAGGTCCTGTTCACGATGGACCTGGTCGCCGGCGGCTCGCTGGTCCACCTCGTCGGGGACTACGGTCCCCTGCCCCCGCTGTTCGTCTGCACCCTCCTCGACCAGCTCCTCGCCGGCCTCGCCGCGGTGCACGCCGAGGGCGTGGTCCACCGGGACATCAAGCCCGCCAACATCCTGCTGGAAGCGACCGGCACCGCCCGTCCCCGGCTGCGCCTGTCCGACTTCGGCATCGCCATGCGGTTCGGCGAGGCCCGGCTGACCGAGACCAACCTCGTGGTCGGTACGCCGGGTTACATCGCCCCCGAACAACTTCTGGGCGCCGAGCCCGACTTCACGGCCGACCTGTTCGCCGTCGGCCTGGTCGCCCTGTACCTCCTGGAGGGCGCCAAGCCCGACGCCAAGGCGCTCGTCCAGCACTTCGCCGAACACGGCACCCCAGGAGCGCCCAAGGGCATCCCGGACCCGCTCTGGCAGGTCGTCGCCAGTCTTCTCCAGCCGGACCCACGTGCCCGGTTCCGCACGGCCACGGGAGCCCGCAGGGCCCTCGCCGAGGCCCGCGAGCTCCTCCCGGAGACGGACGCCGACAACGAGTCGATCGAGATCTTCGACCAACTGGGCCCGCTGCCCACGGGGTTCGGGCCGACAGGTCCGCTGCGGGTGGCTTCGGGGGTCGACACGGCGCACGGGGCGCACGGGACTTCGACGGGGTCTGACGCGCAGGGGACATGGACGGGTTCAGGAACGGGTCCAGGGACGGGTCCAGGAACGAGTTCTGGGACAGGTCAAGGGACGGGGACCGCTCGGGGAGCGGTGGCACCGGGTCCGGACACGACGACTGTGACGGGGGCGCGGGCGGCAGGTGCCGCCCCGGGCCGGCAGACCGCAGCGGAATGGGCCGCTCAGGAATCGCCCGCCGCGGCGGGCACGGCGGCAGGTACGGGTACGGGCTCGGGTATGGGCTCGGCACCCGGGTCGGGCACGGGCCCGGATGCGAGACCGGCCGCGCCGGCCGGAGCGGGGCAGGGCCCGGCGTCGGGTGCGGGCCCGGCCACCGCGGCACCCGAGGCCGCAGACGGGACGGGGACGGGGGCCCCGGCGGGAGCGACGGGCGTCGACAGGTCGGCCCCCGGCTCCATGTCCGACACCGGCAGTTTCCGGCTTCCCCCGCCCGGGTCACCGGTCACCCCGACCTCCACCGCCGGACGGCCCGGCCCGGCCGCGCCCTACCCGTCGTACGCCCAGCCACAGGCCGCCCCGGTCGCGCAGCCCCACACGCCCTGGCCGCCCGCGCAGCCGCTCCCCCCGGTCCAGCCGCCGCACACGGACACCCCCACCCCCACCGCCACGTACACCGCGCGGGACGCGCAGACCGCGACGCCGTCGGTCCGTACCCACGGCCGGCGTCGGCGGCGGGCGCCCCGGCCCGGTCCGCCCGCCAGAGCGGCCGTGCCCATCCTTCTCCTCGCGCTGGCCTGTTACGCCGTCGGTTTCTGGGCGCTGACCCGGCTCTGAGCGCGCCGTGCGGTCAGGGTCCACACGCCGAGGACGAGCAGCAGGGCGGTGCCCGTGCCGATGCCGCCCGCCGCGAGCGCCCGCATCGCCGTGTCGTCGTCGCCTCCCGCGGTCAACAGGCCCCCTCGGTCCCAGGACACGCCGAAGATCCCTTTCGGGACGGATGAACCGGCGTACCCGGGACCGGAGTTCGGGGTGCCGTCGACACGGACCCGGAGGGTGACGCCGTACGGCCCCTGCCCGAAGGTGTCCGCGGTCTGCCCGGTGAGGTGGACGACGAGGTAGTAGGCGCCGGCGAAGCGGACGGCGTTCTCCGTGCCGGAGGCCGCGTACCGGTTGGCGTAGGCGACGGGCGGCAGGGGGTCGAGGGAGGACGACTTCTGGGTGCCGTCGTAGCCGAGGGAGACGTCGTCGACGGGGCCGCGGACGGGGTTGTAGAGGGAGAGGTTGAGCGCGGCGCTGACATAGCCATGGGCGTCGCCGCCGGAGCTGCCGAGGTCGACGGTGGCGTGGAGTTGCTGGCCCCAGTCGACCGGGACGGCGTAGTAGAGGGTCTGGCCGGGCGTGATGCCGGTCTGCCAGACGCCCTGTTCCAGGGTGCGGGCCGCGCTGAAGCCGGCGCCCCCGGTGCGGTGGCGGGGGTCCGAGGTGAGCGGCTCGGGTGACGCGGAGTTCCAGGCCTCGGGGGCGGTGGTGGCGCCTGCCTTGGCCAGGGCCGGTTCGGTGACGGGGGCGATCTCCAGGTCCCAGCTGCCCGGGGTGGTCGTCCGTGAGCCGGACACGATCCGCTCGACGACCACGTAGAAGGTGCCGGCGCCCTGGCACAGCGCCCTGCCCGCGTCCCGCCGCCCCACCGCGGTGACCGGCCGGGGGCTGAGCCCGGCGCCGAAGCGGGCGCTGTCGTAGTCGCAGGCGGTGCCGTTGGCGTCCTCGATCGAGACCTCGATGCCGTCGCTGGCCGAGACCGTGGCGGCGGCGGGCGGAACGGCGGTGACGGGGACGTAGGCCGTGGTGCCGGCGGTGAGTTCGAGGCGGAAGTACCGCTCGCCCTTGTCGGGGAGGGTGCTGCGGTAGGTCGTGCCGGGATCCAGCGGTACGGCGTCCGTGGTGCTCGCCGCTCCGGTGACGGTACGGGCGTCAGGGGCGAAGGCGTAACCGCCGACACCGTCCGCCGAGGAGGCCGCGGCGGCCTCGGCGGCGGCCGAGGCACCGGAGGCCGGCAGCAGTGCCGTCAGCACGAGGACGGCCGGCACGCAGATGCCCCGCCATGCCGCCGTACGCCACCGCCGTGTCACGCGCGCCCCCAGTCGTCGTCCGCCGACCACCGCCGCCGACATCACGGCCCGGCCGGGCCCCATACTGCCCCGCCCGCCTCCGCGCCACCCGACGATCCGCACGACCGTCCGAAACGCCCCTCCTGAAACGTCCTTCTCGGAAGGCCCCCCGCGAAACCCCCGCATCGCGCCGCGCGGCCGTCCCGGAAACGCAAAACCCCGACCGCGTCGGCGGCCGGGGTCTCAGTGTCGTCTGTTGTCGGTACTCACGAACCCGTGGGCACGGAGTCAGTCGCCTCCGTCCACAGATCCTGCTCGGCGCGATCCGCCTGGATCTGGCGGTACACGAGGAGCCCGCCGATGGCGGCCAGTGCGACCAGGAGAAGCTTCTTCACCGCGCGACCTCGTCTCTTCCTTGACGTAGGGGACCTCTGGCGCCCGACTATACACACCGACCGATATCGATCGGTGACCTGGCATCCGACCCCCAACTCCGGCCTGCCGCAAGGCGTTGGACGCGGTCGGACCGCTCCGATCGGAGGGTGATCACACCCCCACGGACGGTTACTTTGCTCCCCCTCGACTGCGTTCATGACCCTTTCTTGGGATTTTTCCCACGCCATGCGCCCATCCGTGCGGTGTTCATCAGAACATCGACGCGCCACAGGCCGACGTCCCCCACTTCGCGACCCCCATACACATCATGAGGAAAGTACGCAAATCGCCCAACCCGAAAGTGAGGGGCCATGGCCCGGAACTCCAAGGTCATGAAGCTGTGGACCGCCATCGTCACCGCCTTCCTCGCGCTGTGCACGGCGCTCGGATTCGTCTCCGCCACCACCGCCGCCGCGGTACCGCAGACCGAGACCCCGCGCAACAGCACGGGCGAGGAGCACGGCACGGACCGGGTGACGATCCCGGCACAGACCCACTGGCTCTGGTCCCAGGCAAGGTCCCTCCCGCCCACGATGAAGCAGCGGATCCGGGCCGAGGCCCACGGCAAGACCCCCAGCTGCCGCCAGCGCCCCCTGGACACCACCGAGTCGGAAACCCCGGCCGAACCCCCCGCGGCACCGCTGGACTGCTGAGCCACCCCGGCTGAAGACGGATCGGACGCAACGGCGCAGGGCGACTTGCGTACGTACCAGCGCCTACTGCGACACAGACCCGCGACCGGCATCGATCCGGCCGCGGGCCTCCGCACGTCCACGGACGGGATCTCCCGACTCCTTCCCGGCTCCCTCACTACCTTCCCGGCTCCCTCACGACCCTCCCGGCTCGCTCTCCCGACCTCCCGGCTCTCTCGACTCCTCAACTCCTCTTCAGGAGTCGTACGCTGATCACGTGCCCAAGGCCTACGAGGAGATCGCCGACGATCTCCGCCGCTCCATCCGGCAGGGCGAGCCCAAGCCCGGTGCCCGGCTCCCCTCGGAGTCAGAGCTGGCCCGCCGCTACGGCCGCAGCGTGCCGACGGTCCAGAACGCACTGCGGCTGCTGAGCGCCGAGGGCCTGATCGACAAGCGGCACGGCAGCGGCACCTTCGTGCGCCGCCCCCGCACCCGCGCGATCCGCGACAACGGACGGCACCAGTGGGAGAAGGACCGCGCCCGGATGCCGGAGGCCACCCGGGCCGAGACCGGCGCGACCGAGCGCGACACCGGCCTGGTCATCGACGACCTGGTGTTCTTCGCCCGCTACCGCGAGCTGATCGCGCCCAGCGACCTCGCCGACGCGTTCGGGGTGCCCGAGGGCACCGTGCTCCTGGAGCGCACCTACCGGACCCGGCACGCCGCCGAGTCCGCCCCCTTCAGCCTGGTCACCTCCTACCTCGTCCGCGACCTGATCGCGGCCAACCCTGACCTGCTGGACGAGGCCAACGAACCCTGGCCGGGCGGCACCCAGAACCAGCTGCACACCGTCGGCATCGAGGTCGACCGCGTCGAGGAGCGCTTCACCGCCCGGCCGCCGACGCCGGAGGAGGCCCGGGAGCTGGACCTGCCGGCCGGCACCTCGGTGATCCTGCTGCGCAAGACGTCGTACGACGTCCGCGACCGCATCGTCGACATCACCGCCGTCACGCTCCCCGGCGACCGTACCGAGCTGCTTTTCACCACACACCTGGAGAGGTGGTGAGCGCTGCCGTGACCCGGCGCGTCACCGTCGTCACCGCGGTCCACGCGCCGTCGGCCCGCTTCCTGCCCGAGGCGTACCGGTCGCTGTGCGAGCAGCGCCTGCCGGACGGGTGGGAGTGGGAATGGCTGGTCCAGGAGGACGGACACGGCGAGGAGGTCCGCACCCACGTCCCCGACGACCCGCGCGTGTCGTTCCGGCAGGGCCGCGCCGGTGGCCCCGGGGTCGCCCGCACCATGGCGCTGGCCCGGGCGCAGGGGTCGTACGTCAGGGTCCTCGACGCCGACGACCAGCTGCCGCCCGGCGCGCTGGGCCGTGACCTGGCCGCGCTGGAGACCCGTCCCGACCTCGGCTGGGCCACCTCACGGGCCCTGGACCTGCTGCCGGACGGCTCCACGGCCGGTTTCCCCGGCGACCCGGAGGAGGGCCCGATCGAGCGCGGGACGGTGCTCGGCCACTGGTCGGCGAACGACTTCCGCGCCCAGGTGCACCCGGCTACCCTCTGCGTCCGCCGCGAGCTGCTGCTGGCCCTCGGCGGCTGGATGGCGCTGCCCGCCTCCGAGGACACCGGGCTGCTGCTCGCCCTGGACGCCGTCAGCCGGGGCTGGTTCTCGGCGGAGGTCGGGCTGCTCTACCGCAAGTGGGAGGGCCAGGTCACCGGCCGCCCCGCACACACCGACCCGGTGGAGCGGGAGGCCCGCATGACGGTCGTGGCGGCCAGGGCGCGAGCCCTGGCCGGACTCGGCTGGCGGTACGGCTGACGTCCACGCCTGCGGTACGGCTGGCGCCCACGCCTGCGGTACGGCTGGCGCCCACGCCGTTGCTACGGCTGACGTCCACGGGAGCGTGCCGCGGCGCCGCTCACAGGGTCGCCGCGTCCACCCGCGAGAACACCAGGTCGCTCTCCTCGGTCACCGGACGGTCCCAGCGGACCGGGACCACCGGTTCGCCGTACAGCGCGCGGGGGTAGCTGTCGGCCGCGTAGCTGTTGGCGAGCCGGTAGACGTGGTACCCGGCGTCGGTCATGGTGCGCAGCAGCTCGTCGGCGGAGTCGCCCAGCTGCGCCATCCGGTCGGGGGTGACCTCGACGGTGATCTCGGCGTCCGGGCGGAGCTTCTCCAGCAGCGGGGCGAGCCCGCGCACCACCGCGCCCTCGGCGCCCTCCACGTCGATCTTGACGACCCGCGCGGTCTCGATCTCCTCCGGCCTGAGCAGTTCCGGCAGCGGTACGGCCTCGATGTCGAAGCTGGACTCGGCCGGGCCGTCCCACGGGACGATGCTGTTGGCGCCCATGTTGCGGGAGCTGGCGAGCACGAAGGTCAGGGTGCGGTGGGCGTCGGAGACGGCGGCGTTGACCGCGCGGATGTTCCGGCAGCCGTTGAGCGCGCTCTGCTGTTCCAGGCGGCGGTGGAAGGCGGGGGAGGCCTCGACGGCCACCACCCGGCCCTGCTCCCCGACCAGCCGGGAGGCGAGGACGCTGAAGACGCCGATGTTGGCGCCGACGTCGACGAAGCAGTCCCCCGGTGCCAGCCGGCCGCGCAGCCAGCGGGTCATGTGCGGCTCCCACACCCCGAAGAGGTAGAGGTAGCGCTGGATGAGGTCCTGGGTGTCGACCGCGAACCGCTCACCGGAGAGCGTCTCGACGACGCGCCGGCGGGGGTGGTCGCGGAGGTACGGGTTGAGCGCGCGGGCCGCGCGGGTCTTGCCCCAGGGGCCCGGGAAGTCGCGGACGTAGCCGCGGCCGAGGGTGGCCAGGAGTTCGGTGAGTTCCGTGCCGGTGCTGCGCATCCGCTAGTCAGTGACCTTCTTGCCGTCGATCCGGATCGCCTGCGACGGGCAGCGTTCGGCGATGTCCCGGATCAGTTCGTCGTCGTCCCCGGGCTCCCCGGGCTCTCCGGGCTCCCCGGGCTCTCCGGGCCCCTCGCGTCCGGGCAGGACGAAACCGTACCCGTCCGCGAAACCGAACACGGAGGGTGCCCGGAAGGCGCACTCGCCCGACCCGTAACAGACGTCGGCATCGACGGAGACCTTCATGGAAGGTCCCCTGCCCAGCAGGGGACCCGCTGAACCGGACGCGCCGAACCGGCTCCGTGACCTAGGTGAAGGGCAGCTCCAGCATCCGGATCGCGTTGCCGCGCAGCAGCTTGTAGGCGACCTCGGGGTCCAGTCCGCCCACGTGCTCCTGGGCCACCCGCTTGGTCTCCGGCCAGGTCGAGTCGACGTGCGGGTAGTCCGTCTCGAACGTCGCGTTGTCCACGCCGATCGTCTCGATCGCCTCGATGCCGTGCCGGTCCCGGAAGAAGCAGCAGAAGATCTGCCGGTAGTAGTACGTCGAGGGCGGCTCCGGGATCAGGTCCTTCACCCCGCCCCAGGCGCGGTGCTCCTCCCAGACGTCGTCGGCGCGCTCCAGGGCGTACGGGATCCAGCCCATCTGGCCCTCGCTGTACGCGAGTTTCAGCCGGGGGAACTTCACCAGGACCCCGGAGAAGAGGAAGTCCATCATCGAGGCCATGGCGTTGTTGAAGCTGAGCGAGGCCTGGACGGCGGGCGGCGCGTCGGGCGAGGCGGCCGGCATCTGCGAGCTGCTGCCGATGTGCATGTTGACGACCGTGCCGGTCTCCTCGCAGGCCGCGAAGAACGGGTCCCAGTAGCCGGAGTGGATGGACGGCAGGCCCAGGTAGGTGGGGATCTCGCTGAAGGTGACCGCCCGGACGCCGCGCTCGGCGTTGCGCCGGATCTCGGCGACGGCCAGGTCGATGTCCCACAGCGGGATCAGGCACAGCGGGATCAGCCGGCCGCCGCTGTCCCCGCACCACTCCTCGACCATCCAGTCGTTGTAGGCGCGGACACAGGCCAGCGCGACCTCCTTGTCGTCGGCCTCGGCGAAGGTCTGCCCGCAGAAGCGGGGGAAGGTGGGGAAGCAGAGGGAGGCCTCGACATGGTTCATGTCCATGTCCTTGAGGCGTTCCTTCGGGTCCCAGCAGCCGGGCCGCATCTGCTCCCGGGTGATGCCGTCGAGCGTCATCTCGTCCCGGGAGAACCCGACGGCCGCGATGATCCGCTTGTACGGGAAGAGCAGGCCCTCGTACTCCCACCAGTCGGTGGTCTGGCCCGCGGGGTCCGTGGTGAAGCGGTACTTGCCGCCGACGTAGGCGAGTTCGCCGATGCCGGCCGTGAAGGGCTTGGGCCCCTTGTCGCGGTACTTGCCCGGCAGCCACCGCTCGAAGAGGTGGGCGGGCTCGATCACGTGGTCGTCCACGCTGATCACCCTGGGCAGATCCTGGGTGCCGGTCGCGTTCTCTGCCATGCCTACCCCCTGCTGCCTGCGGAGTTCCGAAATTATCTGACGGTCCATCAGATCAGCCGTCGGCATTCAGGCTAGGCCCAGGAGCCCGCACCAGCAAGGCCCACCGCACCCCGCGCCCCGCCTGACACCTGGAGCCTGCCGCCTGCCGCCTGACACCGTCGCCCCTCACTCCTCACCCCTCACCCCCCGCCCGGAGTTCGTCCCGCCCTCCCTCTTGCGACGCGCGCCGCCTTCCGCTGAACTGACGAACCGTCAGACAAATGCCACGGGGACGCCGGGGAGGGCGCGGGATGCGATCAGCCTTGCTGAACGGTGCCGAATGGTTCGCGGTGCTCCGCATCGGGCTCGGTCTGTGGTGGCTGGAGAGCTGGCGGCACAAGGACAAGAAGCAGTGGTTCGGCGGCGGAGGCATCCGGTGGGCGGCCGGTGTCGCGGAGAAACACCGCTGGTCGGTGGTCCGGCGGGGCTTCGACACCGTCGTCGCGCCGCGCCCCCGCCTGATGGCCTACGTCGTGGCCTACGCGGAGCTCTCCCTGGGCCTCGGACTGGTCGCCGGCTTCCTCACCCCGATCGCGCTGGCAGCCGGGTTCCTGCTCAACCTGATCTACCTGGTCCTCATGATCCACGACTGGGCGGAACAGGGGCAGAACCTGATGATGGCCCTGATCTCCGTCGTCGGCCTGTTCGCCATGAGCTGGCAGAGCTGGTCGCTGGACTCGGCACTGGGCCTCTTCGGCTAGCGGGGACGACGCTCACGCCCGAAGGGGCGCGGGGAACTGCGCGACCAGCCCCTACGTACCCGCAGTGACGCTCCGCCCCAGCACGGTATCCCTCGGCGAGGAGGCACAGATGACGACCGACCCCCCGAACTCCCCCTCCGGTCCTCCCTTGATGTCCCCCTCCGGCTCCCCTTCGGCGGAAACCCTGAGACAGCTGCACGCGGCCCGCGCCCGCAGCGCGTACGAGCGGGCGGTGGCCGCCTGCCGCCACGCGGGGATCGACCCCGACGCGGCCCAGACCGTCCCGACCGGTCCGGTGGGCCGGGCCGCGAACGCGCTGCGGCTGTCCGCCCAGTCGCTCACCGCGCTGGCCGCTACCGCACCCGACCCGGCGGCGGACGCCCGCTGCGCCCGCAACGCCGCCGCCACCGCGGCGCTGGCCGCGCAGGTGGCCGCCGCCCTGGACGACCGCGCCGAGACGGCTACGGCCCTGCGCGCGGCCCTCACCGCCTCCCAGGCCGCGGCGACGGCGGCCGGCGGTACGGCGGCGGGACAGGACGCGGCGCTGACCGCGAAGGCCGACGCCATGGAGGAACACGCGGTCGAGGCGGCACGTACGGCCGGCTGGATGTGATCCCGTGCCGTTCGGCACCGGTCCCTCCCCACGTGGGGACCGGTGCCGAACGGCGCGGGAGTGGGAGGGCCGCCGCTTGGGCCGGAGGCCGGCCCGGCGGGCGGGAGCAGCTCGCGTCGTACGGCCACTCCGGCGAAGGGCCGCCGGTCGAAGGTGACCGAGAACGTGCGGTGCCGTGAGCTGTCCCTGCGCATGCTGAGCTGGTCGGCCGGTCGGGGCGCCCCCGATCACCGCGTTGCTGCGGTGAAATCCTGCCAGTCGAGGGGCCCGAATGAGGAGGGCAGGACGTCCGGTCCAGGGCTTCGCCGCAGGTCAGCCGTATAAAGTGGGTTTTCCGGTCCGGATGGCCAGCAGCGGCGGAAGTAAGGGGTGGAGAGCCTTGGGTCCCGACGCAGGGGCACGGACAGCCTTCGCGGAACGCCTCGCGTTGCTGTACAAGGAGGCCGGCAATCCTCCGCTCAAGCGCGTCGCCGAGGCGGTGGACCGACTGCATCGCGTCGACGAGCGGGGCCGGCCCGTCCGGGTCTCCGCGCAGCGGATCAGCGACTGGCGGCGGGCGAAGAACGTGCCCGCCCAGTTCGTCGCCCTCTCCGCCGTCCTTCAGGTCCTGATCCCTCAGGCCCGTCGCGCCCAGCCGGCGCCGGTGTCCGCCGGGCTCTACGACATGGTCCAGTGGCAGAAGCTGTGGGAGCGGGCCGTGGCCGATCCGGTCGGCGACCTGCCCGCACCGGAGACCGAGGAGACGGAGCAGCCGCCGCCGGTCGACAGCGTCTGCCCGTACCGGGGCCTGGCCTCCTACCGCCGCGAGGACGCCCGCTGGTTCTTCGGACGGGAACGCAGTACCGACGCACTGGTCGCCCAGCTCCGTTCCGCGGAGACGGAGGGCGGTCTGGTGATGCTGGTCGGCGCCTCGGGCGCGGGGAAGTCCTCGCTGCTGAACGCCGGCCTCGTCACCGCGCTCCAGAGCGGCGCCCTGGCCGACGACGCGGACCGCGACCGCCCGCGCCGCATACTTCAGCTCGTCCCGGGTCCGGACCCCGTGAAGGAGCTGACCCGCCGGATACCCGAGCTGGCCGAGCCGACGGACCTTGCCGATCCCGACGCCGTACGAAGGGCGGTCACGGCTTGGGCCCGCCAGGCAGCAGCGACCGAGCGCACAGCGACCGAGCCCGCGGCGACCGGGGACACGACGGCCGGGCAGACGGCGGCCGGATCGACCGTCGATGTTTCACGTGAAACACGACCGCCCTCGCGATCCCATCCAGCCGACCCAGGCCTGCCGGCCCGTCCGATCATGATCGTCGACCAGTTCGAGGAGACCTTCACCCTCTGCGCCGACGAGGCGGACCGGCGTTCCTTCGTCCAGCTCCTGCACGCGGCCAGCACCCCCTCCGCCCCCGGAGAACCGGCCCCCGCACTGGTCGTCCTGGGTATCCGTGCCGACTTCTACGAGCAGTGCCTCGGCTACCCGGAGCTGGCCGACGCGCTCCAGCACCGGCACATGGTGCTCGGCCCGCTGACCACCGCCGAACTGCGCGAGGCCGTGACCGCGCCCGCCAAGGCCGTGGGCCTGGAGCTGGAGCCCGGTCTCGCCGAACTGATCGTCCGCGAGGTGAGCGCGGACGGCCCGCGCGGCGCCCATGACGCCGGCGTCCTCCCCCTCCTCTCCCACGCCCTGCTCGCCACCTGGCAGCGCCGCAAGGCGGGCCGGCTGACGCTGGCCGGTTACCGGGCCGCCGGCGGCATCCAGGGCGCCGTCGCGGCGACCGCGGAACGCGCCTGGTCGAGCCTGGACCCGGCCGCCCGCACCGCGGCCCGGCTGCTCCTGCTCAGGCTGGTACGGCTCGGCGAGGACACCCAGGCGACCCGCAGACGCGGCACCCGGCGCCAGCTGGCCGCGGAGTCCACCGACCCCAGCAAGACGGAGGAGTCACTGGAGGCCCTGGTCCGGGCCCGGCTGGTGACCCTCGACGCGGACACCGTGGAGATCACCCACGAGGCGCTGCTGCATGCCTGGCCCCGGCTGCGTGAGTGGCTCGACGAGGACCGCAACGGCAATCTGCTGCGCCAGCGCCTGGAGGAGGACGGCCGGTCCTGGGAGGAGTCGTCCCAGGACTCCGCGCTCCTCTACCGAGGATCCCGCCTGGAACAGGCCCACACCTGGGCGAAGTCGGCCGGCGACACCTTCCTGACCCGCAGCGCGGTGGAGTTCCTGGCGGCCTCGGTACGGCTGCGCCGGCGTACGGTCTGGCTCAGCCGGGCCGCCGTGTCGGCGCTGGTGGTGCTCGCGCTGCTGGCGGCCGGTTCCGCCGTGATCGCCCGGCAGCAGCGGGACGACGCGGTCTTCGAGCAGGTGGTGGCGGAGGCCGACCGTTTCCAGTACTCCGACCCGTCGCTCTCCGCCCAGCTCGACCTGGTGGCCCACAACCTGCGCCGGGACGACGAGGGCGCCAGCAACCGCCTGATCTCCATCGTCAACGCCCCGCTGGCCACCCCGCTGCTCGGTCACACCGGCGCCGTCTACCTCACCACCTTCAGTCCCGACGGCAAGGTCCTGGCCACCGCCGCCTACGACCGCACGGTCCGGCTGTGGGACGTGAGCGACCCGACCCGGCCGAAGGCCCTGGGCAAGCCCCTGCTCGGTCACACGAGCTGGGTCTCCAGCGCGGTCTTCAGCCCGGACGGCAAGACCCTCGCCAGCGCAGGCGACGACGGCACGGTCCGCCTGTGGGACGTCTCCGACCCGAGGCACCCGACGTCCCTGGGCTCCCCGCTGGCCGGCCACGACGGCACCGTCTACCTGGTCGCCTTCAGCCCGGACGGCAAGACGCTGGCCGCGGCCGACGAGGACCACACCGTCCGCCTGTGGGACGTGCACGACCCGCGCCGGCCCGCCGCGCTGGGCGCCCTCACCGGCCACACCGAGGCCGTGCGCTCCATCGCGTTCAGCCCCGACGGCCGCACCCTCGCGGCCGGCAGCGACGACAACTCGATCCTCCTGTACGACGTGTCCGACCCCCGCCGCCCCGAGCGCGTCGGCGCTCCGCTCACGGGACACACCGGGACCGTGCACTCGGTGGCCTTCAGCCCGGACGGCCGCACCCTCGCGAGCGGCAGCAAGGACGACACCGTACGGCTGTGGGACGTCGGCGACCGGGCGCACGCCAAGGCTCTCGGCGCGCCGCTCACCGGCCACACCGGGCCCGTCTGGTCGGTGGCCTTCAGCCCCGACGGTTCCATGCTCGCCGTGGGCAGCGCGGACTCCACGGCCAGCCTGTGGAACGTCGGCAACCCGGCCTTCCCCTCCCAGGTGGGCGAGCCGCTCGCGGGCAGCAGCGGCGAGATGTACGCCGTCGGCTGGAGCCCCGACGGGCACACCCTCGCCACCGGCAGCGGTGACGGCAAGGTGCGGCTGTGGTCGATCCCGGGCTCGGACATGATCGGCGCGGCGGGAGCGTTCAGCCCCGACGGCAAGGTCCTGGCCACCGGCGGCGGCGACAGCCGGATGCGGCTGTGGAACATCACGGATCCGGACCGGCCCACCGCGCTCGGCACGCCGTTCACGACCGGGTCGCGGGACCTGCGGTCGATGGTGTTCACCCGGGACGGCCGCACCCTGATCATCCTGACCAGTGAGAACAACCTCAGCTGGGTACAGCTGTGGAACGTCTCGGACCCCGCGCGTCCCGTCCAGTACGGTGCGCCGGTCCGGCTGGACACCCGGTACGCCGGTGCGGAGGCGCTGGCGCTGAGCCCGGACGGGCGGACCGTGGCCGCCGACTACGACGACCGCACGGTCCAGCTCGTGGACATCAGCGACCCGGCCCGTCCCAAGCGCCTCGGGGAGCCCCTCAGGGGCCACACCGGGTACGTCAACGCGCTCGTCTTCAGCCCGGACGGCAGGACCCTGGCCAGCGGCAGCGCGGACGGCACCGTCCGCCTCTGGAACGTCTCCGACCGGACCCGTGCCACGCTCCTCGGCGAGCCCTTGAAGGGCCACCTGGGGCCCATCAACACCCTCGCCTACAGCCCCGACGGCCGCACCCTGGCCAGCGGCAGCGACGACGACACGGTCCGCCTCTGGAACGTCTCCGACCCGGCCCACGCGACCCGTCTCGGCCCGGTCCTCACCGGCCACACCGAGGCGGTGGTCTCCCTGACCTTCAGCCGGGACGGCCGCACCCTGGCCAGCGGCGGCAACGACAACACGGTCCGCCTGTGGAACGTGTCGTCCCCGTCCGCGGCCCACCCCATCGGCCAGTCCATGAGCCCCAACGCCAAGACGGGCAACTTCCTCTCCTTCAGCCCGCGGAGCAACATGCTGGGCGTCTCCAGCGGCGCCGACACCGTCCGGCTGTGGAGCCTCGACGTCGACCGGGCGGTCAGCCGCATCTGCGCGGTCACCCGCAACGTCCTGACGCCCGCCAAGTGGCGCGAGTACCTCCCCCGCCTCGCCTACGACCCGCCCTGCGACACCTGATCCGCTCCCAACCCTGACCACCTTTGAGTGATCCCGATCACAACTGCTCACGACGGCCGAGAAGTTGACTCCCACCGCACAGGCCACCTTGTTAGGCTGGCCACAACCCGGTCGCTGGTGCATCCCCCGTCGCCAGCGACCGGGCTTTTCCATGCCCGCCCCCGCTACATCCCCGGGACGCCAAAGACCCCCGATCCATCCGGATCGGGGGTCTCAGTACTGGTGGGGCTAACAGGATTTGAACCTGTGGCCTCATCCTTATCAGGGATGCGCTCTAACCAACTGAGCTATAGCCCCGCCGCGCTCTGCGGTGTATGTCCCGCGCGCTGACTCCTGAAGATTAGCGCACGACCGGGGCAGTCCCAAAATCGGTTGTCGGGGGACCGACAGCCGAGGTTTGAAGTCCGGTTACTCGTCCTCGGCCAAGGTCAGCTCGATGCCGCCGACGAAGCCCGCGGAGAGGTTGTAGATGAAGGCTCCGAGGGTCGCCAGCGCCGTCGCGAGGACGACGTCGATGACCGCGATGATCGCCGTGAACGTCAGGACGTGCGGGAGGGAGAGGAAGGCCTGGAGGTCGAAGCCGTTCGACTCGTTGGAACCGGTCGCCTCCGAGATCGTGCCGCCGACCGTGGAGAACACGCCCATCGCGTCCAGGACCATCCACAGCACCGCCGCCGCCACGATCGAGCAGATGCCCAGCGCGATGGAGAGCAGGAAGCTGACCTTCATCACCGACCAGGGGTCGGCCTTGGCGACCCGCAGCCGGGCCTTGCGGGTGCGGGGCGCGGTCCGCGCCCCTGCGGCGCCCGTACGCGGCCGTCGTACGGCCGCTGCGGGCGCCTGTGCGGCCTGCTGGGCCGCCGGGTAGGCCTGCGGCGGGTGGTAGGGCCCGGCGGGCTGCTCGGCACGCCGTTCCCCGGGCAGCGGGGAAGCCCCCTGCTGCGGCTGCGCGGGCGCCGGCCGGTCGCCCGGCGCGGCCGGCCCTCGGGTGTCGGTCACAGTTCCCCCCTGCGATCCCGGTGCGTCCGGCGCGGGCGCCTTCGCGGGCGCCTTGATCGCCTTCAGCTGGGTCGTGTGCGTGTCCGCCTGCTGCGGCGCACCGCCCCCGTCGGACGCGGCGGAGCCACGGCCGCCGCCGTCCGCATCCGTACCCGTCGAGGTACCGGCCGATCCGGCGCCCGTGGCTCCGCTCACGATGACTCACTCCTCGTGCCTACTCGGCCGAGGGCGCCTCACCCTCGTCCGTGCCGCTGGTCGCGACACCCTCGGCGGTCTCGTCCACGGCGTCCTCGCCGTCGACTTCCTCCGCCTCGCTGCCGGCCTCGGCGTTACGTGCGATGCCGACGACGGCATCGCGCTTGCCCAGGTTGATCAGTTGGACGCCCATGGTGTCACGGCCCGTCTCCCTGACCCCGCTGACTCGCGTGCGAATCACACCGCCGGACAGGGTGATGGCGAGGATCTCGTCGTTCTCCTCGACGATCAGCGCGCCGACCAGTGAACCGCGGTCCTCCACGATCTTGGCGGCCTTGATGCCGAGGCCGCCGCGACCCTGGACGCGGTACTCGTCGACACGGGTCCGCTTCGCGTACCCCCCGTCGGTGGCAGTGAACACGAACGTACCGGGTCGAACAACATTCATCGACAGAAGTTCATCCCCCTCACGGAAACTCATGCCCTTGACACCGGAGGTGGCCCGGCCCATGGGTCGCAGAGTGTCGTCGGAGGCGGTGAACCTGATCGACTGCGCCTTCTTGCTGATCAGAAGCAGATCGTCGTCCGCCGAAACCAGCTCGGCACCGATCAGTTCGTCGTCGGAACCTTCCTCGCTCTCCCGCAGGTTGATCGCGATGACACCACCGGAGCGAGGCGAATCGTAATCCTTCAGAGGCGTCTTCTTGACCAGACCGGCCTTGGTGGCGAGCACCAGGTAGTCCGCCGCGTCGTAGTCGCGGATCGCGAGGATCTCGGCGATCGCCTCGTCCGGCTGGAAGGCCAGCAGGTTCGCCACGTGCTGACCACGGGCGTCCCGGCCGGCGTCCGGCAGCTCGTAGGCCTTCGCCCGGTACACCCGGCCCTTGTTCGTGAAGAACAGCAGCCAGTGGTGCGTGGTCGAGACGAAGAAGTGGTCGACGATGTCGTCTTCCTTCAGCTTCGTGCCGCGCACGCCCTTGCCGCCGCGCTTCTGCGCCCGGTAGTCGTCCGTCTTGGTCCGCTTCACATAGCCACCGCGCGAGACGGTGACCACGATGTCCTCCTCGGCGATCAGGTCCTCGATGGACATGTCACCGTCGTAGGGCACCAGCATGGTCTTGCGGTCGTCGCCGTACTTCTCGACGATCGCGGCCAGCTCCTCGCTGACGATGCCGCGCTGGCGGACCGGCGAGGCCAGGATCGCGTTGTACTCGGTGATCTTCGCCTGGAGCTCGTCGTGCTCCTGGATGATCTTCTGGCGCTCCAGGGCGGCCAGCCGGCGCAGCTGCATCTCGAGGATCGCGTTGGCCTGGATCTCGTCGATCTCCAGGAGCTGCATCAGGCCCGTGCGCGCGATCTCGACCGTGTCACTGGCCCGGATGAGCGCGATGACCTCGTCGATCGCGTCCAGCGCCTTGAGCAGACCGCGCAGGATGTGCGCCCGCTCCTCGGCCTTGCGCAGCCGGAACTTCGTCCGGCGGACGATGACCTCGATCTGGTGCGTCACCCAGTGCCGGATGAACGCGTCCAGGGAGAGGGTGCGCGGCACGCCGTCGACCAGGGCCAGCATGTTGGCGCCGAAGTTCGACTGGAGGTCGGTGTGCTTGTACAGGTTGTTCAGGACGACCTTGGCGACCGCGTCCCGCTTCAGCACGATGACGAGGCGCTGGCCGGTGCGCGAGGAGGTCTCGTCGCGGACGTCGGCGATACCGCCGACCTTGCCGTCCTTCACCAGGTCGGCGATCTTCTGCGCGAGGTTGTCGGGGTTGGTCTGGTACGGCAGCTCCGTGACCACCAGGCACTGGCGGTTCTGGATCTCCTCGACCTCGACGACCGCGCGCATGGTGATCGAGCCGCGGCCCGTGCGGTAGGCCTCCTCGATGCCCTTGCGGCCGACGACGAGGGCGCCGGTCGGGAAGTCCGGGCCCTTGATCCGCTCGATCAGCGCGTCCAGGAGCTCCTCGTGCGAGGCCTCCGGGTTCTCCAGGCACCACTGGGCGCCGGCCGCGACCTCGCGCAGGTTGTGCGGCGGGATGTTGGTCGCCATGCCGACCGCGATACCGGCGGAGCCGTTGATCAGCAGGTTCGGGAAGCGGGCCGGCAGGACGGTCGGCTCCTGGGAGCGGCCGTCGTAGTTGTCCGTGAAGTCGACGGTCTCCTCGTCGATGTCGCGGACCATCTCCATCGACAGCGGCGCCATCTTGCACTCGGTGTACCGCATGGCGGCTGCCGGGTCGTTGCCCGGGGAACCGAAGTTGCCGTTGGAGTCGACGAGCGGCATGCGCATCGACCACGGCTGGGCGAGGCGGACCAGGGCGTCGTAGATGGAGGAGTCGCCGTGCGGGTGGTAGTTGCCCATGACGTCGCCGACGACACGGGCGCACTTGTAGAAGCCGCGCTCGGGGCGGTAGCCGCCGTCGTACATCGCGTACAGGACGCGGCGGTGGACGGGCTTGAGACCGTCCCGGACGTCCGGCAGCGCACGGGACACGATGACGGACATCGCGTAGTCGAGGTACGAGCGCTGCATCTCCGTCTCGAGCCCGACGGGCTCGATGCGCATCACGACGTCGCCGCCCTCTTCAGGGGTGACGGGAGTGTTCTCGTCGGCCATTGCTGGTGAAGATCCTTCCTGGTGCGGTCAGCTGAGACCGACTCAGATGTCGAGGAAGCGGACGTCCTTGGCGTTGCGCTGGATGAACTGGCGGCGGGCCTCGACGTCCTCGCCCATCAGGACCGAGAACAGGTCGTCGGCCTGGGCGGCGTCGTCGAGGGTGACCTGGCCGAGGACCCGGTGGTCGACGTCCATGGTGGTCACGCGCAGCTCCTCGGCGTTCATCTCGCCGAGACCCTTGAAGCGCTGGATCGAGTCCTCCTTGACCCGCTTGCCGCGCTGCCGGCCCAGCTCCAGGAGGGCGTCGCGCTCGCGGTCGGAGTAGGCGTACTCGACCTCGTCCCGGCCCCACTTGATCTTGTAGAGCGGGGGACGGGACAGGTACACGTGCCCCTGCTCCACCAGGTCGCGCATGAAGCGGAACAGGAAGGTCAGCAGCAGGGTGTTGATGTGCTGGCCGTCGACGTCGGCGTCCGCCATCAGGATGATCTTGTGATAGCGGAGCTTCTCGATGTCGAAGTCCTCGTGCACACCGGTGCCGAAGGCCGAGATCAGCGCCTGGATCTCCTGGTTCTGCAGGATCTTGTCGATCCGCGCCTTCTCGACGTTGAGGATCTTGCCCCGGATCGGGAGGATCGCCTGGTACTGCGGGTTGCGGCCGGACTTGGCCGAGCCGCCGGCGGAGTCACCCTCGACGATGAAGATCTCGCACTTGGTGGGGTCGTTCGACTGGCAGTCGGAGAGCTTGCCCGGCAGGGACGCCGACTCCAGCAGGCCCTTGCGGCGGGTGAGGTCGCGGGCCTTGCGGGCCGCCACGCGCGCGGTGGCCGCCTGGATGCCCTTGCGGATGATGTCCGCGGCCTCCACCGGGTTGCGGTCCAGCCAGTCGTTCAGGTGCTCGTAGACCGCCTTCTGCACGAAGGTCTTGGCCTCCGTGTTGCCCAGCTTGGTCTTCGTCTGGCCCTCGAACTGCGGCTCGCTCAGCTTGACCGAGATGATCGCGGTCAGACCCTCGCGGATGTCGTCGCCGGTGAGGTTGTCGTCCTTCTCGCGGAGCAGCTTCTTGTCGCGCGCGTACTTGTTGATCAGCGAGGTGAGCGCCGCGCGGAAGCCCTCCTCGTGGGTGCCGCCCTCGTGCGTGTGGATGATGTTGGCGAACGAGTAGACGCCCTCGCTGTAGCCGCTGTTCCACTGCATGGCGACCTCGAGGGACAGGCTCTTGTCCTTGTCCTCGGCCTCCAGGTCGATGACGGTGGGGTGCACCACGTCTCCCTTGCGGGAGTTGAGGTACTTCACGAAGTCGACGATGCCGCCCTCGTAGTGGTACGTGACCGTCTTGACCTCGGCCTTCTCGTCCGCGCCCGCCTCGTCGGCGCCGGCGACGGCCTTCGCCGACTCGCGCTCGTCGGTGAGCCGGATCGTCAGGCCCTTGTTGAGGAACGCCATCTCCTGGAAACGCCGCGACAGCGTCTCGAAGGAGTACTCGGTGGTCTCGAAGATGTCCGGGTCGGCCCAGAACGTGACCGAGGTGCCGGTCTCACCGGTCTCCTCGTGCTTGGCCAGCGGAGCCGTGGGAACGCCCAGCTTGTAGTCCTGCGTCCAGCGGTGGCCGTCGGTCCTGATCTCGACGGACACCCTGCTCGACAGCGCGTTCACGACGGACACACCCACACCGTGCAGACCACCGGAGACGGCGTAGCCGCCGCCGCCGAACTTGCCGCCCGCGTGCAGCACGGTCAGCACGACCTCGACGGCCGGCTTGCCCTCGGACGCCACGATGCCGACGGGGATGCCACGGCCGTTGTCGACGACACGCACGCCGCCGTCGGCCAGGACCGTCACGTCGATGGTGTCCGCGTAGCCGGCCAGAGCCTCGTCGACGGAGTTGTCCACGACCTCGTACACGAGGTGGTGCAGGCCGCGCTCACCGGTCGAGCCGATGTACATACCGGGTCGCTTGCGGACCGCGTCCAGCCCTTCGAGCACGGTGATGGCGCTGGCGTCGTACGAGGCGGAGGCCGGGCCGGAACCAGCGGCCTCACCGTGCGCGCCGGCGTCGGTGGACGGGATGTTCTCGTTGGGGTTGCCGGAATCGGCCACGAAGCGCCCTTTCTGGCACAGCACGAGCCGGGCTCGTCGGCGGGTTGCCGGAGCGGCTGCGGCATGTTGCGTTGGTAAGCCTTGATCAGCGTTGCTCAGCTTTTCCCGGACGGTCCCCACGTTCGGGGCGGGATTGTCTTCCAGTCTACCGGTAGCGCCGACAGTGATGGGGGTTTGCCGGTACCTGAGTCCGCATGTGCCGCCCTGAACCCGCCTGTGCCGACTCCCGATATGCGGATGGGGGCTCCAAGAGGCTCACGGAGGCACTCAGCGCTTCCGGCTGTCAACCCTTGGCTACTCCGGCGTCAGGTCGCGATTCGCATCCGCGTGCGGTCGTACGACGATCAGCCGGGCGGGCCGTGGAACGGCCCCGCACCCGGCTGCGATCGTGACGTAAGTCACCCGTAGGTGTCCCCGGGGCCCGTGCTCCCAGGGGCCCGCAGCGGGCCGTAGCGCCGGGCAGGACCGCCGGGATTGAGCACCTTGATCAGGCGTACGGTGCCGTGCCCCAGGTCCTCGTTCAGGCGGGCGACGAGCGCGGGCGCGAGGTGGCGCAGCTGGGTCGCCCAGGCGGTGGAGTCGCACTGGACGACCAGCACCCGCTCGTCCTCGTCGTACCGCTGCGGCACACAGTGCTTGGCCAGATCGTCGCCGACGATCTCCGGCCAGCGGCCCATCACCCCGCCGACCGCGGCCGGCGTCTCCCAGCCGCGCTCGGTGATCAGCCGGTTGATGGCGGACCCGAGCGCCATGGGGTCGCGGCCGTCGGCGCGCGCGCCGGAGCGCAGGCCACCGCGGCGCGCCTGCTTCTTCTGCTGCGCCGCGTCGCCTCGCGCGCGTGCCGCCTCCTTCGCCGCCCGCAGCGCCACGCGCGCGAGGTCGACACCGGAGGGTTCGTCCTTGGGCGCGGGTCCGTCGGTGCTCATGCCCGTTCCACCGTCCCGTCGGCGACCGCGTACCGCACACCGGCGAGGACGTGCGGTACGTCGTCGTCCACGGCGGCGGTGACCAGCACCTGCTCGCCGGGCGCCACCAGCTCCGCCAGCCGCTCCCGGCGCCGGGCGTCGAGCTCGGCGAACACGTCGTCGAGCACCAGCACCGGCTCGTTCCCCTCGGCCCGCAGCAGGTCGTACGACGCCAGGCGCAGCGCCAGCGCGTACGACCAGGACTCGCCGTGCGAGGCGTACCCCTTGGCGGGCAGCTGCCCCAGCTTGAGCACCAGGTCGTCACGGTGCGGGCCGACCAGGGTCACGCCCCGCTCGATCTCCTGCTTGCGGGCGTCCGCCAGGGCCGCCATCAGCTGGGGGTACAGGTCCTCGCGCGTGTGCGCCTCGCCGGGCGCCGACGGCTTGTACTCCAGCGCGACGGGACCGCCCCCCGGCGCCAGCTGCTCGTACGCCTTGTCGGCCAGCGGCTGGATCGCGGCGACGAGGTCGAGCCGCTGGGCGAGCAGCTCGGCGCCGGCCCGCGCCAGGTGCTGGTCCCACACGTCGAGCGTGGACAGGTCCATGGACCGCCCGCCGTGCCGCCGGGCGAGGGCGGCGGTTTTCAACAGGGTGTTCCGCTGCTTGAGGACACGCTCGTAGTCCGACCGGACACCGGCCATCCGCGGCGAGCGCGCGGTGATCAGCTCGTCCAGGAAACGGCGCCGCTCACCGGGATCGCCCTTCACCAGCGCGAGGTCCTCGGGCGCGAACAGCACGGTCCGTACGATCCCCAGCACGTCACGCGGTCTGACCTGCGAGGACCTGTTGATGCGGGCCCGGTTGGCCTTGCCCGGGTTCAGCTCCAGCTCGACCAGCTGCTGCCGCTCGCCCTGCCGGACCTGCGCCCGGATGATCGCCCGGTCGGCGCCCATGCGGACCAGGGGGGCGTCGGAGGCGACCCGGTGGCTGCCGAGGGTGGCCAGATAGCCGACGGCCTCGACGAGGTTGGTCTTGCCCTGGCCGTTGGGGCCGACGAACGCGGTCACGCCCGGGTCGAGCGGGACCTCGACCCGGGCGTAGGAGCGGAAGTCGGCCAGCGACAGATGCGTGACGTGCATGGTGTTCCGCCGACCTCCCCGTGACCTGCTGTTTCGTCTCTGCTGGGTGCTGCTTCTGTGCTGTTTCCCGGTACTACTTCGCGGCTACGGCGTGGCCGCCGAACTGGTTGCGCAGCGCGGCGATCATCTTCATCTGCGGCGAGTCGTCCTGCCGGGAGGCGAACCGCGCGAACAGCGAGGCGGTGATCGCGGGCAGCGGCACCGCGTTGTCTATGGCGGCCTCCACAGTCCAGCGGCCCTCGCCGGAGTCCTGTGCAAAACCCTTCAGCCGGTCCAGGTGCTCGTCCTCGTCGAGGGCGTTCACCGCGAGGTCGAGCAGCCAGGAACGGATGACCGTCCCTTCCTGCCAGGAGCGGAAGACCTCGCGCACGTCCGTGACGGAGTCGACCTTCTCCAGGAGCTCCCAGCCCTCGGCGTAGGCCTGCATCATCGCGTACTCGATGCCGTTGTGGACCATCTTCGCGAAGTGGCCCGCGCCGACCTTGCCGGCGTGCACCGAGCCGAAGTCGCCCTCGGGCCTGAGCGCGTCGAAGACCGGCCGCACCTGCTCGACGTGCTCGGCTGCGCCGCCGTACATCAGCGCGTAGCCGTTCTCCAGGCCCCAGACGCCGCCGGAGACCCCGCAGTCGACGAAGCCGATGCCCTTGGCGGCCAGCTCCTCGGCGTGCCGCTCGTCGTCCGTCCAGCGGGAGTTGCCGCCGTCGACGACCACGTCACCGGGCTCCAGGAGCTCGGCCAGCTCGTCGATCGTGGACTGGGTCGGCGCCCCGGCCGGGACCATCACCCACACCACGCGCGGCCCGCTGAGCTTGCCCACAAGCTCTTCCAGGCTGTGGACATCGGCGAGGTCCGGGTTGCGGTCGTATCCGACGACGGTGTGGCCCGCGCGGCGGATCCGCTCGCGCATGTTGCCGCCCATCTTGCCGAGGCCGACGAGACCGAGCTCCATCAGTTGGTTCCTTAGGTTGCGGTGTGGCAGGAGAGGCACGTGCGTGCCTGCGTCCGAGCCTAATCCCGGCCCTTTGCGCACAGTTGTGGGCATAGCCGCTCACCTGGGGAAACCCACCGGACGCCGGTGCCGGATACCCACAGGGGACACCCGGCACCGTGCACAGCTGTGGACAACTCGGCCGCTGGTCAGCCGCTGAGCCGCACCGGCATGATCAGGTACTTGTACGCGTCGTCCGACTCCGCGTCGAGCGCGGGCCTGCCGCTGAGCAGCGCCGGCTTCGTGGACGTCGTGAACGACAGCTGGGCCACCGGCGAGTCGATCGCGCTCAGGCCGTCGAGCAGGAAGGTCGGGTTGAAGGCGATGGAGACGTCGTCGCCCTCCAGCTGCGCGTCGACCCGCTCCACAGCCTGTGCGTCGTCGCTGGAACCGGCCTCCAGGATCAGCACGCCCTGCTCGAAGCTGAGCCGCACCGGGGTGTTCCGCTCGGCGACCAGGGCGACGCGCTTGACGGCCTCCACGAAGGGGGCGGTCTCGATCACGGCCACGGAGTTGAACTCGGTCGGGAACAGCGACCGGTACTTCGGCAGGTCGCCCTCGAGCAGCCGCGTGGTCGTGCGGCGGCCGGCGCCCTCGAAACCGATGAGCCCCTCGCCCGCGCCCGAGCCGGAGAGCGCCAGGATGACGCTGTCGCCGCTCGTGAGGGCCTTGGCGGTGTCCAGGAGCGTCTTGGCGGGCACCAGGGCGACCGCGGAGGCCTCCGGGTTCTCCGGCTTCCACAGGAACTCGCGGACCGCGAAGCGGTAGCGGTCGGTGGAGGCCAGGGTGACCGTGTCGCCCTCGATCTCGATGCGCACACCGGTGAGCACCGGCAGCGTGTCGTCACGCCCGGCGGCGATGGCCACCTGGGAGACCGCGGAGGCGAAGACCTCGCCGGGGACCGTGCCCGTCGCGTTCGGCATCTGCGGCAGGGACGGGTACTCCTCCACCGGCAGGGTGTGCAGCGTGAACCGGGACGATCCACAGACCACCGTCGCCCGTACACCGTCTGTGGAAATCTCCACCGGCCGGTTGGGGAGCGCACGGCAGATGTCGGCGAGCAGCCGCCCGGAGACCAGGACCGTGCCCTCCTCCTCGACCTCGGTCTCGACGCTGACCCGCGCGGAGACCTCGTAGTCGAAGCTGGACAGGCTCAGCTGCCCGTCCTCGGCCTTCAGGAGCAGGCCGGCGAGGACCGGCGCCGGCGGACGGGCCGGGAGGCTGCGTGCCGCCCAGGCCACTGCCTCCGCGAGTACGTCGCGTTCCACCCGGATCTTCACCGTAAGCCCGCCTCCTGCTGTTGCCGGGGCTTCTCGCCCTGCTGCGTCTTCTTCGTCGTCTGTCTCGGTGTCGTCGGCCCCTGGGAGGGGAAGAACACCGGGGACCAGTCTGACGCACCGCACTGACAGCTGGTGCCTCTCGGGGTCAAGTCGTGACGAGGCGCGGTCAGGAGCCGAAGAGCGAGTTGTACACAGGGCCCTCTTCGAAACGGATTCCCAGCTCTCTCTAGTTGTCAGTAGTAGTAGGGGCTGTGGATACCGTGGATAACCTCGTTTGCCCAGCTCAGGGCGGAGATTTTGTCCACTGCCCCTGTGGGTGACACCGGTGGACAACTGGGTGTTGCTGTGGAGAACAGAAAGTTCTGCACACACCATGCACAGCCCGAGGGGAGTTCTCCCCAACACCGTCCCCAGCTTTACCCACCTTTCCCACAGCCCAACCCGGCACCTTTGTGTGACGCCTTTCACTCGACACGGTGAGCGGGCGCGTCACGTTGCCGAACAGTGGACAGCGGTGTGGAGAAGCTGGGGATCGCTGGGGACAACTACCCCTCAGCCTGTGGGCTACCGGTGGACAACTTCGTCCACAGTCTGTGGATCCCGCCTTCGTCCACAGACTGTGGAGATCCGTCATCCACGATTCCACAGCCCCTTGAGCTGCCCTGATGCCGTTTCAACCCCCAGCCTGTGGACGACGTTCGGGACAACTTCACAGTCCCCAGGGTGTGGACGCAAGAAAGTCGGCAAATCTGTGGAGGACGCCCGTAACCCGGCCGGAAATCGAACAGCGGACCTCGGTGCAGCGCCCCTGCAGGGGCGCGGGGAACTGCGCGACAAGCCCCCACCGGGCCGCAGCGACCCACTCCCGAACCACCCCAGGACGCCAAAAGGCGCCCCCGGGATCTCTCCCAAGGGCGCCCTGAACGCCGTAGGACTAGCCGTTCTTGATGCGGTTGGTCAGCTCCGTCACCTGGTTGTAGATCGACCGCCGCTCCGCCATCAGCGCCCGGATCTTCCGGTCGGCGTGCATCACGGTCGTATGGTCCCGGTTCCCGAACTGCGCTCCGATCTTCGGCAGCGACAGATCCGTCAGCTCCCGGCACAGGTACATCGCGATCTGCCGCGCCGTGACCAGCTGCCGCCCGCGCGAGCTCCCGCACAGGTCCTCGACGGTGAGCCCGAAGTAGTCCGCGGTCGCCGCCATGATCGCCGTCGCGCTGATCTCCGGCGTGGAGTCCTGCCCCCCGGGGATCAGATCCTTCAGCACGATCTCGGTCAGCCCGAGATCGACCGGCTGCCGGTTGAGCGACGCGAACGCCGTCACCCGGATCAGCGCGCCCTCCAGCTCGCGGATGTTGCGCGAGATGCGGGAGGCGATGAACTCCAGCACCTCCGGCGGGGCGTTGAGCTGCTCCTGGACCGCCTTCTTGCGGAGGATCGCGATCCGCGTCTCCAGCTCCGGCGGCTGGACGTCGGTGATCAGACCCCACTCGAACCGGTTCCGCAGCCGGTCCTCCAGGGTGACCAGCTGCTTGGGCGGCCGGTCGCTGGAGAGCACGATCTGCTTGTTCGCGTTGTGGAGCGTGTTGAAGGTGTGGAAGAACTCCTCCTGCGTCGACTCCTTGTCCGCGAGGAACTGGATGTCGTCGACGAGCAGGATGTCCATCTCGCGATAGCGCTTGCGGAAGCTGTCGCCCTTGCCGTCGCGGATCGAGTTGATGAACTCGTTGGTGAACTCCTCCGAGCTCACGTACCGCACGCGCGTGCCCGGGTAGAGGCTCCGCGCGTAGTGCCCGATCGCGTGCAGCAGGTGCGTCTTGCCGAGTCCCGACTCCCCGTAGATGAAGAGGGGGTTGTACGCCTTCGCCGGCGCCTCGGCGACGGCGACCGCCGCCGCGTGCGCGAAGCGGTTGGACGCGCCGATGACGAACGTGTCGAAGAGGTACTTCGGGTTCAGGCGGGCGGTCGGCTCACCGGGGCCGCCGGCCGGCGCGGGTTTCGCACCCAGCGGTCCGGGCCCACCGGCGCTCGGCAGGTCCGGCCGCCCGGGCCCGCCCCGGTGCCCCTGGCCCGGCCCGCCCGGGGACTCGGGCAGCTCACGGCGCCCGGAGTCCCGGTCGTAGTCGGGCCGGTCATGCGCGGGCCGGTCATGACCGGTCCGGTCATGCGGGGATCGGTCATGCGGGGATCGGTCATGACCGCCCCGCTCGTAGTCGGAGCGGTCGTAGTCGGGCCGGTCGTAGTCCGGGCGCGGCGGTTCGTACTCGGCACGCTGCTGCTCGTACGGCGGCCGGTCCAGCGGCTGCTGCGGGCGGTACTCCTGGGCGTACGGATCCTGGCCGCCGTAGCCGTCCGAGCGGTACGCGTCCTGCGACGGCGAGGCATAGGGATCGCGCTCCGGGAAGCCGAGCCGCGGCTGCTGCCAGCCGTACTCGTCCTGCCCGGGGCGCGGCCAGGCGCCGGGCTCGGGACGCTGGTACTCGGAGGGGTAGGCGGGACGGGCGGTGGGCAGCTGGTCGCGACCGCCCTGGTCCGGCAGCTGGTCGGCGCGGTGCCGGCCGTACCCTCCGTCGTACTGCGACGGCGCGGGCTCGGGCTCGTCGTAGCGCGGCTTCTGCACGGGGGGCGCCGGCGGGGCCGGGGGCTCGCCCGCGGACTCGTCCACGGTGATCGCGATCCGGATGGGGCGCCCGCACTCACGGCTCAGGGTCTCGCTGACGATGGGGGCGAGACGGCCCTCCAGTACGTTCTTCGCGAATTCGTTCGGTACGGCGAGCAGAGCGGTGTCCGCGACCAGCGCGAGCGGCTGGCAGCGCCTGATCCAGTGTTCGTCCTTCGCCTCCACACCCTGACCGCGGCCCTCACCGAGGAGCTGCTCCAGTACTCGTGGCCACACTGCGGCAAGATCGGCAGGTACGTCAGCCACAGGGCACGCTCTCTCACAGGTCCCACGAACGTGTGGTTCGAGGACGGGTCGGGATGAAAATCAGGTCGGGCGGGGATAAAGGAACGAATCGGAGTTCAGCCACGGTAGTCAGCGTGGCGGCTGCGGTTCAAGTTGTTGTCCCCAGGCTGTGGATAGTGTCTCTCCGTCACCGCTGGTTTGACCGAATGGCGTAGCCCCGCGTACCGTAACCAGGTCGAGTTGTCGATGGCTGCTGCCGCCTGCCTCCGATGGGCACAGATCGCTGAAGGTGATCGGGAAGCGGTGCACTCGGGCGTGATGCGAGCTACTCGTGGGCGCACGGTGACAGCCAGGACGGCACCCGCCACACCGATTTGATTTCTGGAGCCCCCGAGTGAGCAAGCGCACCTTCCAGCCGAACAACCGTCGTCGTGCCAAGACCCACGGCTTCCGCCTGCGGATGCGTACCCGTGCCGGTCGCGCGATTCTCGCGAACCGTCGTGCAAAGGGTCGCGCCAGCCTGTCCGCCTGATCCCGGTCAGGTCATGACGTCGTGCTGCCTACCGAGCATCGGCTGAGGCGGCGCGAGGACTTCGCGACCGCGGTACGACGGGGGCGCCGGGCAGGTCGCCCGTCCCTCGTCGTCCACCTTCGTAGCGGTGCCACGGACCCGCACGCGCCTGGGGAGAGCGCTCCCCCGACGCGTGCGGGTTTCGTCGTGAGCAAGGCCGTGGGTGGTGCCGTGGTGCGCAATGCCGTGAAGCGCAGACTGCGTCATCTGATGCGTGAGCGAGTCGCCCTGTTCCCCCCCGGTAGCCTGGTAGTCGTACGAGCGCTGCCCGGAGCGGGCGACGCCGACCATGCACAGCTGGCCCGAGACCTGGATGCCGCCATCGAGCGGCTGCTGGGAGGGGGCGCGCGATGAAGTACCCGCTGCTGGCTCTGATCAAGCTGTACCAGTGGACGATCAGTCCACTGCTGGGCCCGGTGTGCAAGTACTACCCGTCGTGCTCCCACTACGGCTACACGGCCATCGACCGGCACGGTGCGATCAAGGGCACGGCACTCACGGCCTGGCGCATCCTGCGGTGCAATCCGTGGTCGCTGGGCGGTGTGGACCATGTTCCGCCGCGCAAGCGCCCGCGGTGGCACGAAATGCTGCGTGACGCCTGGCGTGCACGCAGGGGCGGGCCCTCCGCCGCCGAACCGGCCACCGAGGAGAAGCCTCCCTCCGAGCTTCCTTCGAGCCCGGCCGCAGAGACTTCGTCCCATGCCCAAGGAGCATGATTAGTGGACACGATTGCCAGCCTCTTCAGCTTCATCACGACACCCGTCTCATGGGTCATCGTCCAGTTCCACTCCGTGTACGGGAAGATCTTCGGTCCCGACACGGGCTGGGCCTGGGGCTTGTCCATCGTGTCCCTGGTGATCCTGATCCGGATCTGCCTGATCCCGCTCTTCGTGAAGCAGATCAAGGCGACGCGGGCCATGCAGACGCTGCAGCCCGAGATGAAGAAGATCCAGGAGCGCTACAAGAACGACAAGCAGCGCCAGTCCGAAGAGATGATGAAGCTGTACAAGGAGTCGGGTACCAACCCGCTCTCCTCGTGCCTTCCCATCCTGGCGCAGTCCCCGTTCTTCTTCGCCCTGTACCACGTGCTCAACGGCATCGCGACGGGCTCGACGATCGGTGTCATCAACGAGTCGCTGCTCAACAGTGCTCGTAAGGCCCACATCTTCGGGGCACCGCTCGCCGCGAAGTTCACGGATGGCTCCTCGAAGGTGGAGGCGCTCGGTGCCTCCCTCACGGACGTCCGGGTCGTCACCGCGGTCATGATCGTCCTGATGTCCGCGTCGCAGTTTTACACGCAGCGCCAGCTGATGACGAAGAACGTCGACACCACGGTGAAGACGCCGTTCATGCAGCAGCAGAAGATGCTGATGTACGTCTTCCCGGTCATGTTCGCCGTCTTCGGTATCAACTTCCCGGTCGGTGTCCTCGTCTACTGGCTGACCACCAACGTGTGGACCATGGGCCAGCAGATGTACGTCATCCGCAACAACCCGACCCCGGGTTCCAAGGCCCAGGCCGCCTACCTGGAGCGCCTCACCAAGCACGTCACGCACCACGGCAAGACCCGCCGGCGCAGCGAGAAGACCATCGTCAAGGCGATCGTCGCCAAGGGCCGTGACCGCAACGAGTTCGAGCGCTCGTTCATCAACGCGCTGACCAAGTCCGGCCTCGTGGCCCAGGCCGACGGCACCGTGGTGAAGGGCGAGGCCCAGGCCGTCGCGCAGACCGAGGACGGCGTCACGACCACCGGCGCCGCCAGGCGCCAGCAGCCCAAGCGCCAGACCAAGGCCCAGCGGCAGTCCGGTACGACGAAGGCGGGCGGCGACTCCGTTTCGGCTTCTTCGGACGCGTCGGATTCCGTCGACGAGGCGGACACGACGACCTCGCTGGAGAACTCCGACGAGCCGCAGGACGCCAAGCCGGCCGCCAAGCAGGCCCCGAAGGGCGGCTCCAACGGCCGCAGCAGGGCCCAGTCCGGTCAGCGCAAGGGCGGTCCGCAGCGCCCCAAGTCCCCGTCCAAGAAGTAAGAAGGAGCCCATCCCGTGACGGAAGGCACCACCTCCGCCGCTGCCGAGGGTGCAGACACCCTGACCCGCCTGGAGCAGGAGGGCGAGATCGCGGCGGACTATCTCGAAGGTCTGCTGGACATCGCCGACCTCGACGGCGACATCGACATGGATGTCGAGGCAGACCGCGCCTCCGTGTCGATCATCAGCGACTCGAGCGGCCGGGACCTGCAGAAGCTGGTCGGCCGCGACGGCGAGGTGCTGGAGGCGCTCCAGGAGCTGACCCGCCTGGCCGTGCACCGGGAGACCGGTGACCGCAGTCGGCTGATGCTCGACATCGGGGGCTACCGCGCCAAGAAGCGCGCCGAGCTCTCCGAGCTGGGCGCCAAGGCCGCCGCCGAGGTCAAGAACACCGGCGAGCCCGTGAAGCTCAAGCCGATGACCCCGTTCGAGCGCAAGGTCGTGCACGACGCGGTCAAGTCCGCCGGACTGCGTAGCGAGTCCGAGGGCGAGGAGCCGCAGCGGTTCGTCGTCGTACTGCCCGCCTGAGCGGTCCCCCCGTTGTACCGGCCCCGTCTGTTGAGCAGGCGGGGCCGAACTTTGTCAGCCTGGTAGTTCTGGTGGCCGGTGCGCGGAGCATCGGCGCTGTACGGAAGGACGGTCCCCGTGACGGAGGCTGCGGAGCTCCCCCCGGCGCCCGAACAGGCGCGGGAAGTGTTCGGCGAGCGCTTCGCCGATGCGGTCCGCTACGCGGAGCTGCTCGCCGAGGCAGGCGTGCAGCGTGGTCTGATCGGCCCACGGGAAGTGCCCCGCCTGTGGGAGCGGCACCTGCTGAACTGCGCGGTGCTCTCGGAGGCCGTCCCCGAGGGGGTGACGGTCTGCGACGTGGGCTCCGGAGCCGGCCTGCCGGGCATTCCGCTGGCGCTGGTCCGGGAGGACCTCAACATCACCCTGCTGGAGCCGCTGCTTCGGCGCACCAACTTCCTGACCGAGGTCGTCGAGCTGCTCGGCCTGGACCATGTGACCGTGGTCCGTGGCCGCGCCGAGGAGGTCATGGGCAAGCTGCCTCCGGTGCATGTGGTCACGGCCCGTGCGGTGGCCCCGCTGGACCGCCTGGCCGCCTGGGGCGTCCCGCTGCTGCGCCCCTACGGCGAGATGCTCGCCCTCAAGGGAGACACGGCGGAGGAGGAGCTGAAGGCCGCGGCCACGGCGCTGACGAAGCTCGGTGCGGTGTCCACGTCGATCCTGCATGTGGGTGAGGGCGTGGTGGATCCGCTGTCGACCGTCGTCCGCGTGGAGGTCGGAGAGAGCCCGGGCGGCGTGCGCTTCGCGGCCAAGCGGGCGAAGGCGGCTCGTACCGGGAGGGCACGTAGGCGCCGCTGATCCGTCCTGACGACCAGACGTACTCCACACAAGCTGCCAAACCTACGCATGACGGAGTGTCGCGGCTTTTCGGTACTGCTTGCTGTGCATCGTGTTTCACGTGAAACGTCGCTCACTGCTGCACGGCATCATCGGTCGGACCCGCGCCGCGGCCGAACCACGCGACCGAAAATCTCTCGGAGCCCTCGGAGAGGGAGCCTCTGGTGACGCTCCGTCCCCCTTGAGGGGCACGGAGTTGTCCACAGAGGTGGATTTCTCCACAGAACAACAGGCCTCACTGGTTCACGACCCCGAAGACATGGGAGGCTCTGTTCATTGCGAGCCTGAAGTCGAGGAGAGTGAATCCTTGCGGTCCGACGCCAACATCGCGGGACCGATGACCGATCCGGTCCCCGGTCCCCGTACCGAGTCGATGGGGGCGGATGTTTCACGTGAAACACCGCCTCCGATGGACGACACTCCCATCGGTCGTGCTGCCCAACTTGCGGTGGAAGCTCTCGGCCGCGCCGGCGAAGGACTGCCACGTCCGGAGCAGACCAGAGTCATGGTGGTCGCCAACCAGAAGGGCGGCGTTGGCAAGACGACGACGACCGTCAACCTTGCCGCGTCGCTGGCTCTGCACGGTGCCCGTGTCCTGGTGATCGACCTCGACCCGCAGGGCAATGCCTCCACCGCGCTGGGCATCGACCACCACGCCGAGGTTCCGTCCATCTACGACGTGTTGGTCGAGAGCAAGCCGCTGGCGGAGGTTGTCCAGCCGGTGGTGGACGTCGAAGGTCTCTTCTGCGCCCCCGCCACGATCGACCTCGCCGGTGCGGAGATCGAGCTGGTGTCCCTGGTGGCACGGGAGAGCCGGCTTCAGCGGGCGATCCTGGCGTACGAGCAGCCGCTGGACTACATCCTCATCGACTGCCCGCCCTCACTCGGCCTGCTGACGGTCAACGCGCTCGTCGCGGGCGCCGAGGTGCTCATCCCGATCCAGTGCGAGTACTACGCGCTGGAGGGCCTGGGCCAGCTGCTGCGCAACGTCGACCTGGTACGGGGGCACCTCAACCCCAACCTGCATGTGTCGACCATCCTGCTCACCATGTACGACGGCCGGACGCGCCTTGCCTCCCAGGTCGCGGACGAGGTGCGCAGTCACTTCGGCGACGAGGTGCTGCGGACGAGCATTCCCCGCTCGGTCCGTATCTCCGAGGCGCCGAGCTACGGGCAGACGGTACTGACCTACGATCCTGGATCGAGCGGTGCCCTCTCGTACCTTGAGGCGGCCCGAGAAATCGCGCTGAAGGGCATCGGGGTCAGCTACGACCCGACGCAGGCCCATATCGGCGCTCAGAGCAACCCGAACATGGTGGAGGGGATCCAGTGAGCGAGCGACGGAGGGGGCTGGGTCGTGGTCTCGGTGCACTGATCCCAGCTGCCCCGACCGAGATGACCCCGGCCCAGACGGCCGTGGGGGGAACGGTAGTGCCGTCCCCCGCTGCGGCTCCGGTGCTGACGACTGACCGTGGCGTCGCCGCGGCCAAGGTGACGACGCTGCCGGCTGTTTCACATGAAACCGAGGAGCCCTCGGTATTCGGGGTGGGAGCGGAGATGCCCGCTCCTCCGATGGGCGCCCACTTCGCGGAGATCCCCCTCGACGACATCACGCCGAACCCGCGTCAGCCGCGTGAGGTCTTCGACGAGGACGCTCTGCACGAGCTGGTGACCTCCATCCAGGAGGTCGGCCTCCTCCAGCCTGTCGTCGTCAGGCAGCTGGGCCCCTCCCGCTACGAGCTCATCATGGGTGAGCGGCGCTGGCGAGCCTGCCGAGAGGCCGGCCTGGAGGCGATCCCGGCAATCGTCCGGGCGACGGACGACGAGAAGCTCCTCCTGGACGCGCTGCTGGAGAACCTGCACCGCGCTCAGCTGAACCCGCTGGAAGAGGCCGCCGCCTACGACCAGCTGCTCAAGGACTTCAACTGCACGCACGACCAGCTGGCCGACCGTATCGGGCGCTCCCGCCCCCAGGTCTCCAACACCCTGCGGCTGCTGAAGCTCTCCCCGGCGGTTCAGCGCCGGGTGGCCGCCGGAGTCCTGTCGGCCGGGCATGCCCGGGCGCTGCTCTCCGTCGACGACTCGGAGGAGCAGGACCGGCTGGCCCACCGGATCGTCGCCGAGGGACTGTCGGTGCGAGCCGTCGAGGAGATCGTGACCCTCATGGGCTCGCGGCCCCAGACGACGACCCGCGCCAAGGGACCGCGGGCGGGCGCCCGGGTCTCTCCGGCCCTCAGCGACCTTGCGACCCGGCTCTCGGACCGCTTCGAGACACGGGTGAAGGTCGACCTGGGGCAGAAGAAGGGCAAGATCACCGTCGAGTTCGCCTCGATGGAAGACCTTGAGCGGATCCTGGGCACCCTCGCCCCCGGCGAGGGACCGGTTCTGCACCAGGGCCTCCACGACGGCGACTCCACGGCCTCCGAGGACTCTGTGGAGTCCGTGGAGTCCGACGACTGACCTCCCGGGCGTTTCCCGCCCGGTCGGCGCCCTGTCGCCCAGAGAGCGGACCATGTCCGGTGTGCACCGGAACACGGTCCGCTCTTTGCTTTCAGGCGGTATCGATGGAAACGCTGTGTGGATACGATGCGTTCGGTATGGCGCATCCACCGGACAGCTGGCAGCACCTCTGAGAGAGGCGGGGGCCATGCGATCGATGAGCCGCACCGGACTGGTGAGCGCGGGTCTGGGACTGGGCGCGACCGTCGGATTCTTCGGCAGTCTGCTCAGGGAACGCAGCGCTCTGACAGCCGCCCGCGACGCTGCGGGCGAAGGAAGCGAGGAACAGCCTTCATGGGGCGTCGGCTCGTACCGCTCACGCTGGACAACCTTCAGGACCTTCCCCAGCGCTGTCGCTCGTGCGTCTTCTGGGAGCTGGATCCCGTCAGCAGCGAAGCAGCGGTGAGAGCGGGTACAGCCGCGCTGGAGAAGGAATCCTGGATCTCTGCCGTCCTGCTCGACTGGGGATCGTGCGGCCGAGTGGTCTATGTCGACGATGTACCGGTCGGCTTCGTGCTCTACGCCCCGCCCGCCTACGTCCCCCGCTCCACGGCCTTTCCCACAAGCCCGGTGTCCTCGGACGCCGTCCAGCTCATGACCGGCTTCATCATGCCCGGATATCAGGGGCAGGGGCTCGGACGCGTGATGGTGCAGACGGTTGCCAAGGATCTGCTGCGGCGGAGCTTCAAGGCGATCGAGGCGTTCGGCGACGCCCGCTACAAGGAGGCGGCCTGTCTGCTGCCTGCGGAGCACCTGCTGGCTGTGGGCTTCAAGACGGTCCGCCAGCACCCCTCGCACCCTCGGCTGCGGCTGGAGCTGCGGACGACGCTCTCCTGGAAGGAAGACGTGGAGCTGGCGCTCGACAGGCTTCTGGGGGCCGTACAGAAGGAGCCGGCGCTGCGACCGCTCTGAGCTCCTCAAAGCGAATGGGCCAACCCTCAGGGGTTGGCCCATTCGTGTTTCACGTGAAACATCACTCGGCGATGAAGTCCTCGAGGTCGCGGACGAGCGCGGCCTTCGGCTTGGCGCCGACGATGGTCTTGGCGACCTCACCACCCTGGTAGACGTTCAGGGTCGGGATCGACATGACGCCGTACTTGGCCGCCGTGTTCGGGTTCTCGTCGATGTTCAGCTTGACGATCTCGATCTTCTCGCCGTGTTCGGCGGCGATCGCCTCAAGCGACGGGGCGATCTGGCGGCACGGGCCGCACCACTCGGCCCAGAAGTCCACCAGGACGGGCTTCTCGCTCTTGAGGACGACCTCTTCGAAGTCGGCGTCGGTCACATGCTTCAGAGTGCCGGCCACGGCGGGCTCCTTTACTTGATCGTGCGGTGGTGGGGTGGAGGGGGAAAGGTCAGACGGAGGTCTTCTCGTGCGCGGCCTTCTCCTCGTCCGCGAGGGCGGAGAGGAAACGCTCGGCGTCGAGAGCGGCGGAGCAGCCGGTACCGGCCGCGGTGATCGCCTGACGGTAGGTGTGGTCCACCACGTCACCGGCGGCGAACACCCCCGTCACGTTCGTGTGCGTCGAGGGCGAGGCGACCTTGAGGTAGCCCTCCTCGTCGAGGTCCAGCTGGCCCTTGAAGAGCTCGGTGCGCGGGTCGTGGCCGATCGCGATGAACAGACCGGTTACCGGCAGGTCGGAGAGCTCGCCGGTCTTCACGTTGCGCAGCTTCAGACCGGCCAGCTTCTGCTCGCCCTGGACCTCGGCGATCTCGCTGTCCCAGGCGAACTTGATCTTCGGGTCGGCGAAGGCGCGCTCCTGCATCGCCTTGGAGGCGCGCAGGGTGTCCCGGCGGTGGACGATCGTCACGGACTTGGCGAACCGGGAGAGGAAGGTAGCCTCCTCCATCGCGGTGTCGCCACCGCCGATCACGGCGATGTCCTGGTCCTTGAAGAAGAACCCGTCACAGGTGGCGCACCAGGACACGCCGCGCCCGGAGAGCGCGTCCTCGTTCGGCAGACCGAGCTTGCGGTGCTGGGAGCCGGTGGTGACGATGACGGCCCTCGCCTGGTGGACCGTGCCGGCGGTGTCGGTGACGGTCTTGATCTCACCGGTCAGGTCGACGGAGACGACGTCGTCCGGAATCAGCTCGGCGCCGAAGCGCTCGGCCTGGGCCCGCATGTTGTCCATGAGATCCGGGCCCATGATGCCGTCGCGGAAGCCCGGGAAGTTCTCCACCTCGGTGGTGTTCATGAGGGCACCGCCCGCGGTGACGGCCCCCTCGAACACCAGGGGCTTCAGCGACGCGCGCGCGGTGTAGAGCGCCGCCGTGTAGCCGGCGGGCCCGGAGCCGATGATGATCACGTTACGGACGTCGCTCACGGCTTGATTCCTCGTCTCTGGTCTACGTCATTCGACCGGTGGGAGCTTCCGTCAGAAACTCTCACCCCACCCAACGGATCCTAAGGGGCGCGCATTCCCGGTGTGTCCGGGCACACGGGCATCCCACACCGTACGGATTTCCAGGCTGGGGCGAGACGATGCGTGGAGCCGGTCAGGCCGTCCCCGGGGGACGTTCAGGGACGGGCCAGGGACTCCGTCAGGAGAACCTTGCCGGGGGAGGCTGACCCCGTCCGGTCGCAGGACGCGTCGACGACGTAGGCCGTCACCCGGGAGGCATCGGAGGTGTCGGGGAGCACGACGAGGTAGGCGTCCTGCCCCTCGTAGGTCCCCTTCTTCGCACCGAGGACAAGATCGGTCTGGCTGATGCCCTGGCGCACGCACACCGGCACCTGTGTCGTGGGCTGGAGCTTGACCGTCGGACTTGGTGTCGAGCTCGGCTTGCCGCTGGGCTGGGACTCGACGCTGAAGGGCTTCTGGGAGCCCCGCTGCGTGCTCGGCTTCGTGCCGAGGAGATCCTTCACCTGGCCCTGAAGCGTGGTCTTGGAGAAGGCTCCGGCGGACGTCGTCGGCTTGCCCTGAGCCGTCGGGGTCCCGTCGCCGCCGAGAGACTGCAGGAAGTAGGAACCGGCGCCGAGAACGGCGGCGGTGAAGACCGCGCCGAGGACGACCGTGCGGCGGCGTCGGCCGTGATGTCCGCGGTCCTTGCGGCCGGGACCGGCGGAGGCACTCGGGCGCCCGGCAGGGCGATCCGCCGGGGACTGTGTCTCACGGGGAGATGTTTCACGTGAAACATGAGCCACGGGTGCCGTCACGTTCAACGGAGCCTCGGCAGCGAGGGCGGCGTCGATACGGCCCGCGACATCGGCCGGCATGCGCGGGGGGCTCGGCAGCGCACCCAGCAGACCCCGGATCTCCTCCAGCGAGGTGTGGACGTCGGCGCAGAGTTCGCAGCCGTCCAGGTGCTGTCGTACTTCCTCCGTCCGGGCGGGTGGGAGCAGACCCTCGGTGAGGTCGGAGATCTCCGCGACGTCCGGGTGCCCGGTCGTGTCTGTCGTCGAAGTCATGCTCGCCCACCTCCGCCCTTCACTGCGGCTGGATCACTCGGCCCGGTGTCCTGCGGGCCCCCGTCCTGAGGCCCCGCTGCGGGTGGGACGGATGTCCCCTCCGCCCGGTTCCGTGCCGGGTCCCGGTCGTTTTCGTCACCGGTGCTTTCCGGCCGTAGATGGGTGAGCAGCGGGAGGAGTCTGGCTCTGCCGCGAGCGCAACGGCTCTTCACCGTCCCGGTGGGTACATCGAGGATCCGGGCCGCCTCGGCGACCGGATAGCCCTGCATGTCGACGAGGACGAGCGCGGCACGCTGGTCGTGGGGCAGGGTGCCGAGCGCTTCCAGGAGCTGGCGGTGCAGATCGTTCCGCTCGGCCGGAGCGGAGGCCGATTCATGCGGTTCCAGCAGTTGCTCCAGCCGCTCGGTGTCGTCGACGGGAGCGGTCTTGCGGGAGGCCGCCTTGCGCGCGCGGTCGAGGCAGGCGTTGACCGTGATCCGATGCAGCCACGTTGTGACGGCCGACTGGCCCCGGAAGGTGTGCGCGGCCCTGTAGGCGGACACCAGGGCGTCCTGGACGGCGTCAGCGGCCTCCTCGCGGTCCCCCAGGGTCCGCAGGGCGACCGCCCAGAGCCGGTCCCGGTGCCGTCGCACGATCTCACCGAAGGCATCGGGGTCGCCTTCCACATGGCGGGCGAGCAGATCCTGGTCGCTCACTCCGCCGTATCCGGCGCCCTCCGCCATCTGCCCCCTCCGCCTTCGGTGCCGCCGGTGAGACGTCAGCCGGTGAACTTCACCTCGGTGACGGCCTGCTTGTAGCCGGCCTGTGCGTACGCGTCGGGATCCGCACCCGAATTCGGCACGGCGGTGATCCACATGAGCACGTACTGGCTCTTCACCTTCTTGCTGACCTTCACCGTGGCGGTGTTCCCGGTGGTGGTGACGCTGCCGATCTGCGTCATCGAGCTGATCGACCCCGGGTTCAGCGAGTCGGCGGCGTACAGCGCGACCGTTGTGTGATCGCCAGAGTAGCGAAGGGAGATGGTTCCCGTGGTGACTTCCTTGGCGGAGCCCAGGTCGTAGACGATTCCCACACCAGGCTTGTACGGAGCCAGCTCCGGGCCGCTCACGAAGGTGTTCGTCCTCCAGTACGTCGAGGTGCTGCCGTCGTACGTCTTGCCGACGTCGTTCGGATGCTGGGCATCGCCCTTGGCGACGTACTCCTGCGCGTCCTGGATCTTTATCGCGGCGGCGGGCGCCGGGCTGGCGCTGTTCTTGTCGCCGTCGTCCGTCGTCTGGGTGTTGGTGGTGTCTCCGCCGGACTTGTCGCCCTGGTCCATCAGGGCGTCCGCGAGCTGCCAGCTGCCCAGGCCCAGGGCGGCGATGAGAAGGGCCGAGACGGCCCACTTCAACGCCTTGCCGGTACGGCTCTGCAGCGGTGGCGGCGGGGCCTGGAGCGGCTGTGTCACGCCGGGCGGCGTGGGACGGCCGTAGGTGCCCTGCTGGTACGTGGTGCGCTGGTACTCGGGCGGTGCCGTGAACGCCGGCTCCGGCGGACGGATGCGGGGCATCTCGCCGATCGCCTTCACCAGCTCCTCCGGCGTGGTGCACGCGGACTCGTGGCGGGAGGCGGTGGCGCCGTCGTTGACGAGAGCCCGCATGGCGAGCTCGGACAGGCCGCGGTGGACACCGGCACGCACCTGGTCGGGTGCGATCAGGC
Organism: Streptomyces sp. NPDC048278; assembly: GCF_040652195.1. Lineage (NCBI taxonomy): Bacteria > Bacillati > Actinomycetota > Actinomycetes > Kitasatosporales > Streptomycetaceae > Streptomyces > Streptomyces sp. NPDC048278. The sequence goes on from NZ_JBEZLP010000002.1 coordinate 327,456, forward strand.
CGACGTCCTTGGGCAGCCCGGCCAGACCGTAGGCGTCGCTCTCGTAGGGCCAGCGCTGGGTCAGCGCCGCGTACAGCAGGGCACCGATCGCCTCGGTGTCGGTGCGCTGCGGGGTGTCGGAACTGATGCCGCGCAGCGCCGCGTTCACCGCGAGGCCGCGGATGCGCCACTGCCCGGTGGAGGTGCGCAGCACCGCGTTCGGGTTCAGGCGCAGATGGGCCAGCCCCTCGCGGTGCGCGGCTGCCATGGCGGAGGCGATCTGACTGACCATCTGGTACGCGTCGTGAGGCTCCAGCGGTCCGGCCGCGAGCAGCGCGGTCAGCTCCGTCGCGTCCGGCAGCCATTCGTGGACGACGTAGACGAGGTCGTTCTCCTCGACGGCGTCCAGCACCTGCACGAAGCGCGGGTCCCCGAGGAGTGCGGCGGAGCGGGCGGCGGCCAGCACCGCACGGGTCCGTGGATGGTCGGCGGGCAGGATATGGACGCCGACGGCACGACGAAGTTTCTCGTCGACCGCGCGCCAACTGCTGAATCCGTCCAGACGGGTGACGCACTCCTCAAGACGGTAGCGTCTGGCGAGCTTGTGCCCGCTGTGCAGTTCAGGGGGCGCGGCCTGCTTCTCAGCACCCGCGGCCATGCCGTTTCCCTGTGCTTCGTCGCTGTCCGTGTCCCGCTCCGGGTTCTTGGCCACCCCGTCGGCCGTGGACTGGTCCGCCTTGGCGGTCAGCGGCTTGTCACCGCTGTTGTCTGCCACGTCGACGGCAGCCGTGCTCCGTTCCGCCACCGTCGTTCCTGCCTCCCCATCCGTTGCACGCTGTCCGACGCCGAAACCAATTGTGCCCACAGTCCCCCGCTATGCACGACACGCGGCGGCGAACGATGGTTGTGCGCTTACCCCCGCCTCAGCGCCCCAGACGCCCGCGCACCATGCCCACGAGGGAGTTGAGCTCCTCGATGCGCATGCGGCGCGCGGCGACGTAGAAGACGCCGAGCAGGACCGCCCCGCCGGCCAGCAGCGCGGCGAAGGAACCGATCACGCCCTGACCCAGAGTGTGGCCGATGCCGTAGCAGGCCGCACCACTGAGCAGCGCGGCCGGTACGGAAGCGATGCAGAGCCTGGCATACGTGCGGGTGACCCGGGAACCGTCCAGGTCGCCGCCGAGCCGCTTGCGCAGCCGCCGCCAGGCCACCCCGACACCGATCGCGTAGGCCACACCGTAGGAGGCGGCCATGCCGGCCACCGCCCAGCGGGCCGGGAGCAGCAGGTAACAGGCGACCGAGGCGCCCGCGTTGACCACCGCGACGATGACCGTGTTGTAGAAGGGGGTGCGGGTGTCTTCGTAGGCGTAGAAGGCGCGCAGGACGACGTACTGCACCGAGTAGGGGATCAGGCCGAGGGCGAAGGCCATCAGCATGAACCCCATGTTGGTGGCTTCGCTGATGCCCGAGGAACCGAAGATCAGGGTGCACATCGGGATGCCGAGGGCCAGGAAGCCGAAGGAGATGGGGACGATCGCGACGGCGGTCGTCCTGAGGCCCTGGGAGATGTCGTCGCGGACGGCGCCCGTGTCGTTCTCGGCGGCCGAGCGGGAGATGCGGGGCAGCAGGGCGGCCATCAGGGAGACCGTGATGATGGCCTGCGGCAGGCCCCAGATCAGCTGGGCGTTGGCGTAGGCGGCGAAGCCGGTGCCGTCGACCGGGGAGCTCTTGCCGGCCGAGGTCGACAGCTGGGAGACGACGAGCGCGCCCGCCTGGTTGGCGAGGACGAACAGCACGGTCCACTTGGCGAGGGTCGCGGCCTTGCCGAGGCCGTGGCCCCGCCAGTCGAAGCGCAGCCGCAGCCGGAACCCGGTCTCGCGCAGGTAGGGGATCATCGCCAGGGCCTGGACCACGAGCCCGAGGAGCACGCCGAGGCCGAGCAGCCGCTGGCCCTCCGGCGGGATGGTCGTGACCTTCATGCCGGAGTGCGCGGCCGTGCCGTACACCCAGATGAACAGGCCGAGGGTGACGATGATGACGATGTTGTTGAGGACCGGGGTCCACATCATCGCGCCGAACTTGCCGCGCGCGTTGAGGATCTGACCCATCACCACGTGGATGCCCATGAAGAAGATCGAGGGCAGGAAGTAGCGGACGAAGGTGATGCCGACCTCGTTGGCCGCCGGGTCGCTGGCGACCGAGTCGGACAGCAGGCGGATCAGGAACGGCGCGGCTGCGATGGTGGCCGCGGTGAGCAGGCCCAGCGCCACCATGACGAGGGTCAGCAGACGGTTGGCGAAGGCCTCGCCGCCGTCCTCGTCCTCCTTCATGGCCCGTACCAGCTGCGGTACGAAGACGGAGTTGAGGCCGCCGCCGACGGTCAGGATGTAGATCATCGTCGGCAGCTGGTACGCGACCTGGAAGGTGTCGCCGAGCAGACCGACGCCCAGCGCGGAGACGATCAGCGCGGAGCGGACGAAGCCGGTGAGCCGGGAGACCATCGTGCCCGCCGCCATCACGGCGCTCGACTTGAGCAGGCCCGCGGCCTTCCCGCCCTTCTTCGCGGGCGCGGACACCGTGGCGGACGCCGGGGCCCCGGCGGGTACGGCACCGAGGTTCAGGGTCTGGTCGACCGCGGCCGGCGGCGTCGGTGCCTGGTACGGCGGAACCTGCCCGGGCCCTCCCGGGGCGACCGCAGGACCCGGCACCGCCGGGGGCTCCGACGGCAGCCGGCCGCCGTCCTGCTGCGGACTCCGGTAGCCGTTCTGCTGCTGGCCCGGGTAGCCGCTCTGCTGGTCGCGGAAGAGATGGGCGAAGGCGTCCGGCTCGTGGTGCTCCTCACCGGAGTGCGAGACCAAATCGTCCACGCCCACGAACTGGGTCGTGCGGGGGTTGTCGCCGTACGGGAGGTACGGGCTCGGGGCGTCCGGCTCCGGCGCCGGGGTCTGGGCCCACACGTGCGGGTCGGGGGCGTACGGGGACTGGGCGGGCTGCCCGTACAGCGGCTGCTGCGGGTAGCTGCCCGGAGCCGGCGGGGGGTGTGCGGCACGGTCGTAGAGCGCCTCGGCGACCGGGTCCTGGGCGGAGAGGTCGCGTGCCCGGTAGGGGTCCTGGTTATAGGCGTCCTGGAGGTACATGTCAGCCGCCTGCTGCGGCGGGACCTGGCCGGGCTCCGGCGGCGGCTCGGGGTAGCCCGAACCGGCCGCGCCCTGGCCGCTTTCACCGTCGTACGGCGCGTTCATGGTTACCCCTGCCTCATCGTCCCGGGCCCACCGGCCACGACATCGCTCAACGGTCCACTCTCTCACCCGTCTCGGACGGGTCGGCGCTTTCCGGTGCGGTGTCCGGTGTCGGGTCACTCGGCTGCTCCGGGTCGTCTTCCCGGGACCGGGCGACGGACTCCTCCTGGAGACGATCCCCACGGGCAACGGGGTTCCCGGGCCCGTCGGCGCCCCCGGTGACCTCGGGGCTTCCGGCCTCCGTGACGTCGGAAGTCTCCGGGGCGTCGGGAGCCTCCGGGGCGTCGGGAGCGTCCGGGGAGTCCCCGCCCGTCTCGTCGGGGCTGTCGCCCTCCTCGGCCCGGCGGGCGGCGGCCCGCTTGCGCTGGGTGTACATCCGGAAGCCCGCGAGCACCAGCAGCAGCACGCCGCCACCGATGACCAGCATCACCGTCGGTGTGACCTCGGTGACCTTCACGTCGAACCTGACGGGCGCGCCGTACTCCTGGCCGTCCTCGGTGTAGAGCTGGGCTGTGACCTCGACCCGGCCGTTGGCATTGGCCGAGGTGGAGAACTTCACGGACTGGCTGTGGCCGCCGGAGACCTCGACCGGCTGCTCGTAGTAGGGCTTGCCGCCGATCTCCAGCCGGGTCGGCATGGTCGAGGTGAGCCGCAGGACGAGGTGGTCGACACCCTGGACCAGGTTGTTCTGCACGGTTACCGGGATGGTGGCGCTGCGCCCGGAGAGCTTGGTCTCGGACTTGTCGATCAGCTTGACCTGGCCGATGAGGTCGTCGAGCCAGGACTCCACACTCGTACGGAAGCTGTCCGCCGCGCTGCCGCGACCCCGCCACGACGTGGACATCTCGCGGTTTATGGCCCGCCCGAAGGGGGTCACCACCCGCGACTCGTCGGTGAGGATCACCTGGAAGTTGTCGAGCTTGTCCTGGGTACGGGCGATCTGCTCGAAGGCCGTCCGGGGCAGTTCCTGCTTGCGCAGCGAGGACGGGTACGCGGACGACGAGGGGATCTTCGTCGTCGCCCCGGGGTCGGGCTTGTCCTTGGCGGCTGCCTCGAGGTCCTGGGACTGCGACCAGTTGCCGTCCTGGAGGGCGGTGATCGCCGTCGCCATGGCCTGGGCCTGGCTTGCCGTGGGCATCCGCTGCGGGGCGACGACGATACTGCGCTGCTTGCCGGTCTGGGTGTTCAGCGCGAGGCTCTGGGCGAGGAACTGCTGCACCGCGAGGGTGGCCGAGTCGGCGTTCGTCAGATCGCCCTCGAACGTCGTGGACAGCCGCGCGTCGGCGACCACCGCCGTAGTGCCGCCGCCGATCGGGCGCGCCGCCGAGGGCGTGTAGGTCAGCCCGCCGGTCTCCTGGAGGCTGTCGCTGCGGGCGATCACCTTGTCGGCACCCGCCGAGGTGGCGACCTTGATGATCGAGGGGTCGACGGCGCCGTCCACGGGCCACGCGAAGTCCGTGTTCGGTGTGACATGGAGCACAGTCTTCACGGTGGTGGCGGCCACGTCGGTCGCGTCCTTGAGGTGGCTCAGCGAGCCGGTCACGCTGGTGCCGTTGTGGGCGAGGGAGGCCAGGTCCGGGTCGGCGAAGGGAAGGGCCACCACCTCCTTGTCCGTCACCGCGTCCTGCAGGTTGGCCAGGAACTGCTTGGCCACCGCCTGATGGGTGCCGGCCGTGGTGGTGTCGCCGGTGCCCTGGATCCGGTAGTTGCGGGTCATCGCGTCCACGGAGGCCAGCAGATCCGGGTCGATCACCCAGGTGACGTCGAGATCCTTGCCGAGCGCCAGCATCTGGGCCAGCCGGCCGCCGGGCGAGATCTCCTTGGCGAGGTCGTCGTTCTGGAAGACGGGCGTCTGCAGTTCGCCGGCGCCCGTCTTCGCCGTCACGTGGACGGTGGAGATCAGCGGCCAGAGATACGTCGTCTTCGTCTTGGTGTCGGCCTCGGAGGACTGCCACGGAAGGAACGTCCGCTGGATGCCGAGGACCTGGTCCCACTGCTGCGCGGCGGTCTTGCCGGACAGTGAGACGCCGAACTGGTAGACGCCGTCCTGACCGAGGTCCAGCTTGTCGACCGGCACGGAGATGCTGAAGTGCTCGGCGACCCCCGAGGGGAGCGATTCGAAGTCCTCGGTGTACTTGCCGCCGACCTCGGTGCCCAGACCCGACTGGAGGTCCTCCGAGTGCCGGGCGGCCGTGTCGATCTCGGAGCGCGTGCTGAGCAGGCCGCCCATCCGCAGGTCCACGTGCGCGTCCGTGACCGCCTGCTTGCCGTTGTTGGTCACCGTGCCGGACACCGTCAGCGTGTCCCCGTCACTGGGGGCGCTGGGGCTCAGCGAGTCCAGGGCGACGGACACCGTGTCCGAGCCGGCCGCCTGGGCCGGCTCCGCCATGGGCAGCTGCGTCAGTCCGGCCAGCAGGGGCGCACCCGCGAGCAGTGCCCCGGTGCGCCGCAGCCAGCGGCGGGCAGGTGAGGGCGTCCCCTGGAAGTCTGCCGCCTCGGCCACGCGCTCGTCCGTCCCTCGTCGTCAGTGGTCGTCGGTATGTGCGTCCACGCATGGTAACGAGGTGCGCTGAACGGAAGTGCCGCGGTCTGCTCCTCAAGATCGGGAGAGGAGGTCGGCCCGTCCCCTATATCCAGTATCGTCGCGAGACTCTGTTAAGCGCCGAACGGATGCGCTTGTGCGATTACGGAGTGAGATGTCCCACCCCTCCGCGGGGGACGCTCTATCGGGGTGCTGCCGGAATATGGAGGCGCTTCGGACCGTCGGGGGCACGTACCCTGTTCTGTTGTGCCGAACGCCAATGAAGACACTCCTACTGTCCTGAGCCAGGCGCAGCAGCGCGCCGTGAGCGAACTGCTGCGGGTGGCGCCCGTCGCCGACGACCTCGCCCGCCGATTCCAGGAGGCCGGGTTCTCCCTCGCCCTGGTCGGCGGCTCGGTTCGGGACGCGTTGCTGGGCCGGCTCGGCAACGACCTGGACTTCACGACCGATGCCCGCCCCGAGGACGTACTGAAGATCGTCCGGCCCTGGGCGGACGCCGTCTGGGAGGTCGGGATCGCCTTCGGCACGGTCGGCGCGCAGAAGCAGGGCTACCAGATCGAGGTCACCACCTACCGCTCCGAGGCATACGACCGCACTTCGCGCAAGCCTGAGGTGTCGTACGGGGACTCCATCGAGGAGGACCTCGTCCGCCGTGACTTCACGGTCAACGCGATGGCGGTGGCGCTTCCGGAGAAGGAGTTCATCGACCCCCACGGCGGTCTGGAAGACCTCGCGCTGCGGGTGCTGCGCACCCCGGGGACGCCCGAGGACTCCTTCTCGGACGACCCGCTGCGGATGATGCGGGCCGCCCGGTTCGCCGCCCAGCTCGACTTCGAGGTGGCCCCCGAGGTCGTCGCGGCGATGAAGGACATGGCCGGCCGTCTGGAGATCGTCTCGGCCGAGCGGGTCCGGGACGAGCTCAACAAGCTGATCCTCTCGGCCCACCCCCGCAAGGGGCTGACCCTGCTCGTCGACACCGGCCTCGCCGAGCATGTCCTGCCCGAGCTGCCGGCCCTGCGGCTGGAGAGCGACGAGCACCATCGGCACAAGGACGTCTACGAGCACACGCTGATCGTCCTGGAACAGGCCATGGCGCTGGAGGAGGACGGCCCCGACCTCACCCTCCGGCTCGCCGCGCTGCTGCATGACATCGGCAAGCCGCGCACCCGGCGCTTCGAGAACGACGGCAGGGTCTCGTTCCACCACCACGAGGTGGTCGGAGCGAAGATGACCAAGAAGCGCATGACGACGTTGAAGTACTCCAACGAGCTGGTGAAGGACGTCTCGCAGCTGGTCGAGCTCCATCTGCGCTTCCACGGCTACGGCACCGGGGAGTGGACGGATTCGGCGGTCCGTCGCTATGTCCGTGACGCGGGCCCCCTGCTGGGCCGTCTGCACAAGCTCACCCGGTCCGACTGCACCACCCGTAACAAGCGGAGGGCCGCGGCGCTCTCCCGCGCCTACGACGGTTTGGAGCAGCGCATCGCCGAACTCCAGGAGAAGGAGGAGCTCGACGCGATCCGCCCGGATCTCGACGGCAACCAGATCATGGAGATCCTGGGTATCCGTCCCGGCCCGGAGGTCGGCAAGGCCTACAAGCACCTGCTGGAGCTTCGGCTGGAGAACGGTCCGATGGGGCATGACGCAGCGGTGACCGCGCTCAAGGAGTGGTGGGCCGGGCAGGGCTGAGGGTGCACGGCGTGGTCATGTTTCACGTGAAACATGACCACGCCGTGATGCAACGAGGGGCGATGTTTCACGTGAAACATCGCCCCTCGCGCTCGAAGCGGGCCATGGCTGCGGCAACCGCTGCGTAGACCAGGGCGACCGTGATGACGAGGGTCGCGGAGCGGCCGTCCGGTGGAAGCATCAGCGCGGCTACAGCGGCGGCCCCGACGAAGGCGACGTTGAAGAGCACGTCGTAGACGGAGAAGATCCGGCCGCGGAAGCCGTCGTCGACGGACGACTGCACGAGGGTGTCCGTGGCGATCTTCGCGCCCTGGGTGATGAGTCCCAGGACGAAGGCGGCGACGAGCATGGGAACGGTCGTGAACGCGAGGCCCAGGGCGGGCTCCAGTACGGCGGCCGACGCGGCGCACACGACGATCCAACGGCCGGGACCGAGCCGCCCCGCGGTCCATGGCGTGATCACGGCCGCTGCGAAGAAGCCCGCGCCGGAGATGCCCAGGGCCAGCCCCAGCAACCCGAGCCCGTCGTCCGGGTCGGAGGAGAGGGCGTAGCGGCACAGCATCAGCACCAGGACGAGCAGCGCGCCGTAGCAGAAGCGCATCGCCGTCATGCTGACCAGTGCCCAGGCCGCCTCACGGCGACGCGGTGCGGCGAGATGCCGAATCGCCTCCAGGAGGTCGCGTGCCGTGGTGATCACCGCGGCCCCCAGGCTCGGCTGGGCCGGCTGCCGGTCCGGGCCGAGGAGGTCAGGGGCCATGGACAGGGACGCGAGGGCCGCGCCCAGGTACAGCGTGGCACCCAGCAGCACCACGGCGGCGTCGGAATCCGAGGCCGCCAGCCGTACGGCGAAGGCGAGGCCGCCGCCGGCGGTCGCGGCCAGGGTGCCGGCGGTCGGGGAGAGGGAGTTGGCGAGCACCAGCCGGTCGGTGTCGACCACCCGTGGCAGTGCGGCGGACAGACCGGAAAGGACGAAGCGGTTGACGGCCGTGACGCAGAGGGCGGAGGCGTAGAAGAGCCAGTCGGGGACGTGGCTGACCATGAGGACGGCGGTGGCCGCGGCCAGCAGCGCGCGCAGGAGATTGCCGTAGAGGAAGATCTGGCGGCGGCGCCAGCGGTCCAGCAGGACGCCGGCGAAGGGGCCCACGAGGGAGTACGGGAGGAGCAGGACGGCCATGGCAGAGGCGATCGCGGCCGGCGAGGTCTGCTTCTCGGGGGAGAAGACGACGTAGGCGGCGAGGGCGACCTGGTAGACGCCGTCGGCTCCCTGGGAGAGCAGGCGTATGACGAGTAGACGGCGGAAGTTCCGCAGGCTCAGCAGGACACGCAGGTCGCGGACGACGGGCATGGGGCACAGCCTCACATATGGGGCCGCAGACAGGAGAAGGGTCCCCGGATCGGATGACCCGGGGACCCTTCTGAGCCCTGGCAGGAGCGATTTTTGCGAGCTTGAGCGGTGGAGCTTCAGCGCCCGGCGGTGTGCCGGGTCAGCGCTCGACGTCGCCGCGGATGAACTTCTCCACGTTCTCGCGGGCCTCGTCGTCGAAGTACTGGACCGGCGGGGACTTCATGAAGTAGCTGGACGCGGAGAGGATCGGGCCGCCGATGCCGCGGTCCTTGGCGATCTTCGCGGCGCGCAGGGCGTCGATGATGACACCGGCGGAGTTCGGGGAGTCCCAGACCTCGAGCTTGTACTCCAGGTTCAGCGGGACGTCGCCGAAGGCGCGGCCCTCCAGGCGGACGTACGCCCACTTGCGGTCGTCGAGCCAGGCGACGTAGTCGGACGGGCCGATGTGGACGTTCTTCTCGCCGAGGTCCCGGTCGGGGATCTGGGAGGTGACGGCCTGCGTCTTGGAGATCTTCTTGGACTCCAGGCGCTCACGCTCGAGCATGTTCTTGAAGTCCATGTTGCCGCCGACGTTCAGCTGCATCGTGCGGTCCAGGATGACGCCCCGGTCCTCGAACAGCTTCGCCATGACGCGGTGCGTGATGGTGGCGCCGACCTGCGACTTGATGTCGTCACCGACGATCGGCACACCGGCCTCGGTGAACTTGTCCGCCCACTCCTTGGTGCCGGCGATGAAGACCGGGAGGGCGTTGACGAAGGCGACCTTGGCGTCGATGGCGCACTGGGCGTAGAACTTCGCCGCGGCCTCGGAACCGACGGGCAGGTAGCAGACGAGGACGTCGACCTGCTTGTCCTTGAGGATCTGGACGACGTCGACCGGCTCGGCCTCGGACTCCTCGATGGTCTGACGGTAGTACTTACCGAGACCGTCGAGGGTGTGGCCGCGCTGGACGGTGACACCGGTGTTGGGCACGTCGCAGATCTTGATGGTGTTGTTCTCGGAGGCGCCGATGGCGTCCGCCAGGTCGAGGCCGACCTTCTTGGCGTCCACGTCGAACGCGGCGACGAACTCCACGTCCTTGACGTGGTATTCGCCGAACTGCACGTGCATCAGGCCGGGGACCTTGGACGCCGGGTCGGCGTCCTTGTAGTACTCGACGCCCTGCACCAGCGATGCGGCGCAGTTGCCCACGCCGACGATGGCTACGCGAACCGAACCCATTCCGGTTGCTCCCTGTGTGTACGAGTGAGGCCCTGAACGGGTCTCACGTGGCGGTGTCGTCGGACGCATCCGGCCGGAGAGAATCTCCGGACCGGGGCAGGGCGTCCGGCGCTCCATTGGTGGTGTTCTGCTGAGCGGACCCCCCGGAGGCGGAACCCTTGAGGTCCCGTCCGGCCCGCTCGCTCTCGATGAGCTCGTTCAGCCAGCGCACTTCGCGCTCCACGGACTCCATCCCGTGGCGCTGGAGCTCAAGCGTGTAGTCGTCGAGGCGCTCCCGGGTGCGCGTCAGCGAGGCGCGCATCTTCTCCAGGCGCTCCTCCAGCCGGCTGCGGCGGCCCTCCAGCACCCGCATCCGCACATCGCGCGAGGTCTGCCCGAAGAAGGCGAACCGCGCCGCGAAGTGCTCGTCCTCGTACGCGTCGGGGCCGGTCTGGGACAGGAGCTCCTCGAAGTGCTCCTTACCTTCGGCCGTCAACCGGTAGACGATCTTGGCGCGGCGGCCGGCGAGCGGCGCGGCGAGGGCGTCCTCGGTGGTGCTGCCCGGTTCCTCGATCAACCAGCCGTTGGCGACCAGCGTCTTGAGGCAGGGGTAGAGCGTTCCGTAGCTGAAGGCACGGAACACGCCGAGGGACGTGTTGAGGCGTTTCCGCAGCTCATAGCCGTGCATCGGGGACTCGCGGAGCAGGCCGAGGACGGCGAACTCAAGGATGCCGGATCGCCGGCTCATGGTCGCCTCCTCTCGTCCGCGGTTCGCTTATCTCGCTTCGATGTATCGACTCGATACATCACGACGATAGATCGGCTTCCCTCGTGCGACAAGGGGGACGGCGGTGAACGGGATCACATCACCAATTCGTTGGAGGCAACTTGCCTGATTTGGGGTGAACTTCGGGGCTCGGCGGGTTTTGGTGGTGCGTAGTCTGTGCGGCATGCACACCACCGGGAACCAAGTGACGCCTGGGGGGCGTCCACGTCCTCGGTGCCGTACGGGTGAATGCAGGACCGACCACATCCGTATTTCGGGGGGACCGGAAATCAGCCGCCGTTCCAGGCGCCCACGGGTGCGCCTGCCCGAGGAGTAATCGTTCGATGAGCGAGCACCGTCGCAAACCGCCGCCGCCGCAGGGAGGCGGACGTGCCGCGGCCCGACGCGGCCAGTCCGGACCGTCTTCCAGCCGCCGCGCGGCTCCGCGAGGCGCCACCGGGTCTCTTTCCGACTCCTATGGGTCCAGTTCCTATGGGTCGGACTCGGGCTCGGAAGGTGAGGAGCGTCCGTACGGCAGCCGTGCCGAGGCACGCCGGGCGTCGCAGAGAAGTACGGGAAACAGCCGCCGCAGAGCGGCCGACAACGGAAGCCACGGTCCGGGTGGTCCTGCCGGGCCGGGGCGTGGCAGAGGCCGGGCGTCGACGGCGCCCGGCAAGAAGCGTCTGATCGACTACCCCAGGGCGAACAGATTCGGCTGGCGCCGCTGGGTGCCCTCCTGGAAGCTCGTCTCGGGGCTGTGCATCACCTTCTTCGGCAGCCTGGTGGCGCTGGTCGGCGTCAGCTACGCCATGGTGGGTGTCCCGAACGAGAACACGGCGGCGCAGTCCCAGAACAATGTCTACTACTGGGCCGACGGCAAGCAGATGGTCGCGACGGGCACCGGCGTCAACCGGCAGAACGTCAACATCGCCCAGATCCCCGAAGCCATGCAGAGCGCCGTGATCTCGGCGGAGAACAAGAGCTTCTACACGGACCCGGGCGTCGACTTCAAGGGCATCGCTCGCGCTCTCGTCAACATGGCCCAGGGTGGTGAGACGCAGGGTGGTTCGACGATCACCCAGCAGTTCGTCAAGAACACCTACCTGAGCCAGGACCAGACGCTCACCCGTAAGTTCAAGGAGATGTTCATCTCCATCAAGGTCGGCACGAAGTTCAGCAAGTCGCAGATCATGCAGGGCTACCTGAACACCTCGTACTTCGGCCGTGGTGCGTACGGCATCCAGGCCGCCGCCCAGACCTACTACGGCGTGGACGCGAAGGACCTCACCCCGAGCCAGTGTGCCGTCCTGGCGGCTCTGCTCAAGGGCGCGACGTACTACGACCCCGCCGGCAACCCGGACATCGACCCCGCAGCCTCCCAGAAGGCCAATTACCAGCGCTCGCACGAGCGCTGGGCCTGGATCCTCGAGGAGATGCACAAGGACCAGCGCCTGACGGACGCCGAGTACCAGACGGCCGTCAAGAAGTACCCGCTGCCCCAGGGCCGCAAGGCGGTCAAGGGCATGACCGGCCAGATCAGCTACCTCGCCGACACGGCCAAGAAGTACGTCCTCGCGCACTCCAACGTCACCGAGACGCAGTTCGACCAGGGCGGCTTCCAGATCTACACGACCTTCGACAAGGACAAGGTCAACGCGCTGACTGCGGCCGTGCAGAAGGTCCAGAAGGCGCGGCTGGACCCGAAGAACCGCGAGAAGGACAAGTACGTCCAGTTCGGTGCCGCCTCGGTGGTTCCCAAGGACGGCGCGATCGTCGCCCTGTACGGCGGTGCCGGCTACGAGAACAACCACTTCACCAACAACGCCGACACCTCCGGTGTCCCCGTGGGTTCGACGTGGAAGCCGTTCGTGCTGGCGGCTGCCATGCAGGACGGGACGTACAAGACCGACGGCGTCGGGGTGTCGCCGCTGAGCAAGTACAACGGCGACGACAACCTCAAGGTGCGCAGGCCGGACGGTACGTACTACCTGAACAAGGACAACTCGATCTTCCGTCAGCGGAACGAGAGCGAGTACCCCTGGGGCTACATCACCCTGCGCAAGGCGATGGAGCAGTCGATCAACACACCGTTCGTGCAACTGGGTGTGGATGTGGGACTCACGAAGGTACGGGACATGGCCCATGCCTCTGGGATCCTGACCGACAGCATGCTGCAGGGCTTGAACCCGTCGTTCGCCATCGGTACGTCCACCCCCAGCGCCATCCGCATGGCCGACGCCTACGCGACCTTCGCGGCGTCCGGCGAACATGTGGACCCGTACTCCGTGACCGCGGTCAAGCAGGACGGGCAGGATCTGAGCGGTTTCGACAAGCCGAAGCTGAGCAGGGCGATGGACGAGAACGTCGCGAACAACGTCACGGACGTCCTGCAGAACGTCATCCAGAACGGTACGGGTACCAACGCCAAGGCCCTGGGCCGTACGGCGGCGGGCAAGACCGGTACCACCGACAGCAACAAGTCGGCCTGGTTCGTCGGCTACACCCAGCAGCTGGCGACGTCGGTGGCGATGTTCCGGGAGAACCCGAAGGACGCCGAGCTGCTCTCCATGAACGGCACCGCCGGCGTGGCGTCCATCCACGGTGGTGACATTCCGACCTCGGTGTGGACCGAGTACATGAAGTCCGCGCTCAAGGGCAAGAACGACCCGGGCTTCCCGGACGCCACCAAGATCGGTGACATCGCCGACGAGCTGGGGATGCCCTCGCCGACGCCGAGCCCGAGCATCACGCCGAGCGAGACGCCCAGCGAGACGCCGAGCGCCACCCCGAGCGAGACGGTGACCTCTCCTTCGCCCACGGTGACGGAGACCTGCCAGTTCGCCTGGAACTGCTCGACCGACGGCGGTGACACCAGCGGCAGCACGTCGGGGACGACGTCCTCGCCGTCAGCCACGGAGACAACCGGCGAAAGCGACACCAGAGGTAATGCCAACGGCGGAAACCTCTTCGGCGGATCAACCGGCTAGCCGCGCGGTCTGCCGGCTGGTGACCATTTCGCCCGCCGAAGTCTGTTTCACGTGAAACATGGGCCGCCGCACCCGGCGAGGTGCGGCGGCCCTCGGCGTATTCCTAGGGAGGTACGGCAGGATGGGCCCCATGCCCAGTGCAGAGACGACGCCCGCAGGCGTGCGTGAGCCGGAGCCGGTGCGGCCGACCAGGGATGACGAGGTCGCCGCCGCCGGGAGTGAGCTGATCGGCGGCCCCATCGGGCGGCGTGCCCTGCTCGGCGCGTCCTGGTGGACGCCGCTACGCGTGGTCGTCATCGTGGCGGTCGGGATGTTCGCCCTCGGCATGGTGCAGAAGATGCCCTGCTACGACAGCGGCTGGTTCTTCGGCGCGAGTTCCCAGTACACCCACGCCTGCTACTCGGACATTCCGCACCTCTACCAGGGGCGTGGTTTTGCCGACGGTCTGGTGCCCTACTTCGACAAGCTCCCCGGCGACATGGACTACCTCGAATACCCGGTGCTGACCGGTGTCTTCATGGAGGTCGCCGCATGGCTCACGCCGGGCAGCGGCAGCATCCAGCTTCAGGAGCAGGTGTACTGGTTCGTCAACGCCGGGATGCTGATGCTGTGCGCCGCGGTCATCGCGGTGTGCGTGGTCCGTACGCACCGCCGACGGCCCTGGGACGGTCTGCTGGTCGCCCTGGCGCCCGCCTTCGCGCTGACCGCCACCATCAACTGGGACCTCCTGGCGGTCGCTCTGACGGCCGCGGCGATGCTGATGTGGTCCCGGAGCCGCCCCCTCGCCTTCGGCGTCCTCCTGGGGCTTGCCACGGCCGCCAAGCTGTACCCCGTCTTCCTGCTGGGGCCGCTGTTCCTGCTGTGCTGGCGCGCGGGCAAATGGCGGGAGTTCTTCGTCGCCACCGCCGGCGCGGTGGTCGCCTGGCTCGTCGTGAACCTGCCGGTGATGATCTTCGCCTTCGACGGCTGGTCGAAGTTCTACACGTTCAGCCAGGAGCGGGGCGTCGACTTCGGTTCCTTCTGGCTGATCTGGGCGCAGAACACGACCACCCCGCCGAGCACCGACTTCGTGAACACCGCGGCCACGGTCCTGGTGCTGCTCTGCTTCCTGGGCATCGCCGCCCTGGCCCTCACCGCCCCACGCCGGCCCCGCTTCGCCCAGCTGGCCTTCCTGGTGGTGGCGGCCTTCATCCTCACCAACAAGGTCTACTCCCCGCAGTACGTGCTGTGGCTGGTGCCGCTGGCCGTCCTGGCCCGGCCCAAGTGGCGGGACTTCCTGATCTGGCAGGCCTGCGAGGTGGCGTACTTCCTGGGGATCTGGATGTACCTCGCGTACACGACCAGCGGAGACGCCCACAAGGGCCTGCCGACCGACGGCTACCACTGGGCCATCGCCGTGCACCTGCTGGGCACGCTCTACCTGTGCGGCATGGTCGTGCGCGACATCCTCATGCCCGAGCGGGACGTGGTGCGCCGCACCGGGGAGGACGATCCCTCAGGCGGGGTGCTGGACGGCGCGGAGGACGTCTTCGTGCTCGGCGCGGCGGCCCGTTCCCCGCGCCATGCGGCCCACTTCGAGGGGCCGCAGGTGGAATGGGGAAGCCAGTCCCCCGAGGACAGTTCGCTCTGAGCGAACACCCCAGCTTCTGAAGGGAGAAAGGGCCGTACACGGAGTCCGTGTACGGCCCTTTCGATGTCCGGGAGACCTCAGCGGTCCACGATCCGGTCGAACTGGGTCGTGGTGTGCCGCAGATGGGCCACCAGCTCCTCGCCGACCTTCGGCTCCGGGGCGTCCGTGGGCACGAAGAGGATCGACACCTGCATGTGCGGCGGCTCCGCGAACCAGCGCTGCTTGCCGCCCCAGACGAACGGCGAAAGGTTCCGGTTCACCGTGGCCAGGCCGGCCCGTGCGACGCCCTTGGCGCGCGGCATGACGCCGTGCAGGGCCTTCGGGGCCTCCAGGCCGACCCCGTGCGACGTACCGCCCGCCACGACCACCAGATAGCCGTCCGAGGCCGCCTTCTGCTGCCGGTAGCCGAACCGGTCGCCCTTGGCGACGCGGGTGACGTCCAGGACCGCCCCGCGGTACTCGGTGGCGTCATGGTCCCCCAGCCACAGCCGGGTGCCGATCCGGGCCCGGAACCGGGTCTGCGGGAACTGCTGCTGCAGCCGGGCGAGTTCGTCGGCCTTGAGGTGGCTGACGAACATCGTGTGCAGCGGCAGCCGGGCCGCACGCAGCCGGTCCATCCAGCCGATGACCTCCTCGACGGCGTCCGAGCCGTCGGTGCGGTCCAGGGGCAGGTGGATGGCGAAGCCCTCCAGCCGCACGTTCTCTATGGCCGAGTGCAGCTGCGGCAGATCCTGCTCGCTGATGCCGTGCCGCTTCATCGTGGACATCACCTCGATGACCACGCGGGCGCCCACCAGGCCGTACACGCCGTCGATGGACGACACCGAGCGGATCACCCGGTCCGGCAGCGGCACGGGCTCCTCACCCCGCCGGTACGGGGTCAGTACCAGCAGGTCGCCGCCGAACCAGTCCTTGATGCGCGCGGCCTCGTACGTCGTGCCGACGGCGAGGATGTCCGAGCCGAGCCGTGTGGCCTCCTCCGCCAGCCGCTCGTGCCCGAAGCCGTAGCCGTTGCCCTTGCAGACCGGGACCAGGCCCGGGAACTGCTCCTGCACGTGCTTGTGGTGCGCCCGCCAGCGCGCGGTGTCGACGTAGAGCGTGAGCGCCATGGCCGGACCTGGAACCTTTCTGGGTGGCTGGGGTTGCCAGAGGACTGCGGTGTGTCAGGGCTATAGAAGCACGGAGCGTGACGTCAGCGGCGCGACATGTAGATGTCGAGCGCCTTGTGGAGCAGCTTGTTCAGCGGGAAGTCCCATTCGCCGAGATACTCCGCGGCCTGGCCGCCGGTGCCCACCTTGAACTGGATCAGGCCGAAGAGGTGATCCGTCTCGTCCAGCGAGTCGGAGATGCCGCGCAGGTCGTAGACGGTGGCGCCGAGCGCGTAGGCGTCGCGCAGCATCCGCCACTGCATGGCGTTCGAGGGCCGCACCTCACGGCCGATGTTGTCGGAGGCGCCGTAGGAGTACCAGACGTGCCCGCCGACGATCAGCATGGTCGCCGCGGACAGGTTCACCCCGTTGTGCCGGGCGAAGTACAGCCGCATCCGGTTGGGGTCCTCGGTGTTGAGGGCCGTCCACATGCGCTGGAAGTACGACAGCGGACGCGGCCGGAAGTGGTCGCGCACGGCCGTGATCTCGTACAGCCGCTGCCACTCCGCCAGATCCTGGTAGCCGCCCTGCACCACCTCGACGCCGGCCTTCTCGGCCTTCTTGATGTTGCGCCGCCACAGCTGGTTGAAGTTCTTGTGGACGTCTTCCAGGGAACGGTTCGCCAGCGGCACCTGGTAGACGTAGCGCGGCTGGACGTCGCCGAAGCCGGCGCCGCCGTCCTCGCCCTGCTGCCAGCCCATCCGGCGCAGCTTGTCGGCCACTTCGAAGGCGCGCGGCTCGATGAAGTCGGCCTCGATGTCGCGCAGCCGCTTCACATCCGGGTTCTGGATGCCGGCCTTGATGGAGTTGGCCTCCCAGCGCCGGATGATCACCGGCGGGCCCATCTTCACCGAGAACGCGCCCTGCTGCTTGAGGTGGGCCAGTATCGGCTGGAGCCATTCGTCGAGATTCGGCGCGAACCAGTTGATGACCGGGCCCTCGGGGAGGTACGCGAGGTAGCGCTTGATCTTGGGCAGCTGGCGGTACAGCACCAGGCCCGCGCCGACCATCTCGCCGGTGCGCTCGTCGAACCAGCCGAGGCTCTCCGAACGCCACTCCGCCTTGACATCGGCCCAGGCCGGGACCTGCATGTGGCTAGCCGCCGGCAGACTCTGGATGTACGCCAGATGCTGTTCGCGGCTGATGGTCCTCAGGGTCAGGCTCATGTCGGGGCGCTCCTCGGGCTGGTGTGTCCCCATGGGTACAGGGGCTCCGGCTCTCGCGCCGAAGCCTACTGCGCCTCGCCCGCGGCCTGACTGGCCGTACGGCACCTACGCCCCGGCTCCCGCCAGGCCGGGGCGCTCCACGGTTGTGCGGGGGTGCCGGCTCAGCCGAACAGGCCGCCGTGCGCCATGCCGATGAAGAAGCCGATGCCCGAGGCACCGAGACCCAGGATCAGGCCGAAACGCTCGCGTGTGGTGATCGAGACCCACTGCCCGTACAGACCGGTCATGAGGCCGATCAGGCCGGTCCAGGAGCTGAGCAGGTGCAGGCTGTGGAAGAACGACGTGATGAAGGCGATCAGCCCGAGCGCCAGCGTCACTGCCATCAGTGAGTCCTGGAGCGGATGGGTCTTGCCGTCGGTGGCGAACAGGGATCCGGCGGTGTTGGGTCGCAATGCCTGTGCCATGGGGCACCTCCTGCGGAAGGTGGCGCATCGTAGCGCCGTTCACACCCGATGTGTACAGATTGAGGGCCCTGGCCGCCGGATTTCAACCGGAAGCGGGTGTGCGGGTAGTCTGTAGCGTCTGCACCGGTGTCTGCCCAGGCCCTGCCCGGGATCCCAGAGGGAACCCCCGATTGTCAGTGGCTGCCGATACCGTTGCGTACGCATCACAACCCTCCTGCCACGGAACGACCGTGGCCGCTGAGTCCAAAGGAGGTGGGTTCCACATGCGTCACTACGAGGTGATGGTCATCCTCGACCCCGATCTGGAGGAGCGCGCTGTCGCCCCCCTGATCGAGAACTTCCTCTCCGTCGTCCGTGAGGGCAACGGAAAGGTCGAGAAGGTCGACACCTGGGGCCGTCGTCGTCTCTCGTACGAGATCAAGAAGAAGCCCGAGGGCATCTACTCGGTCATCGACCTGCAGGCCGAGCCTGTGGTCGTCAAGGAGCTCGACCGCCAGATGAACCTGAACGAGTCGGTCCTCCGGACCAAGGTCCTCCGCCCCGAGACCCACTGAGCTCTCCGCTCAGCCGATCTCGGGATTTCGAGTAGCAGCACAAGCAGCCAGCAGCAAACCCGCCGAGAGGTTCCCCCATGGCAGGCGAGACCGTCATCACGGTCGTCGGCAATCTTGTCGACGACCCCGAGCTGCGCTTCACCCCCTCCGGTGCGGCGGTCGCGAAGTTCCGTGTCGCGTCCACCCCCCGCACCTTCGACCGTCAGACCAACGAGTGGAAGGACGGCGAGAGCCTGTTCCTGACCTGCTCGGTCTGGCGTCAGGCGGCGGAGAACGTCGCGGAGTCGCTCCAGCGAGGCATGCGCGTCATCGTGCAGGGCCGGCTGAAGCAGCGGTCCTACGAGGACCGTGAGGGTGTCAAGCGCACGGTCTACGAGCTGGACGTCGAGGAAGTCGGCGCCAGTCTGCGGAGCGCCACGGCCAAGGTCACCAAGACCGCCGGTGGTGGCGGTCGCGGTGGCCAGGGTGGTTACGGCGGCGGCGGTGGTGGTGGCCAGGGTGGCGGCGGCTGGGGCGGTGGCTCCGGCGGCGGCAACCAGGGAGGCGCCCCCAACGACGACCCCTGGGCTTCCGGCGCTCCCGCCGGTGGCGGCAACCAGGGCGGTGGCGGCGGCTGGGGCGGTGGCTCCGGCTCCGGCGGCGGTGGCGGCTACTCGGACGAGCCCCCCTTCTAGAGGGCTCGTATCCCCACTTCTTGATCACACAGGAGAAACACCATGGCGAAGCCGCCTGTGCGCAAGCCTAAGAAGAAGGTCTGCGCTTTCTGCAAGGACAAGGTCACGTACGTGGACTACAAGGACACGAACATGCTGCGGAAGTTCATTTCCGACCGCGGCAAGATCCGTGCCCGCCGCGTGACCGGCAACTGCACGCAGCACCAGCGTGACGTCGCCACGGCAGTCAAGAACAGCCGTGAGATGGCGCTGCTGCCCTACACCTCCACCGCGCGCTAAGGGAAGGGTGACCGACTCATGAAGATCATCCTGACCCACGAGGTCTCTGGCCTCGGCGCCGCCGGCGACGTTGTCGACGTCAAGGACGGCTACGCACGCAACTACCTGATCCCGCGGAAGTTCGCGATCCGCTGGACCAAGGGTGGCGAGAAGGACGTCGAGCAGATCCGTCGTGCTCGCAAGATCCACGAGATCCAGACCATCGAGCAGGCCAACCAGGTGAAGGCCCAGCTCGAGGGCGTCAAGGTCCGCCTGGCCGTCCGTGCCGGCGACGCCGGTCGCCTCTTCGGTTCCGTCACCCAGGCCGACATCGCTTCGGCGATCAAGGCTGCCGGTGGCCCCGAGGTCGACAAGCGCCGCATCGAGGTCGCTTCGGCGATCAAGACGCTGGGCGCTCACGAGACGTCCGTGCGTCTGCACCCCGAGGTGGCCGCCAAGGTCAACATCGAGGTCGTCGCGGGCTGACGCTGCGCTCCGCACGAGCCGTAGCTGCATAAGGGCCGCACCCGTAACGGGTGCGGCCCTTGTCTTTTGGTCGACTCTCGTCTCTTTTGGTCGGCTCTCGCCGTCGACAGCGGTGTCGAGTCGCGGGTGTTTCACGTGAAACGTGACAGCCCGCGATGTTTCACGTGAAACCGTCGGCAGCGCGCTTCTGTCAGCGCGTCGCGCCGGTCACGATCCATCGGCCGGAGCGGGCGCGCAGCCAGAGGGTGAGCATCCTTACGGCCATCATCAGTGTCATGGCTCCCCAGAGCGCCGTGAGCCCGCCGCCTAGGGTGGGGACGAGCAGCGCCACCGGAGTGAAGACCGCGAGCGTGAGGACCATGGCCCCGGCAAGATACGGCCCGTCTCCGGCGCCCATCAGGACACCGTCGAGGATGAACACCACGCCGGAGATCGGCTGCGAGAGCGCCACGATGAGCAGTGCGGGCAGCGCAGTGCTCTTCACGGCGGGGTCGCCGGTGAACAACGGGAGGAAGAGCGGTCGGGCGGCGATCACGAGCAGGCCCAGGACCACTCCGGTGGCGATGCCCCACTGCACCATGCGTCGGCAGGCATCGCGGGCGCCGACCGCGTCACCCGCGCCGAGATAGCGGCCGATGACGGCCTGTCCGGCGATCGCGATTGCGTCCAGGGCGAAGGCCAGCAGGCTCCACAGGGACAGCACGATCTGGTGGGCGGCGATATCGGCGTCGCCCAGCCGGGCCGCCACGGCGGTGGCGATCATCAGGACGGCCCGCAGTGAGATCGTCCGGACGAGCAGGGGCACACCAGCCTGTGCCGAGGCCCGTATCCCGGCGGCATCGGGACGCAACGACGCCCCGTGCCTGCGGGCACCCCGCACGACGACGGTCAGGTACACGGCCGCCATTCCGCACTGGGCGATGACCGTGCCCCAGGCGGAGCCGGCGATGCCCAGTCCGGCCCCGTAGACGAGCGCCGCGTTGAGTCCGGCGTTGGCGATGAACCCCGCTACGGCGACGTACAGCGGTGTCCGGGTGTTCTGGAGGCCGCGCAGGACGCCGGTGGCGGCGAGCACGACCAACATGGCCGGGATGCCGAGGGAGGAGATCCTCAGATAGGTGACCGCGTAGGGAGCCGCGGTGGCCGAGGCGCCGAAGACGTCCACGATGCCGGAGGCGAAGGGCAGAACGACGGCGATGACTGCGGCACCGAGCAGCAGTGCCAGCCAGATGCCGTCCATCCCCTGGCGGACGGCCGCCTGGAGATCGCCTGCGCCGACCCGGCGGGCGACGGCGGACGTGGTGGCGTAGGCGAGGAAGACGAAGATGCTCACAGCGGTGGTGAGGAGAGCCGAGGCGATTCCGAGGCCGGCGAGTTGCGCGGTACCCAGGTGGCCGACGATCGCGCTGTCGGCCATGACGAAAAGCGGCTCGGCGACGAGTGCGCCGAAGGCCGGGACAGCCAGTGCGATGATCTCTCGGTCGTGCCCCCGTCGGGTGGCCTCGGAGGTCGCGGGAGCCTGTGACATGGGCGCTAATCTAATCGTCCACAGGTAAGTGATGCAACTGATCTGTGACCCTTACCTGCCCCGGTGTGGCCCGCGGTGTCGCGCGTTGTTCGAAGGGATCTTGGCCCGACTGGGAAAGTTTTTCTTCTGCACAGCCGGTGGATGGGAAAAGTGCAGGTCAGGCGATGTTGTGGATGACGATCGAGGGCTTGTTCACAGGGCTGTCCACCGTGTCGTGCACAGGTTTTGGCGGGTTCTCCACAGCATACGGGCGGTCGTCCACATGGCCTGTGGATAACCAGATTGGCTGACGGTGCCCGCGGGCCTAACGTGGTCCGGCACCCGCTCCTTGTCGCGGCCTCGGAAACCTCACAAAACCGACGCGTCCAGAACCGGAATGGGGCGTCCTGGTTGTCAGTGCCGTGCCGTAAAAAAGAGGGCATGGCGAGGTCCGCGGTGCGGACGGGAGGAGGTGTCTCGGTGAGCATTTCCGAGCCCTTGGACGATCCGTGGGCCGACGCCGGTCCGGGTGATCGTCTGCCCGCCTCCCGCCGGCGGGACGAGGGCGGTCGAGGCCGGGACGACCGGCACGACCGGGGCCGGGACAGTGGGGACTGGGACGGCGGGGGCGCCACTTTCGAGCGGGTTCCCCCGCAGGACCTGGACGCCGAGCAGTCCGTGCTCGGCGGCATGCTCCTCTCCAAGGACGCCATCGCCGACGTCGTCGAGATCCTCAAGGGCCACGACTTCTACAAGCCCGCGCACGAGACGATCTACCAGGCGATCCTCGACGTCTATGCGAAGGGCGAGCCGGCCGACCCCATCACCATCGCCGCCGAGCTCACCAAACGCGGCGAGATCAACAAGGTCGGCGGCGCCTCCTATCTGCACACCCTCGTCCAGACGGTACCGACGGCGGCGAACGCCGAGTACTACGCGGAGATCGTCCACGAGCGGGCCGTGCTGCGCCGCCTGGTCGAGGCCGGCACCCGCATCACGCAGATGGGATACGCGGCCGACGGCGACATCGACGAGATCGTCAACAGCGCCCAGGCCGAGATCTACGCCGTCACCGAGCAGCGGACCAGCGAGGACTACCTGCCGCTCGGCGACATCATGGAGGGCGCCCTCGACGAGATCGAGGCGATCGGCTCCCGCACCGGCGAGATGACCGGTGTGCCCACCGGCTTCACGGACCTGGACTCGCTCACCAACGGCCTGCACCCGGGCCAGATGATCGTCATCGCCGCGCGTCCCGCCATGGGCAAGTCGACCCTCGCTCTGGACTTCGCGCGGGCCGCGTCCATCAAGAACAACCTGCCCAGCGTCATCTTCTCCCTCGAAATGGGCCGCAACGAGATCGCGATGCGTCTGCTGTCCGCCGAGGCCCGGGTCGCCCTGCACCACATGCGCTCCGGCACGATGACCGACGAGGACTGGACCCGGCTGGCCCGCCGGATGCCGGACGTCTCGGCCGCCCCGCTCTACATCGACGACTCGCCGAACCTGTCGATGATGGAGATCCGCGCCAAGTGCCGTCGGCTGAAGCAGCGCAACGACATCAAGCTCGTGATCATCGACTACCTGCAGCTGATGCAGTCCGGCGGCAAGCGGTCCGAGAGCCGCCAGCAGGAGGTGTCGGACATGTCGCGAAACCTCAAGCTGCTGGCCAAGGAGCTGGAGGTGCCGGTGATCGCGCTCTCACAGCTCAACCGTGGTCCCGAGCAGCGCACGGACAAGAAGCCGATGGTCTCCGACCTGCGTGAGTCCGGCTCCATCGAGCAGGACGCCGACATGGTCATCCTGCTCCACCGCGAGGACGCCTACGAGAAGGAGTCGCCGCGCGCGGGCGAGGCCGACATCATCGTCGGCAAGCACCGAAACGGCCCGACCGCGACGATCACCGTGGCCTTCCAGGGCCACTACTCCCGCTTCGTGGACATGGCACAGACCTGAGCGGACCCATAGCGCAGACCTGCTCCGGGCCGAGCCGGCACCGACCTGGTCCGTGCCGGTGAAATGGACTCGACGTAGGTCCGTGCGCCCGATGGACTGGGCGCATGACGACATTCCAGGAAGAGCTGCTCCCCGCCACCCGACGGGCGCTGCTGCATCGGATCGCCGTGGCCCAGTCGGACGGCCGCGCGCCTTCGCTGGCGGCGGCGGTCGTGCGAGGCGGGCAGGCCGTCTGGCACGGGGCGCGGACCTCGGTGGACGGGCATGGGCCGGACGAGAACGTGCAGTACCGGATCGGCTCGATCACCAAGACGTTCACGGCCGTTCTGGTCCTCCGGCTGCGTGACGAGGGGCTGCTCGACCTCGGTGACCCGTTGGAGAAACATCTGCCGGGCACCGGCGCGGGGGAGGCGACCATCGCCGAACTTCTCGCGCACACCGGCGGCCTGGCGGCCGAGTCACCCGCACCCTGGTGGGAGCGCACCCCGGGCTCGCTGCGTCCGGAGCTCAGCGACGTCCTCGGCGAGCAGCCCCTCCTGCACCCCGTCGGCCGCCGCCATCACTACTCCAACCCCGGCTACACCCTGCTCGGTGCGCTGGCCGAGGAACTTCGCGGTGCCCCCTGGGAGGAGGTACTGCGGCAGGAGGTGCTCCAGCCTCTGGGCCTCGACCGCACGAGCGCCCAGCCGCACGCGCCGCACGCGGGTGGCTGGGCGGTGCATCCCTGGGCCGACGCCCTGCTTCCGGAGCCGTCGGAGGACCTCGGGCGGATGGCACCGGCCGGGCAACTCTGGTCCACTACCGGCGACCTGGCCCGCTTCGCGGTGTTCCTGGCGGCCGGGGACGACCGAGTGCTGAGCGCCGAGTCGGTGCGGGAGATGCGCACCCCGGCAGCTCCCGCCGAACCCGCCGACGTGCTGGACGGCGCCACCTACGGCCTCGGCCTGCAGATCCAGCGCCGTGACGGGAGGCTGCTGGTCGGGCACTCCGGCTCGCTGCCCGGCTTCCTGGCCAACCTCACTATCAGCGTGGACGACGACGTGGCGGCCGTCGTGCTGGCGAACTGCACCTCCGGCCCGCTGCTGTCCGCCACCGGTGCCGACCTCGTCCGGATCGTCGCGGAGGCCGAGCCGCGCATTCCCGAACCCTGGCGCCCTCTGTCCCAGGTCGATCCGTCCGTCCTGGAGCTGGCAGGCCCTTGGTACTGGGGCACCCATGCCTTCGTACTACGGGTGGCGGCCGACGGGCTTGTCTCACTGGGGCCGCTGACCGGCGCCGGCCGCCGAGCCCGTTTCCGTTCCAACGGGGACGGCACCTGGACCGGCCTGGAGGGCTACTACGCGGGAGAGTTGCTACGGCCCGTACGGCGCCCGGACGGCACCACAAGCCATCTGGACCTCGGATCGTTCGTGTTCACACGTCAGCCGTACGACGAGGCGGGTCCTGTGCCCGGTGGGGTGGACCCCGAGGGATGGCGGGGGATCGGCTAGCGGACGACAGAGCGGGGGCGGTGTTTCACGTGAAACACCGCCCCCGTGCGCATGCTCCGCTCGGCTGTGAGCCGTCGGGGTTCAGATTTCGAGCTTGAAGCCCGTGTGCGACGCGGTGAAACCGAGCCGCTCGTAGAAGCGATGGGCGTCGACCCGGGACGTGTCCGAGGTGAGCTGGACCAGCCGGCAGCCCTGGCGGCGCGATTCGTCGATGGCCCACTCGATGAACCGGGTGCCCAGCCCGCTGCCGCGCTCGTCGGCGTGGATACGCACGCCCTCGATGATCGACCGGGTGGCACCGCGCCTCGACAGCCCCGGTATGACCGTGAGTTGGAGGGTGCCGACGACGCGGCCTTCACGGACGGCGACGACCAGCTGTTGGTTGGGGTCGGCACTGAGCCGTTCCAGGGCGCTCAGATAGGGCGTCAGGTCGTCCGGCGTCTCCCGCTGGGCGCCCAGCGGGTCGTCGGCGAGCATGCCGACGATGTCCGGGACGTCGTCGGCGACCGCGGTGCGTATGTCAAGGTCTCCCATACCCGCAGCCTATGCGGGCACGTGCAGTGACTCCACGGCCCGGACCAGGGGAGCCAGGTCCGGGTTCCTGGCCGCCTCGTCGAGGGATTCGCGCAGTGCCGTGTCGTTGGTGGGGCGGGCCTCTTCCAGCAGCGTGAGGCCTGCCTCGGTGACGTTGGTGTAGATGCCGCGGCGGTCGGTCGGGCAGAGGTAGCGCTCCAGAAGACCGCGGTCCTCCAGACGCGTGACCAGCCGGGTGGTGGCGCTCTGGCTGAGTACGACCGCGTCGGCCACCTGCTTCATCTGCAGATGGCCCCCTTC
The DNA here is from genome assembly GCF_040652195.1 of Streptomyces sp. NPDC048278. Taxonomy (NCBI): domain Bacteria; kingdom Bacillati; phylum Actinomycetota; class Actinomycetes; order Kitasatosporales; family Streptomycetaceae; genus Streptomyces; species Streptomyces sp. NPDC048278. The sequence goes on from NZ_JBEZLP010000002.1 coordinate 353,371, forward strand.
GCCGTCGTGCTGCCGGCTGAGAACGTCGAGCAGGGAGTACTCGCGCACGCTCAGATCGTGCTTGGCCTGAAGGGCGCGCTCGATGTGCGCCTCGATCCTGCCGTGCAGCAGGGAAAGGGCACACCAGCCCTGGGCGAGGGCGGTGAGCGCGGGGTCCGTCGCTGTCATTGGCGTTTTCCTCCGTCCAGGAGCCGCTGAGACCCAGGATAGAGCAGTCGCGCAATATCCCTCGCTTGCATATAGCCCGCGTATGCAACTATTGTGGACGCACGCAAAGCGCACCTGCAATCGTCTGGGAAGGTCGTACACCCATGCCTCTCGCGCTTCTGGCCCTCGCGATCGGGGCCTTCGGAATCGGAACGACCGAATTCGGGATCATGGGCCTGCTGCCCGAGGTCGCTGGTGACTTCGGGGTCTCCATCCCGACCGCCGGCCTGCTCGTCACCGGCTACGCGCTGGGCGTGGTGATCGGCGCACCGCTGATGACCGTGCTGGGCACGAAGGTGCCTCGCAAGCGGATGCTGATGCTGCTGATGGGCTTCTTCATCGCCGGCAACCTGCTGACCGCCGTGGCCCCCGTCTTCGCCGTCATGCTGATCGGCCGGGTGGTCGCCTCCCTCGCCCACGGCGCCTTCTTCGGGATCGGCTCGGTCGTGGCGGCCGAGCTGGTCGCCCCGAGCAAGAAGGCAGGGGCCATCGCGATGATGTTCACCGGCCTCACCGTCGCCAACGTCATCGGCGTCCCGCTCGGCACCCTCGTGGGTCAGCACGCCGGCTGGCGCGTCACCTTCGGCATCATCGCCGCCCTCGGCGTCGTCGGCCTGGCCGGTATCGCCAAGCTGGTCCCCGAACTGCCCAACCCGCAGGGCGTGCACCTGCGGCACGAGCTGGCCGCGTTCAAGAACACCCAGGTCCTGCTCGCGATGGCGATGACCGTCCTCGGTTTCGGCGGGGTCTTCGCGGCCATCACCTACATCGCGCCGATGATGACCCACGTCACCGGTTTCACCGACGGCTCCGTCACCTGGCTGCTGGTCCTCTTCGGCCTGGGCATGGTCGGTGGCAACCTGGTCGGCGGCAAGTTCGCCGACCGTGCCCTGATGCCCATGCTGTACGTGTCCCTGGGCGCCCTGGCCGTCGTCCTCGCTCTCTTCACTCTCACCGCGCACAGCAAGATCGCGGCGGCCGTGACCGTCACGCTGATCGGCGCCCTCGGCTTCGCCACCGTTCCGCCACTCCAGAAGCGTGTCCTGGACCAGGCGCACGGCGCTCCCACCCTGGCCTCGGCCGTGAACATCGGGGCCTTCAACCTCGGCAACGCCCTGTCCGCCTGGCTCGGCGGCATCGTGATCGCCGCCGGCTTCGGCTACACCTCCCCCAACTGGGTCGGCGCCGCCCTCGCCGCAGCCGCTCTCGCCCTCGCCTTCCTGTCGGCCGCACTGGAGCGCCGCGACAGCGCCCCGAGCGCGGTGGTCACCGGCGGCACGCCCGCAGGACAGCGGGCCTCGGTCCACCACTGACCGCCCGCGCACTTCTCACCGCACGTCAGCACCATCCAAGGAGAACCATGAGCACCACCACCGTCGCCCCGCTCACCATCCAGGACGCCGAGTTCCTGATCACCGAGGCCGGCCGCGCCGCCGAGGCCGCAGGGGTCACCGTCAGCGTCACCGTCCTGGACGCCGGGGGCCATCTGCTGGCCTTCCGGCGGGACGACCGCGCCGTACTGATCTCCGGTGAGACCAGCACCCGCAAGGCCTACACGGCGCTCCAGCTGAACACCCCCACCGCCGACCTCGTCGACGCCGTCCAGCCCGGCGGCCTCTTCCACACCCTGCCCACGGCGCTCGACCGGCCGCTGCTGTTCATCGCGGGCGGTGTCCCCGTCCAGCGCGACGGCCGGCTCATCGGCGCGATCGGTGTCGGCGGCGGTGCGCCCGACCAGGACCACGGCTTCGCCACCGCTGCCGTAGCGGCACTCGTCTGACAGAACCCGGCTCGACGGCGGACGCCGGCTCCCCGAGGGAGGAGCCGGCGTCCGCCGTGCCGCAAGGCCGCTCAGCCCGCCGCGACCGTCAGCGGAGCGAACCGCCGTGTCCAGTCCCCCGGTGGCTCCGTGATCCCGTAGGTCATCACCGAGTTCATGGCGACGGAGGCAAGCCCGTGAGCCTTGGCCCAGGCCAGCAGTTCCTCGTGCCGGACGTCGATGTCGGTACGGAGCGGCCGGTCGGTGCGGGCGGCGAGTGAGGCGATCAGGGACTTCGCCGTCTCCTCGTCGCGGGCGATCAGCGGTCCGACGACATGCGTGTCCATGTTGGGCCAGACGGCCGCGTACCCGACGATCCGCCCGGCGTCCACGGCGACGCGCAGCAGGTCGGAGAACGCGGGCAGCCGGGTGATGAGCAGGGTGCGGTCGACACCGAACACCTCCTCGTCCAGCCGGAGGATGGAACCGAGGTCCTCGGCGGTGGCCGCCCGGGTCACCACCCGGGGCTCGGGCCCGCCCGGCGTGAAGGGGCCGCAGAGCATCTCCGAACGTCCCGTGACCTTGAATCCCAGCTCCTCGTAGAGCGGCCGGCCGTACGGCGTCGCGTACAGGGTCAGCGGAGTCGTTCCCATCGCCGAGACGATGTGCCGCATCAGCCGGCGCCCGATGCCCCGGCGGGCATGTCGTTCGGCGACCAGGACCATGCCGACCGCGCCGAGATGCGGGCGTTCCCTCGGGCCGTACTCCGTGATGACACAGGCGGCGACCAGGCCGCCTCCGGGGTCGTCGATCCCGTATCCCTTCCCGGCCGTGAGGAGCAAGCGCCACTTGTGTTCCTCACGGGGCCACCCCCGATCCTCGGACAAGTCGGCGCAGGCGCTGAGATCGCGTGGCGTCAGTCGGCGGATGGGCAGAGGGGCGTCGGAAGGAGTTGACACGCAGGTCAGGCTTACTGACCGATACCCCCGGCGTCCACCTGTTTCAGGTGGGACGCACGCGCTTTTGGCCATGTCGTGGTCCAGGGCTCAGCCCCTGGACAAGGCAGGGGGCGTTTCACGTGAAACATCGCCGTATGGCCCCTGTGCGGTGCCGCACCAAGGAGTCCTGTGCGCTGCCCGTTAGCCTCGAGCCCATGGCGAGACTTCACCTCTTCGACCTCGACGGCACGCTGCTGCACGGCACCTCCGCACCTGTCGAGATATCCCGTCAACTCGGTCTGGAAGCGGAGACCATGGAGCTTGACCGGGCGATTTCGGCGGGCCGGATCGCTCCGCCGGAGTACGCGGCGCGGGTGTACACCCTGTGGGCCGAGCTGACCGAGGCACATGTGACGGCAGCCTTCGACGGCGCGCCGTGGCTGGCCCGTATCCGGGACGTCTGGGCCGAGATCAGGGCTGTGGGGGACTACTGCGCGGTGGTCTCGCTGTCGCCCTCGTTCTTCGTGGAACGTCTGCTGGGCTGGGGAGCCCATGCGGCCTTCGGATCCCGCTTCCCGGCGGTGCCGTTCGTCGAACCGATGGATCCGGCGGGAGCCCTCACCGCCGCGGGCAAGGTGATGATCGCGGACCGGCTCTGCGAGCAGTTCGGGGTGGGCCGGGCGGACTGCGTCGCCTACGGCGACTCGATGTCGGACAGGGACCTGTTCGGCGTGGTTCCGGTGTCCGTGGCGGTCAACGCGGACGGACATCTCGCCGGTCTCGCGACGTACTCCTACACGGGCCAGGATCTGTGGGATGCCTATGAATTGGCGCGCGGCGCCCGGTAATTGAGGGAACCGATGGTTCGCCCGTTGCCAGTTTCACGGGGGAGACAGGGGGGACTTGTGTGCGCGGCGGCGGCCGGTAGGGTCGACTCCGGTTAACGTCCGGGGCCGGACGCTCCCGGCGGGAGTGATTGCGGCCCATGTCACACTCTCGCCTTACTTGTCCGTACACGGGGAATCGCGGGTTGAATGTGGTCGTGTCGGCCACGGGGCCCGACCGGGGAGAGCTAGCCGTCAACGGGGGAAAGCAAGCACCTTCCGAGTGAAGTGCGCAGACCGACCGCAAGATGTTCGAGGCGAGGGCACACCATGGACGCTCCGACCACCACGTCGGCGGGCAACGACGGGGCCGGCGGAGGCAACTGGTTCACGTCCCACGACGGGCCGGCGGTCGACCCCTCCGCCGGACCTCCGGGCGTGGCGCCGGGGGGCGGGCAGGAACCGCCCCAGGGCCGTCCTCTCGTGCCCGCAGAGCCCCGGGAGCGAATACGGCAGTCGGCGGAGCCGGCACGCCTTCAGGGAGCCTCTCAGGGCCCCTCCGCCGGGCAGCACGCGGCACCCGGCCCCTTCGCTCACGCGACCGGGCACCCCGCACCCGGCTCCTTCGAAGAGCGCGTCCCGCCACCGCGGAGCGCACAGCAGCCGCAGAGCGCCTCCCCGGACGCGGCCCGCGTCCGCGGCACCATGGCCGAGATCGGTCCGATCGCCGACAAGGTCACTTCGTACTTCTACGCGCTGCTCTTCGTCCGCCACCCCGAACTGCGCTCGCTGTTCCCGGCCGCCATGGACACCCAGCGGGACCGGCTGGTGAAGGCGCTGCTCACCGCGGCCGAGCACATCGACAACCCGCCCGTCCTGGTGGAATACCTCCAGAACCTGGGACGCGGCCACCGCAAGTACGGCACCAGGCCCGAGCACTACCCTGCCGTCGGGGAGTGCCTCATCGGCGCACTCAGCAAGTACGCCTCGGGCAGCTGGGATCCCGAGACGGAGGCGGCCTGGGTACGGGCGTACACGACGATGTCCCAGGTGATGATCGACGCGGCGGCCACGGACGAACTGCGCGCGCCGGCCTGGTGGCACGCGGAGATCGTCGCCCACGACCTCAGGACCGCGGACGTCGCGGTGCTCACCCTCCGTCCGGACCAGCCGTACCCCTTCCTCGCCGGGCAGTACGCGAGCGTGGAGACACCTTGGTGGCCGCGGGTGTGGCGGCACTACTCCTTCGCCTCAGCGCCTCGCTCGGACGGCCTGCTCACGTTCCATGTGAAGGCCGTCCCGGCAGGCTGGGTCTCCAACTCGCTGGTGCACCGTGCCCGGCCCGGTGACGTCGTCCGCCTCGGCCCGGCCGGTGGTTCGATGACCGTCGACCACAGGCGGGACAGCGGACTGCTCTGCCTGGGCGGTGGCACCGGCATCGCGCCCATCAAGGCGATGGTCGAGGACCTCGCCGAACGCGGTTCGCGCCGCCCGGTCGAGGTGTTCTACGGCGCCCGCACCGACCACGACCTGTACGACATCGACACCCTGCTCCGGCTCCAGCAGAGCCATCCCTGGCTCGCGGTCCGTGCGGTCGTCGACCAGCGGGCGCACCTCCAGCTGCCCGACGCCATCCGCGGCTACGGCCCGTGGGGCGAGTACGACGCCTATCTCTCGGGTCCGCCCGGCATGATCCGCAACGGGATCACCGCGCTACGGGCCGCCGGCATCCCCGCGCACCGCATCCGGCACGACTCGGTCGAGGAACTGGTCGTCGCCGGCGACTGACCCGTCACCCGAGATCGGGGGCGTGCATGGCCCGCACGCCCTCGATGTTGCCGTCCAGGTAGTGCCGCAGCGACAGCGGTACGAGATGGACCGAGGCGATCCCGACACGGGTGAACGGGACACGCACGATCTCGTACTCGCCGGCGGGCTCGTCGACTTCAGGACCGTGCCGAAGGGCCGGGTCCATGGACTCCAGCCGGCAGACGAAGAAGTGCTGCACCTTCACACCGGTCGCGCTGCCGCTGTCACCGATGTGCTCCACGGTATCCACGAAGCAGGGCACCACGTCGGTGATCTTGGCGCCGAGCTCCTCGTCCACCTCACGGTGCAGGGCTTCGACGACGGTGGTGTCCTCCGGCTCGACCCCGCCACCAGGCGTAACCCAGTAGGGATCGACACCGGGCTTGGTGCGCTTGATCAGAATCAGGTCGTCGCCGTCCAGGAGGACGGCACGGGCGGTGCGCTTGACCACGGGTCGGACGGTCATGGGAGAAATGTGGCCCAGCTGGTTCCACGTGAAACATCGCGAAGCGCCACCGTACGGCCGCATTGAGTCAACCCCGCAGAATGCTCAGCTCCAGTCCGCGGACGCCTGCTGGAGCCATTCGTGCGCACGCGCCACATGCGGCATGGCGAGCGTGCCGGTGCGCACCACAAGGAAGTACGTCCGAAGCGGAGGCACGGCGGGATCGTGCAGTGACACGACCTCGCCGCGGTCCAGGGCGGCCGTGCACAGATACCGGGGCAGCACGGCGAGGCCGGCACCCGCGACCGCGCAGGCGAGGACCGCGCGCAGATCCGGCACCACGACCGTGCCCGAGGCGGCCGGCCGCGTGTCGAAGACGGAGCCCCAATAGCGCGAGACGAACGGCAGTGACTCGTGGACCTCGACGACCGGGAGGTTGTCCAGGACGGCGGCGCCCTTGCCGCGCACCGTGCCGTCGCCGATTTCCTCGGCCCAGCGCGGGGCGGCGACCAGTACATGCTCCTCGTCGCAGAGCGCGGCGGCGGTGAGCAGGGCGCCGCGCGGCCGGACCGTGCTGATGGCCAGGTCGTGATGACCGGCGGACAGCCCCTCCAGGGTTTCCTCTGCGTTCCCGAACGAGGCACGCAGCGCGAAGCCCTGGCCGTCGTCCCCGGCGAGCTCCGCCAGAGCGGGGAGGGCGCGCTCGGCGGTGAACTCGGGCGGTCCGGCGAGGTGCAGGGTACGTACCGAGGAGTCGTCGTCGAGACCGCGTTCCGCTATCTCCACGAGGGCGTCGAGATGCGGGGCGGCCTTGTGGGCGAGTTCGTCGCCGATGGTCGTGGGGGTCACCCCGCGGGCCTGGCGCAGGAAGAGTGGTCGGCCCAGTTGCCGTTCCAGGGTCCGGATCTGGGAGGTCACGGCGGGCTGCGAGAGGCCGAGCAGGGCCGCGGCGCGGGTGAAGGAGCCGGCCCGGTGCACGGTGACGAAGGTGCGCAGCAAGGTCAGATCCATCGCACGCCCTTCCCTTCGGCCTGCCCTTTTCCGCCTCTGGTCAGGCCCTCAACTATAAATAAGTCGATAGGTCTCTGTCGCTACAGTGATTGGACACTGACGCAGAGTCAACTAGCCTTGGTCGCGCGGTTCTTGGCGCGAGAGAACCGGGACGGTCCGAGCCACGAGGGGGGAGGCTCGGACCGTCCGTTATGCGTAGCCGGACCTGCGGGGTCGTTCGCAATCCGGTCACCGGTCCGACTCGTCGAGGGCGCGCAGCACATCGGCCACGAGGTCCTCGGGGTCCTCGGCCCCGACCGAGAGCCGGACGAAGCCGTCCGGCACGTCGTCCCCGCCCCAGCGGCGCCGCCGCTCGGCGGTGGAACGCACCCCGCCGAAGCTCGTCGCATCGTCGACCAGCCGCAGGGACGCGAGAAAGCGCTCGGCTCGCGCGCGCGTGGGCAGCGTGAAGGAGATCACCGAGCCGTAGCGGCGCATCTGCTGCGAGGCGATCTTGTGCGCGGGGTCGTCGGGCAGTCCCGGGTAGCGCAGGGCGGTCACCTCGGGCCGCTCGCGCAGTGCCTCCGCGAGCACCAGTGCGGTCGCGTTCTGCCGGTCCACCCGCAACTGGAGGGTGGCGAGGGAGCGATGGGCCAACCAGGCTTCCATCGGCCCCGAGATCGCCCCGATGATCTTGCGCCAGCGGCGTACGGCGGCCATGGCCGCCGAGTCGCGCCCGGCGACGTACCCCAGCAGGACGTCCCCGTGGCCGGTGAGCTGCTTGGTGCCGCTGGCCATGGAGAAGTCGGCGCCCAGCGCCAGCGGTCGCTGGCCGAGCGGGGTGGCGAGGGTGTTGTCGACGGCGACCAGGGCGCCACGCGCGTGTGCCGCCTCGGCGAGCCGCCGGATGTCGCAGACGTCGAGCCCGGGGTTGCACGGCGACTCGATCAGCAGCAGCTTCGCACCGTCCAGGAGGTCGAGCTGGGCGTCGCCGGCGGTCGGTGCGGTGCGCACCTCGATGCCGTACGCCTCCAGCTGGGCGCGGACCAGCGGCAGCACCTGGTAGCCGTCGGAGGGCAGGACGACCGCATCCCCGGCGCTCAGCTGGGAGAAGAGCACCGCGGCGATCGCCGCCACGCCGGAGGCGAACACCAGCGTCTCGACGCCCGGGTCACCGGGTGCCTCCAACTCGCCGATGGCCCGCTCCAGATGGGTCCAGGTCGGGTTCTCGTCGCGGCCGTAGGCGTACGGGCCGCTCACCTCGCTCGGCAGATGGAAGTGCGCGGCGAAGACCGGCCCGGGCAGAGTCGGCTCGTTCTTGACCGGCTCGGGCAGGCCCGCGCGCACCGCGCGCGTGCCCTCGCCCGTCGTCGCGTCGCTCATGCCGCTGTTCCCTCCGCTTCGGCCCGTACCGCGGTGAGCAGACCCGTGCTCGCCGCCTCCACCATCTCAAGACACTCCTCGAAGCCGTCCAGACCGCCGTAGTACGGATCCGGTACATCGAGGTCGTCGCCTGCCGCAGGGTCGAACGAGCGCAGCAGCCGCACCTTGCGCGCGTCCTCCTCGGTGGGCGCGAGGCGGCGCAGCGCCTTGAGGTGGCCGAAGTCGAGGGCGATCACGAGGTCGAGGCGGGCGAACCAGGACGCCTGGAACCGGCGGGCGGTGTGCTCGCTGTCGTAACCGTGCTCCTCCAGGACGCGGGCGGTGCGCGGGTCGGCGCCGTCGCCCTCGTGCCAGCCGCCGGTGCCGGCGCTGTCGGCCTCCACGCGGTCGTCGAGCCCGGCCTCGGCCACGCGGGCGCGGAAGACGGATGCGGCCATCGGGGAACGGCAGATGTTGCCGGTGCAGACGAAGCAGACGCGGTAGGCCATCGGGTTCTCAGTCCGAGTCGGGAAGGATCATGTTGAGGGCCCAGGACACGATCGAGATGATCAGACCGCCGAGGACGGCCGTCCAGAAGCCCTCCACGTGGAAGCTCAGGTCGAGCTTGTCGCACACCCACGAGGTCAGCAGCAGCATCAGTGCGTTGACCACCAGGGTGATCAGGCCGAGCGTGAGGATGAACAGCGGGAAGGTCAGGATCTTCACGATCGGCTTGACCAGGAAGTTGACCAGGCCGAAGACCAGGGCGACCAGGATCAGCGTCCAGACCTTCTTGGCGGTGCTGTCGCCGGTCAGGGTGATCTTGTCGAGCAGCCATACGGCGACCGCCAGGGCGCCCGCGTTGGCGATCGTCTTGACTACGAAATTCTTCATGTGTCTGATCGTGACAGAAGAGATCGGATGCAAATAGTGAGGCGAGGGCGACAACTGCGATGAAGGCATTCCGGCTGGACGAACTGGAGGCGGAGCGCGCCGCCAACGACGGGGCCTACCTGCAGTTCCTGCGGGAGCGGAACATGTCGGTCGGCCTCTACGCCCTCGACGCGGGCTCGCACGACCCGCAGCAGCCGCACAACCAGGACGAGGTCTACTTCGTCGTCAGCGGCCGTGCCGCGATCACCGTGGGCATGGAGACCACGCAGGTGGCGCGGGGCAGCGTGGTGTACGTGCCGGCCGGGGTGGCCCACAAGTTCCATCACATCAGCGAGGATCTGCGGGTTCTGGTCGTCTTCTCTCCCCCCGAGGCCTGACCCCGGCCTCGGGGTTCCCTAGGGGAAGGGTCAGGGGAGGACAAGGGATCCCGGGCCTCCGTACGCCCCCTTCGCGGCTCTAGCATCGGGTGCAGGACATCGCATCGTGCGGGACGCACGAGACCGTACGTGCCGGAACGCACGAGAAGGCGGAGGACAGGGCAATGCGAGAGATCTTCACGGGTCTGCCGTGGTGGGTGAAGTGGATCGCGGTGCCGGTCATCGCGCTGGTGGTGTTCGGCGGTCTGATCACGGCCGTGATCAGCTGGGTGGTCTTCCTCCTCTTCAAGCTGCTGATCTTCGTGGCGCTGGTCGGCGGCCTGATCTACATCGTGCGGAAGTTCATGTCGAACTCCTCGTCGAAGAGCGACTGGTGAGGACCGCGGGAATCGGTGACCGGTAACAGGAGTCACCGGTTCCCTCGGGCGAGGGAAGTTTCCCGTACGGGCCGACCGGGAGCGTCGGTGGACGGTTAGAGTCGCTGACCCCCTCGCGCTCCGGGAGTGACTCTTGGCCACGCTTGACGCCACCTCCGCACCCACGGAACACCCTCCGCCCCCGACCCGACGCAGTTCCGGCACACCCCCCGTGCAGCGGCCGGCCTCCCCGGCCGTCCCCGCGCAGCCGCATTCGGCCACCCTCATCGGCTCCGTGCAGCGCGCGATGCGCCTGCTGGAGCGCGTCGCCGGACACGAACACGGGGCACCCGCCAAACAACTGGCCCGCGAGACGGGCCTCGCCCTGCCCACCGCCTACCACCTGTTGCGCACCCTGGTCCACGAGGGCTATCTGCGCCGTGACAAGGGGCTGTTCTTCCTCGGTGAGGCGGCGGAGCGGCTGAGCAGCAGCGGGGCGCAGCAGAAACGTCGCAGCGCGGTCGTCGACACCCTTGCCCACTGGCGGGATTCGATCGGTGTCCCGGTGTACTACGCCATGTACCGGGACGGCGAGATCGAGGTCATGAGCATCTCCGACTCCCCGGCCATCCCGGCGGTCGAGGAGTGGGCCGGCTTCCGTGAGACCGGGCACGCGCACGCCGTCGGCCAGTGCCTCCTCTCCCAGCTGGACCAGGACGTCCGCCGCGACCATCTCCGCCGCTATCCCGCGCGGCCCCTCACCCCGTACACGGTCCGTGACGACCAGACACTGCTGCGACGGCTGGAGCGGACGCGGCGGATGGAGCCGGTGGTGGAGCGCCAGGAGTACGCACTGGGGACGGTGTGTGCGGCGATTCCGCTCACCGTCGGCACGACGGCCGCCACGATCGCCATCTCCCTCCCCCTCCACCAGGCCGACCGGCTGCTGCCCGCGGTCCGCCAGTTGCAGGCCGAAGTGGGCCGGCACCTGGGGTCCCTGGCGATCGCTATCAGTATCTGAAAACTCACTCCTTGTGATCTCCCGTGTACTTTCAGCAAGATTTGACCACCATCAAAGGGATAAAACCCGGCCAGTCGGTGTCATATGACGGGGTAGGCATGCGCGAGTCCGTACAAGCAGAAGTCATGATGAGCTTTCTCGTCTCGGAGGAGCTCTCCTTCCGCATCCCCGTGGAGTTGCGCTACGAGACCTGTGATCCCTATGCCGTCCGGCTCACCTTCCATCTGCCCGGGGACGCCCCGGTGACCTGGGCCTTCGGCCGGGAGCTGCTGATCGACGGGGTGGGGAGGCCGTGCGGGGAGGGTGATGTGCACATCGCGCCCGCCGATTCCGAGGTGCTGGGAGAGGTGCTGATCCGGCTTCAGGTCGGCGGCGACCAGGCGGTGTTCCGGTCTTCCGCGCCCCCGCTGGTGGCCTTCCTCGACCGCACGGACAAGCTGGTGCCGCTCGGCCAGGAGGGCTCGCTCGCCGACTTCGACGCACACCTCGACGACGCCTTGGACCGCATCCTGGCCGAGGAGCCGAGCGCCGGCTGAAGCGTCACGGCACGGAGCCGCGCGCCGCTCGGCCGGGCCGTGTGAGGAAGCGCAGGAACGCTTCTGCGCTTCCGTGTGCGGCCTCCTGCCGGAACGCTGTTCCGCCCGTACACCGTCCGCGCCCCCACCTCGTGGACGGCCTTCTCCCGGGCCGTCCACCGCGCCTCACCGCTTGCGGCGCCGCCCTCGCCCGCCGCGCGCCGCGGCAGACGCGGCCGGTGCGGCCTCCACAGGCGCGGGCGTCCCGGTGCCCGGCCGGTCGGCCGAGACCACCAGGGCCGCGAGCAGCGTGGTGACCGGAACCGAGGCGACCAGGCCGATCGAGCCGACCAGGGTGCGCACGATCTCCTCGGCCACCAGCTCGCTGTTGGCGACCGTGGCCACACTGCTCTGCGCGATCGAGAAGAGCAGCAGCAGGGGCAGGGCGGCGCCCGCGTAGGCCAGCACGAGGGTGTTGACGACGGAGGCGATGTGGTCGCGGCCGATGCGGATGCCCGCCCGGTACAGCCCGCGCCAGCCCATCGTCGGGTTGGCCTCGTGCAGTTCCCAGACGGCCGAGGTCTGGGTCACCGTCACGTCGTCCAGGACGCCCAGCGAACCGATGATGACACCGGCGAGCAGCAGGCCGCTCATGTCGATCGAGGGGTACAGGCCGTGGATCAGGCCGGTGTTGTCGTCGGTGTTGCCGGTGAGCGCCGCCCAGTCGATGAACTCCGAGCCGAGCAGACCGATCAGGCACAGGGAGACCAGCGTGCCGAGCACCGCCACCGAGGTCCGGGCCGACAGCCCATGGCAGATGTACAGGGCGATCAGCATGATGGCGCTCGACCCGACCACCGCCATCAGCAGCGGATTCGAACCCTGCAGGATCCCCGGCAGGATGAACATGGTCAGCACCAGGAAGCTGACGGCCAGCGCGACCAGCGCCATCACACCGCGCAGCCGCCCCACCACCACGACGGCGAGCGCGAAGATCCCGGCCAGCAGGGCCATCGGGAACTTCCGGTTCACGTCGGTGACCGAGTACTGCAGGTCCCTGGGCGCGGAGGGCTCGTACGCGGCCACGACCTGCTCGCCCTCGTGCAGCTGCCGCGACTGGTCGGGCTGCACGATCTCGGTGAAGGTACGGCCCTTGTCCTTGCCGGTGTCGACCCGGACCGTGGCCTTCTTGCAGGTGCTGTCCTCCTCCTTCGAGGACGTGCCGTCGGCGGTGGAGGTGTCGCCGGTCGAGCCGCCTCCGGAGGCGTTGACCGACTTGCAGCTGACCGAGACGACCTTGGTGACCGTCGCCGCCTGCGTCTGGCGGTCGAAGCCGACGCCGGTGCGTTCGTGGGGCGGGGCGCCGCCGGGCCACAGCACCACCAGACCGACCACGACCGCCGCGGTGAAGGGGATGAGGATCGCCGCGATGACCTTGCGCAGATGCTTGGAGACGGGTGCGGCGGGGCCGTGGCTGTGGCTGTGCCCGTGCGAGTGGCCGTGACCGCCGCCGGGCCCGGAGCCGCCCTGGTCGGGGCCGGGAGCGGGCGAGTGGCCCTGGGCCTGGCCGTGGCCCCCGTTGCCCTGGGCCTCGTCGTGGCCGTGGGCATGGCCGTTGTCGTGATGGTGGGCGTGGCTGAGAGCCTGCCCGCGGTCGTACTGCTCGCCCTGCCCATGGATGTGTCCGTCACCGGCACCACGGCCCCCGTGGCCGGGTCCGCCGCCCTGCGGGGCGCCGTTGCCGCGCCGCGGGTCCGGGGGCGGATAGGGGTGCTGCTGTGTCGAGGTCACCGCCCGATCATCGCAAGAACGGCAGGGGCCCTCTGTTCACCGCGCCCGAATTGACGCTAGCGTGGAGGCACCTTTGCACACGCGGGAGCTCGGAGCACCGGGCTGAGAGGGCGCTGACCTCCGTATTCGCGATGTTTCACGTGGAACGAGTGATGTTTCACATGGAACGCCGCCCGACGGAAGCCGCTGCGTCGACCGCCGAACCTGTTACCGGGTAATGCCGGCGTAGGGAGTAGGTCTCATGACCAACAAGGACGTACGCACGCCTGCCTTCAGCCAGGACGAACAGCCCATTGCGGGCGAAAAGTCACCAGAGGCCGGGAAGTCCATCGGCTGGCACAAGGGGTATGTCGAGGGCTCTCGCCCCGACCTGCGGGTGCCGGTCCGTCAGGTGCACCTCACCAACGGGCAGTCGGTCACGCTCTACGACACCTCGGGCCCGTACACCGATCCGCTCGTCGAGACCGACGTCCGCCGGGGTCTGTCGCCGCTGCGGGAGAACTGGATCGTCGCCCGGGGCGACACCGAGGAGTACGCGGGCCGGCCCGTCCGTCCCGAGGACGACGGAATCAAGCACACCTCGCCGCGCGGTGGCCTGCGCAACCTGGACGCGGTCTTCCCGGGCCGCCCGCGCCAGCCGCGCCGCAGCCGGGGAGGCGAGGCGGTGACGCAGCTCGCCTACGCCCGCCGGGGCGAGATCACCCCGGAGATGGAGTACGTGGCCATCCGCGAGAACGTTTCTCCCGAGGTGGTCCGCGAGGAGATCGCGGCGGGCAGGGCCGTACTGCCCGCCAACGTCAACCACCCGGAGATCGAGCCGATGATCATCGGTAAGCGGTTCCTGGTGAAGGTCAACGCCAACATCGGCAACTCCGCGGTCACTTCCTCCATCGAGGAGGAGGTCGAGAAGATGACCTGGGCGACCCGCTGGGGCGCTGACACCGTCATGGACCTCTCCACCGGCCGCAACATCCACACCACCCGCGAGTGGGTGCTGCGCAACTCCCCCGTCCCCATCGGCACGGTGCCGCTCTACCAGGCGCTGGAGAAGGTCGACGGCAGGGCCGAGGAACTGACCTGGGAGATCTACAAGGACACGGTGATCGAACAGGCCGAGCAGGGCGTGGACTACATGACCGTCCACGCGGGCGTGCGCCTGCCGTACGTGCCGCTCACCGCCAACCGCAAGACCGGCATCGTCTCGCGCGGCGGCTCGATCATGGCGGCCTGGTGCCTCGCGCACCACAAGGAATCGTTCCTGTACGAGAACTTCGAGGAACTCTGCGAGATCCTCGCCGCCTACGACGTCACCTACTCACTGGGCGACGGGCTGCGCCCCGGCTCCATCGCGGACGCCAACGACGAGGCCCAGTTCGCGGAACTGCGCACGCTCGGGGAACTCAACCGGATCGCCAGGCGTTTCCACGTACAGACGATGATCGAAGGCCCGGGCCATGTCCCGATGCACAAGATCAAGGAGAACATCGACCTTCAGCAGGAGATCTGCGATGAAGCTCCGTTCTATACCCTCGGCCCGCTGACCACGGACGTCGCGCCGGCGTACGACCACATCACCTCCGGCATCGGCGCCGCGATGATCGCCTGGTGGGGCACGGCGATGCTCTGCTACGTCACGCCGAAGGAGCACCTGGGCCTGCCCAACCGGGACGACGTCAAGACCGGCGTCATCACCTACAAGATCGCGGCCCACGCGGCCGACCTCGCCAAGGGTCACCCGGGCGCGCAGGAGTGGGACGACGCGCTGTCCGACGCCCGCTTCGAGTTCCGGTGGGAGGACCAGTTCAACCTCGCCCTGGACCCGGACACGGCCCGCGAGTTCCACGACGAGACGCTTCCGGCGGAGCCGGCGAAGACGGCCCACTTCTGCTCCATGTGCGGGCCGAAGTTCTGCTCGATGAAGATCTCCCAGGACATCCGTCGCGAACACGGTGGGAGCCAGGCCGAGGTCGAGGCGGGGATGGCGCAGAAGTCGAAGGAGTTCGCGGCGGCGGGGAACCGGGTGTATCTGCCGATCGCGGACTGACGGCGGAATCGGGAGCGTGCCGGAGCCCTGGGAAGCGCGGTGTCCGGCGGCTTCCCCGACACGGTCTCGTGGACCGGGTGTCCGGCCTGCGCCCCCTCGGCGGGGGCGCAAGCCGGGCTATTCCGGCAGGTGTTCCGGGCCTCCGAAGTCCGGGCTGGTGTAGTCCGGGCTGGTGAAGCTCGGGCGGGGGGCGGGTGCGGCGCCGTCGTCGGTGCTGAAGCCGGGGCGGTCGTAGCCGAGACGCGGCATCCGGCCCACTGGGCCCGAGGGGGCGGTGCGGCGCAGTCCGGCCGTGCCGGAGTCCGCGGCCAGCGCCTCCCGCAGGAAAGGCAGGATGCCACGCTCCAGCAGGGCGTCCCGCCAGGCCTCCCGGGCCCTGGCCACCTCCCCGTCGGGTTCGCCGTAGGCTCCGGCCTCCAGTGAGGGGCTGTTGCGCAGTGCGGTGAGCAGCAGCCCCACGCCGGCCATGATGATGGCAGCCGCGGTCACGACGCCGAACACCCAGCCCGCGGTGAGCATGGTCTGGGCGAACGCCGGGGCCGGGTCCAGCATCTTCAGGACGTAGCCGACGAGCAGGAAGATCGCCGCGGCGGTGCCGGCGAGCACCGGCGCCAGGACCAGGGCGAGGGCGAAGCCCCCGGCACCGGTGGTCTCGGCGGCCTCGCCGATGGTGGTGGCGAGCCCCAGCGCACCGCCCGGGCCCGGTTCCGCGGAACCGGAGTCCTGGACGGCGGCCGGGGTGGACCGCGCGGGATTGCGCAGTTCCTCGCGGACCTTCACATAGTGCTGGTACTCGGTCGCCGCAGCCGCCGTGATCAGTGCGGTGGCGTTGAGCGCCATGGTGCGCAGCTGTTCGGTGTTCAGATGCTGGCCTATACCGGCCAGTTCGGAACGGTAAGGGGCGGAGCGCAGCGCCTCGTCGAGGATCCGCTCGTATTCCTGGCGGTCCTCGCTGTGCAGGTGCTGCGGAACGCTGTTCATGTGCATCCCCCGATGCTCCGTAGGGCTGGTGGCTCGCACGCCGGCGAGCCGTCGGGCAGAAACGGAGGGGAGCCTGCTACGGATAAACCGATGGTAGAGCCGTTACGGCACGCGGTGACAGGGGGTTGCCGGAAATTGGGGGTGGCCCGTGTGTGACGTCGGGGGGATGAAACTGCCCGCCTGACGCTCAGGCGTTCAGCGGGAGTTGCCTCACCAGCAGCTTTCCGGCCATGGTCACGCCGCCGTCCATGGCGATGGCGAGTCCGTCGGCGTAGACGTGCGGTCCCTCCACAACGGGGCCGCTGCCCTCTTCGCCCTCCTCGGAGCCGACTTCGCCCAGCAGATAGGGAATCGGGCTGTGTCCGTGAACGATACGGGTACCGCCGTACGTATCGAGGAGGGAACGGACGGCGTCTGCACCCCCCTCGTCGCGGAAGGAGAAGCGCTTGGTGAACTTGCGGAAGAGATCCCACACCTCGTCCGCGTCATTGCGCGTGATGGTCTCGCGGACCGTGTCGTTGACCGCCTCGATCGAGTCGCCGTAGTCGAGGTAGGCGGTGGTGTCGGAGTGGACCAGCAGGTACCCGTCGACCTCCTCGACGGCGTCCAGCCGGGCCATCCACTGGAGGTGGTGGTCCTGGAGCCGGTCCATGTCGGTCTTCTGGCCGCCGTTGAGCAGCCAGGCCGCCTGGAAGGTGGCGGTGCCCGCGCCGGAGTTGACCGGTGTGTCGCCGAACCGCTTGGCGCCGAGCAGCAGCAGCTCGTGGTTGCCCATGAGGGCCTTGCAGTAGCCGCCGGCCGCCGCCGCCTCGGCGGACAGCCGCATCACCAGGTCGATGACGCCGATACCGTCCGGACCCCGGTCGGTGAAGTCGCCGAGGAACCAGAGCCGGGCGACGCCCGCGCACCAGTGCCCGTCCGCGTCGATCAGGCCCTGCTCCCGCAGCGCGGCGAGCAGTTCGTCGAAGTAGCCGTGCACGTCACCGACGACGTACAGCGGGCCGGGCTCGTCCGCGGGCTGCGCGGTCGCGGCGGCGGCCGGTTCGACGGACGTCTGGAGCGTGTCGCCGCGGTTGATGACCGGCAGGTCGCGCTGGGTGGGCGTGTACCCGTCCGGATACCCCTCGGGGTACATGTCGTCGAGCGGTGGGACGACGTCACCGGGGTGGCTGCTGGCGGCGTACGGACCGGTCTCGTTGACGTACCCGGGCACCCGGAAGTCGCGCAACGTCGCCGTCCGCTCCGCCTCGGGTCCCTGACCGGCCCCCTGAGTCATCAGACCCCTCCACCATCGCGCCGCATCTGCACCGCTTCGGACTGCCTGGTCGCAGCGGCCCGCGGTGTCGTGGGCCCATCATAGGAATGCCCGTCGCGCCGTGTGATGACCCAGGGGTGGTGAATCCGGGCAGGACTCCAGTTCAGCGTGGCTTTCGCCCCGGTTGGGCAGGGGTTCGACCACCCGCCGACCGGCTGCCGGCCGCCGTCCGAGGACGCCCGGCGGCCGTGCCGCCCCGATCTCCGCGTGTCCGTGCTACTCCTCCTCCGGTGCCCGCGGCGGGCTGACCGTGGTGCGCTGCGCGCGTCGCTGGGAGGAGGTACGCACGATCAGTTCGGTCGGTATCACCTGCTCGACCGGCTGGTCCGACTCGACCCCCTCGATCGCGTCGATGAGCAGCTGCACCACCGCCGTGCCGATGCGGCGCGGCTTCAGGGAGAGCGTGGTGATGGGCGGCTCGGTGTTGGCGTACACGGTCGACTCGCTGCAGCACACCAGGAGCAGGTCGTCGGGGACGCGCAGTCCGTAGCGGCGGGCGGCGGCGAGCAGGTCGGTGCCGTTGGGGTCGAACAGTCCGTAGACGGCGTCGGGGCGGTCCGGCCGGGCCAGCAGCCGGTCGGCGGCGACGGCGCCCGCGCACGGGTCGTGGGCCGGGTAGGCCTCGTAGACCGGGTCCTGGCCGACCCGCTCGCACCAGCGCAGGTAGGCGGTGGTCGACAGGTGCGTGTACGTGTCCGTCGTGGTGCCGGTGAGCAGGCCGATGCGGCGGGCGCCGGCGTCGGCGAGGTGGTCGAGGATGCCGAGGACGGCGGCCTCGTGGTCGTTGTCCACCCAGGCGGTGACCGGGAGCGAGCCGGCCGGGCGGCCGTCGGAGACCACCGGCAGGCCCTGCCGGACCAGTTCGCTGACCACCGGGTCCTGGTCGGAGGGGTCGATGACGACCGTGCCGTCCAGGGCGACGTTCGACCACACGTCGTGGCGCGAGGTCGCGGGCAGGATCACCAGGGCGTAGCCACGGGCGAGCGCGGCCGAGGTGGCGGCCCGCGCCATCTCGGCGAAGTACGCGAACTCGGTGAAGGTGAAAGGTTCATCCCCGTACGTCGTCACGGTCAGGCCGATGAGTCCCGACTTCCCGGTACGGAGGGTGCGGGCGGCGGCCGAGGGGCGGTACCCCAGCCGGTCGGCGACCTCTCTGACGTGGCGCCGGGTGGCATCCGGGAGCCGCCCCTTGCCGTTCAGGGCGTCGGAGACGGTCGTGATGGAGACTCCGGCGGCGGCGGCCACGTCTCTGATGCCCGCCCGGCCCGGCCGGCTGCCTCGCCGAGAGGTTTCCGCGCGGCTCACCTGGTGCTTCCCTGCTGCTGTCATGGCGAGCCGATAGTAGGGCTCATGCGGTGGGGTAGTGCGGACGCATATGCACGCGTTGACAGGCACGTTTCTGCAAGGTCAAACAGGGTCAACTTCCTTAGAAAGAAAGTCAGTTGAACGATCCAATAGGGAGACGTGACTTGTCGGCACGGATGGGCCTGCCAAGTGCCCGATGTCTCGAAGAGGTCTCAACTCACCTGCACGGGTGATGCGCGCCACGGCGTGAGCCACCGGCGCGTAGATATATGTAGGGCGCGCCCCCGATAAATGCGCCTTCGTACGGTGATGCCCGTGATGCCAGTGGGACGGACGGGGTTCGCCGGTCCGGTGCTGCACCGGAACTTCCGCAGTACTCGGCGGCGCCGAATCCTCATAAGGTGAGCAGTATTGGATGCCGGCGGCGCGGACGGTCCGCCGGTGGTCGCGAGGAGGACTGCGGTGAGCGAGACGAGCCCCAAGCTGCGCGCCGAGCTGGAGGGTATCCCCACCTACAAGCCGGGCAAGCCGGCCGCGGCCGGCGGCCCGGTCGCGTACAAGCTCTCCTCCAACGAGAACCCGTACCCCCCGCTGCCCGGCGTGATGGAGTCCGTCACCGCGGCGGCCTCCTCCTTCAACCGCTACCCGGACCTGGCGTGCACCGGGCTGGTGAACGAGCTCTCGGACCGCTTCGGCGTCCCGCTCGGGCACCTGGCCACCGGCACCGGGTCGGTCGGTGTCGCCCAGCAGTTGATCCAGGCGACCAGTGGGCCGGGCGACGAGGTGATCTACGCGTGGCGGTCCTTCGAGGCTTATCCGATCATCACGCAGATCAGTGGCGCCCGGTCGGTCCAGGTGCCGCTCACCCCCGGCGATGTGCACGACCTGGACGCGATGGCCGACGCGATCACCGACCGCACCCGCCTGATCTTCGTCTGCAACCCCAACAACCCGACCGGTACGGTCGTGAAGCGGGCCGAACTGGAGCGGTTCCTTGACCGGGTGCCGGGCGACGTGCTGGTGGTCCTGGACGAGGCCTACCGGGAGTTCATCCGCGACCCCGAGGTGCCCGACGGCGTGCAGATCTACCGTGAGCGGCCGAACGTCTGCGTGCTGCGGACCTTCTCCAAGGCGTACGGCCTCGCCGGGCTGCGCGTCGGCTTCGCGATCGCGCACGAGCCGGTGGCGGCGGCGCTGCGCAAGACGGCGGTTCCCTTCGGTGTGAGCCAGCTCGCCCAGGAGGCGGCGATCGCCTCGCTGCGGGCCGAGGACGAGCTGCTGGGCCGGGTCGGCTCGCTGGTGTGCGAGCGGCAGCGCGTGGTCGAGTCGCTGCGCGGGCAGGGCTGGACGGTGCCCGAGACCCAGGCCAACTTCGTGTGGCTGCGGCTGGGGGAGCGCACGACCGGCTTCGCGCAGCTCTGCGAGGAGCACGGCGTGGTCGTCCGGCCGTTCCCGGGCGAGGGGGCGCGGGTGACGATCGGAGAGACCGAGGCGAACGACATCTTCCTGAAGGTGACGGAGGCGTTCCGCAAGGAGCTGTAGCGTCCGCGGGGCCGCGGCGGGGCACCCCGCGGTCCGGCGGTGTGGGGTGTGCGGGGTCGCACGGCCGGAACGAGGGCCGAGCGGCCCCGTTCGCATGCTCCGGTGGGGCCGGAAGGCTCAAGTGCGACCCCCCTTCGATGTTCGAGAGTGAGTGCGCCATAATGGCTTGTGAATGTGAATGCATTCACAAGCGCGTCCCGTTTGTTCCGTGATGTACGCGACAAAGGGGGCGAAGTGCCGCTGTACCACGGCGACGTAAGGAGACTGACGACGTGTACCTGGCTCTGGCGCCGGAGACACTGGCGCGCTGGCAGTTCGGCATCACCACCGTCTACCACTTCCTGTTCGTCCCGCTGACGATCTCGCTGGCCGCCCTCACGGCCGGCCTGCAGACCGCCTGGGTGCGCACGGAGAAGGAGAAGTACCTCAGGGCGACCAAGTTCTGGGGCAAGCTCTTCCTGATCAACATCGCGATGGGTGTGGTCACCGGCATCGTGCAGGAGTTCCAGTTCGGCATGAACTGGTCCGACTACTCGCGGTTCGTCGGTGACATCTTCGGTGCTCCGCTCGCCTTCGAGGCGCTGATCGCCTTCTTCTTCGAGTCCACCTTCATCGGGCTGTGGATCTTCGGCTGGGACAAGCTGCCCAAGAAGATCCACCTGGCCTGCATATGGATGGTCTCCATCGGCACGATCCTGTCCGCGTACTTCATCCTCGCGGCCAACTCGTGGATGCAGCACCCTGTCGGCTACAAGATCAACAAGGCGAAGGGGCGGGCCGAACTCACCGACTTCTGGGCCGTCCTCACCCAGAACACCGCGCTGGCCCAGGCCTTCCACACGCTGAGCGCCTGCTTCCTCACCGGCGGCGCGTTCATGGTCGGCATCGCCGCCTTCCACCTGTTCCGCAAGAAGCACATCGGCGTGATGAAGACCTCGCTGCGCCTCGGCTTGATCACCGTGGTCATCGGCGGTCTGCTCACCGCGGTCAGCGGCGACACCCTCGGCAAGGTCATGTTCAAGCAGCAGCCGATGAAGATGGCCGCCGCCGAAGCCCTGTGGGACGGCCAGAAATCGGCGCCGTTCTCGATCTTCGCCTACGGCGACGTGAGCAAGGGCCACAACACCGTGGAACTCTCCGTCCCGGGCGTGCTGTCGTTCCTCGCCGACGACGACTTCAACTCGTACGTGCCCGGCATCAACGACACCAACAAGGCCGAGCAGCAGAAGTACGGCGCCGGCGACTACCGGCCCATCGTCCCGGTCACCTTCTGGGCGTTCCGCTGGATGATCGGCTTCGGCATGGCCTCCTTCGCCATCGGCCTGGCCGGACTCTGGCTGACCCGCAAGAAGTTCATGCTGCCCCAGCACCTGCGGGTCGGTGAGGACGAGGTGCCGAACCTGGTCCTCTTCAGGAACAAGGCCCTCAGCCCCAAGCTCGGCAGGCTCTACTGGCTGGTGGCGATCTGGACGCTGGGCTTCCCGCTGATAGCCAACTCCTGGGGCTGGATCTTCACCGAGATGGGCCGCCAGCCCTGGGTCGTCTACGGCGTCCTCCAGACCCGCGACGCGGTCTCCCCCGGTGTCTCCCAGACCGAGATCCTCATCTCGATGATCACCTTCACCGCGCTCTACGCCGTCCTCGCCGTCGTCGAGGTCAAGCTGCTCGTGAAGTACGTGAAGGCGGGCCCGCCCGAGCTCACCGAGGACGACCTCAACCCGCCCACGAAGATCGGCGGCGAGGCCCGTGACGCCGACAAGCCGATGGCCTTCTCGTACTAGGCCGAGGGAGACGCAGTCATGGAACTTCACGACGTCTGGTTCGTCCTGATCGCCGTCCTGTGGACCGGCTACTTCTTCCTGGAGGGATTCGACTTCGGGGTCGGCATCCTCACCAAGCTGCTCGCCCGGGACCGCCTGGAGAAGCGGGTGCTGATCAACACGATCGGCCCGGTCTGGGACGGCAACGAGGTGTGGCTGCTCACGGCGGGCGGCGCGACCTTCGCCGCCTTCCCCGAGTGGTACGCCACGCTCTTCTCCGGCTTCTATCTGCCCCTGCTGGTCATCCTGGTCTGCCTGATCGTCCGGGGCGTCGCCTTCGAGTACCGCGCGAAGCGGCCCGAGGAGAACTGGCAGCGCAACTGGGAGACCGCGATCTTCTGGACCTCGCTGATCCCGGCGTTCCTGTGGGGCGTGGCCTTCGGGAACATCGTGCACGGGGTGAAGATCGACCGGAACTTCGAGTACGTCGGCACGGTCTGGGACCTGCTCAACCCCTACGCCCTGCTGGGCGGACTGGTGACGCTGACCCTGTTCACCTTCCACGGCTCGGTGTTCACCGCACTCAAGACGGTCGGTGACATCCGGGTACGGGCGCGGAAGCTGGCGACCAAGGTCGGGGTCCTCGCCGCCGCACTGGCGCTGGCGTTCCTGCTGTGGACCCAGGCCGACAGCGGTGACGGCAAGAGCCTGGTGGCGCTGATCGTGGCGGTCGCCGCGCTGGTGGCCGCCCTCGGGGCCAACCTGCGGGGGCGCGAGGGATGGGCGTTCGCCCTGTCCGGTGTGACCATCGTGGCCGCCGTGGCGATGCTCTTCCTCTCGCTCTTCCCGAACGTCATGCCGTCGTCGCTCAACGGGGACTGGAACCTCACGGTCACCAACGCCTCGTCGAGTCCGTACACCCTGAAGATCATGACGTGGCTCGCGGCGATCGCCACGCCGCTCGTCATGCTCTACCAGGGCTGGACCTACTGGGTGTTCCGCAAGCGGATCGGTACGCAGCACATCGCGACCGAAGCCGCGCACTGAGTCCGAGGAGTGGGTGTTTCACGTGAAACACCCACTCCGGGTCGAAGGGCATGTTTCACGTGAAACCTATTGATCCCCGTCTGCTGCGTTACGCCCGTGCCACCCGGCTCTTCCTGGTGGCCGTCGTCGGCCTCGGTGTCGTGGGCGCCGGGCTGGTCATCGCCCAGGCCATGCTGATCGCCGAGGTGGTCGTCGGTGCCTTCCAGCACGGTCACTCCGTCTCCGAACTCCGCACTCCTCTGCTGCTGTTGGTGGCTGTGGCCGTCGGCCGGGCGCTGGTCTCCTGGCTCACCGAACTCGCCGCGCACCGGGCGAGCGCGGCGGTCAAGTCCGAGCTGCGGGGCCGGCTCCTCGACCGGGCCGTGGCGCTCGGTCCCGGCTGGCTGAGCGGTCAGCGGACGGGGTCGCTGGTCACCCTCGCCACGCGCGGGGTCGACGCCCTCGACGACTACTTCTCGCGCTACCTGCCGCAGTTGGGGCTGGCGGTGGTCGTACCGGTCGCGGTGCTGGCGCGGGTCGTCACCGAGGACTGGGTGTCCGCGGCGATCATCGTCGGGACCCTGCCGCTGATCCCGCTCTTCATGGTCCTGATCGGCTGGGCGACCCAGTCCCGGACGGAACGTCAGTGGCGGCTGCTGTCCCGGCTCTCCGGCCACTTCCTGGACGTGGTCTCCGGCCTTCCCACGCTGAAGGTGTTCGGCCGGGCCAGGGCGCAGGCCGAGTCCATCCGCCGGATCACCGGCGAGTACCGGCAGGCGACCATGCGGACGCTGCGGATCGCCTTCCTCTCGTCGTTCGCGCTGGAACTGCTCGCCACGCTGTCGGTGGCGCTGGTCGCCGTGACCATCGGCATGCGGCTGGTCCACGGCGACATGGACCTGTACATCGGGCTGGTCATCCTGATCCTGGCGCCCGAGGCGTATCTGCCGTTGCGGCAGGTGGGCGCCCAGTTCCACGCGGCGGCGGAGGGGCTGGCGGCGGCGGAGGAGATCTTCGCGGTACTGGAGACGCCGGTGCCGGTGCCCGGGGCCGGTGCGGTGCCCAGCGGTGCTGCTCTGGCCTTCGACGGGGTGACGGTCCGCTACCCGGGGCGCTCGGCGGACGCGGTGACCGACGTGTCGTTCACGGTCGAGCCCGGGGAGACCGTCGCACTGGTCGGCCCGAGCGGTGTGGGCAAGTCGACGCTGCTGAACGTCCTGTTGGGGTTCGTGCGGCCGGCGCGGGGGCGGGTGCGGGTCGGGGACGCCGATCTCGCCGACGTCGACCTGGCGGAGTGGCGGTCGCGGATCGCATGGGTGCCGCAGCGACCGCATCTGTACGCCGGGACGATCGCCGAGAACGTACGGCTCGCGCGCCCCGACGCGGACGACGACGCCGTCCGGGGGGCGCTGCGGGATGCGGGGGCGCTGGAGTTCGTGGAGGCGCTGCCGGAGGGGGCGGAGACGGTGCTCGGCGAGGACGGGGCCGGTCTGTCCGCGGGGCAGCGGCAGCGGCTGGCGTTGGCGCGGGCGTTTCTGGCAGACCGGCCCGTGCTGTTGCTGGATGAGCCGACGGCTGCGTTGGACGGGGCGACCGAGGGGGAGGTCGTGGCGGCGGTACGGCGGCTCTCCGAGGGGCGGACGGTGTTGCTGGTGGTGCACCGGCCGGCGCTGCTCTCGGTGGCGGACCGGGTGGTGCGGGTCTCCGGCAGCGAGGCACCCAGGGGGCTCCGCCCCCTGGACCCCCAGAACCTTCGCCCACCCACCACCCGACTCGGTCAGTCGGAAGGCGAGGTCGCGGAGGGGCTCGGCGGGCCGGAAAGCGACGGTGTGGAGCGGCTCGGTGGGCCGGGAAGCGAGCACTCGGACCGGCTCGGGCGATCGGGACACGAGGTTGGGGAGCGACTCGGCCAGCGCGAGGGCGAGGCTGCGGAGCGGCTCGCGGGGGCGGGAAGCGAGGGTGTGGAGCGGCTCGGTGGGCCGGGAAGCGACGGTGTGGAGCGGCTTGGAGGGTGGGAAGGCCGGGGTGCGGAGCGGCCCGGAGGGTGGGAAGGCGACGGTGTGGAGCGGTTCGGAGGGGAGGAAGGGGAAGCGGCGGAACAGGGTGGGCGGGGTGTGGGTGGCTTTGTGGAGTCGGGGGGTGGGCGGCCATGGAGTGTGCTGGGCCGGGTTCGAGCCGCCTCCGGGGCCCGGCGGGGGCGGTTGCTGCTTGCGCTTCTGCTGGGGGCTCTCGCGCTCGGCAGTGCCGTCGGGCTGATGGCGACCTCCGGGTGGCTGATCTCGCGGGCCTCGCAGCAGCCGCCGGTGCTGTATCTGATGGTCGCCGTGACGGCCACGCGGGCCTTCGGCATCGGGCGGGCCGTGTTCCGGTACGGCGAGCGGCTGGTGTCGCACGACGCGGTGCTGCGGATGCTGGCCGACACGAGGGTCGCCGTGTACCGGCGGCTGGAGCGGCTTGCGCCCGCCGGGCTGCGGGCGACCAGGCGGGGCGACCTGCTCAGCCGGCTGGTCGCCGACGTGGATACCCTGCAGGACTACTGGCTGCGGTGGCTGCTGCCCGCCGGAGCCGCGGTGGCGGTGTCCGCCGGGGCCGTGGGCTTCACGGCATGGCTCCTGCCCGAGGCCGGGGCCGCGCTCGCGGCGGGGCTGCTGGCGGCCGGTGTCGGCGTTCCGCTGGTGACCTCGGCCGTGGCCCGGCGCACCGAACACCGGCTGGCACCGGCCCGCGGGCTGCTCGCCACCCGGGTCACCGACCTGCTCACCGGCACCGCCGAACTGACCGTCGCCGGTGCGCTGCCGGCCCGTACCGACGCGGCCCGGCGGGCCGACGGCACGCTCACCCGGATCGCCTCGCGCGGGGCCACGGCCACCGCACTCGGTGACGGGCTGACCGCGCTGCTGACCGGCCTGACCGTCGCGGCCACCGCGCTGCTGGGGGCCCAGGGGGTCGCCGACGGCCGGCTGAGCGGGGTGGTGATGGCGGTCGTCGTGCTCACGCCGCTGGCCGCCTTCGAGGCCGTACTGGGTCTGCCTCTGGCCGTGCGGCACCGGCAGCGGGTGCGCAGGAGCGCCGAGCGCGTCTACGAGGTGCTGGACGCGCCCGAGCCCGTGCGGGAGCCGGAGCGACCGCGTCAGGCGCCCGCCACGCCCTTCCCGGTCGTCCTCAAGGGCCTGACGGCCCGGTACCCGGGGCAGTCGCGGGACGCGCTCGCCGGGCTCGACCTCACCCTGCACGAGGGGCGCAGGGTCGCCGTGGTCGGTGCGTCCGGCGCCGGCAAGTCGACCCTCGCCCAGGTCATGCTGCGGTTCCTCGACCCGGGCGCGGGCTCCTACACGCTCGCCGGCGTCGACGCGTACGGCATGGACAGCGACGACGTACGGCGGCTCGTCGGGCTGTGCGCCCAGGACGCGCACCTCTTCGACAGCTCCGTGCGGGAGAACCTGCTGCTCGCCCGGAAGGGCGCCACCGAGGAGGAGTTGCGGGACGTGCTGGGCCGGGCCCGGCTGCTCGACTGGGTGGACGGGCTGCCCGACGGGCTCGACACCCTCGTAGGCGAGCACGGGGCGCGGCTGTCCGGCGGGCAGCGGCAGCGGCTGGCGCTCGCCCGGGCCCTGCTCGCCGACTTCCCGGTGCTGGTGCTGGACGAGCCGGCCGAGCATCTCGACCTGCCCACGGCGGACGCGCTCACCGCGGACCTGCTGGCCGCCACCGAGGGCCGTACGACACTGCTCGTCACGCACCGGCTGGCGGGCCTGGAAGCCGTGGACGAGGTGATCGTCCTCGACGCGGGTCGGGTGGTGCAGCGCGGGAGCTACGCGGAGCTTGCCGCCACGGCCGGGCCACTGCGGGACATGGCGGAGCGGGAGGCCGCGGCGGATTCGCTGGTCGGAGCCCGCTAGTGCGGTGGCCCGGCGGCCCGGTAGCGCGGTGGCCCGGTACTGCGGTGGCCGGCGCGGCGGGTGGTCTCAGGCGCGGGCGGCGAGCAGCTCCTCGATCACGACGGCCACCCCGTCCTCGTTGTTGGCGACCGTGCGGCCGGAGGCGGCGGCGACCGCGGCGGGGTGGGCGTTGCCCATGGCGTACGACTGGCCGGCCCAGGTCAGCATCTCGACGTCGTTGGGCATGTCCCCGAAGGCGACGACCTCCGCGGGCGAGATGCCGCGCTCCGCGCACTCCAGGGCGAGCGTGCTGGCCTTGGAGACGCCCGGGCCGCTGATCTCCAGCAGGGCACTGGGACTGGACCGGGTGACGGTGGCGCGCTCGCCGATGGCGAGGCGGGCGAGCGTGAGGAACGCGTCGGGGTCCAGGTCGGGGTGGTAGGCGAGGATCTTGAGCACGGGCTCGCCGGCGCTCGGACCGTCGGCCGCGAGGATCTCCTCGGCGACGAGCAGGTGGTCCGGTATCTCCAGGTGCAGCTTGGGATAGGCGGGCTCCTGGTGGAAGCCGTAGGTCTGCTCGATCGCGTACACGGTGCCGGGCGCGGCCTCGCGCAGCAGCCGTACCGCGTCCAGTGCGTTCTCCCGGGCCAGGTCGCGCACCTTCACGAAGCGGTGGGCGCCGGGGCCGCCGTGCAGGTCGACCACGGCCGCGCCGTTGCCGCAGATCGCCAGGCCGTGGCCGTGGACGTGGTCGCTGACGACGTCCATCCAGCGGGCCGGGCGGCCGGTGACGAAGAAGACCTCGACACCGGCCTCCTCGGCGGCGGCCAGCGCGGCGACCGTCCTCGGGGAGACCGACTTGTCGTCGCGCAGCAGGGTGCCGTCGAGATCGGTGGCGATCAGCCGGGGCGGGGTCGCGAAGGCAGGGGTCTCGGGCTGTCGGGTCGCTGAGGTCACCGGGCTATTCTCGCGCATATGCCCGCACGGCCGTGCGGGCGGGCGCACAGATGAGACACAGACGACTCCGCAGGGCCCTCGGCCGCGCCTCAGGCGAGTTGGGCCAGGGCCTCCATGGCGATCTGCTCGAAGACCTTCTGCTCGGCCGCGAAGTCCGAGTCGGGGATGGGCCAGTGGATCACCAGCTCGGTGAAGCCCAGCTCCTGGTGGCGGCCGGCGAAGTCCACGAAGGCGTCCAGGGATTCCAGGGGACGGCCGCGGTCCGGGGTGAACCCGGTGAGCAGGACCTTGTCCAGACCGGTCACGTCCCGGCCGATCGCCGCGCAGGCCTCGGCGAGCTTGCCCAGCTGCCCGCGGAGCGCCTCCACCGACTGCTCGGGCGTGCCGTTCTCGTACAGCTTCGGGTCGCCGGTGGTCACCCATGCCTGGCCGTGCCGCGCGGCCAGTTTCAGCCCGCGCGGGCCGGTGGCGGCGACCGCGAAGGGCAGCCGGGGCCGCTGCACGCAGCCGGGAATGTCGCGCGCCTCGTGGGCCGAGTAGAACGCGCCCTCGTACGTCACGGAGTCCTCGGTGAGCAGCCGGTCGAGCAGCGGCACGAACTCGGCGAACCGGTCGGCGCGCTCGCGCGGGGTCCACGGCTCCTGGCCGAGCGCGGTGGCGTCGAAACCGTTGCCGCCCGCGCCGATGCCGAGGGTGAACCGGCCGCCGGAGATGTCGTCGAGGGAGATCAGCTCCTTGGCGAGGGGCACCGGATGCCGGAAGTTCGGCGAGGTGACGAGCGTGCCGAGGCGCAGCCGGTCGGTGACGGCCGCGGCGGCGGTCAGCGTCGGGATCGCCCCGAACCACGGGCCGTCCCGGAAGCTGCGCCAGGACAGGTGGTCGTAGGTGTAGGCGGTGTGGAAGCCCAGTTCCTCGGCCCGCGTCCAGGCGGCGCTGCCGCCCTCGCTCCAGCGGCGGTACGGGAGGATCACGGTGCTCAGACGCAGACTCATGCGTCCGAGACTAAGGGGACCCGGTGACGGCGGACGAAACGGTCACCGTATGCGGCTGTTCAGCCACGGCGTGAGCAGGCCGACGGTGAGGTGCTCCTTGTAGGTGCGGTCCCCGGGCAGGGGCACGACCAGCCATGCGGCGGGCGGGAAGCGGCGGGTCCGGACGTGGGCCAGGCCGCCGAAGACGGAGCGCAGGAACGTGGGCACGTCGTCGCGCGGGACGTCGTGGTACTCGACGCCTTCGACGGTGATCAGCGCGTCGTCGTCGGGGTAGAGCCGTACGCTCACCCGGGGCACCCCGCCGAACTCGGCGTACGCCTCGTGCGGCAGCGAACCGTCCGGGTCCAGGGTGACGCCGAAGCCCGCCGCGCTGCGGCGCGAGGTCTGGTCGGCGCCGATGTCATGGGTCACCTCGATCTCGCGGCCGTACTCGGCGGCGATCGCGCGGACCGCGGTGACGGCCGCCTGGGTGGTCGGAAGGTGCTCCTGGCGTCCTGGTACTCCGAATGGTCCATACCACTCATGATGCCGGGGTCAGTGCGGATCGGGGAAGCGCAGGTACTTCGGCGGTACGGTCCGCGTCAGCCACACCCCGTTCGCGCTGATGTGGAAGACGTGCCCGTCCCGGTGCATCGCGCCCGTGTCGACCGACAGCACGACCGGGCGTCCGCGTCGGGCACCGACCCGTGTCGCGGTCTCCCGGTCCGCCGACAGATGCACGTCGTGCCTGTTCATCGGCTTGAGGCCCTCGCTCCGGATCGCCTCCAGGTTCCGTGCGACGGTGCCGTGGTAGAGGTACGGCGGCGGGGTCGCCGGGGGCAGTCCGAGGTCGACGTCGATGCTGTGGCCCTGGCTGGCGCGGATCCGGGTGCCCTCGATCGCGAACCGCTGCTTGTCGTTGGCGGCGACGACGTGGTCCAGTTCCTCGCGGCTGACCGGGAAACCGTGCGCCGCCACCGCCGCGAGCAGCGTGTCGATCTCCACCCAGCCCGCCTCGTCCAGGCGGAGCCCGATGCGTTCGGGCTGGTGGCGCAGGTGTTTCGAGAGGTACTTCGACACCTTCACGGTGCGCCGCTCGTCCCGCGTTCCTTCGTTGTGTCTCGCGTTCATGCCATCAGCGTGCCGGGCGAGACGCGGATCACGCAGATATTTTTTGCCGCAGGTTTGATCCACAACCAAGTGCGGTTATCCACAAGGAAATTGGCCGAGTTGTGGACAAGTACTGGGCATTTCACGGTGTTTCGTCAAGATCGTTAACAGGGCGGTGATCTGTGGCGAGGGTGTCCAACTGTCGTGCCCCGACCTCGCGTTCGGCCGCCAGTGCGATGAACTCCGCGATGCGGTCCGGGCCAACGAGGCGTCGCACGGCCTGAATCGTCCCGACGGGGAGGGACACGGGACGCGTCTCGTCCGGGGTTTTCGGCTGCTCTTCCGCGCCGAGCTGCCGGCGTACCTCGCGGGTCGCGAACAGGCGCATGGCGCGGGCCAGTTCGGCGTCCACCGTCTGCCGGGCCAGGGGGCGCAGGCGCCGTACGAGCGAGGCCGCCTCGGCCGCGCCGGCGTCGGTGCGGTGGCCGGGGTCGTCGAGGTAGCGGGCGAAGACGTGTTCGGTGGTGAACTCCAGGAAACGGGCGGCTATGTGCTCGACCTGGAGTCTCAACTCCCGCAGGTGCTCGGAGATCGCGAGGAGCGGGACGCCGGCCGCGTACAACTCGGCTGCCACGGCGAGCTCCTGGGGGCTCGGGACGAGGAAGGAGCCGGGGTCGTCGGCCACCGGTTCCAGTACGCCGAGGGCCACGGCCTCGGCCACGGCCGCGTCGTCGGGGGTGCCGCCGAAGCGGGCGTCCAGATCCGCGCGGCTCAGGCGCACCGGTTCCTCGTCGGTCCAGGGGCCCTCGGCCTCGGTGACCAGCCCGAGGACGCCGGCCAGGCCGCGGCCGGTGTCCCAGGCGTCGAGCAACTCCTTGATGGAGGCGAGGGTGTAGCCGCGGGAGAGGAGGTCGGCGATCTGGTGGAGGCGGGTGAGGTGGGCGTCGGAGTAGAGGTTGGCGCGGCCCTGGCGTTCGGGGCGGGGGAGGAGGCCCTTGTCCTGGTAGGCACGGATGGTTCGGACGGTGGTGCGGGAGAGGTGGGCGAGGTCCTCGATGCGGAGGGTGGGGGTGGCCGGGGGGTCGGTCATGTGGGGGTTCCTTGGGTGGTGCGGGTGGGGTGGGGCCGGGGGTGGGGACGCTTGCTGGCGCTGGCAGGGTGCCGCTGTGCCCACCCGTGCCGCCCCAGCGGCACGACTGCCCGCAGCTGGACAGCCCCGTAAGGGGCGCGGGGAACTGCGCGAGCGGTCCCCACCGGCCCGCAGCCGAAGCACGGCCCCCTACAACCGTGGCTCCACCCTCGCGAGCCTCCTCAACACCCCCGGCGCCACCCGCGAAAGCACCCGCATCCCCCGTGCCTCCGCCGTCACCGGTACGACCGCGCGGTTGTGTTCCACCGCGTCCAGGATCGCTGAGGCGACCTTCTCGGGCGGGTAGTTGCGCATCGCGTACAGCTTGGCCGAGCGCTGCTGACGGCGGCGCTGTTCCTCCTCGTCGACCCCGGTGAAGCGGGCCGTCGACGTGATGTTGGTGTTGATGAAGCCGGGGCAGATCGCCGTCACCCCGATGCGCCGGGAGGCCAGTTCGGCGCGCAGGCACTCGGACAGCATCAGGACCGCCGCCTTGGAGGTGCTGTAGGCCGGCAGGGCGCGGGAGGGCTGGTAGGCCGCCGCCGACGCGACGTTGACGATGTGGCCGCCCTGGGCGCGGTCCGCCATCCGGGCCCCGAAGAGGCGGCAACCGTGGATCACGCCCCAGAGGTTGACGTCGAGGACCCGCTGCCAGTCCTCCGTCGTCGTCGTGAAGAAGGAGCCCGACAGGCCGATGCCGGCGTTGTTGACCAGCACGTCCAGGACGCCGTACTCGCGGTGGACCTTCTCCGCGAGCTTCTCCATGGCCTGCTCGTCGGAGACGTCGGCCGTCTCCGCCCACGCGTCCGCCGCGCCGGCCAGCCGGGACAGCTCGGCGGTGCGGGCGGCGGCCTCCGCGTCCCGGTCCACCGCCACCACCCGCGCGCCCGCCTCCGCGAACGCGAACGCCGTCGCCCGCCCGATGCCGCTGCCCGCGCCGGTGACCAGCACCAACTGGCCGCCGAACCGCTGGGCATGGCGGTCGGCGGGCTTCGGCTCCGCCCCCGGGCCGTCCTCCACCGACCGCACGAACTCCTCGATCCAGGCCGCCACCTGGTCCGGCCGGGTGCGCGGGATCCAGTGCTTGTCGGGCAGGGTGCGCCGGGTGAGCCGGGGTACCCAGTGCTCCAGGTCGTCGTAGAGCCGCTCGGAGAGGAACGCGTCGCCG
Organism: Streptomyces sp. NPDC048278; assembly: GCF_040652195.1. Classification (NCBI taxonomy): domain Bacteria; kingdom Bacillati; phylum Actinomycetota; class Actinomycetes; order Kitasatosporales; family Streptomycetaceae; genus Streptomyces; species Streptomyces sp. NPDC048278. The sequence goes on from NZ_JBEZLP010000002.1 coordinate 385,845, forward strand.
AGGGGTGTGATGAGCTGCACGGGCGCGTGCGCGTACGCGTCCTCGCGCGGGCGGCGCAGCCGGGCCCGTACGTTGTCGCGGTACAGCCAGGCGCCGTGTGCCGCGTCGGAGGGCAGGGAGGCCGTCGGGTAGTCGCCCGGCGGGAGCTTCTCGGCCCGTTGCAGGATCCTCGGCCAGGCCTTGCCGAGCGGGCCCCGCCAGGCCAGTTCGGGCAGCGCGGGGGTGTGCAGCAGGTACACGTACCAGGACTTGGCGCCCTGGCCGAGCAGCTGGCCCACCCGGCGGGGGGTCGGGCGCCGCACGCGCGCGTCGATCCAGTGCCCGAAGTGGTCCAGGGACGGCCCGGACATCGACGTGAAGGAGGCGATACGGCCCTGCGTGCGCCCCACCGTGGCGAACTCCCAGGACTGCACCGAGCCCCAGTCGTGGCCGACGAGGTGGACCGGGCGGTCCGGGCTGACCGCGTCGAGCACCGCCAGGAAGTCGTCCGTGAGCTTGGCGAGGGTGAAGCCGCCGCGCAGGGGTTGCGGGGCCGTGGAGCGGCCGTGGCCGCGGACGTCGTACAGGACGACGTGGAAGCGGCCGGCGAGCCGGGTCGCGACCTCGGACCAGACCTCCTTGCTGTCCGGGTAGCCGTGGACCAGGACGACCGTCGGGTCCGCCGGGTCGCCCAGCTCCGCCACGCACAGGTCGACGCCGCCCGTGTGTACCCGGCGCTCGCGCGCGCCTTCCAGTGCCGTCACTTGTCCTCCGCCCAGCGCCGCATGTGCGGCAGATCGTCGTCCAGCCAGAAGGCGCCCTGCTCGGGGTCCCGGGAGTCGGTGACCACGAGGATCTCCTCGAACTTGGCGCCCGTGCCGCGGAAGCCGAGGTGCGGTTCGACCGCCCACAGGCCCGGCTGCGGCGGGTGGTCGGAGAACCGGTACGGCGACCACAGGGGCGACCAGCCCTCGCGGTGGCCGTGCAGCGCGTCGGCCGCGAGCCCCTTCAGGGACTGGGTGCCGAACCCGAAGAGGTGCGGTGACCAGCGGCGCTGCCGCACCCGGTCCACCTTGTGGGCGATCACCCCGAACGGGTACGCGCGGTGCCGGTTGGCGTAGCCCTGGCGGACCATCAGACGGTCCACGTCCTCGTAGATCTCGCGCAGCGGACGCCGCTCGCGCACCTCGCGCAGGATCAGCTCCCGGTGTGCCTCCAGGTCGGCCATCAGCCGGTCCTGCACGGGGTTGGGCCCGAGGGAGCCCGAGTAGCCGATGTCGGCCGTGCAGCCCTCGAACACCGGTGCCATGTCGAGGATGAACGGCATGCCGGGCTCGAGCCGGCGGTCGGTCGGGAAGAACTGCAGCGGGATGCGGAAGTTCGTGAACGCCGTGCGGTCGCCGAACCAGGCGAAGGGGAGGTGGAACCAGTCCCGCACACCCCGCGCGCGCAGCCACTCGCGCTGCATCCGGGCCGCCTCGCGCTCGGTGATCCCCGGCTCCAGCCGGGCGGCGACCGCCTCCGCGCACTCGTACGCGAGCCGCTGCACCCGCCGGAAACCCTGGAGCTCCGTGGTGCGTTCTTCCTTCGATGCCGCTGCCGTCGTCATCCGCCCCGTCCCGTCCCCGTCTCCGTCGACTGCGGTACGTGCCCGTAACTTGACACCGATGAATGTGACAGTTGTTAGAGGCGGCGTCAATAGACGGGGAAAGGCCTGTGGACAACTCTGCGTAACTCTCAAGCAGGGGATCCCCTAGGGCCCCGTAATACTCGAGGCTGACGTCAAGACGGCTCCAAGGTCTGACGACCCCAGTGGCGCGGGTCACTACCTTCTATGGCGTGACTGTGATCGCGACCGAAAGCCTGAGCAAGCGGTTCCCCCGGGTGACCGCGCTCGACCGGCTGTCCGTGGACATCGGACCCGGTGTGACCGGGCTCGTCGGAGCCAACGGCGCCGGCAAGTCCACCCTGATCAAGATCCTGCTGGGTCTGTCCCCCGCGACCGAGGGCCGCGCCGAAGTGCTCGGCCTCGACGTCGCTACCAAGGGTGCCGCCATCCGCGAGCGCGTGGGCTACATGCCGGAGCACGACTGCCTGCCGCCCGACGTCTCGGCCACCGAGTTCGTCGTGCACATGGCCCGGATGTCCGGCCTGCCGCCCGCCGCCGCCCGCGAGCGCACCGCCGACACGCTGCGCCACGTCGGGCTCTACGAGGAGCGGTACCGCCCCATCGGCGGCTACTCGACCGGCATGAAGCAGCGCGTGAAGCTCGCCCAGGCCCTGGTGCACGACCCGCAGCTGGTCTTCCTCGACGAGCCGACCAACGGCCTCGACCCGGTCGGCCGCGACGAGATGCTCGGCCTGATCCGCCGGATCCACACCGACTTCGGCATCTCGGTCCTGGTCACCTCGCACCTGCTCGGCGAACTGGAACGCACCTGCGACCACGTGGTCGTCGTCGACGGCGGCAAGCTGCTGCGCTCCAGCTCCACCACCGACTTCACGCAGTCCACGACCACCCTCGCCATCGAGGTCACCGACAGCGACGAGCACCCGGACGGCACCCGCGCGGTGCGCGACGCGCTCCACGCGCGCGGGGTGGAGACGGACAACGAGGGCGGCGGCCTTCCCGGCGCCGGTCACATCCTGCTGCTCACCGCCGAGGGCGAGGAGACGTACGACCTGGTCCGCGACGTCGTCGCCGACCTCGGCCTCGGCCTGGTGCGCATGGAGCAGCGCCGGCACCACATCTCCGAGGTCTTCACCAGCGACGACGAGCAGCGGAAGGAGGCAACCGTCCATGGCGGTTGACCAGCCCATCGCGGGACCGGGCGACCAGTCCCGTATCCACGACATCGGCTACCGCGGCTACGACGGCCCGCGCCTGGGCCGCGCCTACGCCCGCCTGTCCCTGTACTCGCAGACCCTGCGCGGCTCCTACGGCCTCGGCCGCTCGGTGAAGTCCAAGGTGCTGCCGATGCTGCTGTTCGCGGTGATGTGCGTGCCCGCGGCCATCATGGTCGCCGTCGCCGTCGCCACCAAGGCGCACGACCTGCCGGTGTCCTACACGCGGTACGCGATCATCATGCAGGCCGTCATCAGCCTGTACGTCGCCTCGCAGGCACCCCAGGCCGTCTCCCGCGACCTGCGCTTCAAGACCATCCCGCTGTACTTCTCGCGGCCCATCGAGACCGCCGACTACGTCCAGGCCAAGTTCGCCGCCCTGGCCTCCGCGATGTTCATCCTGACCGGCGCCCCGCTGGTCGTGCTGTACCTGGGGGCCCTGCTCTCCAAGATGGACTTCGCCCATCAGACCAAGGGGTTCGGCCAGGGACTGCTCTCGGTGGCCCTGCTGTCCCTCCTCCTCGCCGGCATCGGCCTGGTCATCGCCTCCATCACCCCGCGCCGCGGCTTCGGCATCGCCGCCGTGATCGCCGTGCTGACCATCTCCTACGGTGCGGTCTCCACCCTCCAGGCCATCGCCGACTCCCAGGGCAGCACCGGGGCCATCCCGTGGATCGGCCTGTTCTCGCCGGTCACCCTGATCGGCGGCCTGAGCACGGCCCTGCTCGGCGGCACCAACACCTTCCCGGGCGGCGACGGACCCTCCCACGCCCAGGGCGCGGTGTACCTGCTCGTCGTCCTCGGCCTCATCGCCGCGTGCTACGGCCTTCTGCTGCGCCGCTACAAGAAGGTGGGACTGTGACCACGCTCTCCATCGACCACGTCTCCCGCTGGTTCGGCAACGTGGTCGCCGTCAACGACGTGACCATGACCATCGGCCCGGGCGTCACGGGCCTCCTCGGCCCCAACGGCGCCGGCAAGTCCACCCTCATCAACATGATGGGCGGCTTCCTGGCCCCCTCCACCGGCACGGTCACCCTCGACGGGCAGCCGACCTGGCGCAACGAGGCCATCTACAAGCACATCGGCATCGTCCCCGAACGCGAGGCGATGTACGACTTCCTCACCGGCCGCGAGTTCGTCGTCGCCAACGCCGAGTTGCACGGCCTCGGCGCCAAGGCCGCCCAGAAGGCCCTCGCCACGGTCGAGATGGAGTACGCGCAGGACCGCAGGATCTCGACGTACTCCAAGGGCATGCGCCAGCGCGTGAAGATGGCGTCCGCCCTGGTCCACGACCCGTCGCTGCTCCTCCTCGACGAGCCCTTCAACGGCATGGACCCGCGCCAGCGGATGCAGCTCATGGAACTGCTGCGGCGCATGGGCGACGAGGGCCGCACGGTCCTCTTCTCCTCCCACATCCTCGAAGAGGTCGAGCAACTCGCCTGGCACATCGAGGTCGTGGTCGCCGGACGGCACGCGGCCAGCGGCGACTTCCGCAAGATCCGCCGCCTGATGACCGACCGTCCGCACCGCTACCTGGTCCGCTCCAGTGACGACCGCGCCCTCGCGGCGGCCCTGATCGCCGACCCCTCCACCTCGGGCATCGAGGTCGATCTCGCCGAGGGCGCGTTGCGCATCCAGGCCGTCGACTTCGGCCGTTTCACCGCCCTGTTGCCGAAGGTCGCCCGCGACCACGGCATCCGGCTGCTCACGGTCTCGCCGTCCGACGAGTCCCTCGAATCCGTGTTCTCTTACCTGGTCGCGGCGTAGGAGGCCGAAGATGTACGACCCCACAGTCGCCCGCCTCACCTACCGGGCCCTGCTCGGCCGTCGCCGGGCCCTCATCCTGGGCGCCCTGCCCCTGCTGCTCATCGCGATCTCCGTCGTCGTCCGCGGCCTCGCCGGTGCCGACGACCAGACGGCCGCCGACCTGCTCGGCGGCCTCGGGCTCGCCACCATGGTGCCGATCATCGGCGTCATCGCCGGCACGGGCGCGATCGGCCCGGAGATCGACGACGGCTCGGTGGTGTACCTGCTGTCCAAGCCGATCAAACGGCCGACGATCATCTTCACCAAGCTGATCGTGGCGATCGCCGTGACGATGGTGTTCTCCGCCCTGCCGACGCTCGTCGCGGGCTTCATCCTCAACGGCAACGGCCAGCAGATCGCCGTCGCCTACACGGTCGCCGCGCTGGTCGCCTCCATCGCCTACGCCGCGCTCTTCCTGCTGCTCGGCACGGTGTCGCGGCACGCGGTGGTCTTCGGGCTCGTCTACGCCCTGGTCTGGGAGGCCCTGTTCGGCTCCCTGGTCCCCGGGGCGCGGACGCTGAGCGTCCAGCAGTGGTCCCTGGCGGTCGCCCACAAGGTGACCGGCGGCGAACTGGTCACGTCCGACGTGTCCCTGACGACGGGCACGGTGCTGCTGGTCGTGGTGACCGTCCTGGCCACCTGGTACGCCGGCCAGAAGCTGCGCTCGCTGAAGCTGGCGGGCGAGGAGTAGACGCCCGCCTTATTGACGGGGGCTTCACCTCTGTCCGGGCACACTGGGCAAAGGGGACGTTCTGTGGAGAGGAACGGGGATGGCAGAGGACTGGGACGGCATCGTTCTGAACGAGGACTTCATACGGTCGGCCGAGACCTCGGAGCCGTCCGCGCGGGCGCGGATGCTGGCCGCGCGCTGGCGCGCGGAGGCGCCGGAACCCCAGCCGTGGCGGTCGGACGAGCCGCCCGCCGGGTGGTTCTTCAGCAAGGGGCGGCGGCGTTGGTGGCGCCGGTAGGTGTTTCTTCGTCTGCGGGTGCGTGGGGGCTGTTCGCGCAGTTCCCCGCGCCCCTCAGGCAGGGGCGCTCACCGCACGTAAATTGAGTGGCACCCAACTCGGCTTACCGGCACAGTTGTTGTGTCACCCCATGAGCCGGGAGAGGAGCCGGACGATGTCCATGCACGACAGTACGTCCCGCTCCCGTCAGGGCAGCCGTCGGCGGATCGCCGTGTAGCTGCCCGGGGCGGCCGCTTCGAGCACGCGACGTCGCTCTCGCGTGGGCCGCCCACCCGGAGGATTGGCCGAGTGGTAAGGCACCGGCTTGCTAAGCCGTGGTCGGGCCTGAAAAGCCCGCGCACGTTCGATCCGTGCATCCTCCGCAGAACTTGTCAGCGTGCGTGAGTGTCCCTGCCTGCCTGAGGGGCGCGGGGAACTGCGCGACCAGCACCCACGCACCGGAGGTCGAAAGACGACCTCAGCCGAGCAGACGCTCCACGACCACCGCGATCCCGTCCTCCTCGTTGGAGGACGTGACCTCGTTCGCCACGGCTTTCAGTTCGTCATGTGCGTTGGCCATGGCCACCCCGTACGAAGCCCAGCCGAACATCGGCACGTCGTTCGGCATGTCGCCGAAGGCGATCGTGTCGGCGGACCTCAGCCCCAGCCGGCGCGCGGCCAGCGACAGCCCCGTCGCCTTCGACAGCCCGAGCGGGAGCAGCTCCACGATGCCCTCGCCCGCCATGGCCACCGTGACGAAGCCCCCGGCCGCCTGCCGGGCCGCTTCCGCGAGCTCGTCGTCGGACAGCTCCGGGTGCTGTATGTAGATCTTGTTCAGCGGGGCCGCCCAGAGGTCGGCGACGTCCGTGAAGGGGGTCGACGGGAGATGCCCCGTCAACGCGTACCCCGGCCCCACCAGCACGTCGCCGTCGAGGCCGTCGCGGCTCGCCGCGAGACGCAGCGGGCCGACCTCGGCCTCGATCTTCGCGAGGGCGATCGCGGCGAGCTGCCGGTCCAGCGTCACGGAGGTGAGCAGGCGGTGCGCTCCGGCGTCGTACACCTGCGCCCCCTGGCCGCACACGGCGAGGCCGTCGTAGCCGAGGTCGTCGAGGATGTACCGGGTCCACGGGACGCCGCGGCCGGTGACGACGATGTGTGCGGCGCCCGCCGCGGTGGCCGCGGCGAGCGCTTCACGGGTACGCGGGGAGACCGACTCGTCGGAGCGCAGCAGCGTCCCGTCGAGGTCGGTGGCGATGAGCCCGTAGGGGAAGCTCACCGGGACACCGGCTCCAGGACCTCCCGGCCGCCCAGGTACGGGCGCAGCACCTCGGGCACGCGCACCGAGCCGTCGGCCAGCTGGTGGTTCTCCAGGATCGCCACGATGGTGCGCGGTACGGCGCAGAGCGTGCCGTTGAGCGTCGCGAGCGGCTGCACCTTCTTGCCGTCCCGCATCCGGACGGACAGCCGGCGGGCCTGGAAGCTGTCGCAGTTGGAGGCCGACGTGAGCTCGCGGTACTTGCCCTGGGTCGGGATCCACGCCTCGCAGTCGTACTTGCGGGACGCCGACGCGCCGAGGTCGCCCGAGGCCACGTCGATGACCTGGAAGGGCAGCTCAAGGCCGGTCAGCCACTGCTTCTCCCAGTCCAGGAGCCGCTTGTGCTCGTTCTCCGCGTCCTCCGGAGCGACGTAGGAGAACATCTCGACCTTGTCGAACTGGTGCACGCGGAAGATGCCGCGGGTGTCCTTGCCGTACGTGCCCGCCTCGCGGCGGAAGCAGGGCGAGAAGCCCGCGTAGCGGCGCGGCAGCTGGTCGGCGTCGATGATCTCGTCCATGTGGTACGCGGCGAGCGGGACCTCGGAGGTGCCGACCAGGTAGTAGTCGTCCTTCTCCAGGTGGTACACGTTCTCCGCGGCCTGGCCGAGGAAGCCGGTGCCCTCCATGGCGCGCGGGCGGACCAGTGCGGGGGTCAGCATCGGGGTGAACCCGGCCTCGGTGGCCTGCGCGATCGCCGCGTTGACCAGCGCCAGCTCCAGGAGCGCGCCGACGCCCGTCAGGTAGTAGAAGCGCGAGCCGGACACCTTGGCGCCGCGCTCCACGTCGATGGCGCCCAGCGCCTCGCCGAGCTCCAGGTGGTCCTTGGGCTCGAAGCCCTCGGCGCCGAAGTCGCGGATGGTGCCGTGTGTCTCCAGGACGACGAAGTCCTCCTCGCCGCCCACCGGGACGTCGGGGTGCACGAGGTTGCCGAGCTGCAGCGCGAGGCGCTTGGTCTCCTCGTCGGCCTCGTGCTGCTCGGCGTCGGCGGCCTTGACGTCGGCGGCGAGCTGGCCCGTCTTCCTCAGCAGCTCGGCCTTCTCGTCGCCGGAGGCCTTGGGGATGAGCTTGCCGAGCGACTTCTGCTCGTTGCGCAGCTCGTCGAAGCGGACGCCGGAGGACCTGCGCCGCTCGTCGGCAGAGAGGAGGGCGTCGACGAGCGCGACGTCCTCTCCACGGGCGCGCTGGGACGCGCGCACACGGTCGGGGTCCTCACGGAGCAGGCGAAGGTCAATCACGCGGCCAAGGCTACCGGTGCGGGGTTGCCCCCCACGAATCACTATCCACACGTGTTCCGAATAGCGGCTTACGTTCCGTTATGGGGGAATTGCCGAGCGTGTCAATAAAAAGTGTCTCACTCCCCGGGACGGGGTAAGGCCGGGACCCGCGGTTGACTGGATTCCCTTGTGGAGAGCGGTACTTGGGGGCGCGGTTGTCCACAGGAATCCACACCCTCCCGAGAGTTATCCACAGGGTGTGTGGATGGGGTGTGGACTTCGGAATCGATCACTTCGCGAGCGGTGTGTGAAGAGAGGAATTCCCGGATCAAACCGGGACAACACCCTCTTTCGAGTGGAAAGGCATCGCTCCAAAAGATGAACCATGGGAAACGAGTGGACGAAGGGTGATGTGGGCCGGCCGGGTCGCACCGACGGCCTGTAGGGCGATTTGTCGACAGACTCATGCTTCGCTGTCGACTTGTCCCCAGGTCGAGATGGGCACCTGTGGATAACCCCTGTGGATAACGAAGATATGAGGGTACGACCGGTTAGAAGCGGCCGTCCTGGCAGCGCGCCACCCAGTCCGAGGCCGCGACGAACTCCTCGTCCGACGTCCCCGGCAGCGTGGGCCCCACGACCTCGCCCGGACTGACGTCCGCCCGCGGGTAGGAGCCCAGGAACCGCACCTGGCGGCAGATCCGCTTCAGCCCCATCAGGGCCTCCGCCACCCGCCGGTCGGAGATGTGGCCCTCGGCGTCGATGCAGAAGCAGTAGTTGCCGATGCCGGCGCCGGTCGGCCGGGACTGCAGCAGCATGAGGTTGATGCCCCGGGTGGCGAACTCGCCGAGCAGGTCGCGCAGCCCGCCCGGGTGGTCGTCGTTCTGCCAGAGCACGACCGAGGTCTTGTCCGCGCCGGTCGGGGCCGCGGGCCGGGCCGGACGGCCGACCAGGACGAACCGGGTCTGCGCGTTCTCCGCGTCGTGGATCCCGGTCTCCAGGGCCTCCAGGCCGTACCGCTCGGCCGCGAACTCGCCCGCGAAGGCGGCGTCGTAGCGGCCCTCCTGGACCAGCCGGGCACCGTCCGCGTTCGAGGCGGCGGACTCCCAGAGGGCGTCCGGGAGGTGGGCCCGCAGCCAGTTGCGGACCTGCGGCTGGGCGACCGGGTGGGCGGTCACCGTCTTGACCTCGGAGAGCTTGGTGCCGGGGCGGACCAGCAGCGCGAAGGTGATCGACAGGAGCACCTCGCGGTAGATCATCAGCGGCCGGCCCGCGACCAGCTCGTCGAGGGTCGTGGTGACCCCGCCCTCGACGGAGTTCTCGATCGGCACGAACGCGGCCTCGGCCTCGCCGTTGCGCACGGCGTCCAGCGCGGACTGCACGGAGACGTACGGGATGAGCTCCCGGGTGGCGGCCTCCGGAAGCGTGCGCAGGGCGACTTCGGTGAAGGTGCCTTCGGGACCGAGATACGCATAGCTCGCTGGCATGTCCCTCACCCTAATGGGCGCAGGGAGGCGCGGCTCACCTGTCTCGTCGGATCCACTCGACCGGGTGGTTTGAAACCCGGATACGCACCAATAGTGATCAGAAACCACTCTGGTAACCAGCCCTCGGTCAGCCCTCCAGGAGCCTCAGCCCTCCAGGAGCCGCTGCCCCACGTACTCCCCGGAGGCCGCACCGCCCGGCACCGCGAACAGGCCGCTCGCCTCGTGGCGGATGTACTCGGACAGCGCGTCGCCGCGGTCCAGCTTGCGTTGCAGCGGCACGAACCCGCGCAGCGGATCCGCCTGCCAGCAGACGAAGAGCAGCCCCGCGTCCGGCGTCCCGTCCGTGTCGATGCCGTCGTGGTACGAGAACGGGCGCCGCAGGATGGCGGAGCCCCCGTTCTGGTCGGGCCGGGTGATCCGGGCATGCGCGTTGATCGGCACGACGTACTCCCCGTCCGCCCTGGCCTTCTCCAGGTCCATCGCCGTCGTTTCGGTGCCCCCGGTCAGCGGCGCCCCGTTCGACTTCTTCCGCCCGATCACGTTCTCCTGGGCCGTGAGCGACAGCTTCTCCCAGTCGTCGAGGAGCATGCGGATCCGGCGCACGACGGCGTAGGAGCCGTTCGCCATCCACGCGGGGTCGCTCGAACCGCCGGCCGGCACGAAGATCCGCCGGTCGAAGTCCGACTCCGTCGGCTTCGGGTTGCGCGTGCCGTCCAGCTGGCCCATGAGGTTGCGGGCCGTCATGGGGTGCGCGGTGGCGCCCGGGGTGCGGTTGAAGCCGTTCATCTGCCAGCGGACCTTCGCCGCGCTGCCCGCGTCCTTCTGGATCGCGCGCAGGGCGTGGAAGGCGACCAGGGCGTCGTCGGCGCCGATCTGCACCCACAGGTCGCCGTTGCTGCGCGACCTGTCGAGGTGGTCGGAGGAGAAGTCGGGCAGCGGGTCCAGCGCGGACGGCCGCTGCTTCTCCAGGCCGGTACGGCTGAAGAAGCTGTTGCCGAAGCCGAAGGTGACCGTCAGCGAGGAGGGGCCCGCGTCCCGGGCCACGTCCGTGTCGTCCTGCGTCATCGGCTCGCCCGCCATCAGCCGCTGGGCCGTCGTCGACCAGCGGCGCAGCAGCGCGGCGGCCTCGGTGCGCCCCGCGCCCGCGGCCAGGTCGAAGGCGACGAGGTGGCCGCGCGCCTGGAGGCCCTCGGTGATGCCCGGTTGATGTTTCCCGTGAAACATCGCCCGGTCGGAGCCCACCGAGCTGAGCGGGGCGGCCTGGGCGGGGGCGGCCCCGTAGCCGACGCCCGCGCCGGCCGCGCCGAGCACGAGGCCGGTGGCCCCGGCGGTGCCGAGCAGCGCGCGCCGGCTGACGCCCCCGGCCGGGGGAGCCTCCGCGGCGGGGGTACGGGCCTCGTGGACGGACTGGGACTGTTCGGACATGGTGCGGGTCAGCCGATCTGCGCGTTCTTGGAGACGGTCACCTGGTCGATGTCGGAGGTCCGCACGGTGACGGAGACCTTCCAGTCGCCGGCGATGGGGATCTGCACGCCGTTGGCCGCCCAGTGCCCGGTGGTGACGTGGTCGGGGTTCACGGGAATCGGCCCGAGCTTCTTGGCGTCGAGGGTGAAGGCGACCTTCACCTCGGGGATGTCGAACGCGCGGCCGTTGGGACGCTGGACGTAGACGTGCATCTCGTTGCTGCCCACGGTCGCGGGGTCCAGGTCGACGCGGACGACGCCCTTGCCGTCCTTGCCGCCGGTGTCGAAGGACATGTCGAGGGTCAGCGCGCCCGAGGACGAGCTCGACGACGAGGAGGAGGACGCCGCGGCGGTGGCGGCCTTGGCGTCCTGCTCGGTACGGCCCGGCTCGGTCTGCGTCAGCACGGTCGTGACCGCGAGCAGGGCGACGGCGACCCCGGCCTCGGCGAGCACCGAGCGGCGCAGGCCGAAGCGGTGCGGGTCGGCGTCCCGGAGCCGCTTCTGCCGGGCGGTGTCCATGGCGGACTGCTGCCGGGCGAGCTGGGCGGCCCGCTCGGGGTCGTCGTCGGCGGACCCGGCCTTGCCGGAGCTGCCGGAGCTGCCGGAGGCGGCAGAGACACCGGAGACAGCAGGGACGCCGGCGCCGGACCCGGCGGCCTTGACGGAGGCCTCCTTCGTGGCAACGGACGCCTTGACCGTCTCCTTCTCCCGCGCCGCTTCCTCCTGCGTCTCTTCGACCGTCTCCGTCTTCGTCTTGGGCGCCGTCTCCGGCTCTGCCTTCGTCTCCGGCTCCGTCTTGGTCTCCGGCTCCGTCACCGCCGCTTCCGCGAGCCGCCCCGTCCACCGTCGCGAGATGGACGCGATGCCGACGAGCAGCGCCACGAGCCCGATCTTGACCAGCAGCAGCTCGCCGTATGCCGTGTCGGTGAACGCCGACCAGGAGCCGAGCTGGCGCCAGGACTGGTAGATGCCGGTGGCGACCAGCGCGAGCACCGACCCGAAGGCGACGCGGGAGAAGCGCTGTACGGCGGCGGAATCGACCGGGGCGTCGGCGGGCGCCCGGTAGAGGGCGACCAGCAGGGCGGTGAGGCCGCCCAGCCAGGCGGCGACGGCGAGCAGGTGGATGACGTCGACCGGCATCGCGATGCCCGGCTGGAGCCCGGTGGAGGCGTGCTCGGCCATGGCCCAGCTCGCCGCGAGCCCGGCGGCCACGACGGTCCCGCCGATGGCGAGCCCGAAGGTCAGGTCGCGCTTCTCCTCTTCCTCGCGCTTGTCGTAGGCACCGAAGAGGACGGCGATGAAGAGGGCAGCCGCCGCGAGCAGCAGCAGCCGGGAGACCAGGGCCGCGCCGGTCTTGGTCTGCAGGACCTGGCCGAGGAGGTTCAGGTCGAAGATGTCGCCGACGCTGCCGGAGGTCGTGTAGGAGCCGCGCAGGAGCAGCAGCCAGAGGGTGGCGGCGGTGAGCGTCAGCCAGCCGCCGACGACCAGGCGCTGCATGGCCCGCACGCCGGAGCCGCGCTGCCAGCAGGCGAGGACGAAGGCGGCGCCGCCGACGAGCACGATGTACCCGGCGTACGACATGTACCGCCCGAAGCCGTAGAGCCAGCCGACGACCCCGCCGCCCGCCTCCTGGTCCCCGACGGAGGCGACGGTCTTGGAGGGCGCCCCGACGGAGAAGGTGAAGGCGCCGGCGACGGGGTGGCTGTCCGCCGAGACGACCTGCCAGGCGACGGTGTACGTGCCCTTGCCCAGCCCGCTCTTGAGCTGCACGCCGTACGTCGTCCCGCTCAGGTTGTCCGGCTTGGCCAGGTCGACCCGCTTGCCCTGGGGGTCCAGGACCCGGATCGAGTTGTCGTTCATGGACACGTTCTCGGAGAACGTGAGCGAGACCTGGTCGGGTGCCTTGGTGACCACCACCCCCTGGGAGGGGTCGCTGCCGGTCAGCGCGGCGTGCGCCGAGGCCGGCCCGGCGCCGGCCAGCAGCGCACCGGTGACGGCGAGGAACAGCAGCACCAGGGTGCGCAGGCGGGGGGTGATGGTCCGCATAAAGGTCGGTCCTCCCTCAGTGTCCGGTCGACGGGTTGTACGTGGCGGACTTCACCGGCATCTCGACGGTGAGCGGACCGGATTCGGCGAACGTGAGTTTCAGGGTGATCGTGTCGCCCTGCTCCGGGCGGTGCTTCAGCTTCTCGAACATCAGATGGTTGCCCCCACTTTTGAACACGAGTTGACCGTGTGCGGGCACCTTGAAGGAGGTGACCTCCTCCATGGCCCCGCCGTTGGTCTCGTGCATGGTGATCTCGCCGGCGGAGGCGCTGGTGACGGAGGTCAGCTCGTCCTGTGTGCCGCCCTTGTTGGTGATCGTCAGGAATCCGGCGGCCATGTCGGCGGAGACCGGCTGCGGCATGTAGGAGGCGCCGACGGACAGCTCGGCCGCCGAAGAGCCCGGGGTTCCGGACGAGGCCGGGCCGCCGCAGCCCGCGAGGGCGGCCAGCGCCCCCGCGATCGCTATCCCGGTCAGGGCGGAGCGCTTGAGGGGTTTCACGGGTTCTCCCCCTGGATCAGCTTGGGGAGGTCCTTGGTGTAGTCGTCGACGGTGGCGTCCTCGCCGTAGAGGACGTAGCCGCCGTCGGTCTTCGGCGAGAACGCGATGACCTGGGTGCCGTGCACCGAGACGACCTTGCCGGTCTTCTTGTCCTTGTGGGTCGGCTCGATGGAGATGCCGAGGGTGCGGGCGCCGGCCTGGATGGTGGCGAAGTCGCCGGTCAGGCCGATGAACTGGGGGTCGATGCCCTTGAGCCACTTGCCGAGCTCGGACGGGGTGTCGCGGGCCGGGTCGGTGGTGACGAACACGACCCGCAGCTTCGCCTGGTCGGCCTTGGACAGCGCCTTCTTGGCGACCGCGAGGTTGTTCATGGTCAGCGGGCAGACGTCGGGGCAGTGCGTGTAGCCGAAGTAGACCAGCGTCGGCCTGCCCTTGGTCTCCGCGCGCAGGTCGTACTTCTTGCCGTGGGTGTCGGTGAGCACCAGGTCCGGCTTCTCGAACGGCGTGTCCAGGACGGTGGCGGCCTTGTTCGAGTTGTCGCCGGAGATCACGGTGACGGGTGACTTCGCGTCGTCGTCGCCGCTGCCGCAGGCGGAGAGGGTCAGAGTGGCGGCGGCGAGCAGCACGGCCGCGGCGAACGTCTTCTTGCGCATACGAAAATGTCCCAGATGTGAGAGATCCGGCACGCACCGGGGGGCCGTACGACAGCTGTCCGACAGCTGCGAGAACTGCTGTGACAGCCACCGCAGCTACTGCGGCAGCTGCCGCGACAGCCGTTGCGACGGTCGCCACGACAGCGTCGCACGACCCCCTGTGCGTGTTACGGACGCGGAGCTCAGGCCTCGGTGCCGGTGGTGGTCCGGCGGCGGCCGGCGAGGACGCCGTAGGCGACCCCGGCCGCGCCGACGACGATGCCGACGACGCCGAGGACGCGGGCGGTGGTGTCGCTGCCGCCTGCGGAGCCGGAGTCGTCGGAGGCGGTGGTCTCGGTCTTGGCGGAGGTCTCCTCGGCGGTGTCCTCGGCCGCGGCGGACCCGTGGTGGTCGCCCGTGGCGGCGGACAGCGCGAGGACCGGGGCCGGGTTCTCCGGCTCGTCCTGGCCCTCCTGCTGGACCTCGATCCAGCGGACGACCTCCTTGTTGGAGTACGTCTGGACGGCCTTGAAGACCAGTTCGTCGGTGTTCTCGGGCAGGGCGCCCACGGAGAGCGGGAACTTCTGGAAGTAGCCCGGCTCGATGCCCTTGTCCTCGGCGGTCCAGGTGACCTTGGTGACCGCCTGGTCGATCTTCTCGCCGTGCATCTCCAGCGGCTTGGCCAGCTTGGACTTGGTGACCGCGATCTTCCAGCCGGCCATCGGCTGCGGCATCACGGACGCGATCGGGTGGTCGGCGGGGAAGTTGACCTCGACCTTGGTGGTCGAGGCGTCGTCGCGCTCGTTGGGGACCTTGAAGTCGATGACCGCGTAACCGCCCTTGGCGGCGGTGCCCTCGGGCTGCACGCTGACGTGCGCGAACGCGGGCGAGGAGACGGCCAGCACGGCCGTACCCGTGACGGCGGCGACGGCGGCGATGCGAGAGGCCTTCACGGTGGAAGCCTTCATGGCGGAAGCCTTCATGGCAGGGAGCACTCCACTCCGAGTGAGTTCTGTCGTTGAGGGGGCGTGCGGAGAACGCACGCGCGCGTGCCGCACGACGGCGGCCGGCCCCTCCGGATCCGGGCAGACCCCGGGGAGTGCTCTGGTCGCGTCGTGTCAGGCGGCGAGAACGAGTACGGCGGCGGCCGGGGGCGGCCCGCGCCGGATCACCGAGTGCTGGAGTGCGACGGTGCGCGGGGCGGGCGGTATGTCCCAGGCGCCGCGACGGGTACGCGCGGGTGGAGCGGATACGGCCACGAGACCGGCGCACAGGGCACGCGTCAGCGCGAGCGCCCCGCGCAGGGAGCGGATCAGCGCCCCCTCGGCGACCCCGTGCGCCGAATCGGCCGACAACCGGATCAGCCGCAGCAGCGCCAGGTCGCCCCGGCGCAGCAGCCACCCGGCCACGACGGCCGCGAGCACGTGTCCGAGCAGCATGGGCACGGACGGCAGCAGCGAGCCGGAGGCCCCGGTGGCGTCCGCGGCGTGGACCGCCCCGCTCGTGCCGGTGGCCGGAGCCGAGGTGCTGAGATGCGCGTCCGTGAGGATCTTGTACGCGTGGGCGGGGCTGATCTGCGCCGCCCCGGCCCCGCACACCAGCCGTGCGGCCCGCTCCACCAGCGAGGCGTCGCCCATGGACATCGACGACGTCGACGCCATGGACGCCATGGACGATCCGGACGCCATGGACGACCCGGACATCGAGCCGCCGGACATCGCGGAGCCACCGTGCTGACCGAGGCCGAACAGCGTGTGGAGGACGGTCTGCACGACCGCGAGCAGCGCCACGATCCCGGGCAGCGAGCGGGCCCGGCCGGCCAGCGGCACGACGAGGGCCAGGGTGCCCAGGAAGCCCGCGCCGAGCGTCCACAGCGGAACGGTCGCGCAGGAGGCCAGGGTGTGCCCCGCCGCGGCCAGCACCACGCAGAGCGCGGCGAACACCGCGGCCCGCAGGAGCCGCAGTCCGCTTCCGGTGCGCGCCGCGCGCGGCTGGGGGGCAGTCATGGCGGGCTCATCATCGCACTGCACCCGCACCCGCTCCGCGTCAGGTCCGGAAGATTCCGTTACGCCCGGAGGGCTTCCGTTGTGCCCGCGGGTGGTGTTCGGCAGAAAGAATCGAAAGATCATCCTTGTGGCGAACCACCCGCTCATACACCGAAACCTCCACCCGCGCATCCCCCGGATGGGCGTTCTCACATGAACGGAGTGCTTACACCCGCGCACGGGTGGCAATAGGTATCGGTATGTCGAGCCGCGGCCAGGAGGCTGGAGCATGAGCATCTGGTGGTCACTCCATCTGCGGCGTGAGGCCGCGAGCGTGCCGCTCGCCCGACGGCTGCTCATCGGCACGATGGAGACGGCGGGCGTCGACCCCGATGTCTCCTACGACCTCTCCGTCGCCCTCAGCGAGGCCTGCGCGAACGCCGTCGAGCACGGCGGGGCCGGCCGTCCCTCGGAGGCGTACCGGGTCACCGCCTATCTGGACGGCGAGAAGTGCCGTATCGAAGTGGCCGATTCGGGGCCGGGGCTCGCTCCCGGGTTCGCCCGTACCCAGGACCTCAGACCCGCCCGTCCCGACGCCGAGAACGGAAGAGGGCTCTGTCTCATCAGAGAACTCGCGGATCACGTCCACATCGGCAACAAGCCGGGCCGCGGCGGCACCGTGGTCAGCTTCGACAAGATCCTCAAGTGGAAGAAAGATCCTTCCCTGCTTTCGGCATGACTCTCGCTCCGGCATAACACCCGCGCTAGGGTGCGCGCATGATTCTCAGAAAGATTAAAGAAAGCCTGCTCATCCCCGGTGTGATATTGCGTCCCATTGCCGTCGGCGACGCGAAAGCGCTGTGTGCCGCATACGTCGGCAACCGACGTCATCTCGAACCCTGGGAACCGGTCAGACCCGAGTCCTTCTTCACCGTCGAGGGGCAGACCGAGCGCATCGAAGGCCTGGTGGGACAGGCTGCCGACGGCCTCGTGGCGCCCTGGCTCATGGAGTCGGCCGAGGACGGCAGGATCGTCGGGGCGATCACTCTTTCCGGGATTTCTCTCGGCCCTTTCTGTAGTTCCTACGTCGGCTATTGGGTGGCCGGTGATCAGCAGGGCCGGGGTCTGGCCACCGCGGCCCTGGAGCGGGTCTGCGAGATCGCCAGGGACGTGGTGGGACTTCACCGGATCGAGGCGTCCACCCTGATCGAGAACACGACCTCCCAACGCGTCCTGAAGAAATGCGGGTTCGAGACGATCGGGGATGCCCCGCAGTATCTGCACATCGATGGAGAATGGCGGGACAGCCGGCTGTTCCAGCGGGTCCTGCACGACCGCGTCCCGGCGCTGTGACCAGTGGCTTCCCGACTGGTTCAGCTTCCTGGGCGTTCACAGGCCGTTGCCAGCTCGCGCCCATGCCCCTGACAAACGACGTTCATAGCTTCGTCGGCCATGACGGGAAACCACAAAAACACGTCGATCACCCGCCGCCGTGCCCTCGCGGTCTCCGGCGGCACGGTGGCGGCCGGCGGCCTCGCGGTCGCCGGCTTCCAGTCGGCCTTCGCCGACACGACCGACAGCACCGACGCGGACGCCACGGCCTCCGCCGGCTCCACCAGCAGTGAGTGCATGACGCTGATGACCAGCGTCACGGAGGGCCCGTACTACCTCGATGGTGCCTTGGTGCGCAAGGACATCACCGAGGGCAAGGCCGGCGTTCCGCTGACCCTGCGCCTGACCGTCGTCGACGCCACCGACGGCTGCACCCCGGTCAAGGGCGCCGCGGTCGAGATCTGGCACTGCGACGCCTGGGGCTACTACTCCGGCTACACCACCGCCAACCCCGGCGGCTCCGCCCCCGCGGAGAGCGAGGAGGGCGACTCCGCCAACGACCAGACCTACCTGCGCGGTTACCAGATCGCCAACGCCAACGGGGTCGTGAAGTTCGAGACGATCTTCCCGGGCTGGTACACCCCGCGCACCTGCCACATCCACGTGAAGGTGCACACGGGCGGCGAGAAGGAGGACGGCACCTACGAGGGCGGCAAGGTCAACTACACGGGCCAGCTCTTCTTCGACGACGACATCGCCGAGGAGATCTTCACGCTGGAGCCCTACTCGAAGCACACCGGCAGCTACACCGTCCTCGCCGACGACATGGTGTACGACGGCGGCGGTGCCTCCAGCGGTCTGCTGACCCTGAAGGCCGTGCACAAGAAGGACCCCTCGAAGGGCTACAAGGGCTCGCTGACCCTGGGCATCGACCCGGACGCCGAGAGCACCGGCGCCGGCAGCGGTGGCGGCGGTACCCCGCCGAGCGACGCGCCGACGGGCACGCCGCCGAGCGACGCCCCCAGCGACAGCGCCTCCCCTTCGGCCTCCGCCTCCTCATAAGGTAAGGGACATGACAAGCCGCGAGGACGACGCGCTGGCGCAGGCCGCCGTGGCCGCGCTCACCGGTCAGCTGGCCCTGGCTCCCAAGCCGGGCCTGCCCGACCCGCGTGACCTGGACGCCCGCAGCACGCGCCGGGAGCACGACAGTCTGCGCTGGTCGGCCAGGGCACTGGCGCCCGGCCTCGCGGCGATGGCCGCCTCCGCCCGCCGTACCGGCGAAGCCACGCCGGTGCTGCGGGCGGAGCTCGGTGCGATCGGCCGGTGCACCGAGCACTCGGTCGGCCTGGCCGGCGGCGGCCACAAGGGCGCCCTGTGGGCCCTCGGCTTCCTGGTCGCCGCGGCTGCCCTGGACCCCCGCGCCAAGGCCCGCGAGATGGCCATGAACGCCCGGAAGATCGCCGCGTTCAACGACAAGGGCGCTCCCAAACGCCCCTCCCGGGGCTCGTCGATCTCCGCGAAGTACGGCGCGGCCGGCGCCCGGGGCGAGGCCAGGGCCGGATTCCCGCACGTACGCAGGGCACTGGACGCGCTGGCGACGGCCCGCAAGGCGGGCGCCACCGAGAACCAGGCCCGCCTGGACGCTTTACTGACGGTGATGTCCACCCTCCAGGACACCGAACTCCTCTACACCGCGGGCCCGTTCGGCCTGCGCCAGGTCCAGGCGGGCGCACGAGCGGTACTGGACGCGGGCGGCACGTCCACACAGACAGGCGCGCAGGCTCTGCGCACCCTTGACACGGACCTGCACGAAAAGGGCTGGAGCCCGCGAGGCAGCGCAGGCCTGCTGGCCGGCGCACTGTTCCTGGACGCCCTGCCCACTCTGTGACGCCCCGACCGGAGCACCCCCGCGCACCCGCGGAACGCAACGATGGCCGGGCACCCACCCAGGTACCCGGCCATTCGCATCACACGTCAGCCCTTCAGCGAAGCCATCCAGCTCTCGACCTCGTCCGACCGCCGAGGCAGTCCGGCCGAAAGATTCCGGTTCCCGTCGGCCGTCACCAGGATGTCGTCCTCGATCCGGACCCCGATCCCCCGGTACTCCTCCGGCACGGTCAGGTCGTCGGCCTGGAAGTACAGCCCCGGCTCGACGGTGAGCACCATCCCCGCCTCCAGGACGCCCTCCACATACGTCTCGGTCCGCGCGGCAGCACAGTCGTGGACGTCGAGCCCGAGCATGTGCCCCGTGCCGTGCAGCGTCCACCGGCGCTGCAGCCCCAGCTCCAGCACCCGCTCCACCGGCCCCTCCACGAGCCCCCACTCGACGAGCCGCTCGGCCAGCACCCGTTGCGCGGCATCGTGGAAGTCGCGGTACTTGGCGCCCGGCTGCACGGCCGCGATGCCGGCCTCCTGGGCGTCGTACACGGCGTCGTAGATCTTCTTCTGGATCTCGCTGTACGTGCCGTCGATCGGCAGCGTGCGCGTGACGTCGGCGGTGTACAGGCTGTGCGTCTCGACGCCCGCGTCCAGGAGGAGCAGGTCGCCCGAGCGGACCGGGCCGTCGTTGCGGACCCAGTGCAGCGTGCAGG
Source organism: Streptomyces sp. NPDC048278 (assembly GCF_040652195.1). Classification (NCBI taxonomy): domain Bacteria; kingdom Bacillati; phylum Actinomycetota; class Actinomycetes; order Kitasatosporales; family Streptomycetaceae; genus Streptomyces; species Streptomyces sp. NPDC048278. Next base: position 405,988 of record NZ_JBEZLP010000002.1, read on the forward strand.
CGTGCGGGCCGGCCGCGCAGATGGAGCCGTAGCCGATGTCGTTGCCCTCCACGCGCGCGCGGAGGAAGAACGTGCCCTCGATGTAGCGCTCGCTCGTGGCCTCGGCCCTGTCGAGGACCTTCACGACGTCCTCGAAGCCGCGGACCGTGGAGTCGACGGCCTTCTGCAGCTCGCCGACCTCCCACTCGTCCTTGACCAGCCGCGCCTCGGAGAGGAAGACCCGCAGCTCCTCGTCGCGCTCGGCGGTGACCTTGTCGGTCAGCGCGGCCTGGACGCCGGCGTCGTACCCGCGGACGACCCGCACCGGGCCGGTGGCCTCGCGCAGCTTGTCGGCCAGCTCGCGCACGTCGGCGGCGGGGATGCCGTAGAGGACCTCGGACTCGGTCAGCGAGTGCCGGCGGCCGACCCACAGCTCGCCCTGCCCGGAGAGCCAGAACTCGCCGTTCTCGCGGTCGGAGCGGGGCAGCAGGTAGACGGTGGCCACGTGGCCGTCGTCCTTCGGCTCCAGGACGAGTACGCCGTCCTCCGTCTGGTTGCCGGTGAGATATACGTACTCGACGGACGCCCGGAACGGGTAGTCCGTGTCGTTCGAGCGGGTCTTCAGGTTGCCGGCCGGGATCACCAGGCGCTCGCCCGGGAAGCGGGCGGACAGCTCGGCGCGGCGGCGGGCGGTGTGCCCGGCCTGCTCGACGGGTTCGAGATCGCGCAGTTCCGTGTCGGCCCAGCCGGACTTCATGCTCTCGGCTAGCTCGTCGGACACGCCCGGGTACAGGCCGTTCTTGCGCTGCTTGATCGGCTCTTCGCTCTCTTCCGGGGTCTCCGGGAGCTCGTCGGCCACGTTCATCCTCCTCGACACTGCTGTGGATCCCGTCCATCGTACGTTCGTACCGGACGGGGTCCCAGGGCCGTAGGACTCCGGGCGATGGGGGACTCCCGGCCAGCCCCTCAGTCGAACCGGGCCGCCAGCAGGATCACGTCCTCCTCGCTGTCGGCCTCGTCCAGGCCGTCCGGCAGCACCGTGCGCAGGACGTGGTCGGCGATCGCCCCGGGGTCGTGACGCAGCGCGCGCGGGACGCTCGCGGCGGCCGTGTGCAGCCGGGCGAAGGCGCGGTCCATGGGGTCGCCGGTGCGGTGCAGCAGCCCGTCGGTGTAGAGGAGGACGGTTTCGCCTGCTTCCGCCTCGATCTCCACGCTGGGCGCCTCCCAGCAGGCGAGCATGCCCAGCGGCGCGGAGACCGAGGTCTCCGCGAACTCGGTGCGGTGCTCCCCGATCAGCAGCGGCGGGCTGTGTCCGGCCCCGGCGAGGGTGACCTTGCGCAGCCCGGGTTCGCAGTAGGCGAACAGGGCGGTGGCGGAGCGGGCCGGTTCGGTCAGCCGCAGCAGCAGTTCCAGGTCGGAGAGGACCGCGACCGGGTCCTCGCCCTCCATCACGGCGTACGCCCGCAGCGAGGCGCGCAGCCGGCCCATCGCGGCCACCGCGCTCGGTCCGGATCCGGTGACCGAGCCGACGGCGAGGCCGAGGGCGGCGTCGGGCAGCGGCAGCGCGTCGTACCAGTCGCCGCCGCCGCGCGGGCCGGTGCGGTGCCGGGCGGCGAGCTGGACGCCCGCCACCCGGGGCAGCCGGGAGGGGAGCAGCTCCTCGGCGATGGTCGCCATGCACGCGCGCGTGCGCTCGACCTCCAGCAGCCGGGCCAGGTGCTCGGCCGCGTACCGCACGTACAGGCCGGCGAGGTGGCGCTGGCGCTCGTTCGGTTCGGCCGGCTCGGCGTACAGCCAGGCGACCGCGCCGAGGCGGTCGGCGGTGTCGGTGACGAGGGGGAGCGCGTAGCTGGCGGCGTAGCCGAGGCGGGCGGCGACCTCGCGGTGGCGCGGGTCGAGGCCGTCCTCGGCGAACAGGTCGGGGTGCGCGGTCTCGGCGGCGGCAGCGGTGTCGTACGGCAGCGCGCCGCGCGGGACGGTCTCCAGGTGGCCGAGGTCCGCGCGGCCGAGCCCGAGGCCGAGCGTGCGGTGCGGGCCGAGCCCGTCGGCCGGCTCCAGCACCACCAGGCCGCGCCGGGCGCCCACCAGGGCGGCACCGGCGCGCAGCAGCTCCTGGAGGGCCGGCTCCAGCGCGCCGGTCCGGGTGAGCCGTTCGGTCAGTTCGTGCAGGGTGGTGAGGTCGGAGACCCACCCGGCCAGCCGGTCCTGGAGGACGGTGCCGGGGGCCGTGGCGGCGGGGGCCTTCGGGACGGGAGGTGCGGCCGGGGTGGCCGGAGCGGGGTGGACGGGCGCGACAGTGTGTGCGGGAGTGGGGACCGTTGAATCGATTCCAGCCACTTTCGGAGGGTGCGGGGCGTTCATCGCGTCCGGCTTTCAGACCTGTGCGTATTGCTCAAAAGCATCGCAAACCCCCATGTCCTTCTGCACCGCTGGCAGTGTCTCCACATGTACACGCACTCGTGAGGGGATGTCCAGCATTGTCCTGCCGGGATTCCTGGTGTCCGGGGGCCTCTTGGGGTGTTCTCGAGGTGTTCTCCCGGACGGCTTGCACAAAAACGAAGTTGGCCTAAAACTGACTCGGGCAACGGTTCATTGCGGTCGACTGGGCTTGCTCCACGGAGCGTCACAGCGGTCGTGATGGGTACGTACTCGGAGAAGGCCAGGGGTGGTTGGGGACCACCCGGAACCTGGCGACGGACCCGGGCGTCTTAACCACCGACGACCGTGCCCCATCCTCCCGTGGCGGAGGCGGAGAGAAACACTCGGAACGGCAAAACGCCAGACTTCGCCACCCCCACGCCGTGGCCGTGCTTTTGATAGACGCAGTACGAGACGTAGTGCGAGCAGTGCGAGTAGTACGACGTACGAGCAGTGCGACGTACGAGCTGTACGACGCAGTTCTTGTGAACGCGGGCGCGGCCCCCGCTCGACCCCGAGGGGTTCCCCTTGCCCAGCGCAGGGGTGTGATGCGCCAACAGGTACGCACAGTGCAGTGATCGACACATGGTGTGATGTGGTCCTCGGTGTTGCCAGCGGTGCAACGGAAAGGAACGAGCGCTCATGCGCGAGATCCTCGGAAGGCGACGCAGGCTCCTGTCCAGGCGGAACGACAAGGGGCCTGAGCTTCTCGGCGCGGCCCTGACCTTCGCGACGGAATGGCAGTGGCCCGTACTCCCGGGCGTGGCTCCCGACCCTCAGGGGCGGGCCCGGTGCGCGTGTCCCGACCCCGAGTGCACGGTGCCCGGTGCACACCCCTTCGACCCCGGCCTGCTCGCCGCCACCACCGACGAGCGCATGGTCCGCTGGTGGTGGGGGAACCGGCCGACGGCCCCGATCGTCCTCGCCACCGGAGCCGGTGGCACGGCGCCCTGCGCGGTCAGCCTGCCGGCCCTCGCCGCCTCCCGCGCCCTCACTCTCCTCGACCGCCGCGGCATGCGCCTCGGCCCGGTGGTCGCCGCGCCCACCCGCTGGGCGCTGCTCGTCAAGCCGTACTCCATGGAGCAGCTGGGCGAGCTGCTCTACGCCAAGGACTTCGTCCCCGGCTCGCTCCGCTTCCACGGCGAGGGCGGCTATCTCGCCCTGCCGCCCTCCGAGACCGGGCAGGGCGCCATCCGCTGGGAGCGGGCCCCGCTGCCCGGCTCGGCCAAGCCCTGGGTGCCCGATGTGGAGGCCGTGGTGGACGCCGTGGTCGACGCCCTCACCCGTACGGGTGTGAGCGCACCCGAGTTGTAGGGGTGTCGGGCGCGAGAACCCGGCTTGTCGCGTCCGTCTCGTTACCCTCCGCACATGAACGTGCGTCTACTCGCCCTCGCGGGCGTCATGGTGTGCGCGGTCGCGCTGCCGCTGGCCGTGGCGTCCGCAGGACAGGTGGGCGAGGCCGGCGCACACCCCGCCCGGCACGACGACGAGAAGCTGCCGGTGCCCGTCCGGTCCCCCCTGGTGCTCGGCCTGGGCCTGGCCACGGCCGCCCGCTGCGGTCCCGAACTCACCTCGCCCGACGGCGTCGAGGCGCAGACCTGCGTGATGGCCCAGGGCGCGGACACCTGGGCGCGCACCTACTACCGCAACGCCACCGGAGCGGCCCTGGAGGGCGTGCTGAGCCTCCTCGGCCCGAACGGCCGCACCGTCCAGACGCACTGCGCCGCCGATGCCGCCGCCGACGACGAGCCCGCCACCTGTGAGACGCCCCGGGAGCACACCCGGGGCACGCTGGACGCCTACACGGCCGTCACGGAGTTCGCGGCACGCGACGACGGCGGCCCACTGCTGCTGCGCTCCGCGAGCAACTCGGGGGACGCCGGTGCCGGGGACTCTGCTGCGGGCAACTCCCAGCAGTCAAACGGGAGTTGACGAATCGCTGCGGTCCGTACAGCGGACGCGGGCATGAAAAGGCCCGGTTGCTGGCGACGGGGGATGCACCAGCAACCGGGCTACTGAGACGGTAACAAGAGATCGGCGGTTCGCAAATTCGATCTCGGCTATTCGGACACGTATTTGCTTGCCGTGTAGGGAAGTTGTGACAGGAGTCACCCGGGCCGACGGGCCTGGGGCGGCTGACCGACCGGTCAGCCGCGACCCTGTGCCCGGGCTGCTCGCCGGCTGATCGTCAGCTGAGCGTGACCTGTCGGTTGGTCAGTCCGCCGCGGGCCCGCCGCTCGTCCGCGGTGAGCGGTGCCTCCGAGGCCAGGGCGGTCACGAGCCGCTCGGCGAACTCGGCGGCCGGCTTCTCCACGTCCTCCGCGCCGACCCCGCTCGGCAGGTCCCAGACCGGCACGGTGAGGCCGTGGGCGCGGAAGGAACCGACCAGCCGGGTCCCCTCGCCGAGGCCGGACCGGCCCGCCGCGTGCAGCCGCGCGAGAGCGTCCAGAAGCTGCTCCTCGGGGTACGGCATGACCCACCGCAGATGGTTCTTCCCGGGCGTCTCGCACCAGTAGGCGGAGTCGACGCCGGTCAGCTTCACCGTCGGGATGGCCGCCGCGTTGGCCCGCTCCAGGGAGGCGGTCACGTCCGGGGTGGCGTTCTCCGCGTCCTGCACCCAGAACTCGAAGCCGTCGTGCACAACTGGCTCGAACGGGCCCTTCGGGTCGAGCAGGTCCTGCAGCCGGGGGCTGTCGGCGGGGGCGCGGCGGCTCTGCACCGGGGTGCCCGGCTCGGCGGCGAGGGCGCGCCGGAGGGTGTCGGCGAGGTCGCGGCTGATGTCGCCGGAGGCCGTGTCGTTCTGCAGGCCGAGCAGGACCGTGCCGTCGTCGCGGCGCAGCGCCGGCCAGGCCATCGGCAGCACGGTGGCGAGCGTGACCGAGGGGACGCCCTCGGGCAGACCGTCCTTCAGGGTCAGCTCGACGGTGGCGGCGGGGACCAGCTCGCGCAGCGCCACCCAGTCGCCCTCGCCGGCCAGCCCCTCGAACGGGCGGTGCACCAGCTCGGTCGTCGCGTGCGCCGCGGCCCGGCCGTGGCAGGCCTTGTAGCGGCGTCCGCTGCCGCAGGGGCAGGGCTCACGGGCACCGACAACCGGGATCTCGCTATCGCTGAGCTCCGGCCGCGTGGCCGTCGTCTGGGGTCGCTTCTTGGCCATCTGGGTGTCTCCCGGTTACGGCTCGTCTCGTACGGGCGGAGCCTAGCCGTTCATGCCCTGGACCACGGGAACCTGTGGACAACGGCGCCGACACCGGACCGTACGGCCCATGCGTCCCGCGCCGGTCCTGACTCAGTCGAGGTCGTCGAAGGCGTCCGCGAAGTCCAGGTCGGCCATCTCCGGGACCGAGGGCGCCATGACGCGCGTGGCGAAGGCGTCGCGGCGGTCGTGGGTGCCCGGACCGCGCACGTCCTTGTGCACCACGACCCAGACGGTGACCTCGCCCCGGGCGTCGTCCCGGACGCCCCAGTCGTCGGCCAGGGCCGTGATGATGTTCAGCCCGCGTCCGCCGTGCGCCGTGACCGACGGGGTCATCGGGGCCGGGCGGGTCGGGCCGCCGCCGTCCGTGACCTCGACGATCAGCCGGCCGCGCGTGTCGACCTGCCAGGCGGCCCGGACGTCGCCGTCCCCGGCCAGCGCTTCCCCCAGGGGACGCCCGTGTTTGCAGGCATTGCTCAAAAGTTCGGAAAGGATCAGAACGGCATCGTCGATGACCGATTCCGACAGACCGCCCGTGCGCAACTGATCGCGCATGCGGTGTCTCGCCTTCCCCACGCCCGCAGGGCCATGGGGTACGGCCATGCTCGACGACGTGGGCACCTCCTGTGCCACCACCAACGCCACCCCCGAGACCTCCTTTGCCCCACGCCACGGTGTGGATGCCCCATTGGCCTGAACCGGAAACCGGCCAATGAATGTCCGGTGACGCATTCGCAACGAACGAATACGCATCGAACGCGCCGGAGCACTCCCTGTCACACGTCGTCGCCGGATCCCCCGGAAAGGGCTGCGTGTGGCTGGATTTCGATGGTGTGGCCGAGAAGTGAGGATGCTGTGGACGGGCTGTCGGGTCAAGAGGTGCGAGGCGTCCTTACTCGACTCTTTATCTGAACCCTGGTCAGAACGGGTACCCGGGCACTGTCCCCGGGACCCTCAACGCCCCAGCCGGCTCAGCACCGCCGCCGGGCGGTTCGTGATGATCGCGTCGATGCCGAGCTCCACGCAGAGGTCCACGTCCTCCGGCTCGTTCACCGTCCAGACGTGCACCCGGTGCCCGTTGTGCTGCAACCGCTCGACGTAGGCCGGGTGATTGCGCACGATCCGGATCGAGGGCCCCGCGATCCGCACCCCGGCCGGCAGCCGCCCGTCGCGCAGCCGGGGCGAGAGGAACTGCAGCAGATAGACGGTCGGCAGCGTCGGCGAGGCCGCCCGCACCCGGGCCAGCGACCGCGCGGAGAAGCTCATGACCCGCACCGGCGACTCGGCGGGGGCGGCCGGTGCGTCCAGCCCGAACCGCTTGAGCAGGACAAGCAGCCGCTCCTCGACCTGCCCCGCCCAGCGCGTCGGGTGCTTGGTCTCGATCGCCAGCTCCACCCGCCGCCCGGCGTCCGCGACCAGTTCCAGCAGCCGCTCCAGCGTCAGTACGGAGGTGTCCGCACGGTCCTCGGGCCGGAACTCCCAGTCGGGCTCCTCGTCCCGTCCGCGCCAGGCCGGCCCCTTGCGCCACGAGCCGAAGTCCAGCGCGGCCAGCTCCGCAAGCTCCAGGGCCGAGACGGCGCCCCGCCCGTTGGACGTGCGGTTGACCCGCCGGTCGTGGACGCACACCAGGTGGCCGTCGGCGGTGAGGCGTACGTCGCACTCGAGGGCGTCGGCGCCGTCCTCGATGGCCTTCCGGTACGCGGCCAGCGTGTGCTCGGGGGCGTACTCGGAGGCCCCGCGGTGCGCGACGACCTGGATGCGATGCTGTGGTGCGTGGGTCACCGCGACATGGTGCCACCGAGCGGGGGTGCCTGGGGGCACCCCGGATGCCGGTAAAGAGAACTTTTGTCGGACAAGCACTATATAAAGGTTGTCCGTGTACCCACAGCCACCGCTTATGGTGCTCTGACGGCCTGTGGGAAAAGCTGACGGCATACAAAAGCACATGCACAGCTGAATCGCGCCGGACCGACAGCAAGCGTGAAAGAGCGTGACCGAGTGCGACCGAGAAGAAAAGCCGTGGACCGAGGAGAGAAGCTGTGAGCACCGAGAACGAGGGCAACCCGGTACCCCCGGCCCCGTCCGCACCTCCTGTGCCGCCGTCGTCTCCCGCTGCCTCGCCGCAGGCAGCAGCGTCCGACGGCGGGGAAGCGCCGACCGCCCCGATCCCGCCGACGCCCCAGAGCGCGCCCGCCGCACCCGCCGGCGACCCCTACGGGACCGCACCGCAGGCCCCGGACAGCGCCTGGCCGCCCCCGGCCCCCGCGACCCCCGCCTACGCGACCCCGTCCTACGCGGACCCCGGCGCGGGCGCAGGCGCCGCCTGGGGCTCGACGTACGACCAGCAGCACCAGCAGTACCAGCAGCAGCCGTTCCAGCAGCCGCAGCCCGCGCCGAAGAAGGGCGGCGGACGCGGCGGTCTGATCGCCGCCGTCCTGGTGGCCGCGCTGGTCGCGGGCGGCCTCGGCGGCGGCCTCGGCTACACGCTGGCGAAGAACAACGACGACAGCGGCTCCACGACCATCTCCTCGACCTCCAGCGGCGGCGCCACCCAGGTCAAGCGCGCCGCCGGCACCATCGCGGCGGTCGCGCAGAACTCGCTGCCCAGCACGGTCACCATCGAGTCCGAGGGGACCAACGGAGAGGGCGGCACCGGCACCGGCTTCGTCTTCGACAAGCAGGGCCACATCATCACCAACAACCACGTGGTCGCGGACTCCCTCGACGGCGGCAAGCTGACCGCGACGTTCCCCGACGGCAAGAAGTACGACGCCGAGGTCGTCGGCCACGCACAGGGCTACGACGTCGCGGTGATCAAGCTCAAGAACCCGCCGTCGGACCTGAAGCCGCTCGCCCTGGGCGACTCCGACAAGGTCGCCGTCGGCGACGAGACGATCGCGATCGGCGCCCCCTTCGGCCTGTCCAACACGGTCACCACGGGCATCATCAGCGCCAAGAACCGCCCGGTCGCCTCCAGCGACGGCAGCTCCACCAGCAAGGCGTCGTACATGAGCGCCCTGCAGACCGACGCCTCCATCAACCCGGGCAACTCCGGTGGCCCGCTGCTCGACGCCTCCGGCGCGGTGATCGGCATCAACTCCGCGATCCAGTCCGCCTCCAGCGGCGGCCTGGGCAGCACCGGGCAGTCGGGTTCGATCGGCCTCGGCTTCGCCATCCCGATCAACCAGGCCAAGTACGTGGCCCAGCAGCTGATCAAGACCGGCAAGCCGGTCTACGCGAAGATCGGCGCGTCGGTGTCGCTGGAGGACGGCACCTCCGGCGCGCAGATCACCGACTCCGGCTCGGGCGGCTCCGCCGCGGTGGAGTCCGGCGGTCCCGCGGACAAGGCCGGCCTCAAGCCCGGCGACGTCATCACCAAGCTGGACGACACGGTGATCGACAGCGGCCCGACCCTGATCGGCGAGATCTGGACCCACAAGCCCGGCGACAAGGTCGAGATCACCTACAAGCGCGACGGCAGCGAACACACGACCACCGTCACCCTCGGCTCCCGCGTCGGCGACAACTGACCCGCACCCCGCACCCGCCCGCACGAACGGGAGCGGTCTGAAGGACAGATGTGCTGTGCGGAAGGGGTGCCTCTCACCGAGAGGCACCCCTTCCGCATGAGGGCCGCGCTGTGCGAGACGAGCCCCGACCGGTCCGCCGGGGTTCTCCGGCGCCAGAACCGCCAGAGGCGGCACCCCATGGCCCGAAACCAACGACCTGATCGCGTTGGATTCTGTTGCCCCTCACCTCTTGTCCAGACCTGAGGCGCGAATCCGTGCGCGTTTCCGACGGCCGATTCGACGGCCTTTCCGCAGGGGGATTGACCCACAACGTGGAGTGGGCGTAGAAAGGCCCCGCACGTTGGAACACGTTCATTTGTGGTCGTTTCTGTTGTAGGTCGTGACATCGTCACCGCAAGGAACACGCCAGCCCATCGGGGGTCTGTTCCACATCGACGGCTCGGCTGAAGCCGCCTCGCTCCGCTGTCCTCCTCGGGGCTCCGCCCTGCCGCCCATCCCGTGCAGCACACTTCGAAGAAGAGGTGACCCAGCATGTCAACGTCCCGATTCCATGGCCTTCCGGACGGCATCCAAGGAACCGAGCACACCGGGGTGTTGTCCCGACGAGGTCTCCTCAAGGGCGCGGCGCTCACCGCGGGAGGCGCGCTGCTGTCCTTCGGCACGGCTCAGGTGGCGCATGCGGCGGACTCGTCGATCACGGCGACGTCGCCGGACGGCAAGAACACGATCACCATGTCCTTGACCGGTGGGGTGCTCAGCTGGTCGGTGAAGCGCAGCGGCACGACTGTGCTCAACAGCTCGGTTCTGGGCCTGACGCTCGGCGACGGCACGTCTCTCGGCACCGGCGACGTCTCGGTGACCAAGTACCAGCACTGGACCCGGGACAGCACCTGGACCCCCGTCTTCGGCCGCAACTCGACGATCCGGGACTACTACCAGGAGATGCGATGGAACCTCCAGGACGGCACAAGCGGCGTCAACTTCTCTGTTCAACTCCGCGCCTACAACACGGGCGTGGCCATGCGCTACGTCCTGCTCGACACGGGGAGCGCCACCATCTCCGACGAGTTGACCACCTGGGCCTTCCCCGACAGCACCACGATCTACAGCGCCCGTGACGAGGACGCCTACAGTGCGGTGGCACCGGACGCCATCCCCTACACGGGTACGTCCAGCACCGACTACGGATACCTGAGCGACCTGCCGTTGCTGGTCACCCTCGACAGCGGTCTCCTCGCCACGGTCTGTGAATCGTCCCGGGTCAACTACCCGCGGTCGATGGTCAGTTCGGTCACCGGAGAGAGCAACACCCTCAAGACGTACCTGATGGAGAAGTCCGCTCGCTCCGCCGGCACGACCCAGACCACCTCGACCGTCACGACACCCTTCACCACGCCCTGGCGGGTGCTGGTGCTGGGAGACGAGGCGACCGACCTGGTGGACAACGCCGAACTGGTGCTCAACCTGGCTCCGGCGTGTGCCCTGTCGGACACCTCCTGGATCAAGCCGGGCAAGGTGTTCCGCTGCGAGCTGACCACCGACGCCGGAACCGCCGGAGTGGACTTCGCCGTCGCCCGGAACCTGGACTACGTCGAGTACGACGCGGGCTGGTACGGCCCGGAGTTCACCACCACCGACGCCACGGTCGCGATCGACGCCATCGACCTGACCACGGTGATCGACTACGCCACGGAGAACGGTGTCGGCGTCATCCTCTACGTCAACCGCATCGCGGCGACCGACCCGGACACCCTGTTCGCCCTGTACAAGAGCTGGGGTGTGGCCGGTATCAAGCTCGGCTTCATCAACGACGGCACCCAGACCATGACCAACCAGATCATCACCTGGGCCAAGACCGCCGCCAAGTACGAACTGCTGATCGACATGCACGACGACGTCCGCTCGTGGGGCTACGAGCGGACCTACCCCAACTGGATCAGCCTGGAGGGCGTACGGGGAAACGAGCACTTCCCCACCGCCACCAACAACATCCTGCTGCCCTTCGCCCGCAACATCGGCGGCCCGATGGACTACACCATCTGCTACGGCCAGTCCCGTGACCTCACCACCAACAACCACCAGATGGCCATGGCCGCCGTCTACTACCAGCCCCTGAACTTCCTGTACTGGTACTCCAAGCCCTCGGCGTACTCGACCACCTCCCATTGGCCCGGCCTGGCCTGGTTCGACGCCGTGCCCACCACATGGGACGAAAGCCAGGCGGTCGCAGCCTCGCTCGGCGAGTACGTCGCGGTGGCCCGTCGCAGCGACACGACCTGGTTCCTCGGCGTGATGAACAACGAGGATGCGCGGACCGTTTCGATCCCCCTGGACTTCCTCGACGGCGGCGTCTCGTACACGGCCACGATCTACGCCGACGGGACGGCCGGAAGCACTCCGCACGCGACCCCGACGGTCGTCACCAGCCAGACGGTGACCGCCGGCACGACCCTCAGCGTGGCGATGACCAGCGCCGGCGGACAGGCGGTGATCCTGACCCCGGTCAGCTGACCGAGCCCGACCAGAGTTCTGCGGGGCATCCATCAGACCTGGTGAACCCCGTGTGGACCAAGCCCACCGCAGATCCGTCGAGGCCGGTATTCTGTACCCGCTCCGCCCCTGGTGGGCCGGGGCACAGGTGGGTTGCCCGAGCGGCCTAAGGGAACGGTCTTGAAAACCGTCGTGGCGCGAGTCACCGTGGGTTCAAATCCCACACCCACCGCTTGATGCGAACGGCCCCTGACCAGGTGAGACGGTCGGGGGCCGTTGGCGTTTGTGGTGTTCGGTGGACCTGACCCGGGGGCGTCTCGGGTGCGGGGATACGATCACCGGCCATGAAGCGTTCGATGATCGCGCTGGTCGGGGCGGGGGCGATCACGCTCGCCGTGGGCGGGTACGCCGTCGGGGCGACGCGTGACGGTGGTGGGTCCGGGCGGTCCGCTGCCTGCGCGCAGGTGGAGAAGGAGTTCACCGGGCGGGCCGGCCGGCTCAGGGAACAGATGGAACGGGAGTACCGGGACGAGGACTACGCCGATTCCGTCAATGCGGACATGGAGTCGACGCAGGTGAGGATCCTCGGTCTGATGGTGGACCAGAACCCGGCCTGCTTCGACGCCGGGACCCGTGCGACGGCGACGTACCTGCGGCAGCACCGGACCGAGGGCGAGGAGGACGCCGCCGCGTGTGAACTCACCGGCGTCCCCGCCAGGAAGTGCAGCATCGCGGTTGGCTGAAACGCGGCTCCCCGTGGGGTCAGCCGGCGAGCCAGTCGTTGATGTGTTTCTCCCACTGTCTGTCGTCCGTCGTCTCCATGAACTCGCGGCGGTTGACGAGCAGGTAGATCTCGCCTCGGGAGGGGGTCGCGGTGGTGAGGATGAGGGGCTTGCCGGCGTTGAGGAGGCCGCCCAGGAAGCGGCCGTAGAGGTCGGTGTAGCGGGTCTCGGCGGTGGTGATGTCCGTGCGGGTCAGGACGAGGGAGCCGGTGTCCGACCAGCCCGTGAGGACGAGCCGGTCGGGGTGGAGGAGGATCCGCCCGCGGCGCTGGAAGAGGGCCTTCTGGCTGACCAGCGCCGCGGCCCTGTCGGCTCCCTGCCTGCGGCTGAGCTCGTCGGCGGTGGCCGCGATGTAGTCGGCCTCGGCGAGCGGGGTGTCGGCGGTGTTCATGGGGTTCTCCAGTAGTGCCAGTAGTGCCGGTAGTGCCAGCAGTGGGGGTCAGGACACGGTCAGGGAGATGTGCTGGTGCAGGCGGTCCGCGGCGCTGCCGACGCCGAGGGTGAACGTCCCCGGCTCCACCACGGTGCGCAGCCGTTCGTCGACGAGGGTGAGGTCCCGCGCGGCCGTCACGGGGAACGACACCGTGACGCGTTCCCCCGCCGCCACCCGCCTCTTGGCCACGCCCCGCAGCCGGAGGCGCGGCAGGGAGACGCTCGCCCGGTCGTCGGTGACGTACAGCTGTACGACCTCGGTTCCGTCCCGTCCGCCCGTGTTTGTGATGTCGACGTGGAGGCGGGTCCGGCCGTCCCGCGTGATGTGGGTGTCGTCCAGCCGGATACCGCTGTGCCGGAAGGTCGTGTAGCCGTGGCCCGATCCGAACGCGTACAGGGGCGTGGACGGCATGTCGGTGTAGGGGCCCGCCTCGGCCCGGGCGTGCTTCTGGTCGTAGGTCAGGGGCAGCTGGCCGACGTCACGGGGGAAGGTGACCGGCAGGCGGCCGGTCGGCTCGGTCGTCCCGAACAGCACCTCCGCGACCGCCTGGCCGCCCGCTTCCCCCGGCAGCCAGGCGACCAGCAGCGCCGGCAGGTGTGCCGCGGCCCACGGCAGGGCCAGGGCGCGGCCGGTGACCAGCACGGCGACGGTCGGGGTGCCGGTGGCGTGCACCTCTTCGAGCAGCTGCTGCTGTACGCCGGTCAGGGCGAGGGACGCGGTGTCCTTGAGCTCGCCGTCGGTACGGTCGGGCGAGAGGTAGCCGCCCCTGGTCCGCTCGCCCACGACCACCACCGCGACGTCCGCGTCCTGCGCCGCCGCACGCGCGGCGGCGAAGCCGGAGGTGTCCGTTCCGGTGACGTCGCAGCCGCGCTCGTACCGGACCCGCACCCGGTCGCCGAGCAGGCGGGTCAACGCCTCGCGGATCGAGGGGGTCTCGTGCAGCGCGGGGTAGGCGCTGTAGTCGCCCAGGAGGTTGAGCCCGTCGTCGGCGTCGGGGCCGATCAGCGCCACCGTACGGACCCGGTCGGCGGCCAGCGGCAGCAGCCCGCCCTCGTTCTTCAGCAGCACCGTCGACTCGCGTGCGGCGCGCAGCGCCAGGGCCCGGTGCGGTAAGCAGTTGACGACCCGTTCCGCCCGGGCCGCGTCGACGTACGGGTTCTCGAACAGGCCCAGGCGTTCCTTCAGGGTGAGGACGCGCCGTACGGCACGGTCGAGCAGCGCCTCGTCGACCCGTCCCTCCCGTACGGCCGCGGCCAGCCGGTCGAGGTAGATCCCGTCCCAGGACAGACTGATGTCGACCCCGGCGGCCAGCCCGAGCGCCGCCGCTTCCTGGGCGGTGCCCGCCACGTGTTCCCGGATCAGGCCGTGCAGGTCGTTGCCGATCACCACGCCGTCGAAGCGGAGTTCGTCCCGCAGGAGGTCGGTGAGGTACGTGCGTGAACCGTGGACCACCAGCCCGTCGATGGTCTGCTCGCTCGCCTCGGTCATCAGGGCCCCGGCCTCCGTGAAGCCCACCCGCCACGGCTCCAGGTGCGTCTGGCGGAAGGCGCGTTCGCCGATCTCGATCGAACTGGTCTCCAGGCCGCCGACGTTCGGGGACTCCATGGGGAAGGTGACCAGGGACGTGACCACCGACTCGTCGGAGGTGAGGTCGTTTCCGGCGCCCTGCATGGCCGGCACCAGCGCACCGACCATGGCGGCCGTCAGGTACGGGTCCTCGCTGAACGCCCAGATCCCGCGGCCGTAGCGCGGGTCTCGGTTCAGCTCCGCGGTGATGGTGCTCAGCGCGTGGATCCCGACCGCGCGGGCCTCCCGGGCCACCGCCGCGTACACCTGGCCGATCAGGTCGGGGTCGAACGTCGCGCCGAGTGCCGGCCCCTCCGGGAAGATCGTCGAGCCGGGGCCCACGGAACCGTGCGTGCCCTCGCTGATCTGCAGCAGCGGAATGCCGAGCGCGGTGTCCCGGGCGAGGCGCTGCAGCCGGTTGTGCTGCTCGGCCTGCTCGCGGGGCGTGAGCGGATGCGGCACCTCGAAGGAACCGAACAGGGTCTGGTCGACCAGGCCGAAGAAACCGCCGCCCGGGCCGAGCCGCAACCGCCCGGTCCCCGTACCGACCACGGTCCGGCCGCGCACGTACGCCTCCCGGTGCTCCGCCGTGCCGGTCGGGTTCGTGGGATCGCCGATCAGTTCCTGCGGGAGGCAGACGGGGACGTTCAACTGGGCGATCTTGTCGGCCGTCGTCATACGGGTCAGCAGGGCCTCGACCCGAGAGGAGCCGGATCCGTCCGCCTGCCGGTCCGACGCCGGCCGCGATCCCGGGGCCGGGGCCGGGGCCTGGTCCGCGGCCTGGTCCGGGGCCGCGCCGGTTGTCACCGCGGCGGCGGTGGAGGCAGCGGCGGCAGCGGCGGCGCCCATCAGCGCACGCCGGGAGATCTTCGCCTGATCCATACCGCCAGCATGGCCAGCCGGCCCCGACCGGTTCAGTTCCCGAAAGTCTGCGTCCGCACATCTTTCGTAGCCGCCTCGGCCTTCCCAAGTCGCAGAGCGGAGAGCGCTGAAGACCGGGGATCGCTGAAGACCTCGGATCGCTGAAGACCGGGGATCGCTGGAGGCCGCAGACGCCGGTGCTCAGACCTCGTAGTCCTCCGCCAGCTCCTCCCAGGCCACCTCCCGCAGCCCCTGGTTCGCGTCGTGGCCGGACGGTGGCCGAGGTGTGGCCTGGAACCAGACGATCGCGAGGGACGAGCCGTGCAGGACCGGTTCGTTGTCCGGCGAGACGGGTTCGGATTCGAACAGGCCGATGCAGGCGACCGGCGGGAGCAGCTCCACCGGGCCGAAGGGGAGGGTACGGCCGACGTCGTCGTCGGGGTGTTCGCGCGGGGGCGGGACCAAGTGGGTCGGGGTGCGGGGGTACTCGGCCACGGCCGCCGTCAACAGGCCTTTGACACGGCGGTCGTTGAGGGCCCGGTGCGGATAGCCCTCCAGCAGCCCGCCGTACGTCGACGAGAGCCGGAGGTGGGAGAGGCCGATCGAGCGGCCGGAGGCGAGGACGACACGGGTCAGGGGCATGAGCGGCAGGTTAGGCGGCGGGGCGGCTGGGCGCGTTCGATTTTCAGGACCCCCAGAACCCCTTTCAGGACCGCCAGGACCCCCACAACCGCTCAGGACCCCCAGAACCCCTCAGGGCTCTCGGTCGCTCAAGGCCGGCGGCCGGTCATGCGGGCCGCCGATGCGATCGTCGCGCGGGCCTCCTGCTCCGTCAGGCCCGTGTGGACCGCCGCGTCGATCAGCGGGGCCCGCAGGGCGCGGCCGATGCCGTTCTCGTAGGCGCGGCACGCCGCCCAGAAGAGGCGGGTGTTGCGCTGGCCCTCGTGGGCGGAGAGGACGAACTGGACCAGGCCCTGGCCGCGGTTGCCGACCGAGGGGTGGGTCGCGGGGTGGGGCGCGCGCGGGGGCGGGAGCAGGAGGCGGAGCAGGGACGGGGGACAGGGCGCGGGGACCAGGTGCTCGGTGCCGGGGGCGGTGGCGTAGACGCCGTGGTCGGTCCGGGAGCCGGGGCCGACCAGGTAGCCGCCGGCGCCCCGGATGTCGATGCCGGGGGCGAGCCGGCCGGCCGAGTTGGGGACGACGGCGTCCGCCGGTCCGGTCAGCCAGAGGTGGCGGCCACCGCTCGGGGTGAGGACGACGACCGTCGGCGGGATGGTGAACAGGTGCCGCAGGGCCAGTTCGCGCAGGGCGGACGTGGAGTCCGTACCGCACTTCACGTCGAGGTCGACGCCGATGAGGTGGTGCGGGGGCAGCCCGCAGGCGATGCCGTAGCCGGTCGCCCAGGGGGCCGCGGCGAACAGTTCGCGGATGCGGGACGGGTCGGTGGTGGCGTCGTACACCCCGTGGCCGGGGCGTCCGCACTCGCCGTGGCAGGGCGGCAGCACGGGGTCGGGGTCGGAGTCGGGGGCGTGGCGGTGCGGGGAGCGCAGGGCCGGGAGTTTCGTGCGGGACAGGGGGATGACGGCCAGGCCGCGCTCGGCGGCTGACAGGGCGTGTGCGAGGGCCAGCGTCGTGGCCTGCCGGTCGGTGGTGGCCATGCCTCCATGTTCGTACGTACGTTCGAAAAAGGGAAGAGGGCGCCGGCGTGACACGCCGAGGGCGGCGACTCGGTCGCGGGTCGGGGCCGGAACGGTTTTCCCCTTGGGGGGCCTGATGTGCGCTGATGTCCTGACTGGTCATGACTGGGGTGGTACTCGACCAAAGATGGTGAAAGGGGTTTATCGACTTGTCATCACGCTTGAGGGCGAATAAGGGCTTCCGGGCTGGTTCGACAGGGATTCGGTGGGCAACTCTGGTCTCGCGACGTCGATGACACCCACCGAGGCGGTCGGCCAACTGCCCCGGGAAAAGCCTTACTTGACGGACCTCCGGCACAGCCGGGCTCTGAGAGGAAACAACATGGCAAGCATCCGTACCGCCCGCGTTCTCGCCGCCGTCTCCGCCCTCCCGCTCGCCGCCGCCCTCTTCACCGGTGTCGCGGCTGCGGACAACGGTGCGATCGCGGACAACGGATCGAGCGCCAACGTCGGCACGGCCGGCATCATCGGCAGCGGGGTCGGCCACGACAACAACGGCAACTCCTCCACCACCCAGCAGAACGCGGTGGGCAACGGCGCCTCGAACCAGAGCAACACCGCTCAGGTCAACGGCTCCGCGTGGACCGCGATCCAGCAGGGCAACGAAAACGTCGCCGTCCACTTCACCCAGCTGTGGTAGGCCCCGCCTGAACCCTGGTGGGGTGTGGTCTGTGGGGATGGGCGTGCGTCCGCGCGGCGGTGCTTCGGCACCGCCGCGCAGGCGTTTCCGGCTCCTTCCGGCGGCCCGCTGCCGACTCCTCTGGACCTTGACACCACACCGAATCTGACGGACAGTCAGAAACCATGCATCTGGCTCCCACCGAACGCCAGCAGCGGCTGCGCGCCGAACTCCGCGCCTACTTCGGGTCCTTGGTCCCGTCCCCCGCCCCCGAGGACCCCGCCGAACGCCGTACCCTGCTGCGCCGCATCGGCGCGGACGGCCTGCTCGGCCTCGGCTGGCCCGTCGAGTACGGCGGTCAAGGGCGGGGCGCCGACGAGCAGTTCGTGTTCTTCGACGAGGCGTACCGGGCCGGCGCCCCCGTCTCGATGGTCACCCTGAACACGGTCGGGCCGACGCTGATGAAGTACGGCAGTGCGGCGCAGAAGGCCCGCTTCCTGCCCGGCATCCTCCGCGGTGAACTCGTCTTCGCCATCGGCTACAGCGAGCCCTCCGCCGGCACCGACCTGGCCGCGCTGCGCACCCGGGCGGCGCGGGACGGCGACGGCTGGCGGATCGACGGGCAGAAGATCTTCACCTCGGGCGCCCAGCACGCCGACTGGATCTGGCTCGCCTGCCGCACCGACCCCGAGGCGCCCAGGCACCGCGGCATCTCGATCCTCCTCGTCCCCACCGACGCGCCCGGGTTCTCCTGGACGCCGATCGAGACGGTGGGCGGGCAGGTCACGACGGCGACGTACTACGACGGGGTCCGCGTCCCCGCCGACAGCCTCGTCGGTGCCGAGCACGACGGCTGGTCGCTCATCACCAACCAGCTCAACCACGAGCGGGTCGCCCTGGCCGCGACCGGCATGCAGGCCGAGGACTTCTACGCCGCCGCGCTCACCGCCGCCCGCACCCCCGATCCGGTGACCGGGCGGCGCCGTGTTGACGAGCCGTGGATTCGTTCCCGGCTGGCCGAAGCGCATGCCCGGCTGGCGGCGAACCGCCTGCTCAGCTGGCGTCTGGTGGGGGACGCGGGGGCGGGCAGGGTGGCCCCCGCGGAGGCCAGCGGGGTGAAGTTCGCGGGAACGGAATCGGCAGTCGCGACGTATCGCATGTGTCAGGAGATCGTCGGCGAGGCGGCATTGGTCCGGTCCGGCTCACCGGGGGCGTTCGGGGACGGCGGGCTGGAGCGGCTCAACAGGGCGGCGCAGATCAACACGTTCGGGGGCGGGGTGAGCGAGGTGCAGCGGGAGATCGTCGCGACGATGCGGCTCGGGATGCGGAGGGGTGGCCGTGGCCGGGGGGACTGACGAGCTGGGGGCGCGGCTCAAGGCGTACGAGGGGCAGCCGGCCTCCCGGGCGGGCACCGGCAAGGACCCGGTCAACCTGCCCATGATCCGGCACTGGTGCGAGGCGATGGGCGACACGAACCCGGCGTACGCGGGGCCGGACGCCATCGCCCCGCCCACCATGCTCCAGGCCTGGACGATGGGCGGCCTCTCCGGGAACACGGCACGCACCGGCGCGTACGACGAGATGTCCGCCCTGCTCGACGCGGCGGGCTGCCTCTCGATCGTCGCCACCGACTGCGAGCAGGAGTACCTGCGCCCGCTGCGGCCGGGCGACAAGCCGGCCTTCGACACGGTGATCGAGTCGGTGTCCGGGCGCAAGACGACGAAACTGGGCACGGGCTACTTCGTCACCACGCGCACGGACGTCCGGGTCGGCGGGGAGCTGGTCGGCGTCCACCGCCTCCGCGTCCTCAAGTACGCGCCCGCCGGGAAGCCGGCCAAGGCCCCGCCGCGCCCCCGCCCGGTGGTCAACCGGGACAACGCGGGCTTCTGGGAGGGCGTGGCCGAGGAGCGCCTCCTCGTCCAGCGCTGCACCGGCTGCGGCACCCTGCGCCACCCCTGGCTGCCGGGCTGCAACGCCTGCGGCTCCCCCGACTGGGACACGGTCGAGTCGGCCGGCGAGGGCACGGTCTGCTCGTACGTCGTCATGCACCACCCGCCCTTCCCGGCCTTCGACCCGCCCTACGCGGTCGGCCTGATCGAGCTCACCGAGGGCGTGCGGATGGTGAGCAACGTGGTGGGGGTGCCGTACGACAAGGTGCGGATCGGCCTGCCGGTACGGGTGGAGTTCCGCCGGTACGACGACGAGGGCGGGGCGTTGACCCTGCCCGTCTTCCGGGTCCTCGGAGAGGAGGTCTGACATGGACTTCACGCCCACCGAGGCGCAGGCCGAGGCGCGCGACCTGGCCGCCAGGATCTTCGCCGACCTCGCCACCCACGAGCGGCTGCGGGCGGCCGGCACCGGCAGCGACCCGGAGCTGTGGAAGGCCCTGTGCGCGGCCGGACTGGTGGCCGCGGTGGAGGAGCTGGGCCTGCTGGGTCTGGTTCTCCTCCTGGAGGAGCAGGGGCGGACCACGGCCCAGGTGCCGTACGCGGCGAGCTGCGTGTACGGGCAGCTGGCCGTCTCCGCGCACGGCAGCGACGAACAGCGGGCGCGGCTGCTGCCGGGGATCGGGGACGGGTCGGTGGTGGTGACCGGGGCGTTCCCCGCCCAGCAGGGGGTGCGGGCCGCGGAGGCGGGGCCCGCGGGGGAACGGCCCTCCGTACAGGGCGGGCGGCTGAGCGGCACGGTCCCCGTCGTCCCGTGGCTGCGGGACGCCACCCATGTCCTGGTCGCGGACGCCGGCCGGCGGCTGTGGCTGGTGCCGCTCGGCGAAGACACGGGCACCGGCACGGGCACGGGCACCGAGGAGGTCGAGCTGACCGCGCCCTGGTCGGCGGGGCGGCTCACGCTCGACGCGGCCCCCGCCGAGATGCTGGGCGGTGCGGACGCCTGCGCCGACGTCCTGGCCACCGCCCGCACCGCCTTCGCCGGGCTCCAGGCGGGCGTCTGCGCGGGCTCCCTCGCCCGGGCCGTGGCCCACACCAACACCCGGGAGCAGTTCGGGCGCCCGCTCGCCACCCGGCAGGCCGTCCAGCTCCGCGCCGCCGACGCCCACATGGACACCGAGGCGATACGGGTGACGGCGTACGAGGCGGCCTGGCGGCGGGACGCCGGACTGCCGTACGCCACGCAC
This sequence comes from Streptomyces sp. NPDC048278, assembly GCF_040652195.1. Taxonomy (NCBI): domain Bacteria; kingdom Bacillati; phylum Actinomycetota; class Actinomycetes; order Kitasatosporales; family Streptomycetaceae; genus Streptomyces; species Streptomyces sp. NPDC048278. Next base: position 426,689 of record NZ_JBEZLP010000002.1, read on the forward strand.
GCGCTGACCGCGGCCTGGTGGGCGTCCGAGGCCGGGCAGCGGGTCGTGCACACCGGCCAGCACCTGCACGGCGGCGCGGGCGCGGATGTCGGCCATCCCGTGCACCGGCACTTCCTGTGGGGCCGGCAGCTGGACGCGTATCTGGGCAGCGGGGGCGAAGTGCTCCAGGAACTGGGGGAGTTGATCGCGCATGACGACTGAGACGAGATGGCCGGCCGTGGGCGCCGCCCTGCCGCCGCTGGAGATCCCGATCACGCGGACGCTGATCGTGGCGGGGGCGATCGCGTCCCGGGACTACCAGGACGTGCACCACGACGCCGAACTGGCCCGGCGCAAGGGCTCCCCGGACATCTTCATGAACATCCTGACGACCAACGGCCTGGTCGGCCGGTACATCACCGACCACTTCGGCCCGACGGCCGTGCTCCGCAAGGTCGCCATCCGGCTCGGCGCGCCCAACTACCCGGGCGACACGATGGTGCTGACCGGCCGGATCGAGGAGCTGGACGACGAGACGGGGACGGCGACGGTCCGGGTGGTCGGCGCCAACGGCATCGGCAACCACGTGACCGGCACGGTGACCGTCACCTTCACCGAGGTCACGGTGACCGTCACCCTCACCGGCGAGGCGGACTCATGAGCGTGCGGGGCCGGGACTCGCTCGGCGGGCGGGCGGCGGTCGTCGGCATCGGGGCCACCGAGTTCTCCAAGGACTCGGGGCGCAGCGAGCTGCGGCTGGCGGCGGAGGCGGTGCGGGCCGCGCTGGACGACGCGGGGCTGGCCCCGGCGGACGTGGACGGGATGGTGACGTTCACGATGGACACCAGCCCGGAGATCACCGTGGCGCAGGCCTGCGGGATCGGCGAGCTGTCCTTCTTCTCCCGCGTCCACTACGGGGGCGGCGCGGCCTGCGCGACCGTCCAGCAGGCGGCGCTGGCGATCGCGGCCGGGGTCGCCGAGGTCGTCGTCTGCTACCGCGCCTTCAACGAGCGGTCGGGCCGCCGCTTCGGCTCGGGCGTGCAGCACCGGGAGCCGTCGGCGGAGGGGGCCGCGCTCGGCTGGGTGCTGCCGTTCGGGCTGCTCACCCCCGCGTCCTGGGTGGCGATGGCGGCGCAGCGCTACCTGCACACCTACGGGCTGACCCCGGAGGCGTTCGGGCACGTGGCGGTGACCGACCGCGGCTACGCGGCGACCAACCCCGCCGCCTACTTCCACGGCCGTCCCATCACCCTCGCGGACCACGCGGCCTCCCGCTGGATCGTCGAGCCGCTCCGGCTGCTTGACTGCTGCCAGGAGACGGACGGCGGACAGGCCCTCGTCGTCACGTCGGTGGAGCGGGCGCGCGACCTGCCGCATCCGCCGGCCGTGATCGCGGCGGCGGCGCAGGGCGCGGGCCGGGCCCAGGAGCAGATGACCAGCTTCTACCGGGACGACCTGACCGGGCTGCCGGAGATGGGCGTGGTGGGCCGCCAGCTGTGGCGCACCAGCGGACTCGCCCCGGCCGACATCGACGTGGGGATCCTGTACGACCACTTCACGCCGTTCGTACTGATGCAGCTGGAGGAGTTCGGGTTCTGCGGGCGGGGGGAGGCGGCGGACTTCGTGGCCGAGGCGCGGCTGCCGCTGAACACGCACGGGGGCCAGCTCGGGGAGGCGTACCTGCACGGGATGAACGGGGTGGCGGAGGGCGTGCGCCAGCTGCGCGGCACCGCCGTGAACCCGATACCGGGGGCGGGCCGCGTCCTGGTGACGGCCGGCACGGGCGTACCGACGTCCGGACTGGTCCTGACCTCGGACGACTGATCCCGCCACCGGGCCGCGCGATGCGGACGGGCGGGCTCTCCCGGGCCCCGGACGGGTGAGCCGCGGCCCCCGTCCTCCTCCCCCTGAGGGGTAAACCCGCAGGAGTTCCGCTCGCGTACTCCACCTTCAGGAGGTGTAGCCAGCCCCACCCCTACAACCTGAGGGGGACTCGGCTTCGGGACCTGCGGCCGATCCGCGGTGACACCGCCCGCTCATAGCGTGGAGCCATGACCACACCCGTCTGCACCAGCGCTTCGGACGCCGCCGCTGTCTCGGTGCGGCAGACCCGCCCGTACGCCCGCCCCGCCCGTCCCTCCTATCCGTCGTTCGCGTCGTACGTCAGGGCCCGCCAGCCCGTCCTGCTGCGCACCGCCCGGTCGCTGACCGCGAACCCGAGCGATGCCGAGGACCTGCTCCAGACGGCGCTCGCCAAGACGTACGTGGCCTGGGAGCGGATCGAGGACCACCGGGCCCTCGACGGCTATGTGCGCAGGGCGCTGCTCAACACGCGGACCTCGCAGTGGCGCAAGCGCCGGGTCGACGAGTTCGTCTGCGACGAGATGCCCGAGCCCGAGACGGCGCCCGGCGAGGACGACCCGGCCGAACGGCAGGCACTGCACGACGCGATGTGGCGGGCCATCATGAAACTCCCGGCGCGGCAGCGGGCGATGGTGGTGCTGCGGTACTACGAGGACCTGAGCGAGGTGCAGACCGCCGAGGTGCTGGGGGTCTCGGTGGGCACGGTGAAGTCGGCCGTGTCGCGTGCGCTCGGCAAGCTGCGCGAGGACCCCGAGCTGGACCTCGCCCGGTAGCGGCCCGGGGCGTCCGGCGCGACCGAACCGGCTTTGTTGGCTTTCTCCTAGTGACATACCGCCCGGTATGTGAGCAGAATCAGCGCAGCCCCTTTACCACCGAGTAGGCAATGTCGCCCCCGGGAGGACGCCGTGCTGAGCACCATGCAGGACGTACCGCTGCTGATCTCAAGGATCCTGACCCACGGGTCGAGGGTTCACGGCGCATCACAGGTGATCACCTGGACCGGCGAGGGCGAGGCGCACCGCCGCAGCTTCGCCGAGATCGGCGACCGCGCCGCCCAGTTGGCGCACGCCCTGCGGGACGACCTCGGAGTCCGGGGCGACGACCGTGTGGCCACCCTGATGTGGAACAACGCGGAGCACACCGAGGCGTACTTCGCGATCCCCTCCATGGGCGCGGTCCTGCACACCCTCAACCTCCGCCTGCCCGCCGAGCAGCTGGTCTGGATCGTCAACCACGCCGCGGACAAGGTCGTCCTCGTCAACGGCTCGCTGATCCCGATGATCGCGCCCCTGCTGGCCAAGCTGCCGACCGTCGAGCACATCGTGGTCTCCGGTCCGGGCGACCGCTCCCTCCTCGCCGGCGCCACCGCGGCCGTCCACGAGTACGAGGAGCTCCTCGCCGGGAAGCCGACGACGTACGACTGGCCGGAGCTGGACGAACGCCGGGCCGCCGCCATGTGCTACACCTCCGGCACCACCGGCGACCCCAAGGGCGTGGTGTACAGCCACCGTTCGATCTACCTGCACTCCATGCAGGTCAACATGGCCCAGTCGATGGGCCTGACCGACCAGGACATCTCCCTGGTCGTCGTGCCGCAGTTCCACGTCAACGCCTGGGGCCTGCCGCACGCCACCTTCATGACCGGCGTCAACCTGCTGATGCCGGACCGCTTCCTCCAGCCCGGCCCGCTCGCCGAGATGATCGAGCGCGAGCGGCCCACGCACGCCGCCGCGGTCCCCACCATCTGGCAGGGCCTGCTCGGCGAGCTGACCGCCCGCCCCCGGGACGTCTCCTCCCTCGGCCAGGTCACCATCGGCGGCGCCGCCTGCCCGCCCTCCCTCATGACCGCCTTCGACAAGCTGGGCATGCGGGTCTGCCACGCCTGGGGCATGACCGAGACCTCCCCGCTCGGCACCATCGCCCGCCCGCCGGCCCACGCGGTCGGCACCGCGGAGGAGTTCGCGTACCGCCTCACCCAGGGCCGTTTCCCGGCCAGTGTCGAGGCCCGGCTCAGCGGCCCCGGCGGCGAGCGCCTCCCCTGGGACGGCGAGTCGGCGGGCGAGCTGGAGGTCCGCGGACCCTGGATCGCGGGCGCCTACTACAACGGCCCCGACGCCGAACCCCTGCGTCCCGAGGACAAGTTCAGCGAGGACGGCTGGCTGAAGACCGGCGACGTCGGCACCATCTCCCCCGACGGCTTCCTCACCCTCACCGACCGCGCCAAGGACGTCATCAAGTCCGGCGGCGAGTGGATCTCCTCGGTCGAGCTGGAGAACGCGCTGATGTCCCACCCGGACGTCGCCGAGGCCGCGGTGGTGGCCGTCCCCGACGAGAAGTGGGGCGAGCGCCCGCTGGCCACGGTCGTCCTGCGGGAGGGCTCCACGGCCACCTTCGAGACCCTGCGCATCTTCCTCGCCGAGGAGGGCAAGATCGCCAGGTGGCAGCTCCCCGAGCGCTGGACGGTGATCGAGGCGGTGCCGAAGACGAGCGTGGGCAAGTTCGACAAGAAGGTACTCAGGAGGCGCTACGCCGAGGGCGAACTGGACGTCACGAGCCTCTGACGCCCGGCAGCCCTTGAGCGCCCCGCTTGAAGCGCCCCGCAAGGGGCGCGGGGCGGCAGTCGATGTGCGGCTGCCGCCGCGCGGGCGCGACCAGCCACGAACAACCTGTAGTCGGCTGGCGGCAGTTCTCCGACGGCGCTCCCTCAGTTGGTCCCGATCCTGGCCAGCAGATCCACGATCCGGCTCTGCACCTCGGCACTCGTCGACCGCTCCGCCAGGAACAACACCGTCTCTCCCGACGCCAGCCGCGGCAGATCCGCCTGGTCCACCGCCGCCGTGTAGACGACCAGCGGCGTCCGGTTCAGCTGCCCGTTCGCCCGCAGCCAGTCGATGATCCCGGCCTGCCTGCGGTGCACCTGCATCAGGTCCATCACCACCAGGTTCGGCCGCAGCTGCCCGGCCAGCGTCACCGCGTCCGCGTCGCTCGCCGCCCGCGCCACCTGCATCCCGCGCCGCTCCAGCGTCGACGTCAGCGCGAGCGCGATCTCCGCGTGCTCCTCGATCAGCAGCACCCGCGGCGGATGCTGCTCGCTGTCCCGGGGCGCGAGTGCCTTGAGCAGTACGGCGGGATCGGCGCCGTACGCCGCCTCGCGCGTCGCCTGCCCCAGTCCGGCCGTGACCATCACCGGCACCTCGGCCGCCACCGCCGCCTGCCGCAGCGACTGGAGCGCGGTCCGGGTGATCGGCCCGGTCAGCGGGTCCACGAACAGCGCCGCCGGGAACGCGGCGATCTGCGCGTCGACCTCCTCGCGCGAGTTCACGATCACCGGCCGGTAGCCGCGGTCGCTCAGCTCCTGCTGGGTGGTGACGTCCGGCGCGGGCCACACCAGCAGCCGACGCGGGTTGTCCAGCGGCTCCGGGGGCAGTTCGTCGTCCATCGGCTGCGGGCGCGGCGGGTCCGCGACCTCGACCGCCCCGCCCGGACCGTCCAGCGGCTCCGGGCCCTCGGCGGCGTTCACGTCGGGTGCGCCTATCGCGTACGACCGTCCACCGCCCTCGGTGGCCCCCACCAGCCGGGACTGCCCGGCCAGCGACGGCTGCGGCAGCGGCTGGGCGGCGACCGGCTGCTCGGTCGGCGGATGCGGACGGGCGGCGGCCTGCGCGGGCTGCGCTGCCTGCACGGACTGCACGGACTGTTCGGCCCCCGGCTGCTCGCCGGCGGTACCCGGGTCGGGCCGGGTGCCCAGCTTGCGGCGCCGCCCGTTGCCGCCCGGCTGGTGCGGGGGCGGGGTCGGCGTCGGCTGCTGTACCTGCGCGGCCTGCCGCGAGAACGGCACCCCCTGCCCCAGCGTCCGCACACTGAACGCCCGGCCCTGCGTGGAGTCCGGGTCGACCGGTGCCGGTGCCGCCGCAGCCGCCTCGGCGGGCAACGGCTGGGCGGCTCGCGCCGGTTGGGCGGCGGAGGCGTCGTCGGAGCCCGGCCACTGCTGCGGTACGGGCGCCACCGGCGCGGCCTCCGCCGGAAGCGGCAGAGGAAGCGGCTGGGCGGCAATCGGCTGGGCGGCAATCGGCTGGGCGGGAAGCGGCTGGGCGGGAAGCGGGACGGCGTCAGCGGCCGGGGCGGCCTGCCCGGGGACCACCGGAGCCGCCCCCAACTGCTTCTGCGGCGGCTGCGGCTGGTTCTGCGACGCCGCCTGCGCCGGTACGGCCGCGCCGGGCAGCGCCTGCGGGACGCCGGGGACACCTGCCGTCGGCGCGACGGGGATACCGGCCGGTGCGACGACCTGGGCCGCCGCGGGCCCGGCCTGCGCCGGGATGCTCTGAGGCTGCCCGGGCGGGACGGGCTGCCCGGACTGGCTGGGAACCCCCTGCGGCTGCACCGCCTGCGCGGGCACCGCCGGTACCGCTGCGGTCGCCCCGGCCGCCGGGGTGTTCTCGGCCGCCGCCGTCGGCTGGCCCACCGCCCGCCGACGACGGCCGGTCGGCGCGTTGGTGGGGTGCGGCTGCGGCGGGGTGTGGTCCTCGGCCTGGTCGTGGGCCACGGCGTCGTGCCGGCCCTCGTCGCCCGCCGCGGCCATCGCCTCCGCCGCCGGCATCGCCTCCATCGCTTCCCTCGCCTGGACCGGCTCGGGGCTGCGGTCGGCCTCGGCGGGCGGCAGCGCGAAGACCGGGCGGGGCCCCGCCTGCTGCTGCTCCGCCCGTTCGGCCGCGGCGGCCAGCGCCCGCCGTCGTCGGCCGCCGGACTGGCTCTCGTCGAACGCCGGCTCGGCTGCCGACTGGGCTCCCGACTGGGCTGCCGGCTCGGACGGCGCCGAGGGCAGCGCGGGCGGCAGCGCCTGCCGCTCGTCGGGCTCACGCCGGGCGCGCCGCCCCGACGCAGGCACCGGCACGGGCACGCCCTGCGGCGGAACGGTGCCGCCCAGTCCCGTACCCACGGCAGCCGCCCCGGCACCCTGTTCGGCGGCTGTCACCACGGCGCCCTCGGCGACCCCCGGGTCGCCGGCACCGTCGGCCGGGCGCCCGCGCCGCCGTCCGGTACCGCCGGACGCCGGCTCCGCGCTCTCGATCGCGGCGGGCCCGCTCTCCGGGCCCCCCGCCTCGGCGGCCCGCCGGCGCCGCCGCCCGGTCGGCGCGGCCGAGGGTTCGCCCTCGCCGCCCGCCTCGCCGGGTACCTCGCTCTCCAGGAAGGCGTCCACGGAGGACCGCCGGGCCCGCCGCCGCCCACCGGCCGCGGGTTCCTCGGCGGCCGGGAGGAGCGCCACCTCGGCACCGGGCGGCGGGGGCACCGCTCCCGCCCCGCCCCCGATCGGCACCTCCAGCACGAACGCGCTGCCGCTCATGCCCGGCACCTCGTGGGTCTGCAGCACCCCGCCGTGGGCCCGCACGATCCCGCGCACGATCGGCTCGTGCACCGGGTCTCCCCCGGTGTAGGGGCCGCGCACCTCGATCCGTACGACCTCGCCGCGCTGCGCCGCCGCGACCACCACCGTGTTGTCCATGTAGCCGCCCGCGGAGACGGGCGCGTTGCCGGTCGCGTCGACGCCGGCCACGTCCGCGATGAGATGCGCGAGCGCGACGGCGAGCCGCTGCGGGTCCACCTCGGCCTCGATGGGCGGCGCGTGCACGGCGAACTGCACGCGTCCGGGCCCGATCAGCTCCACCGCCCCGTCCACCCCGGCGGCCACGACGGCGTCGAGCATGACCTTGGTGCGGTTGATGTCCTCCGACCCCGCGTCCAGCCGCTGGTAGCCGAGCACGTTGTCGATGAGCTGGGTGATCCGCGAGTAACCGGCCGAGAGGTGGTGGAGCACCTGGTTGGCCTCGGGCCACAGCTGCCCGGCGTCGTCGGCGGCGAGCGCGGCGAGCTCGCGGCGCAGCTCGTCGAGCGGTCCGCGCAACGACTGCGCGAGCAGCGTCAGCAACTGCTCGTGCCGCCCGTGGAGAGCCTCGTACCGGTCCTTCTCGCGCTCGCCGAGGGCCGCGTACCGGTCCTCGCCGGCCGCCAGTTCCTCGGCGTGCCGTTCGAGCAGCTCCTCGACCTCGGTGACGTGCTTCTGGCGGAGCGCGGTCAGGTCGGAGGCGTGCTCCTCGGAGAGCCGCTCCAGCTCGTCGGCGTGCGCCTTCTCCTGGGCCGTCTTCTCGTCGACGACGGAGTCGTACGGCCGCCGGTCGGCGAACGTCATCACGGCGCCGACCAGCTGGTCGCCGTCGCGCACCGGCGCGGTCGTCAGGTCGACCGGCACCTTCTTGTCGCCCTTGGCCCACAGCACCTGCCCGCGCACCCGGTGCTTGCGCCCGGAGCGCAGGGTGTCGGCGAGCGGCGACTCGGCGTACGGGAAGGGGGAGCCGTCGGCGCGCGAGTGCAGCACGAGGTTGTGCAGCTCCTTGCCGCCGAGCTCACCGGCCCGGTACCCCAGTATCTGGGCGGCGGCAGGGTTCACGAGGACGATCCGCCCGTCGGTGTCCGTCCCTACGACGCCCTCGCTCGCCGCCCGCAGGATCATCTCGGTCTGCCGCTGCGAGCGCGCCAGCTCGGCCTCGGTGTCCACCGTCCCGGTCAGGTCGCGGACGACCAGCATCAGCAGCTCGTCGCCGCTGTAGCCGTAACCGTCGTACGCCTGCTGTCCGTTCTCCAGGTTGGCGCTGGTGACCTCGACCGGGAACTCGGTCCCGTCGGTGCGCCGCGCGACCATCCGCGTCGGCTTGGTCCGCCCGCGCGGGTCCATGTGATCGGGCCGCCGCATGGACCCCGGGATCAGCCGCGAGTCGAACTGCGGGAGCAGATCGAGCAGCCCGCGCCCCACCAGCGCGGTGCCCGGGGCCTCGAAGGCCTCCAGGGCGATGGTGTTCGCGTTGACGACGGTGCCGTTGGCGTTGACCAGCACCAACGCATCCGGCAGCGCGTCCAGTATGGCTGCGAGGCGAGCAGCGCCTCGGGATGGCCTGCTGCTCACGAGACGCTTCCTCCCTGTTACCGCACCTTGCCGACCGCTCGGGCCATCTTGCCAACCGGCCCGCGGCGTGTCACGCGAGGGAGTCTAAGGGCACCGGTTGCGCTCACGACGCCGGATGAGAGGGAGGTCGCACGACGAAGTGACGACGAACATGTGACCGACACGCTTCGTCTCCGCCATACCTTCGCGAGACCTTTACGGAAGCGGGGCCGCGTCGGTGAATCGTCTGTGGCCGCTCTGGAGGGGGCGCGGGGGCCCGGAGGGGCGGAGGGGGATGCAGAGGCCGAGGGGCCAAGGCCTGCCTGTCCGTCACCCGAGCTCACTCGATGTGCCGAGACCGGGCAGCAGCGGCACCATCCGGTCCCAGCGTCCGATCTCGCAGCCGTTGCTGCGGTCGTACGTCGCGTCGACGGGACGGCCGGCCCAGGTCCCGGTGACACGGGCGGTGGCCGGGCCGCCGTAGAGCATGGTGCAGGCGGTGCCCGGGGCGACCGGCGCGAAGGTGTCCCGGCCCCAGCGGGTGTTCCGGTCCAGCACCCGGCAGGCTCCGCCCACGTCCGGGTGGCTGCCGGCGCCCGGATGACAGGACAGCTCGTACGTCCCGTCCCGCCCGTCCCCGGCGTGCAGCACGGTGACGGTGAGGTGATCGGCCGCGACAGAGGCGACGGCGGCGGAGGCGGGCAGGGCGGGGACGGACCCGAGGGCGGCGGCGACGACGGCCCCGAGGGCGCCCCGCACGGCGAAATACGACATACCCTGCCCAACGCACGCCCCGCCCGGACGTTGCGCGGCGCCCCCGTCGGAGGGAAGGGCTTTGCCCTGCGGCCCGGCTGCCTAGTACCGTGGGAGCCGATTGGTGACAGCACGCTCGACTGTGTCATCATCTGCACGCACCACTCGCGCTCACGCGAGCGGCTGTGCTGGAGGCGTCGCCTAGTCCGGTCTATGGCGCCGCACTGCTAATGCGGTTTGGGCCTTAAAGCCCATCGAGGGTTCAAATCCCTCCGCCTCCGCACCTGACTCAGGGAGTCCAACCGTTTCGGTCTGGGCTCCCTGTTTCGCGTTCATGGTCCCGCCCGGCTGGCGGGAACCCGCCCGATACGACGTTTCCGCAGCTCACAAGGGGTGCGGCTAACGGATTTCACATGGCGGCGGCAGTCATGTAATGTTCTTCCTGTCGCCGCGAGCGGGTCGGAAGAGCCGGGAGCGAAGGCAAAAAACCAAATAACAAGCACTCGTAGCTTAACGGATAGAGCATCTGACTACGGATCAGAAGGTTGCAGGTTCGAATCCTGCCGAGTGCACACAGGTGAGAGGCCCCGGAGAGATCCGGGGCCTTTTGCGTGCCTTACGGGTGAATCCGCCGTTCGCCGATCGGCCTGCGACGTGGCCGCGGGAAGGACCTTCTGCGTACCGGACAGATCACGGGCAGGGAGCGACCCATGCCGAAGTTCCTCATCCAGGCCACCTACACGCCCGAGGGGACGAAGGGCTTGCTGGCGGAAGGCGCGAGCGGTCGTCGTGCTGCCGTCGAGGACGTCGTCGCCGGCCTCGGCGGGACCGTCGAGACCATGTACTTCGCCTTCGGCGAGGACGACTTCGTGTGCATCCTCGACTTCCCCGACGCGGTCTCGATGGCCGCCGTCAGCCTCAGCGTCAAGGCCAGTGGCGCGCTCCGCACCCGGGCCACTCCCCTCCTCACGATCGACGAGATCGACGAGGCCGCCCGCAGGCAGGTCGGCTTCCGGCCGCCCGGCGCGTAGGCCGGGCCGGCTCTCGGCGTCCGGCCTCAGCCTGCCGACGGGCGGATGTCGTCCAGGCTGTCGACGATCGTCACGGAGGCCGGATGTGCGGGCGTGGGCACCTGGACGAGTACGGGGACGTAGACCATGTCGCCGTGTCTGTACTCGGCCTTCCATGAATTCCGGTAACACACGACCACGTTCGGGCTGCGGTGGGCCGCATAGCACCGTTCGGCCCGCGATTCCTGTGCCGGGAGAAGCGCGGTGCAGCAGCAGACCGCGACCACGAGGCCGACGTTCGGAAGGATTGCTCTCCGCATTCTCGTCCGCACCTTTCCAGGTTATTTGTCAGCGTTTCGAATCGTGGAGCTTACGGGCGGCCTCCTGCCGGGAGTGGACGCCGAGCTTGGCGAGTACCGCGCCCACGTGGTGCCCGGCGGTCTTGGGCGTGATGTAGAGGCGGGCGGCGATCTCGGCATCCGACAGACCCTCGTTCAGCAGCTTGAGGACGTCCATCTCCCGGATGGTCAGTCCGTACGGGTTGGCGCGGGTGGCCGCGCGCGGGCCACGCCGGACCGGGCGGACACCGCGGGTACGCATCACGGCGCGGGTACGTGCCACGACCGGCCGGGCGTCGAGGGCCTCGAAGGCGGCCAGAGCCTGGTGCAGCGCCGGCGCGTCGCCGGACAGGCGGGCCAGCGCGGCCTGGTAGGGGCAGCCGAGCCTGTCCCACTGGGCCGCGGCGCCGGCCCAGTCGCCGGCCAGTTCCAGCGTGTAGGGTCCGGCCCCGGCCACCGGCGGGGGATCTCCTCCGACGCGGCCGATCCAGCAGGCCAGGGGTCCGGTCAGCCAGGGATGGCTGCGCTCGGCCAGGGCGTCCAGGCCACGTTGTGCCTCCGCCCGCACCAGCGCGTGGTCGCCGGCCAGCCAGGCCGCCTCGACCCGGGCCTCCCACCCCAGCCCGGTGTCCAGCAGGCAGTCCCGGTCGACCAGACCCGCCGCCTGCTCCAGCAGCGGCCACGCCCTGGCCTTGCCCTGGCGGGCCCGCACCAGGCCCAGGACGGTCAGGGCCAGGGCCTTGACGACCGGTGGCGAGCTGGGAGGGGAGAGGACCTCCTGCGCGGCGTCGGCGGCCTGGGCCCACGAGCCCCGGCTCAGCAGCCCCCAGCTGCCCCAGGCCCTCGTGCACAGCAGGTAGGACAGCAGATCGTGATCGAGGCAGTAGGCCTCCGACCGGTTCACGGCAGCGGCTGTCCGTGCGTCATCGCGCTGCAGCGCGGCGAACCAGCACATGATGAGCGCCAGGAAGCCCGCGTCCTCCGGCAGGTCCTGCGCCATCGCGCTGGACACCGCCTGTTCGCACTCCTCCCAGCCGGAGCCGCCGCTCAGCATGCCCGCCGCCGCGGCATGGAAGCGTGCCTGCACGACCACCCCCGCGTCGCCGAAGCGCTCGCCCAGAGCGATCGCCTTCTCGGCGTAGGCGGCGGTCACCCGCACCTCTTCGTGCTCGTAGCAGGCCAGCTGGCAGAGGTTCAGGTAGGCCCGGGCCAACTCCCGGCTCGGCCCCAGCCCTTCGAGCACCCGCACCGCGTCCAGGCCGGTCCGTCCGGCCTCGACGGTCCGCCCGAACGGCCACAGCCAGCACGACAGCCAGCGCAGGTCCTCGCCCTCGTGCAGCCGGTCGCCCAGAAGGCGGCGCTGCTGCACCGCCTTACGGCGGGAGGCGATCCCCTCGTCCAGCCAGCTGGACAGCAGGCAGGCCTGCGAGTGGCCCTCCAGCAGGGAGGTCCTCCGTTCGAGCGGCAGAAGGTCGGCGTACCGCAGGGCGCGGGCGTACTGGGTGGCCGCCTCCCGGTGCGCGCCCAGCGCGGCGGCGTGGGCGGCTGCGGCGGGCGCGTACTCCAGCACGGCGGTCGGATCCCCGGCGCCCTCGGCATGGTCGGCCAGCAGCGCCAGATCGTCCGCGACGACCGGGCGGGACCGCATCGCCGCCAGCACCTCCTGGTGCGTCCGCAGCCGGTGGGCGGCCGGGACGGACTCCAGCACCGCCAGCCGGGTCAGCTCGTGACGGAACTCGGCCACCTGCCCGTCGGTCCGCACGATTCCACCGGCCACGGCCTCGTCGAGCGCCTCCTCCGAGGCCGGCGCCATGCAGGCCAGCAGCGGTAGCGGGACCCGGCGCCCCAGGACCGCCAGCACGTCGACGACCCTGCGCGCCGCGGCGGACAGGCCGGCCAGGCGGCCCGCGGCGGCCTCCCGCACCGTTGCGGGGATGGACTCCCCGGGGGCGGCCAGGATCTCGGTGACGATGAACGGGTTGCCGGCGGAGAAGTGGTAGAGCCGTTCGGCGTCGACGGTGTGTCCGCCGGCCAGCCGGGCCACGGCCCGACGGCTCAACGGGGCCAGGTCGTGGCGGTGCACCCACGGGTAGCCGGCCAGGGTGCCCAGGAGTGCGGTCACGTCGTGGGTGCGGCCGATCTCGTCGTCGCGGTAGGTGGCCACCACCAGCGCCGGAACGCTCGGCAGGCGCCGGGCCAGGTAACGCAGCAGGTCCATCGTGGCCTCGTCGGCCCAGTGGACGTCCTCCACGACCAGCAGGCTCGGGTAGGAGCTCAGATCGGCGAGCAGACAGTCGAAGACCTCGTCGGACCGGCAGGTGCCGGCCATCGCCCCGGTCAGCGCGGTGCGCACGGGCTGGCCCAGGCGCGGGGCCAGGTCCGTCAGCGGGCCCAGGGGGCGGGGGGTGGCCAGCGGGTCACAGGCGCCGACCAGGATCCGGATCCGGGGATCGGCCAGCTGGGCCAGACGGTTGACGACGCTGGTCTTGCCGATGCCGGCCTCGCCGCGCACAAGGGCGAGTCGTCCAGGGCCGGTCACCGCTTCCTGAAGGTGACCGGCGAGGTTCTGGAGTACGGCCTCTCGCTCTAGCAGGTCCATCACCAGTCAGTTTCCCTCCGCGGCCGGAGCCGCGCAAAAGATCCAGACCGGTCAGGACGGGTCGGCAGCTGGGGTGGTGCGGGGAATTCCGGACCGAAATGTGGGGTGCGCCGTCTGCAACTTGGGGCGGCCACCCGATGTGCCCCCGACTACGGCAGGGGCATGCTGGCGACAGAGTCCCGCTAGCGGGTTTCCCGGTTTATGCGGCTCAAACCATCGTCTCCGGGGCCGAATTGACGCGACTCAATCGAGTCGTCAGGTCGAACCGACTGGAAAATCGGCCCGATCGGTACTCGTCGAAAAGGGATCACCATGCTCAAGAAGATCGCAAAGCGCGCAGCAGTACTGACCGCGTCGGCTGCTCTGGCCGCCGGAGGCGCACTGGCCCCCTCCGCCGCGTTCGCGGCCCCGACGCCGACAGTCGCGCACGTGATGGCGCCGAACGACAACGGAGGCGCGAACAACAACAACAATAACAACAACAACGGCGGAGGCGGAAACAACAACAATAACAACAATAACAACAGCGGCCACAAGGGTGGGCGGCACAACAACAACAATAACAACAACAACAGCAACGGCAGGGGCGCGAACAACAACAATAACAACAACAACGGCGGAGGCGCGAACAACAACAACAACAATAACAACAACGGCCGAGGAGGAAACAACAACAACAATAACAACAACGGCCGAGGAGGAAACAACAACAACAATAACAACAACAATGGTGGCGGAGGAAACAACAACAACAATAACAACAACGGCGGGGGTGGGAACAACAATAACAACAACAATAACAACGGTGGGGGAGGGAACAACAACAACAATAATAACAACAACGGCGGAGGTGGGAACAATAACAACAATAACAACAACAACGGCTGAACTTCGCAGCTCGGCGGCCGGTGAATGGTCACTCGGTCGCCGGGCTGTTCTGTGGGGCGGCGCCTCAGTTCTGGTGGCAGTTGATGTTCTGGTTTCCCGTGAGGGTGTTGCTCGACCCGACCTGCCCCTTCGGGTAACAGATCTGGAAGTTGATGAGTGACTTGCCCAAGAGCGGGAGGATGCCCGTCCCGCCGGCCTGTGTCTGACTGTCGCCGTTGTTGTTGTTATTGTTGTTGTTCGTACCACCCCCGTTGTTGTTATTATTATTGTTCGGACCGCCCCCGTTGTTGTTATTGTTGTTGTTATTGGTGGTCTGGGCCCCGGTCGAGGTGCCGCCCTGTCCGGCCAGCCCCAGCGGGGAGGACGTCCCCAGGAGCGGAATGTCGCTCAGGAGCGAGAGCAGACCCCCGCCGTTTTGGGCCTGGGCCCCACCGGCGCTGAAGAGAATCGCCGCCGTCACGGCAGCGCTGGTCATGGCAAAACGCTTGGCGAGCTTCAATCGACCGACCTTTCGTCGTCCTTGGTGCCGAATCTCCGGCTTAATGGACAGGATGACGAACGGTAGGTGCCGGATGAATACTAGGCACGCTGCAGCGTCCCCCCTTTTCCCCCGTACAGCCCCAGAATTACAGTCGGAGCCCGGCTGGAATCAGCAGGGCTCCGCCGGGTCGTTTCTGTTGAGTTTCTCCAGGTAGTCGTGGGCGAGGGTGGTCGCACGGGTGAACCAGTCGGTGAGGATGGCGAGTTCGTCGGGGGTGTAGTCGGCGAACAGGTCGGTGAGGCGGGCGTAGTGGCCGGCGTAGACCGCCTCGACCCGGGTGACGGCCTCCGGCACTGCGGCGACGCGGACCCGGCGGCGGTCGTCGGGGTCGGGGCGGCGGGTGACGTAGCCCGCGCGTTCCAGGCGGTTGAGGATGCCCGTCACCGCGCCGGTCGTCACATGGGCGCGGCCGGCCAGGTCGCCCGCGGTCAGCAGGGCGTCGCCCGCCTCCAGGACGAAGGCGAAGCAGGTGAGGTCGGTGACGTTCACCCCGAGCCGCCGGGCCAGTTCCTGCTGGCCGATCACGTGGGCCGCGATGAGGTGGTCCATGGCGGACAGCGCCCGGGCCGGGTCTGCGGGGGATCGCGGCTTGCCGTGCATCGTTGTTCCCGTTTCCCTGCGGATCCGAAGATTCCCTTAGCGCGTGAGAGGTATGTGGAGTAAATTTCTCACCCGGTGAGGGATTCTAGTCGTCCTCGCGTCGGACTGGGTGTTTCCGCTGCCTAAGAAGGGGAGACGGGTACGTGAGTCAGCACGACGAAGGTCACACGACAGCAGGGTGGACCGGTACCGCGATCGCGACCGTGGGAAGCGGTCTGCTGGGGCTGGGGGTGTGTACGGTCTCGGCCGTCGCCCTGGTCGCGGGGCTCGCGGTGTGTGCCGTGAGCGTCCTGGTCACCTGGTATCTGCATCTCGCGGGGTGGGGCAAGCCGCCCGGCCCGCGTCCCCGGGCGCAGTGGCCCCTCCGGGTGCGCGACACCGGCGCCCGCGACGGCCACCCCGGGTGCGTCTCCTGCCGGCTGGCGGGCCGGGGGCGGCGCACCGCGTCGGAGCTCCGGCCGGTGTCCGGCGTCGGCGACGCGGATCCGGCCACCGCGGAGGCCAGTGGCTGACCGGTACGGACCGAGGACCACGGCCCGGCTGCCCCGGGTCGTTGTCAGTGCCGCCCTCTACTCTCGCAAGTGATGGCACAGGTGTGGAAATGCTCGGGACTGCGATGGTCGGACGACGGGCCCGTGCTGCGGTGGAGTGGGGGGCGGCACAGTCCGCTCGGGTGGGGGAAGCGGGTGGCCTTCGGGGTCGTGGAAGGGGGTGTGCGGGAGTGCGTGGGGGCGCGCGGGCATGCCTGTCCGGTCCGGACACCCGTGTCGGGCAGGAGCACCGGAGCCCGGTGCGAGGAGTGTGCGCGGCTGGACCGGGCGCACTCCGTGGCCGCCGACACCATCGCCGACGATCCCCGGCCGTACCACGTGTATCTGGCGTGGTTCGGGCCCGGCATGGTCAAGGTCGGGATCACGGCGGTCGAGCGTGGGTCGGCCCGGCTGCTGGAGCAGGGGGCCGTGAGCTTCAGCTGGTTGGGCGCGGGGCCGTTGATGGCCGCGCGGCGAGCCGAGGAGCTGTTGCGGGCCGCGCTTCGGGTGCCGGACCGGATCCCGTACGGCGACAAGCGCGTCGTACGCGCTCTGCTGCCGGCGACCCGGGCCGAGCGGGCGGTGGAGGTCGAGGGACTGCACGCGCTTGCTGTCGCGCTCGGCGGCTGGCCCGAGTCGCTCGTCCCGGAGCCGTGCCAAGTCGTCGACCACATGGCGGTGTTCGGGCTGGCGGGGGTGGCCGCCGCCGTCGGTGAGGTGGCCGAGCTGGTGCCCGGCGGCGTGGTGAGCGGCGAGCTGGTCGCGGCGGCCGGGCCGGATCTGCATCTGGCCACCCGGCGCGGTGTCGTCGTCCTGGACACGCGCTTGCTGCCCGGCTGGGAGCTGACCGCCGCCGCGGGTGCGGAGGAAGGTCAACTCAGGCTTCCGGTAAGGGAGTTCGAGGCTCCGCAGGACGGGCTCTTCTGAGCGTCGGCACGGCTCGGCAGGGCTCGGCGCGGCTCGGCAAGGTCCGGGAGTCCTCCCCGCGCGAGAACCGCTCCGGGTCGGTACGCTCTCATCAGCGGTTCATCGGCGCTTCATCCACGCCCCGGCGGACACACCGGACGTACATGATCCGCACAGCCGGGGCCAGGCGTGATCACGATTTCATGCACGCCTGATGGGATTCCCAGGTGTTCCCTGAGAGGCGCCTGTGCGTTTCTTAGGGAAAACACAGATTACTGAAAGCGTGTTCTCAGAGGACCCCGACAAGGTGTCCACCATGACCACGACCTCGCCCCAGGGGCGCACCGAACTGCTGAGGCCGGACGGGAGCCCCGTCCGAGTGCTTGTGGTGGACGACGAGCTGTCGATCACCGAACTTCTGAGCATGGCTCTTCGTTACGAGGGCTGGCAGATCAGGAGCGCGGGCGACGGCCAGGGCGCCATCCAGACCGCCCGGGAGTTCCGCCCCGACGCCGTCGTCCTCGACATGATGCTGCCCGACATGGACGGCCTCACCGTGTTGGGGCGCCTGCGGCGCGAACTGCCGGACGTGCCGGTGCTGTTCCTGACCGCGAAGGACGCGGTCGAGGACCGGATCGCGGGGCTGACCGCGGGCGGCGACGACTACGTCACCAAACCCTTCAGCCTCGAAGAGGTCGTGGCCCGGCTGCGCGGGCTGATCCGCCGCTCCGGCGCGGCCGACCGGCGGTCCGACTCCGTGCTCGTCGTCGGTGACCTCACCCTGGACGAGGACAGCCACGAGGTCTCGCGGGCCGGGGAGGGCATCCACCTCACCGCCACCGAGTTCGAGCTGCTGCGCTTCCTGATGCGCAACCCGCGGCGGGTGCTCAGCAAGGCCCAGATACTCGACCGGGTGTGGTCGTACGACTTCGGCGGGCAGGCCAACGTGGTCGAGCTCTACATCTCGTACCTGCGACGGAAGATCGACGCCGGCCGTGAGCCGATGATCCACACCCGGCGTGGGGCCGGTTATCTGATCAAGCCCGCCGCGTCATGAGCGGGCGACGACGGCCGCGTACGCAGCAGCGACGAGCGGGAAAGCCGCGCACTCTGCGGACTCGGCTCGTCGTCGTGTCGGTGACGCTGATCGCCGTGGTCTGCGCGGTGATCGGGACCGTCACGACCCTGGTGCTGCGGGACCACCTGTACGGGCAGCTGAACAGCAACCTGCACGAGGTCGCCGCGCGTGTCGCCGGCGGCCCCGTCGGCGGACCCGACGGGAAGGGCAGCCTGCCCTCCAACAAGGTGCCCGGCCTGGACCAGCAGACCCAGCTCGAGGACTTCGTCAAGCAGGGACCCAACCCGCAGCGGACCCTCGCGGCCCAGGTCGAGAACGGGTCGATCACCAGTGCCAAGGTGGGGAACAAGGACGACTCCGCCGGCTACACGCAGATGAAGGCCGGCAACCTCAGCGAGGCCCAGATCAAGGTGATCGGCTCCGTCTCCCAGGACCAGAAGCCGCACACCGTCACCATCCCCGGCCTCGGCAGCTACCAGGTGCAGTTCATCAACGGCAACAAGGGTGACTACTACGTAGGCATCCCGACCTCCGACGTGGACGGCACCATCGGCACCCTGGTCCTGGTCGAGATCAGCCTCACCGTCTCCGGCCTGATCGCCGCCACCCTGGCCGGCACCGTCATCGTCGGCGTCGCCACCCGCCCCCTCCGCCGGGTCGCCACCACCGCCACCCGGGTCTCCGAACTCCCGTTGCACACCGGCGAGGTGAACCTCAGCGAGCGGGTGCCGGAGTCCGAGTGCGACCCGCACACCGAGGTCGGCCAGGTCGGCTCCGCGCTCAACCGGATGCTCAACCACGTGCACGGCGCCCTGCACGCCCGTCAGCAGAGCGAGATGCGGGTACGGCAGTTCGTCGCCGACGCCAGTCACGAGCTGCGGACCCCGCTCGCCTCCATCCGCGGGTACGCCGAACTCACCCGGCGCGGACGGGAACAGGTCGGGCCCGACACCCGGCACGCCCTCGGCCGTATCGAGTCCGAGGCCGGGCGGATGACCCTCCTCGTGGAGGACCTGCTGCTGCTCGCCCGGCTCGACGCGGGGCGTCCGCTGCAGTTCGAGCACACCGACCTCATCCCGCTGGTCGTCGACACGATCAGCGACACGCGCGCCGCCGGCATGGACCACAACTGGCGCCTCGACCTGCCCGACGAGCCGGCACTGGTCGCCGCCGACGCGGCCCGGATCCAGCAGGTGCTGATCAACCTGCTCGGCAACGCGCGCAAGCACACCCCGCCGGGGACCACCGTCACCGCCCGCATCCAGCGGCGTGGGCCGTGGATGTGCGTGGACGTCGAGGACAACGGGCAGGGCATCCCGCCGGACCTGCTGCCGCACGTCTTCGAGCGGTTCGCGCGCGGTGACTCCGCGCGCTCGCGGTCCACGGGCTCCACCGGCCTCGGGCTCGCCATCGTGCAGGCCGTCGCGACCGCACACGGCGGTGCCGTCACCGTGGACAGCGTTCCGGGTCGCACGGTGTTCACGCTGTATCTGCCGGCGCTTGCTCCGGCGGTCCCGCAGCCGTCCCCCGAAACGAACTGGCAATCGCACTCACAGGCACAGCACAGTGCCACCACATGGGTGCAACAGGGCGCTTGACGAGAGTCGATGCCATGCGAACCGACTCTTCTCCCGGCACCCTGCCGGCGCGGGAGCACCTCCCGGCCGGTAACGCCGGTACGCCTGTCCTGGACGTAGTGATCCCCGTCTACAACGAGGAGAAGGACCTCGGCCCATGCGTCCTCAGACTGCATGACCACCTCAAGCGAACGTTCCCGTACGCGTACCGCATCACCATCGCGGACAACGCGTCCACGGACACCACGCCCCAGGTGGCCAAGCAGCTGGAGGCGGAGATCGCCGAGGTCAAGTCGTTCCGGCTGGAGCAGAAGGGCCGCGGCCGGGCGCTGCGGACCGTCTGGTCGGCCTCGGACGCGCCGATCCTCGCGTACATGGACGTGGACCTGTCGACCGACCTGAACGCGCTGCTGCCGCTGGTGGCGCCGCTCATCTCCGGCCACTCCGACCTGGCGATCGGTTCCCGGCTGGCCCGCTCGTCGCGCGTGGTGCGCGGCGCCAAGCGGGAGTTCATCAGCCGCTCGTACAACCTGATCCTGCGCGGCTCGCTGCAGGCCCGCTTCTCGGACGCGCAGTGCGGCTTCAAGGCGATCCGGCGCGATGTCGCGCAGGTGCTGCTGCCGATGGTCGAGGACACCGGCTGGTTCTTCGACACCGAGATGCTGGTGATCGCCGAGCGGGCCGGGCTCCGGATCCACGAGGTGCCCGTCGACTGGGTCGACGACCCGAACTCGACCGTGCACATCGTGAAGACGGCCACCGAGGACCTCAAGGGCGTGTGGCGGGTCGGCAAGGCGCTGGCCACCGGTTCGCTGCCGCTGGACCGCATCACCCGCCCCTTCGGTGACGACCCGCGCGACCGCGACATCCAGGACGTGCCGAAGGGCCTGGCCCAGCAGCTCGTCGGGTTCTGCGTGGTCGGCGGCCTGTCGACCCTCTTCTACCTGGTCCTCTACAGCCTCTTCCGGGAGTTCTCCGGCTCGCAGGTCGCCAACGCGCTCGCGCTGCTGGTGTCGGCGGTGGCGAACACGGCCGCCAACCGGCGCCTCACCTTCGGGGTGCGCGGCCGGGGCGGGGCGGTCCGGCACCAGGCGCAGGGCCTGGTCGTCTTCGGCATCGGCCTCGCGCTGACCAGTGGCTCCCTCGCCGCCCTGAACGCGGCGAGCAGCGACCCGGCGCACTCCACCGAGCTGGCGGTGCTGATCGCCGCCAACCTCGCGGCGACCGTGCTGCGCTTCCTGCTCTTCCGCGCCTGGGTCTTCCCGGACCGCGACGGCACCGACAGCGGCACCGGTACAGGTACCGGCCGGCAGGAGTCGACGGTGGTGGCTCAGCACAACCCGTCGTCCGCGACGTACACGACCGGCGGATACCAGCAGTACCAGCAGCCGTACCAGCCGCAGGGCCCGCTCCCGCAGCGCCCGGCGCACCAGCCGTACGCCCCGAACGGCACCACGACCACCCAGTTCCGCGCCGGTGAAGCCGCGGACGGCACCTGGAGGGACAGCACCATGCAGTTGCAGCCGGTGCGCCCCCACGACACCGAGCCGGGGGACCCCCGATGAGTACCGACACCGACCACGCGGCCCAGTGGGGCCCGCCCCCGACCGCGCCCCCCACGGCTCCCCCGCAGCCGCAGCACGCACCGGACGCACCGGCAGCACCGGACGCCGCCGTGACGGCACCGGCTCCCGGGGCCGGTGAGCCGAAGCAGCCGTTCGTACGGAGACTGTGGCGCGGCCGGCCCGAGGACCCCCGCTGGGTGCGCCCGGCCTTCTTCGGCCTGCTGCTCGCCACCGCGGTGCTGTACTTCTACAACCTGAGCGTCAACGGCTACTCCAACTCCTTCTACTCGGCCGCCGTCCAGGCCGGCACCAAGAGCTGGAAGGCGATGTTCTTCGGCTCGCTGGACGCGGGCAACGCGATCACCGTCGACAAGCCCTCGGCGTTCATGTGGCCGATGGAGATCGCGGCCCGGATCTTCGGTCTGAACTCCTGGACGATCCTCGGCCCCGAGGTCCTCATGGGCGTCGGTACGGTCGCGGTCGTCTACGCCTCCGTGCGCCGCCGGTTCAGCCCCGCGGCCGGCCTGATCGCGGGCGCCGTGCTCGCGCTCACCCCCGTCGCGGCGCTGATGTTCCGGTTCAACAACCCGGACGCCATGCTGGCCCTGCTGATGGCGCTGGCCTGCTACTTCGTGGTCCGGGCCGTCGAGGACGGGCGGACGAAGTGGCTGGTGTGGGCGGGTGTGGCGATCGGCTTCGCCTTCCTCGCCAAGACGCTCCAGGCGTTCCTGATCCTGCCGGCGCTGGCGTTCGTGTACGCGGCCGTCGGCCCGCACAAGCTCAAGAAGCGGATCGGGCAGCTGGCCCTGGCGACGGTCGCGCTGGTCGTCGCCGGCGGCTGGTGGGTCGCGATCGTCGAGTTGTGGCCGGCCTCCTCCCGCCCCTACATCGGCGGCTCCCAGGACAACAGCTTCCTGTCGCTGACCTTCGGCTACAACGGCCTCGGCCGCATCAGCGGCGACGAGACCGGCAGCGTCGGCGGCGGTGGCGGCGGCACGGGCTCGGGCCAGTGGGGCGAGACCGGCTGGGACCGGATGTTCAACTCCGAGATCGGCAGCCAGATCTCCTGGCTGATCCCGGCCGCGCTGATCCTTCTCGTCGCCGGTCTGGTGGCGACCCGCAAGCTGCAGCGGACCTCGGTGACCCGGGCCTCGTTCCTGGTCTGGGGCGGCTCGCTGCTGATCACCATGATCGTGTTCAGCTACATGGCGGGCATCTTCCACCAGTACTACACGGTCGCCCTCGCCCCCTACATCGCCGCCGTGGTCGGCATGGGCGCGGGACTGCTGTGGGAGAAGCGCGCCGAGCTGTGGGCGTCGATCACCCTCGCCGCCGCCGTGGTCTCGGCCGCGGTCTGGGGCTACGTCCTCCTCAACCGCACCTCCACCTACCTGCCCTGGCTGAAGTACCTGGTCCTGATCGGCGGTCTGGCCGCCGCGCTCGGCCTGGTCTTCGCGGGCCGGATCTCGCGGCAGCTCGCCCTCGGCGCGGCTGCGGTCGGCCTGCTGGCCGCGCTGGCGGGCCCGACGGCGTTCACCCTCTCCACGGTGAACTCCGCGCACACCGGCTCCATCCCGACGGCCGGTCCGGCGGGCGCGAGCATGATGGGCTTCGGCGGCGGTGGCGGTCCCGGCGGCGGCCGGGGCGGCTTCGGCGGCGGCACCGGCGGTGGCGGCTTCGGCCAGAACCAGCAGGGCGGCAACGGCACCACGCAGGGCCAGGGCCAGGGTCAAGGCCAGGGCCAGAACGGCACCGGCGGCTTCCCGGGCGGCGGCACCGGTGGTACCGGCGGCTTCGGTGGCGGTATGCCGGGTCAGAACCAGCAGGGCGGCAACGGCACCACGCAGAACGGCACCGGCGGCTTCCCGGGCGGTACCCGGACGGGCGAGACCGGTGGCATGGGCGGCGGTATGGGCGGTGGCGTCGGCGGTCTGCTGAACGGCGCGACCGTCTCCTCCGAGGCCAAGGCACTGCTGCAGAAGAACTCCTCCCAGTACACCTGGGTCGCGGCGGCCATCGGCGCCCAGAACGCGGCGAGCTACCAGCTCTCCACCGGCGACGCGGTGATGGCGATCGGCGGCTTCAACGGCACCGACCCGTCCCCGACGCTGGCCCAGTTCGAGAAGTACGTGGCGGAAGGCAAGATCCACTACTTCATCTCCTCCGGCACCGGAGGCGGCATGGGCGGCAGCAGCAGCGGCACGTCCTCGCAGATCAGCTCGTGGGTCGAGAAGAACTTCAAGAAGGTGACGGTGGGTTCGTCCACCTTCTACGACCTCACGCAGAAGTCGAGCAGCAGCTGACGGGCCCCTGAGCGGCAGGCGAAGGGCGGTGACCTCCTCGGTCACCGCCCTTCGGCGTGCCCCGCGCTGCCCGGGGAAATCGCGTTGTACGCCGTATAGTGACTGTTCTACGGTGTACAGCATGACTTCTCAGGGCCACCCCCAGCGCTGGCTGATCCTCGGTGTGATCTGTCTGGCGCAGCTCACCGTGCTGCTCGACAACACCGTCCTCAACGTGGCCAT
Source organism: Streptomyces sp. NPDC048278 (assembly GCF_040652195.1). Taxonomy (NCBI): domain Bacteria; kingdom Bacillati; phylum Actinomycetota; class Actinomycetes; order Kitasatosporales; family Streptomycetaceae; genus Streptomyces; species Streptomyces sp. NPDC048278. Next base: position 450,375 of record NZ_JBEZLP010000002.1, read on the forward strand.
CCCCTCCCTCACCCGGGAACTGCACGCGGCGACCGCCGACATCCAGTGGATGATCAACGCGTACTCACTCGTCCAGTCCGGCCTGCTGCTCACCGCGGGCAGCGCGGCCGACCGCTACGGCCGCAAGAAGATGCTGATCGCGGGCCTGGTCCTGTTCGGCGCCGGTTCGCTGGCCGCGGGCCTGGCGGGCACCACCGGCCAACTGGTCGCGGCGCGGGCCGGCATGGGCGTGGGCGGCGCGCTGCTGCTGACGACGACCCTGGCCGTGGCGATGCAGATCTTCACCCCCGACGAGCAGCCCAGGGCCATCGGCATCTGGAGCGCCGTCAACGCGCTGGGCTTCGCCGCCGGTCCGCTGATCGGCGGGTTCATGCTCAACCACTTCTGGTGGGGCGCGATCTTCCTGATCAACCTCCCGGTGGCGGCGCTGGCCCTGGTCGCCGTCATCGCCCTGGTCCCCGAGTCCAGGAACCCGCAGGGCGACCGCCCCGACCTGCTCGGCGCGCTGCTCTCCACGGTCGGCATGGCCGCGCTGGTCTTCGCGATCATCTCCGGCCCGGAGCACGGCTGGACGTCGGCGCGGGTGCTGGGCACGGGTGCCGTGGCGGTACTGGCGCTGAGCCTCTTCGGGTACTGGGAGAGCCGGATCCCCTACCCCATGCTCGACCCGCACTTCTTCCGGGACCGCCGCTTCACGGGTGCGGTCGCTGGCGCGGTCCTCATCACCTTCGGCATGGGCGGCGCGCTGTTCCTGCTCACCCAGCACCTGCAACTCGTGCTCGGCTACGGCGCGTTGGAGGCAGGCCTGCGGACGGCGCCGCTCGCGCTGACGGTCGTCGCCCTCAACTTCAGCGGCCTGTCGGCCAGGTGGGCGACGCGGCTGGGCACACCGGTCGCGATCGCGCTCGGCATGCTGCTGATGTCGCTGGGCCTGGTCTCCATCGCCGTACTGGACGCGAGCGGTTACGGTGGCACGCTGCTCGGGCTGCTGCTGATCGGGGCGGGGTGCGCGATCGCCAACCCGGCGATGGCGCACGCCATCATGGGCGCGATTCCTCCGGAGAAGGCCGGGGTGGGGGCCGGGATCAACGGCACGCTGGCGGAGTTCGGGAACGGGTTGGGGGTGGCCGTGCTCGGAGCCGTCCTGAGCTCTTCGGTGGCGTCGGGGAGGTCGTTGTCGGCGGGGCTGGGGGCGGGGCAACTGGTGGGGGCGGCTGCGGTGGTCGCCGGGGGGTTCGTGGCTGCGGGGCTTCTCAGGAAGGCGGAGAAGAATGTCGCCTGAGGGGGTGCGGGTACCTGTCCATCGGCGGGTGCGGGCTCATTGTGGCTGGTCGCGCCCACGCGGCGGAGCCGCATATCGGACACAGTCCCGCGCCCCTGAAGGGGCGCAGGAGCTCTAGCATTTTGAGAAGTGACCGTGGAGGAGGGTGTCGCTTATGGCGCGGGCCAGTGTGTGGCTGGAGGAGAAGGCCGGTAAGGGCGGGCGTAGCGGGCAGCCGTCGGGGCTGGACCGGGCCAGGATCACCTCCGTCACCGTGCGGCTCCTCGATGCCGACGGGCTCGACAGGTTCTCCATGCGGCGGCTGGCGGCCGAGCTGAAGGTGACCGCCATGTCCGTGTACTGGTACGTCGACACCAAGGACGACCTGCTCGAACTCGCCCTGGACGCGGCCTTCGGCGAACTGGCGCTGCCCGACGCCGCCGCCGGCGACTGGCGGGAGCAGTTGCGGGCGCTGGCCACCGGGTACCGCGCTCTGCTGGTCCGCCACCCCTGGCTCTCCCCGCTGGCCGGTCGCTACCTCAACATCGGCCCGCACTCGCTCGCGTTCTCCCGGGTGGTCCAGCAGGTGGTCCGCCGCGCCGGCCTGCCCGCCCACGGCGTGACCGGCGCGATCTCGGCCGTCTTCCAGTTCGTCTACGGCTACGGCACGATCGAGGGCCACTTCGCCGAACGCGTGGCGGCGGCGGGCATGACCCAGGACGAGTACTTCAACACCGCGATGAACGCGGTGACCGAGACCCCGGCGACGGCACAGATCATCGAGGAGTCCCGGGACCTCATGGCGGCGAGGGGCGGCGACACCGTCGCCGAGATGCTGGACAGGGACTTCACGTTCGCCCTGGACCTGCTGGTCGCCGGCATCGAGGCGATGGTGGACAAGGGCGCGTGACCGGCTGCGGGTGCGTGGGGGCCGGTCGCGCAGTTCCCCGCGCCCCTGACGGGCGCTCCGGCGGCACCCCTTGTCTTTTGGGGGCGCGGGGAACTGCGCGGGCAACCACGCACGACCCGCAGCCGCGCACCGAGCCGCGCCCCCGCCCCACTACGCGTCCGGCGAAGCCAGTCGCGCCGGGAAGCCCCCGGTGGCCACCGGCCCCCACTTCTCCGGTGTCACCCGGATGATGGACTTGCCCTGCTTCACCATCGCCGCCCGGTACTCGTCCCAGTCCGGGTGCTCCCCGGCGATGTTGCGGTAGTACTCCACCAGCGGCTCCACCGACTCGGGGGAGTCGATCACCTCGGCGCGTCCGTCCACCTGCACCCAGGGCCCGTTCCAGTCGTCGCTCAGGACGAGCAGGCTGACCCGCTCGTCCCGCTTGGCGTTGCGCGTCTTGGCCCGTTCGGGGTACGTGGAGACGACGATGCGCCCGGAGTCGTCGACCCCGCAGGTCAGCGGCGACCCCTGCGGGCTGCCGTCGGCGCGCCGGGTGAGCAGGATCGCGCGGTGGCGGGGTCGTACGAAGTCCAGCAGTTCGTCGAGGGAGACGGCGGTGTTCGTCGCGATGTTCGGTGCCATGGCGTCAGCCTAGGGGCGCGAGGCTCGCTCAGCCTGTCCCTGCGAGGCTCAGGTTCACGCCTGGGGCAGGGACTCGCCCTGGACGGCCTGGATCTCCAGCTCGATCTTGAGGGTGGTGCCGATGGCGGCGATACCGGCTTGGACGACCTGGTTGTAGTTCATGGCGAAGTCCTCGCGGTGCAGCTCCGTCGTCGCGCGGAACGCGGCGCGCGTGCCGCCCCACGGGTCGGCGCCGGTGCCGAGGTAGGAGAGGGCGAGGTCGACCGGTCGTACGACACCGTGCAGGGAGAGCTCGCCGTGCACCGTCCAGCGGTCGGAGCCGGCCGCCGTCAGGCCCGTCGAGGTGTAGGTGATCTCGGGGTGGCGTTCGACGTCGAGGAAGTCGGCGGAACGCAGGTGGGTGTCGCGCATGCCGTTGCCTGTGTCGATGGAGTCGGCCCGGATGACCGCGTGGACACGGGACTTGGTGACGTCGTCGGGGGCGATCTCGATCCCCACGGCGAAGTCCGTGAACCGGCCGCGGACGCTGGAGATGCCCAGGTGCTGGGCGACCGCGCCCACGGTGGAGTGCGCGGGGTCCACCGTCCAGGGGCCCGGCGGGGGCAGTTCGGTGCCGCCCTGGCGCGCCAGCGTCACCGTGCCGACCTCGGCCCGGCCGCTCGCGGTGACGATGGCGCTGGAGGCGGCGGGCGCGTAGCCCAGGGCCGTGACGATGACGGTGTACGCCCCCGGCGCGAGCGGGTTCGGGTCGCGCACCGTGCCCTCGTCGTCGGCCTCGGCGCGCAGCACCTGGCTGCCCGTCATGTCGGTCACCGTGACGACCGCGTGCGACACGGCCCATCCGTCCCGGGTGCGGATCCTCGCGGTCAGTCCCATCCCGTTTCTCCCTGCAAACACTCGAACAGTCATGTGGTCATACGGTCAAACGATTACAAATTGGCCTCATGGAACCGGCCCGCGGCGGGCGCCTCCTTGTGGGCGCGCCCGCCACGGGCCGGAGTGCAAACTACTCGCCCGGGTGGGAGAGCTCGATGTCGTGGCCGTCGACACCGGCACCGGTGACGTTCAGGGCGGTGGCGACCGGCGGGTAGCCCGTCGCGATCACCGTGTAGTCACCGCCGTCCAGGTCGGCGAAGGCGTACGCGCCGTCCAGGCCGGTGGTGGACGTGCCGACCACGTTGCCCGCCGCGTCCACCAGGGTCACGCGGGCGTCGGCCAGCGGGCCGTGCGGGGCCCGTACGACACCCTGGAGCTGGGCGCCGGCGTCCAGGTCGACCTCGATCCGGGTGACCCCGGTGCCGCCGATCTCGACCGGCAGGGCGCGGGGCCGGTACCCGGCCGCGTTCACCGCGACCGTGACGACGCCCGGCACCAGTTCGCCGAACCGGAAGTCGCCCTGCTCACCGGTGGCCGCGGTGGCCAGCAGGTCGCCGCGCACGTCGGTGACGATGACCATCGCGTCCTTGACCGGGAGCGCGCTCCCGGCGCCGCGGACGACGCCGCTCAGGCCGCTGGTGCCGCTCAGCAGGATGTCGTAGGGCACCGGCTCCTCGCCCACCACGACCGTGGCGGCCTGCGGCTGGTAGCCGTCGGCGGAGGCGATCAGCACGTACGAGCCCGCACCGGGCGCGTCCAGCAGGTAGGAACCGTCGAAGCCCGCGACCGCGCGGCCCAGCTGGCGGCCGGAGAGCGAGATCAGGGTGACCGCGGCGTGCGCGACCGGGGCGCTCTCGGCACCGCGCACGTAGCCGTGCACCGGGGTCGACCCGGAGCCCGCCGACTGCTCGGGACCGGCGATGGTGGCCACGGCGGTGAACCGCCCGGCGGTCTCCGGGGCGACCGCGGTCTCCGCGGTGCCGTTCACGACCGGGACGGCCCAGCCGGGAACCTGCTGCTCCTCGCCGGGAGCACCGACGGGAGCACCGACGGAGGCGCCGACGGGAGCCGGGACCGGAGCAGTGACGGGGGCGGGCGCCGTCTCCGGGCTTTCCGCGTTCCCGCCCTCGGCGGCCTGGGCCAGTCCGCCCTTGGTCCGCAGCGGGACCTCCTTGATGAACAGGCTGATCAGGAACGCGAGGGCCGCGAGGCCGCCGGCGATCAGGAAGACGTCCGCGATGGCGTGACCGTAGGCGCTCTCCACGAGGGTGCGCACCGGCTTCGGGTACGTGCCCAGGTCCGGGATGCTGTCCGTGGACGAGCTGGAACCGGTAAGGGCCGCCTGGTACTTGGGGGAGAGGGAGGCGATGCCGTCCGTGATGTAGTGCGTGATCCGGTTGGCCATCACCGCGCCCAGCGCCGAGACGCCGACCGCACCGCCGAGGGACCGGAAGAAGGTGACCGTGGAGCTGGCCGAGCCGAGGTCGGACGGGGCGACCTGGTTCTGCGTGCAGAGCACCAGGTTCTGCATCATCATGCCGATGCCGAGGCCCATCAGCGCCATGAAGATCGACATCTTCCAGTACGCCGTGTCGTAGCGGATGGTGCCGAGCAGGCCGAGGCCCGCCGTCACCAGCACGCCACCGCTGACCAGCCACGCCTTCCAGCGTCCTGTGCGGGTGATGAACTGCCCCGAGACGGTGGAGGAGATGAACAGGCCGCCGATCATCGGGATGGTCAGCACACCGGACATCGTCGGGGACTTGTCGCGGGCCAGCTGGAAGTACTGGCTGAAGAACACCGTGCCGGTGAACATCGCGACACCGACGAACAGCGAGGCCAGCGAGGCCAGGGTGATGGTGCGGTTGCGGAACAGCCGCAGCGGGATGATGGGTTCCGCGGCCTTCGACTCGACCAGGACGAAGATCAGGCCGAGGACGATCGAACCGCCGACCATCGCGCCCGTCTGCCAGGAGATCCAGTCGTACTTGTCACCGGCGAAGGTGACCCAGAGCAGCAGCACGGAGACGGCGGCGGCGACGAAGAACGCGCCGGCCCAGTCGACCTTGACGTCCCGCTTCACGACCGGCAGGTGCAGGGTCTTCTGGAGCACGATCAGCGCGATGACGGCGAACGGGACGCCGACGTAGAAGCACCAGCGCCAGCCCAGCCACGAGGTGTCGGTGATGACACCGCCGAGCAGCGGGCCGCCGACGGTGGCGACGGCGAAGGTCGCGCCCAGGTAGCCGGAGTAACGGCCGCGCTCGCGCGGCGAGATCATCGCGGCCATGACGATCTGGGCGAGCGCCGAGAGACCGCCGACGCCGACGCCCTGCACGACACGGCAGGCGATCAGCATGCCGGGGTTCTGCGACAGACCGGCGACCATGGAGCCCGCGACATAGATGACCAGGGCTATCTGGACGAGCGCCTTCTTGCTGTACAGGTCGGAGAGCTTGCCCCACAGCGGGGTGGTGGCCGTCATGGCCAGCAGCGAGGCGGTGACGACCCAGGTGTAGGCGGACTGGCCGCCGCCGAGGTCGCCGATGATGTGCGGCAGGGCGTTGGTGACGATCGTCGACGACAGGATCGCCACGAACATGCCGAGCAGCAGCCCGGTGAGGGCTTCCATGATCTGCCGGTGGGACATCGGGGCCTGCTCGGCGGAGCTGACGGCGCCGCCTCCCCCGTGCTTCGCGTGGGCCCGCACACCGGCTGGTGTGGTCGTTGCCATGGGCTTCCTTTTCTACGTCTTAAGCGGGTGTACGGGTGGTCGTCGGTTCGAGTACGGGCGTGGGGGCGCGGGCGGCGGAGGTGACCGTGACCTTGTCCGTGGCCTCCGCCGTGGCCTTCGGCGTGCCCGTCGGGGCGGGTGCCGTGCCGACGGCGGGCCGGGCGTGCGGGCCGGTGGCCCGGCAGTCGCCGAAGCTGTCCCGGAGCCGGGTCATCAGCCGGATCAGCTGGTCGACCTCCTCGTCGCTCCAGTCGCCGAGCCGCTCGGCGAGCAGCTCGGTGCTGCGCCGGGACAGGTCCACCAGGGTCGCCTCCCCCGCGGGGGTGAGGTGCAGGATGCGGGAGCGCTTGTCCGCCGGGTCGGGGGAGCGCTCGATCCAGCCGCGCTCGGCGACGTGCGCCACGTGCCGGCTGGTCACGGACATGTCCACGGCGAGCAGCTCGGCGAGCTTGCTCATGCGCATGGAGCCGTGGCGGCCGAGCAGCGTCAGCACCGCGGCCGAGCCGGTCGGGCACTCGGGCGGCAGAATGCGGCCCAGGTCCCGCTTCACGGCTCCGACGGCGCTGAGCTGACGTGCCAGCTCCTCGAACTGCGCCTGCTCCGCCATCCCGCACACCTCCTCATGACCGTATTCGTTGCTTGGGGCAACCATAGAACTGCTTGGTTGCCACAGGCAAATAAATCGGCGAGGGTGGGTATAAAAACTTGGCAAAGACAAGTATTGCGAACGTAAACACGCAGGTGGGACGAGTCGGATGCGCGGGAGGCCCCCCACTTGGGCCGGACCCCCGGATTCGCTAGTGTCTCGGGCCATGGCTAACACCCAGGGCCCCCAGGGCAACTACGACCCCGCCGGCAGCACCCAGATGTTCCGCGCGTTCGTCGACGAGGCCCCGCAGACTCCTCAGCAGACGGCGACCACCTACTCCTCCTCCGGCCCGCGCCTCGGCCTGATCCTCGGCATCGTCGCCGCGGTGGTCGTGGTGGCGGCGGTGGCCTGGCTCGCGCTCATGTAGCTCGTGCCGCTCACGCAGCCCGTGCGGCTCGTGCCGCTCGTGCAGGAGGGCTGACGGTACGGCGAAGCGGACCCGGGGTCGTGTGCCCCGGGCTTTCGTCGTGCTCAGCTCCAGTCGACGGTCACGACCCGGGTCTCGACGTGCATGCCGAGCGGCACCCGCCAGTCGTCCACACAGACCGTCCAGGTGCCGACCTTGCGGGAGCCGGGCGCGACCGGGACCGGCAGGGGCTCCGTCGAGGTGACCGTCGACCAGTCGATGCCCAGCAGGTCGACGATGTGGGTGCCGAGCGTGACCGTGCCGGAACGGGCCGCCGTCCCACCGGAGTTGGCGAAGGCGACGGTCACCTTCTCGCACCAGCGCCGGTCCGTGGCCTCGCGGGTGGGGGTGCTCCAGGTGAGGGCGGCGGGCGAGGGCGCGGCCGAAGAGGTGCCCGGCTGTGGTGAGTTCGGCGCCGTCGGGTCGCCGTGCGGTGGCCGGGCGCCGTCGGGGCGGGACGGGGACGGCGCGGCCGACCGGGGTGAAGCCGACGGACCGGCAACGGAGCTGGCCGTGCCGGTCGTGCCCGGCGATCCGGCGGACCCGGATGCCGCACCGCCGGTCGACCCGCCGGCCGTGCCGCTCCGTGTCCCCTTCGCGCCGTCCAGCGGGACCAGCGTCACCGACCCCGTCGGCCGTGCCGACGTGCTCGCCTCGGCGCCCGCGGCGCCCACCGCCGTATAGCCGCCGGTGCCGGCGCCCGCGCACGCCGTGAGTGCCGAGGCCAGGCAGGCGGCGACCGCCGAGGCCGCGGTGACGGTGCCCCACCGGCCGCCCGACGCCCTGCGTCGACGCGTCGGGTCGGCCGCCGGTACCACGGGGGCGTCGGCCCGGCGGCCACTCGGTGTTCTCGGCGTCCCTGCCGGCCTCGCCGTCCCTGCTGTCGTCGCTGTCCTACGGATCTGCGTCCTGCGGAGAGGCATCGCGCCAGTGTGGCTGACACTCCGTCAGTAAGGAACCCGTAGGCGCGACTTCAGTCCGAGATCAGGCCCTCGCGGAGCTGGGCCAGGGTGCGGGTCAGCAGGCGGGAGACGTGCATCTGGGAGATGCCGACCTCCTCGCCGATCTGGGACTGGGTCATGTTCGCGAAGAAGCGGAGCATGATGATCCGGCGCTCGCGGGGCGGGAGCTTGGCGAGGAGCGGCTTGAGCGACTCGCGGTACTCGACGCCCTCCAGGGCCGTGTCCTCGTAGCCGAGGCGGTCGGCCAGGGAGCCCTCGCCGCCGTCGTCCTCGGGGGCCGGGGAGTCGAGGGAGGAGGCGGTGTACGCGTTGCCGACGGCGAGGCCGTCGACCACGTCCTCCTCGGAGACGCCCAGGACGGCCGCCAACTCCGTCACCGTCGGCGAGCGGTCCAGCTTCTGGGAGAGCTCGTCGCTGGCCTTGGTGAGGGCCAGGCGCAGCTCCTGGAGGCGGCGCGGGACGCGGACCGACCAGGAGGTGTCGCGGAAGAACCGCTTGATCTCGCCGACCACGGTCGGCATCGCGAACGTGGGGAACTCCACGCCCCGTTCGCAGTCGAAGCGGTCGATCGCCTTGATCAGGCCGATGGTGCCGACCTGGACGATGTCCTCCATCGGCTCGTTGCGGCTGCGGAAGCGGGCTGCCGCGTAGCGCACGAGGGGGAGGTTGAGTTCGATCAGGGTGTCCCGGACGTAGGCGCGCTCGGGGCTGTCCTCTTCGAGTGCGGCAAGGCGCAGGAACAGGGAGCGGGACAGGGTGCGGGTGTCGAGGCTCTCGGAGACGGCCGGAAGCTCCTGAGCCGGCGGAGCCTCCAGCGCCGGAGCGCCGTCGATGGCGCCTTCGACGCTGTCGAGCACGTCGATGGCGTCGAGCTCCTTGGGCGCTGCCTCGCTTTTCGTGGGCATGAGCACCTTCGAGCTGCCCTGGTCTGCGGACATGCCACCCCCTTTGGGTCGCGGGACGGTCGCGGCGGCGTTCCCTGCTAGGAACGATGCCTTCACCTGAATACCGGAGCCGGGGCCCCGGCAAACGCGCTTCCCGCAGAATGTCACATGTCGGCAACACGCTGTAGTGACATGTCGACATGCGAGATGCGAATCCGCCCTGGAAGAAGGGGGTCTGACGGTTTTTCGACCCTCAACTGTCGGGAAGTGCGCTGGTGAGCGATTCGCTCGCGCTGGTGATGGCTCGATCCTGTTTGCGGTTACGGTCTCACCAAGTCGCCCGGAGCGGATCTCGGACCGGTAACGGGCCCCTGGGACGGGCCTCTCGGCGGGCCTGGGGGCGGGCTCTAGGCCTCGATGCGGTTGGCCGAGCGCAGGCGCTGGAAGCTGCGGGCCAGGAGGCGCGAGACGTGCATCTGGGAGACGCCGAGCTCCGCGCTGATCTGGGACTGGGTGAGGTTGCTGTAGTAGCGCAGCAGCAGGATCCGCTGCTCCCGTTCGGGGAGTTGGACGAGCAGGTGGCGGACCAGGTCGCGGTGTTCCACGCCGTCCAGGGCCGGGTCCTCGTAGCCGATGCGGTCGAGGAGGCCTGGCAGCCCGTCGCCCTCCTGCGCGGCCTCCAGGGAGGTCGCGTGGTACGACCGGCCGGCCTCGATGCAGGAGAGCACCTCCTCCTCGCTGATGCGCAGCCGCTCGGCGATCTCGGCGGTGGAGGGGGAGCGGCCGAAGGCGGTGGTCAGGTCCTCGGTCGCGCTGTTGACCTGGACCCACAGCTCGTGCAGCCGGCGCGGTACGTGCACGGTGCGGACGTTGTCCCGGAAGTAGCGCTTGATCTCACCGACGACGGTCGGCATCGCGAAGGTCGGGAACTGCACGCCCCGGTCCGGGTCGAAGCGGTCGATGGCGTTGATGAGCCCGATGGTGCCGACCTGGACGACGTCCTCCATCGGCTCGTTGCGGGAGCGGAAGCGGGCCGCCGCGTAGCGCACGAGCGGGAGGTTTGCCTCGATGAGCGCCGCGCGCACGCGGTTGTGCTCCGGGGTGCCCGGCCTGAGGCCCTTGAGCTGACCGAAGAGCACCTGGGTCAGCGCCCGGGTGTCGGCGCCCCGCCGCTTCTCCGGGGCGGGGGCGGCGGCTTGGGCGGGGGGCTGGGCGGGATTCTGGACGGGAGCCTGTGCGGCGGCCTGAGCGGGGGTCTGGGCGGGGGCCTGGGCGGGGGCCTGGGCGGGGGTCTGAGCTGGGGCGGGCGCCTCTTCCTGGGGCGGCGCAGAACTGGCCGACACGGTCAACGCCACCTCTTCATCGGTCAATCATCCGTCAAAAGCGGTCATAGCATCACAAGACATGTGCACTGTGTGCAAGCACCTGGTAACGTCGTGTTGGGTATTAATACGGGCAAGTTGAGGCATAAGGCGCAGCAAAGCCCCCCGCCCGGCGGGCGGAGGGCTCAGGATCCGGAAGCGGCCGTACGGCTCAGAACTCGTAGTCGGCGATCACCCACGTGCCGAACTCCCGCCACTGTGCCGCGGCTGCCTGGTGGGCCGGGTGCTCCAGGTACCGCTTCAGCGCGTCCCGGTCCTCGACCGCCGAGTTGATCGCGAAGTCGTACGCGATCGGGCGCTCGGTGATGTTCCAGCCGCACTCCCAGAAGCGCAGCTCCTTGATCTGCCCGGCGAGGTCGGCGAAGGCCTGGGCGCCCGCGACGGCCCGCGGATCGTCGCGCCCGACGCCCTCGTTGAGCTTGAAGAGGACCAGGTGGCGGATCATGGGTACTCCCGGTACGTCTATTTCGCCCCGTCGGCCAGCCAGGTGAAGAAGTCACCGACAGCCTTCGCGGCGTCCGATATGCCCTGAAAGACTATCTGGACCCAGTCCGCCGCCCTGGGCGGGTCCGTGATGATCACGTAGAGCGCGAAGATCACGAGTACGTAGACGGCGATCTTCTTGGCGTTCACCGCCACCTGGCCTCTCCCCTGTCACTTCCCCCGGGTTCCCCCGGTTGCCGGGCGCGAGTGTAACCCTCCGATCGTTTTGTATGACCAACGGCGCGATGGGTGACGGTTTTTTTCTCGGCCGGTTCTTTCCCGACCGGTCGCGTGAACCGATCGCGGGGTCCGCTCCGATGAAGGGCCGAGGCAACGGAGGCGAACCCGGGTCGGCCGGGATCGAGAGGGAGAGCGCAGATGCTGATGACAACGGTGGCCTTCGGGCTCGTGGCCCTGCTGATCGTGCTCGTCGTGGCGGCACTGCTCGACTGTGTCCGCACGCCGGCGGAGCGGGTCAGGTACGTCCCGAAGTGGCTCTGGCTGCTGTTCCTGCTGCACACCCCGGTCTTCGGGGCCCTCGTCTGGAACTACGCGGGCAAGCGCCCCGAGCCGACGGCATAACGCCTGAAGGGCGGCTCCGATGCGGAGCCGCCCTTCAGACGACAGCGGTAGCGGAGGGATTTGAACCCTCGGTGACTTGCGCCACACTCGCTTTCGAGGCGAGCTCCTTCGGCCGCTCGGACACGCTACCGAGGGAGACCTTACAGCACGGTGGGCCGTGCTCCGAAATCGGTATTCGGGGGCCGGGGAAGGCGCCTCAGCGGGTGCGGAAGAAGTCCGTGAGGAGGCGGGCGGATTCGTCCGCGAGGACGCCCTCGACGACTTCGGGGCGGTGGTTGAGGCGCCGGTCGCGGACGACGTCCCAGAGGGACCCCGCGGCGCCGGCCTTCTCGTCACGGGCGCCGTAGACGACCCGGTCCACCCGGGACTGGACCAGGGCGCCGGCGCACATCGTGCAGGGTTCCAGCGTGACGACCAGGGTGCAGCCGGTGAGCCGCCACTCCCCCAGCGCCGCGGCGGCCCGGCGCAGGGCGAGCACCTCGGCGTGCGCGGTGGGGTCGCCGGTGGCCTCGCGTTCGTTGTGCCCGGCCGCGAGGACCGTCGTACCGTCCGGGGACAGCACGACGGCGCCGACGGGGACGTCCCCGCCCCGTACGGCCCGGCCGGCCTCGTCCAGGGCGAGCCGCATCGCGGCCCGCCAGCGGTCACGTACCGGGTCGGGGGACCCGGGGGCCTCGTGGAGGGTCAGCGGACGGTCTCCAGGACGTCGGAGGCGCCCAGGGCCTCGGCGATCTCGCCGAGCGCGTCCTCGTCCAGGGTCAGCAGCTCCTTCGCGCTCACGCCCAGGTCGTCCAGGATCGCGGCGTCGCCGACCGGGCCGGCCGGCACGGCGGAACCGTCCGCGTCCTCGTCCTCCTCGGCGTCCGGTTCACCGTCCTCGGTGCCGTCGAGGTCGAGGGCGTCCAGGTCGTCGGCTTCGTCCTTGGGCTCCCTTCCGAGCAGTTCGTCGGTGAGCAGGAGCTCGCCGTACGAGCTGCGGGCGGCGGCGGCTGCGTTGGAGACGAAGACCCGGGGGTCCTCCTCCCCGTCGACGCGCACGACGCCGAACCACGCGTCTTCCTGCTCGATGAAGACGAGCACCGTGTCGTCGGCCTCCGAGGCCGATTCCCGGGCCAGGTCGGCCAGGTCCGACAGGGTCTCCACATCGTCGAGCTCTGTGTCGCTCGCTTCCCACCCGTCTTCGGTGCGCGCGAGCAGTGCGGCGAAGTACACCGTGACTCTCCCACTGGTCTTAGGCGTGCCGGTTGGGGGTCCCCCCGGCGGAGGTTCTGGGCGGGGAGAGCTGTGCTCCGAGCCCCGCCCACTCGGAATCGTGGCAGAAACAAGGCGTTCAGGGGACGTCTTCGGCTCCCTGTGTCTGGCAGTTTTGATCGCACGTATGCAAAGAGCCATCCATGCGTCCGTCAACGCAGTCACCAGCGCACTCGTTGCCGCCACCTGCGGATCGTACGCGGGTTTTCCCGCGGCCCACGCACGGCCTTCCCCGTGACGGACCGCAACGCGCCACAAGGAGTGGATCTTTGCCGAAGGATCGGCTTTACGACTCTTGCCGAGTCTTGCCAACTCTTGGCGAGTCCTGCGGACTCCAGCCGGTCTTGTCGGGCTCCTGCCGGACTTGTGAGTTCCCGCAGTTCCTGCGGTTTTTACCGATTCCTACCGGCGGAACGTCCGCATCCGCATCGCGTGCCGCAGCCGGGCGGCCTTGGCGCGGCGGGGCTGGACCCGGTCGCGCAGCGCCCGCGCCTCGGCGAGCTCGCGCAGGAACCGGGCCCGGCGGCGGCGCCGCTCGGCCTCCGTCTCACCCTCGGGCGCGCCGTACGGACGGTCCGGCCGTTCGGGCGGCCAGGGAAGCTCGTCCACGGTCGCATCACCCCCGGTCCGACACCTCCACTTTCCCCCGGATGGGCGGTTTGATGCCAGGGCGGGCGAGCGCGGGCGTGCGCGAGGTGTGAGGGGGCGCGGTTACTGTTGTGGACATGCGTCTCCACGTCGTCGACCACCCCCTGGTCGCCCACAAGCTCACCACGCTGCGCGACCAGCGCACCGACTCCGCGACGTTCCGGCGGCTCGCCGACGAACTGGTCACCCTGCTCGCCTACGAGGCGACGCGGGACGTGCGGACCGAGGCCGTCGACATCCAGACCCCGGTGGCCGCCACGACCGGCGTCAAGCTCGCCCGGCCGCGCCCGCTGGTGGTGCCGATCCTGCGGGCCGGGCTCGGCATGCTGGACGGCATGGTGCGGCTGCTGCCGACCGCCGAGGTGGGCTTCCTGGGCATGATCCGCAACGAGGAGACGCTCCAGGCGTCCACGTACGCCTCGCGGATGCCGGAGGACCTCTCCGGGCGCCAGGTCTACGTCCTGGACCCGATGCTGGCCACGGGCGGCACGCTGGTCGCGGCGATCCGCGAGCTCATCCGGCGTGGTGCGGACGACGTGACGGCGGTCGTCCTGCTGGCCGCGCCCGAGGGCGTCGAGCTCATGGAGCGGGAGCTGGCGGGGACGCCGGTCACGGTGGTGACGGCGGCGGTCGACGACCACCTCAACGAGCACGGGTACATCGTGCCGGGGCTGGGCGACGCGGGAGACCGCCTGTACGGGGCCGCCGAGTAACCGCCGGTCCGTCCCTGCGGGGCGTGCGGGCGCTTCGGCGCACCGCGCTCCGCATCTTTGACCGCCGCGACCGCGCGCGGCCACGGCGGCGGTGTTCGGCGGTGTCTCGCTGTGCCCGGCGGGGTGTGCGGGCGCTTCGGCGCCGTGGGTGCGCGGATGCGCCGGTGGCTGCGGTTCGTCGTGGCTGGTCGCGCAGTTCCCCGTGCCCCTTCGGGGCGGCTGTTGAGCCGCCTGTTCCACGTGCTCACTGTCCCTTTGACCGCCGCGGCGGTGCCCTGGTCTCAGCAGCTCTTCTTCGAGGTCGCTGTCGTCGGTTTCGGGGCGGAGAGGGCTGTGATGGCCTTGGTGGCCGTGGCCTGGGGGGTGAGGGTCTTGAAGGCGTTGCCGATGATCAGGTCGACGGTGGTGCCCTTGCGGCCCGCCTCCGTGCGCTGGTCGGCCGCCGTCACCTGGGTGGCCAGGACCGGGAGCGAGGTCTTCAGGGCCGTGGCCGGGCCGAGCAGTATCGCCGTGCCCTTGACCTTCTGGTCGAACTTCGCCGGCGCGTTGCCGACGTCGCCGATCTTGAAGCCGCGCTTCTTCAGTTCGTCCGCGGTGTCCTTGGCCAGGCCCGTGCGGGTCGTGGCGTTGTAGACGTTCACCGTGATCTGGGCCGGCTTCGGGAAGACCGCGGCCGACGCGCCGGCCGCGGGGCTCGGGCTGGCGGCGGCCTGCTTGACGCAGTCTCCGGCCGCGCCGGCCGCCGAGGCCGTCCCGCCGTCGCCTGTGAAGACGTCGATGAGCTGCAGGGTGCCCCAGCCGACCAGGCCGAGCGCGGTGACGGAGGCGACCACGGAGAGGGCGAGCCGGGCACGCCGTCGGCGCGGGCGCATGCGAGGGTATTTGTCCCCTGTGATCCGGTACTGGCCGCCCATGCCGGGGGGAGTCAGCATGCTCATGAGCGCAGCGTAGTGCGCCGCGGGTGCGTTGACTAATAGATGATCATCCGACGGTGCTCGGTCCAACCCGAAAGGGGCAACCGGCGGCAAATGCCGGATGGCGCGCGGGTGTCAGTCGAGTTCGAGCACGCGCGCGTGCAGCACCTGACGCTGCTGCAGGGCGGCGCGGACCGCGCGGTGCAGCCCGTCCTCCAGGTACAGGTCGCCCTGCCACTTCACGACGTGCGCGAAGAGGTCGCCGTAGAACGTCGAGTCCTCGGCGAGGAGGGTCTCCAGGTCGAGCTGCCCCTTGGTCGTCACGAGCTGATCGAGGCGGACCGGGCGCGGCGCGACGTCCGCCCACTGCCGGGTGCTCTCCCGGCCGTGGTCGGGGTACGGCCGGCCGTTTCCGATGCGCTTGAAGATCACACGGAAAGCCTACCGGTCCAGACGTTCCGGGCGCAGCCATGGCGACCGAGTGCGACGCTGGAAAAGACACCGTAAAGGTCATCAAGTGGGCTAAACAGGAACAGGGGGTCCGATGACGAGTGCCGGTGACGCCGACGCAGCGGGCGTCAACGACCCCGCGGGCGTCGACGAGCCTGCGGGCGTCGACGAGCCTGCCGGTGTCGACGAGCCTGCCGGTGTCGAGGACCCCGCGGGCGCGGAGGACCCCGCGACCGCCGTCGATCCGGTGGTCGCCGGGATCGCCGCCGGGTACGCCTTCGCCGGTCAGGCGCTGGACCTCGGCGCCGTACTCCGGGACGGCCGGTGCTTTCCCGGCGCACAGGTCCGCATCCCCCTCGCCATGCTCAACCGCCACGGCCTGGTCGCAGGCGCCACCGGCACCGGCAAGACCAAGACGCTCCAGCTGATCGCCGAGCAGCTCTCGGCGCACGGCGTCCCGGTGTTCCTGGCGGACGTCAAGGGCGACCTGTCCGGCGTCGCGCGGCCCGGGCAGGCGAACGACAGGGTCGAGGGGCGGGCGGCCGAGGTCGGCCAGCAGTGGACGGCGACCGGCTTCCCCGCCGAGTTCCTCGCGCTCGGCGGCCTCGGCCACGGCATCCCCGTCCGCGCCACGATCACCAGCTTCGGCCCGCTGCTGCTCGCCAAGGTGCTCCAGCTCAACCGGACCCAGGAACAGTCCCTCGGCCTGATCTTCCACTACGCCGACACCAAGGGCCTGGAGCTGATCGACCTCAAGGACCTCAGGGCGGTGGTCGCCTTCCTCACCTCCGCCGAGGGCAAGGCGGAACTGAAGGACATCGGAGGCCTTTCGACGGCCACCGCCGGGGTGATCCTGCGCTCGCTCACCGCCTTCGAGGCCCAGGGCATGGCGGACTTCTTCGGCGAGCCGGAGTTCGACACGGCCGACCTCCTGCGTACGGCACCGGACGGCCGCGGCATCGTCTCGGTCCTCGAACTCCCCGCCGTCCAGGACAGACCCCTCCTCTTCTCCACCTTCCTGATGTGGCTGCTCGCCGACCTCTTCCACGACCTCCCCGAGATCGGCGACGCCGACCAGCCGAAGCTGGTCTTCTTCTTCGACGAGGCGCACCTGCTCTTCGACGACGCCTCGAAGGCGTTCCTCGACTCGATCACGCAGACCGTACGCCTCATTCGCTCGAAAGGGGTCGGCGTCTTCTTCGTGACGCAGACCCCGAAGGACGTACCGGCCGAGGTACTCGGCCAGCTCGGCAGCCGCGTCCAGCACGCGCTCAGGGCCTTCACCCCGGAGGACCAGAAGGCGCTGCGGGCCACCGTGCAGACCTTCCCGAAGTCGTCGTACGACCTGGAGGAACTGCTCACCGGGCTCGGCACCGGCGAGGCGGTGGTGACCGTGCTCGGCGAGACGGGCGCCCCGACACCGGTCGCGGCGACCCGGCTGCGGGCCCCCGAGTCGCTGATGGGGCCGGTGGCCGCGGCGGAGCTGGACGCGGCGGTGCAGGGGTCCGCGCTCCACGGACGTTATGCACAGGCTGTGGACCGGGAGTCGGCGTACGAGAAGCTGCAACGGACGCCGACGGCCGGGCGACAGGCCCCCGAAGCCCGCAGGGAGGAACCGCCGTCGCTGGTCGAGCAGGTGGTCGGCAGCGGGATGTTCAGGTCCCTCGCCCGGTCCGTGGGCACGCAACTCGGCCGTGAGATCACCCGGTCGCTGTTCGGTACGGCCCGCCGCCGCAGGTGAGCCGGGCACCCGCGGACGGGTCACCCGGCTCAACTCCGGCTCAACTCCGGCTCAGCACCGGTTCAGCTCCGCGGGATCAACCGCGTTTCTCGTCCTGCGGCAGAGGCCTCGGCGGCTCGGCCGTCTTCGTCTCCGGCTTGGGCATGCTGCGGACGGCTTCCGCGCGCAGCAGGGCGCGCAGGACCGCGTACGGGTCTGAGGACATGACTGTGTTCCTTGCGTAGAGCTGACTGACCTGGGGGAGTGCGGGACAGGCCGGTCGGTCAGCAGCGCAGGACCACGGTGCGCAGGAGGGGCGTGGCGTACGGCGGACGGGGTGCCGTCGGGGAAGGGCGGTGCGGGTCCGCCGGGCCGGCGGGCGCCGGGTCGGGGAGCGGCGCGGGGCGCTGGGGTACGTCGGCGCGGTGCACGGTGCGGGCGGGTGGCCGCAGCGGGAGGTCGGGGACGTCGTGCTCGACGGTCTCCGCCGAGACGGCAGGGGAGGCCGCGGCGAGCGCCTCGGCCGCCGTCGGGACGCCGGCCAGCAGCAGGACGAGCAGCAGCACGAGCGCCCGCGGCCAGGCGGGGCCTGACCGTGGGCGACGTCCGGCCGGGAGACCGCTGCTCATACCGGTCATCTCCCCACAGAGTGGGCGGTGTTCATCGCACCAGACGCGAGATCCGCTCGCTCGGCGTACCTGCGGGGCGCGAGGTTGACGAAACGGAGGGGGTGGCAAGGCTCGCGTCGCGCACAAGGCCCGCGTCGCGCACAAGGCTCGCGCCGCTCACAGAGCCCGCGCCGCTCACAAAGCCCGCGCCCATAAGGCCTGCGCACGCCAGGCCCGCGTCCACGAGGCCTGCGCTGACGAGGCCGGTGTTCGCGTGGTTGGTGTTCGTGAGCCCTGCGTCCATGAAGCCCGCGTCCATGGAGCCCGCGTTTGCGAGGCCTGCGTGTGTGGAGCCGGAGCCGGAGTCGGAGTCGGAGCCGGCGTTCACAGGGTCTGTGGGATCTGCTTGGCGCGGCTGCGGATGCCGAAGGCCGTGACGATCTCGACGATGCCGACGACGACCAGCCAGATGCCGGCGACGAGGGTGAGTACCGCGACCGACTTGAACGGCGAGACGATCAGCACGACGCCGGCGACGAACGTGACGATGCCGAGGAAGACCTGCCAGCCCCGCGCGGGCATCCGCGAGTCGGAGACGGCGGCCATGGTCTGCGTGATCCCGCGGATCAGCCAGCCGATGCCGATCCACAGGGCGAGCAGCAGGATCGACTCCAGCGGGCCGCGGAAGCAGAAGAGGCCCAGCACGATCATCAGCGCGCCGCTGATGAAGGCCAGCACCCGCAGCGCGGTCGACCGGTGCGTGCCGAACGCGGCGATCAGCTGGAAGACACCGGCGATCAGCAGGTAGATGCCGAAGAGCACACCGGCGGCGAGCAGCGAGGCGCCGGGCCAGACGAGGACCAGGACGCCGAGGATCAGGGAGGCGATCCCGGTGAGCAGGACGATCTGCCAGGCGGCCCGGGAGAGGGCGTGCAGCGGTCCCTCGAGGGGCGGTTCGGGCTCATGCCGGGCGGTGCCGGTGGCGTGCGCCTTGCGGTCGTCGGCGGCGGGGCCGGTGCTGGGGGGCTCGGTCATGGTTCCAGCTGAGACCGGGTGCGGCGCCGGTGCCAGCAGGGAGAGGCTGATCGGATGACGCCCGGAGCCCCACGGCGGCCCCCGGCCTACGACGTGGCCCCGCCCTTCGCCGTCTTCGCTGCCTTCTCCGCCTTCGCCGCCGCCTTCATCTCCTGCTTGTGGGCCCGTACCTTCGCCAGCGACTCGGGCCCGGTGATGTCGGCCACCGACCGGTACGCCGCCGGCTCCCCGTACGCCCCGGCCGCCTCCCGCCACCCCGTCGGCGTCACCCCCAGCTGCTTGCCCAGCAGCGCCAGGAAGATCTGTGCCTTCTGCTTCCCGAACCCGGGCAGTTCCTGGAGCCGCCCGAGAAGCTCCGCCCCGCTGTCGACGTCACGCCAGATGCCCTCGGCGTCACCGTCGTAGTGCTCGACGAGGTACTGGCACAGCTGCTGGATGCGCTTCGCCATGGAGCCGGGGTACCGGTGCACGGCCGGCTTCTCGGAGAGCAGCGCGCCGAACGCCTCCGGGTCCTGGGCGGCGATCTCGTGCGCGTCCAGGTCGTCCGTGCCCATGCGCCGGGCGATGGTCGCCGGCCCCTTGAACGCCCACTCCATCGGCACCTGCTGGTCGAGCAGCATGCCGATGAGCGCGGCGAGCCTGCTGCGGCCGAGGAGTTCGTCGGCCTCGGGGTCCTGGGCGAGGTGCAGGGCGGGGGAGTCGGCGTTGGCGTCCATGGCTCGATGATCCCGTGCCCGGACCGCCGCCGCGCGCTCGCCGCCGCCCGCCCTCCCCCGGCCTCCTCGACTCCCTCACCCCTCGCGTACGATTCCTCCGCGATTCAGCTTAGGTAAGGCTAACCTCAGACAAGGGGGTCACCGGGTGACCATCGAGACGTACCGCGACGCCTGGGGCATCCCGCATCTGCGGGCGGCCGACGCCCTCGAACTCGCCCGCGCGCAGGGCCGGGTCACCGCCCGGGACCGGGCCTGGCAGCTGGAGGTGGAACGGCACCGTGCGCAGGGCACGTCGGCGTCCTTCCTCGGCGCCCCGGCCGTCGCCTGGGACGTCTTCGCCCGCCGGGCCCGCCTGGCGGACACGGCGCGGCGCTGCTTCGAGGCGCTGGAGGGACGGGACCCGGAGACGGCGGACTGGGTACGGGCGTACGTGGCCGGCGTCAACGAGGGCCTGCCGGCCGGCGCCGCCCGCACGCCGGAGTTCGCCCGCACCGGCCTGGCCCCCGGCACGTGGGAGCCGTGGCACCCGCTGGCCGTCTGGCTGGCCACCCACATCCTGTTCGCCGGTTTCCCGGCCAAGCTGTGGCGCGAGGAGGCGATACGGCACCTGGGCGAGGAGGCGATCCCGCTCTTCGCCACGGACGGTCCCGCCACCGCCGGCAGCAACGGCTGGCTCCTTGCAGGTTCCCGCACCACCACCGGCCACGCCCTGCTCGCCGGCGACCCGCACCGCTTCATCGAAGCGCCCGGGGTCTACCAGCAGATCCACCTCTCCTGCCCGGAGTTCGACGTCGTCGGCCTCGCCGTCCCGGGCGTCCCCGGCATCGCCCACTTCGCCCACACGGGCACGGTCGCCTGGTCCATCACCAACGCGATGGCCGACTACCAGGACCTCTACCGGGAGCGCCTGCGGCGCACCGAAACCGACGTACAGGCCCTCTCCCCGAACGGCATCTGGACCCCGACCACCCGCCACACGGAAACCATCGAGATCTCCGGCAACCCCCCACTACACATCGAACTCCTCGAAACACCCCGGGGCCCGGTCATCACCGGGCGCCCGGGGGAGGCAACGGAAGCGGAGGAGGCAGCGGAGGCGGTAGAGGCAACGGAAGCGACGGAGGCAGCGGGGGCGGTAGAGGCAACAGAGGCGGCAGAGAAAACGGAAGCGACGGAGGCGGAGGTAGCGGAGGCGGCGGAGGTAGCGGGGGCTGCGGAGGCGGTAGAGGCAGCGGAGGCGGGGGCTGCGGAAGCGGCGGGGGCCGCGGAGGCGGGGGCTGCGAGGGCAGTGGAGGTGGCGGGGAGCGGTGGCGGTCTGGCGCCGGTGGCCGCCGATGGCGCTCAGCCCCCACAGGGGCCACCCGCACCCGACGACGAAACCCGCACGGGTGGTGCGGGTGGGAGGACATCTGCCGATGGCGAAGCCGAGGCGTTGGCGTTGCGCTACCCACCCCGCGTCACCGGAGACCTCGGCTTCAGCGCCCTCCTCCCGCTGCTCCGCGCCCGCGACGTCACCGACGTCGACAGGGCCTTCGACGCCTGGACCGAGCCCGTCAACGTAGTCCACGCCGCCGACACCGCCGGAGGCACCCTGCACCGCGTCGCCGGCCGCGTCCCCGTCCGCTCCCGCACCAACCGCACCCGCCTCGCCCCCGCCTGGCTCCCCGGCCACGACTGGCAGGGCTGGCACGAGATGCCGTACGGCGACCTCACCGACGGCGTCGCCGTGATGGCGAACCAGCGCGGCCCGGCCACCCCCCTCGGCGTCGAGTTCGCCCCGCCCCACCGCGCCGACCGCATCCGCGCCCTCCTCGACGAGCGCCGCACCTGGTCCGCCGCTGCCCTGCCCGTGATCCACACCGACACCCACCTCGCCTCCGCCGCCCCGCTCCTCGACCACCTGGCGGCCCTCGACGGCCTCGACGACCTCACCCCCGAGGCCGCCGCGCTCCGCGACCGGCTCCTCGCCTGGGACCGCCGGATGGACGCCGGCAGCACCGACGCCGCCGCCTACGCGGCCGTACGCTCCGCCGTCGTACGGCACCTCGCCGCCCACCCCGCCTTCGCCGCGCTCGCGGACCCCCCGGCCCACCCCGAGGTCCTGCTCCCCTGGCTGGCCCTCACCCCCCGTATCGCGTTCGCCCTCGAACACCTGCTGCGGGCAGAGGAGTTGTACGGCGTCGACCGTCCTGCCGTCGTACGCGCGGCCGTGGAGGAGGTCGCGGCCGACGCGCCCACCGGCACCTGGGGGGACACCCACCGCCTCGCCCCCTGGCAGGCGCTGCCCGACCCGGCGCCGTACGACGGACCGGCCCTCTCCGGCGACCACGACTGCGTGCTGTGCACCTCCGCCGTCCCCGGCCTCACCGACCGCTCCGCGCGCGGCCCGGCCGCCCGCTACGTCTGGGACCTGGCCCGCCGCGACGACAGCCTGTGGGTGGTCCCGCTCGGCGCGGACGGCGTCCCCGGCACACCCCACCACACCGACCAACTCCCCTTGTGGCTCAAGGGAGAACTCGCCCCGGTCGTCACCGACTGGGACCGCCTGGACCTCGTAGAGGAGACCGAGAACGATGGCTGAGCAGCCCCCCGCCCCCTTCCCTCTGCCCACCCCCGCGCGCGGCTTCGCGCACACCGTCCCCGGCTTCGGAACCGTCCGCCTCCGCCCCCTCGACCCCGCGCGCGACGCGGCCGTCGTCCACACCTGGGCCGACACGGAACGCGCCGCCTTCTGGGGGATGACCGGCCTCACCCGCGCCCAGGTCGCCGAGATCTACGCCCACATGGCGACCCTCGACACCCACCACGCGTACCTGGCCGAGAAGGACGGCACCCCGGTCGGCCTCCTCCAGACGTACGAGCCGGCGGCCGACCGGGTGAGCGAGTGCTACGACGTCCGCCCCGGCGACATCGGCGTCCACGTCCTCCTCGCCCCGGCCGGACCCGAGGGCCCCCGGCCCGGCTGGACGGAGGCCCTGCTGACCGCCTTCACGGCGTACGTCCTGCTCGCGCTCGACCGGCACCGCGTCGTCGTGGACCCCGACGTCCGCAACGAGAAGGCGATCGCCCGCTTCCGGCGCCAGGGTTTCGAGCTCGGCCCGGCCGTCGTCCTCCCGGAGATCGACCTCCCCGACGTCCACCTGCCCGAAAAGCGCGCTCAACTGGCTTTTCTCCCGAGGCCGGTAGCCTTCCCGGATGTCCTCCCCGACGCTGACCCCCGATGACCTCATCGCCCACTACGGCCTGGAGCCGATCCCCCGCGAGGGCGGTCTGTTCCGGGAGACCTGGGCCGGTCCCGCCCGCGCCGACGGCCGCCCCGAGGGCACCGCGATCGTGGTCCTCCTCACCGCCGACGACTACTCGGCCCTGCACCGCCTCCCCACCGACGAGATCTGGCACTTCTACCTGGGCGACCCCCTGGACCTCCTGCTCCTCGCCCCCGACGGCACCGCCCGCACCCCCGTCCTCGGCCCCGACCTGCGGGGCGGCCAGCACCTCCAGCTGACCGTCCCGGCCGGCACCTGGATGGGCGCCCGGGTGGCGACCCCCGGCGCCTGGACCTTCTTCGGCTGCACCATGGCCCCCGGATTCACCTTCGAGGGGTACGAGCACGGGAACGCGGCCCACCTCACGGCGCGTTACCCGTCCGAAGCGGCCCGCATCACGGAACTCTGCCGTCCATGACGAACAACCTCTTGGAAGGACAGACCGCCCTGGTCACGGGCGCGAGCGGCGGCATCGGCCGGGCCATCGCCCGGCGCCTGGCGGAGGAGGGCGCGGCGGTGGCCGTGCACTGCCGTACGGCGGTACGCGCGGCGCAGGAGGCGGCCTCGGACATCGTCGCCCTCGGCGGCAGGGCGACGGTCGTACAGGGAGACCTGAGCGATGAGGAAACCTGCCACCGCGTCGTCCGCGAGGCCGCCGCGTGGGGCGACGGCCGCCTCACGGCCCTCGTCAACAACGCGGCCGTACAGCCCGTACAGCCCCTGCCGGGCATGACTGCGGCCGACTGGCGCGCGGTCGTCGACACCGACCTCACCAGCGTCTTCGCCTGCACCCAGGCCGCCGCCGAGATCATGCGGGCCCAGCCCGGCGGCGGCACGGTCACCCACATCGCCTCCATCGAGGCGACCCATCCGGCCGCCGGTCACGCCCACTACAGCGCGGCGAAGGCGGCGGTCGTCATGCACGCGAGATCGGCGGCCCTGGAGTACGGCCCCTCCGGCATCCGCGTCAACTCCGTCTCCCCGGGCCTGATCGACCGGGAAGGCCTGGCGGAGGCCTGGCCGGAGGGGGTCCGGAGATGGCAGGACGCCGTACCCACGGGCCGTTTGGGCACCGCGGACGACGTGGCCGACGCGGTGGTCTTCCTGACCTCACCCCTCGCATCCTGGATCACCGGCCACGACCTCGTGGTCGACGGAGGGGTATCCGCTCGACCGACGTGGTGATGAGCGCCCCCGCAAGGGGCGCGGGGAACTGCGCGACCAGCCACGACGAGTCCGCAGACAAAATGAGCGCTACAGGCTTCCCAACCGTATGACCAGAGAACGCGTGTTTCCGAACTCGGAGCGGGTGACGTGAGCGAAGGACACGACCAGCGGCAGATGCCGACCGGCAACCACAGGGTTCTGCGCGCCTTCGCGCTCCTCGGCGCCCTCCTCGCCGCCCTCCTCCTCGCATCGGCCGCCCCCGCCTCCGCACACGCCGCCCTGCGCGGCAGCGACCCCGCCGACGGCGCCGTACTCAAGTCGTCGCCGGGGTCCGTCACCCTCACCTTCACCGAGGCCGTCGGCCTGCTCGACGACTCGTTCCGGGTGTACGACCCCACCAACCACCGGGTCGACACCGGCGAGGCCGAACACGGCCCGGCCGGCTCGGACACCGCCCGGATCACCTTCCCGAAGAAGCTGGGCACCGGCACGTTCACCGTGGCCTGGCGGGTCGTCTCGGCGGACAGCCACCCTGTCTCCGGCGCCCTCACCTTCTCCGTGGGCAAGCCGTCGGCGACCACGACGACCGTCTCCACCGGCCCCGTCGAGAACCCGCTCACCGGCAGCCTCTACAACATCGGCCGCTACGTCGCGTACCTCGCCGTGGCCCTGCTGATAGGCGCCCTCGCCTTCCTGGCCGTCTGCCGTCCGCCGGACCCCGCCCCGCTGCGCACCCCGGTCCGCACGGCGTGGTGGGTGCTGCTCGCCGCCACCCTGTTCCTCTTCGTCCTGCGTTCCCCGTACGAGGAGGGCACCTCCCCGGCGGCGGCCTTCGACCTCTCCGCCCTCGCCAAGTCCGCGACCGGCCGCCCCGGCCTCACCCTGCTGGCCAGGGTGGCCCTGCTGGCGCTCATCGCGGCCCTCCACCTCCTGCTCCGCAAGCGCGTGAGCCGCGACAACCCGTCCCGCCCGCTGCTCGCCATGGCCGCCGCCCTCGCCGTCGCCCTGGCCCTGACCTGGGCGGCGGCGGAACACGCCTCGGCCGGCATCCAGGTCCCGCTGGCGATGACGTCGTCGGTCCTGCACCTGCTGTCGATGGCGCTCTGGATGGGCGGCCTCGCGGCCCTCCTCATCACCCTCCAGCGCTCCGCGACCCCGCTGCCGGCCGCCGTCGTCACCCGTTTCTCCCGCGTGGCCTTCGTCTCGGTGACCGTCCTCGTCGTCACCGGCGTCTACCAGTCCTGGCGCGGCCTCGGCTCCTGGCAGGCCCTCACGGACACGTCGTACGGCAGGCTCCTCCTCGTCAAACTCGCCGGGGTGACCCTGCTGCTGGCGGCTGCCTCCCAGTCCCGTCGCTGGACGGCGAAACTGGCGTCGCCGGCGCCGGTCGTGACGGCCCCCGAGCGCGTCCCGCTGCCGGTCGGCGCCCCGGCGGACGCATCGGCTCCACCGGCCGCATCGGCCCCACCGGCTTCACCGGCTTCACCGGCCGAGGAGGCGGACACACCGCCCCTCGACGAGCCTCCCGCCACCCCCGGCGTCCCCGCCACTCCCGGTGCTCCGGCCACCCCGGCCGGCCACCACCAGGCCGCCCTGCGCCGTTCGGTCCTCGCCGAAGTCGCCGTCGGCGTCGCCGTCCTGGGCATCACCACGATCCTCACCGGCACCCTGCCCGGCCGGGCCGCGGCCGAGGCGGCCGAGCAGGGAACGTCGTCGGTCGCCACCGGCATCCCCGCGGCCTCCGTCGCCACGGTCCCCTTCGACGTCGGCACCCCGAACGGCTACGGCAAGGTGCAGATCACCCTGGACCCGGGCCGGGTCGGCGCGAACTCCGTACAGGCGGTCGTCTTCGGCCCCGACGGCGGCATCTCCGCCGTCCCCGAACTCCGGCTCTCCTTCACCCTCGCCGCCCAGAAGATCGGCCCGCTCCCCGCCAACGTGACCGACCGCGGCGGCTACTGGGCGGCCGACTCCGTCAACCTCCCGATCGCGGGCGAGTGGACGATGGCGGTGACGGTACGGGTGTCCGACCTGGACCAGGTGACGGTGACGAAGAAGATACGCATCGCCGCCTAGCCGCGCCGTTCCCCGCCGCCGCCCCCGAGCCCGACCGCACGGGCGCGTCCAGACGTGTTCAGGCGCCCACGGTCCCGTCGACGCCCTCGCGCAGGAAGTCGGCGTGCCCGTTGTGGCGGCCGTACTCCAGCAGCACGTGCAGCATCACCATCCGCAGCGACACCTCCTCCTCCCACCTCGGCTGGTACCCGGCCCGGTCCAGGGAGTCGGACGCGCGCTCGATACGGCGCGAGGTCTCCACCTCGGCCTCCCAGGCCGTGAACGCCTCTTCCCTGGTCGACCGGCTCGCGTCGTACGCCGCCTGGAAGTCGATCTCGTCGGACCACACCATGGGCGCGTCCTTGTCCTCGAACACCCGGCGGAACCAGGCGCGTTCCACCTCCGCCATGTGCCGCACCAGACCGAGCAGCGACAACGTCGACGGCGGCATGGACCGCTGCCGCAACTCCTCGTCGGTGAGTCCTTCGCACTTCATGGCGAGGGTCGCCCGGTGGTAGTCGAGGAAGGCCCGCAGCATGTCGCGTTCACTGCCGAAGCTGGGCGGTCCTGTGCGGTCGTCGCTGGTCACTGGCCGTACTCCTCGTCGGTCTCGCTCATCCCGTATCCGGTATCCCGCATGCGGTGCGCGGTGCGCGGTGCGCGGTGCACCGGGTGCCGTGCGCTGCTCCATGCTGCGTCATCCATCGGGCGGTTCCCCCCGGCTATCTGTCCTTGTCCTTTGCCTTGTCCTTGTCCTTGCCGTTGTCCTGGCCGCCGTTCGCCTGGCTGTTCCCGGGGGTGCTCTTGGCGGACCTGCCGGTGCCGGTCAGCTGCTCGGAGCAGTAGGCGGCGACCCTGTCATCGCCCCCGGCCGCCGTGACGAGCCGCTGCCAGGCCGTCGAGTCGAGGGCCTTGCCACGGCCCTGGACCTGTTCGTAGGCACGGCAGTGGGCCGCGGTGTCCTGGGCGTTGGCGGGCCGGTCCGTGGGCCGCCCGCCGCCGGCGGACGAGGACGGTGACGAGCCCGCGTCGCCCGGCCGGTCCGGGGCGACGGCCGAAGGGCGCGCGGTGCCCCGGCCGGTGCCGCTGCCGCTGCCGGTGGCATCGGTGGAGGAGCCGACGGCCGCGACCGCCACACCGCCCAGGGCGAGCCCCGCGAACACCACGCCGAACGTCAGCTTCACCGGACGGCGGGACCGCCGCTTCTCCGCAAGCCGCCGCCAGTCGTCCCGGCGCCGGGTCCGGGTGCGCGCCGGTCGCCCGCCTGCGGAGTGGGCGGCCCGGAAGGCGGCCACGGCCCGCTGCTCGGCGTCGGGGGCGAGATCGTCCGCGCGGATGGCGGTCGCGAGGACCGACTCCAGCACACCCGCGTCACCCGCGTCACCTGGGTTACCCGCGCCACTCGCGCCCGCGGGGCCGGACAGGGCATCGCCGGTCTGCGTACGCCGACGGCCCGGTGCTCCGCCGCCGCTCCGCCGCTCGCTCATGTCCGATTCCGTTCCCTGTCCGGCCGTTCCGTCCTCGTGCGGTGTGCCGAGCCCGGTGTCCTTCCGCCGACCACCGTCACCGACGTTGTTCATGTCGACTCCCCAAGCGTGCGGGAAGCCTCATCCGTCACACCCTGCTCCGCTGCACCGCCGATGCCCAGCTGACGGGCGAGGCGTTTCAGGCCGCGGTGCGTCGCGGTGCGCACCGCTCCGGGGCGCTTGCCCAGCACGCGTGCGGCGGCGGGACCGTCCAGGCCGACGACGACCCGCAGCAGCACGGCCTCGGCCTGGTCCCGCGGGAGTCCGCGGACGAGTTCCAGGGCCCGCTCGGTGGAGATCGACTCCAGGGCCTGCTCGGGGGTGTTGTGCGGGCCGGCCAGGTCCAGCGCCTCCAGGTCGGTCCCGGCCGCCTGGGGCCGCACGCGGCGGCGCCGCAGATGGTCCAGCGCCCGGTGCCTGGCGATGGTCGCGGTCCAGCCGCGGAAGCCGGCCCCGTCGCCCTTGAAGCGCCCGATGTCGCGGGCTATCTCCAGCCAGGCGTCGGACGCCACGTCCTCGGCGTCGTCGCCGACGATCCCGCGGAGGTAGCCGAGCAGGTTCGGCTGCACGATCCGGTAGGCGACCGCGAAGGCGGCCTCGTCGCCCTCCTGTGCCCGTGCGACCGCAGCGCCCAGATCCCCGTCGTACTCCTGTACGCGCCGGGGTTGCCGTACCTGGCCCAAGATTGCCCTCGTTCGCACCGATCACAGCCGAGTCCACGTCGCCCGCCGCGCTCCGGTCGCGTCGACGGCCCCATCGTGACCAGCGTGCGGACTCACAGAAGTGTCACAACATCCCGCGAGCGCGCGGTGGTGACGGTGGTGGCGCTGGTGACGGTGGCGGCGGTGCGGGGTGATGCTTCCGCTCCCCCGTGCGCTCCTTCTTGCATGAGTGCGTACCTCCGTCTGCGAGCGGTTCCGGCCCCTGCCCTGCGCAACAGCCCGACCTGGCTCGAACGGCTCTTCACCGGCACCGCCGAAACCGTCCTGCCCCCACCAGGGCTGCACTGCGAGGACGTGCTGGACCAGTGCCGCCCTGACCAGGGGTGCATCTACGCCGACGCGTCCCCGCACGGCCCGGACGTGGTGCTCGGCGGGCACCCCGTGTTCCGCGCCGACCGGCACGGACCGCCGTTGCTGGTACTGACGGCCGCCCGGACCCGCGGGGTGGCCGGATTCTTGACGACCGCCGACTTCGACGAACTCTGGAACACCGCCCGGCACACCCTCCTGCCCCGCTACGGAGGCGAGCCCGCGGAGCCCGAGACACGCCGCGCCTTCGCCGAGGCACACCAGGAACTGACGACGTTCTACGCCCACACGGCCGAGCACGGGGACGCGGTGGTGAAGTGGCCGGCCGAGGCGTGAGCGGCGGGAGACGCAACGGGGACTCCGGTCATACCTTCTTGACGACGACGGTCTCCGGGAGGAGCTTCTCCAGGTCGTCCACATCCGAGGTGAAGACGGTGACGTGCCCCTTCTGCCGGCGTGCGATGACAGCGAGCACGGCATCGATCGCGTACTTGTGACCGTGCAGCTTGGCGCCGGCCAGGAGCCGACGGGCCTGGCGGGCCTCGTCCTTTCCGATGTCGACGACTTTGAGCCGGGAGAGCACCCAGTCCCAGCGCTGTTCGGTGGTTCTGCCGTCGAACGCCTCGACCAGTGTCATGGGGGACGTGATCACCTCGGCCTCACCTCGGGCTGCGAGGTCGAGCCAGGCGATCATCTTCCGGTCGCCGCGCACGGCCAGGGACAGGGCTTCGCAGCCGAGTACGAAGACGCGCAGTGGCCGCTGCCTGTGCTCACCGGCTCGCTTCGTCACGCAGCTTCTCCGGCGTTGCGGCCCCCGGCGGGGTGGCGGCGCTCGTGCTCGGCGTCGAGTTCGTCCAGTTCCGCGAGCGCTGCAGCGTGCTCGTCCTCGGTGACCGGACCGTGCTCCTCCTGCAACCACTCGACCAGCTCCAGCAGCCGATCCCGATCGCGCTTGAACCGCAGCGCTTCGGCCACATACGCCGAAAGTCCCCGCTCAGCCGCGTCGGCACGGATCTCGTCGAGCAGATCTTCGGGGATCGTCACAGTGACTTTCTTCGTCGCCATACAAGTCACCATACTCCTGGTATGAATGCCCCTACCAGGTCACCACGGTCCGTAGGACTCCGTAGGACAAGGAAGCCAAGGACCAATCCGCGAGCCCTGCCCACGCGTGATCGCGGACTCGTACCGCTTCACTCGGCCAGTGGTGTGGTGTGGTCCACTGAGCCGGAACACGGATTATCACGAGCACAGATCATGGGGTGGGAGGCGATCCGGGGAGCCCCGGATACGCCCCTGTGGATAAAAACCAGGGACAACGGCGACTGAGGAAAACGTCGAAGGGCCCCCTGTTTCCAGGGGGCCCTTCGACAACGTGCCCGGTGAGGCACTGGCGGAGGATACGAGATTCGAACTCGTGAGGGGTTGCCCCCAACACGCTTTCCAACTGTGGTGGTGGGGTGTTGGCGCGAGTGCAGGGGCGTTCACCTGCGTTCATGGACGGCTGGCTGCCGGTGCGGGGACGGCTTCGGATCTCGCCTGAACGGCCGTGAACGGGGCTGAATGAGACGGAAACTGAGACGGCCGCCCATGGTCCTAGAGCTGACCTTGCCACCATGGCGCGTCTAGGCTGTCAGCCGGGATGACCCTGGCTCTTGCCAGAATTTTCCCGTCGAGGGCCCACACGAGGGCACGCAACTCGCGCGCGCTCTTCCTGGGCAGTGCGTGAAGCACGGCTTCGAGGTGCTCACGGAAGCCGGCGCCGTAACACCCGCACTCAGGGATTCCGCAATCGGGACCCGTGAGGGGGTCTACAAGGTGCCTGAGGGGGCCATGAGCATAGGCCTGCCAGTGCCAGAACGCTTCTTCCGTGGCTTCGGGCCAGAAGCGGGTTCGCTCCAGCCGACGCAGGTCAGCTGTGCAGCCGCCGGACAGGCGATCAATGAACGGATACCGTCGCCGCCTCCAGGGGCGGATAGGGAGATCGCCCCGCAGGGCTGACGGGCGCCTACGCGGCATTGCCCCTTCGGTTGTCGGTCATGGGGGCAAGTTACAGAATCACGCGTCTGGTGGCCACCGCGTATCCTGTGGCCGAAGCCCTGAGCTTGGGAAGCTAGGGGCGCTTACGAGCAGCTGCCCGGCTGACCTGCGACGAAGCCATGTCGGAGCTGGGGCGTCCGCCGCGCTGATCGCCGGTGCTCCCCGTGGTTCCCCGCACGACCTGGCACGGGTCTGGCACGGCCCCTTCGTCGAGCAGCACGGCAAGTTCCCTCAGGTCGTTCGCGACCATGACCTGAGCGAGGCGTCCGGCGATGGCCACGACTTCTGGCCAGACGGAGGCTTGGAGGTACTCCGCGTCGGTGTCGTTGGGCGCCTCGGCCGCCGCGGCGTTCAGCGCGACACCGAGCTCTCTCATCAGGACAACCTCTTCGTCACTTCGGAGGCTGACGCCGAGGTACCGCTCTGGCTCGTCGGCGTCGCAGAAGTCGTCGAAGAGGGTGTGGAAAACATGGTCCAGGTCTTCGAACGCTGACGGGTCGAGCCACACGTCCCGCTGCCATGGTGGATTGGCCAGGGCCAACACAACAGGCACGACGTGGACTCGGTGGTTCGCTATGAGGCGGGCGGGTTCGCTCACGAGTCCGAGCGTAGCGACCACGGCTGGTGGCGCTGACGCTCCTGGAACACCGCTTTAGGAGCGAGGTTAGGCGAGTGCCCCTCTGACCTGCGGACTGTCCACTTGGGCGGACCGAGGAACAGTCACCCGCCGGCCTCTGCCGTTCCCCGTGGCTCCCTGCTGGATCTGGCACGGATGTGGCACGGAGAACTCCTGATCCGTAGCTCTACAGAGATCGGCCATCAGCGGTCATACAGGCTGCCGGAAGGCCCTTGACGGCCGGTGTGGCGCGCTACCGGTTGCTGGGGTTGCTGTACTTCGCTGCTGTACTGCAACCACTGGACCTCATCCCTATCAGGTCGATCACGCGACCCCGGCGTGCTGGGCCACTCGGACTTCTGCCTGCGTAGCCGGTCCGCTGAGGTTCATTGCTGGTCGGCGCTGCCGTTGGTGCCAGACGTCAGTGAGCTACTTGACAGGTTGTTGCCGATGCGGCGGGTCTCACAGCAACAAGAGAAAGACCACTATCGCCCAACTCACCACTCCGACAACCGAAAATACCTTGAAGGTCTTGAGCCAATCCGTCTTAATGCGATCAAACCAGCACACGATTGCGGCAAAGGTGGAAAACATGCCGATCGCGCAAAACGGTATAGCGGCGAAAAAGTACCATATACGCATAATTCCCCCACGGTTAAATACTCCAGATCGGAGAGTACAAGCGCAAGGTCACCTGCAAAGCCCCACCCACCACTCACCCCAGCTCCCATCCCGTCTGCCGTCGGCCCACACACCGTGGAGTGGGCGTGGTTCATGGCGTCCAGGTGGAGCGCGCCACTGTACGAACGACCTGGACGCCATGGGCCGCGTCTGCTCGGCTCTGCCTGGGTCGATGGCAGACGGGATGGGAGCACCCCGCGCACGCCACTGTCCGCCGGCACTCGCGAACGGCGCCCCCGCCATCTCGGAGCCTGAGCGCCCCCGCCGGAGGCCGTTCTGACCAGTCGCCGCTCTCTACGGTGATCGACCCATGGCCCGGCCCTGGCCCCGTGGGCGCGCGTCGGCGCAGCGCGGGCGGAGCGGGCCGAAGGCAGGAGCGGCGCCCGCGGCGGAGCCGGGAGCGCGCCCGGCGGAGCGGAGCGCAGCCGGCTTGAACCAGTAGAGAAAGTTGTAACTCACTCGGGCCTGTGAGGCTTGAAGGCGTATGCGCAGGCTGGGGGTTCGGCCTCTTGGCGGTGTGCCAGCGGCAGGAAGATGACTGGCCGGATTGTCCAGGTGATGCGGGTGCTGGCCTGGGTGACTGACACCGTGGAGGGTTCTAAGCGCAGGAGGGCTCGTCGGGTTTCGGCGCGGCCGTCGTGGAGCCAGGCCCAGACCTCATCCGAGGCGTCCGGGTCGAGTGCGGGTGAGATGGTGCGCAGGGCGATGGCGACCCATCTGTCCGCCTGAGGTGCGGAGTAGGCGTCGAAGGATGCCCGGAGTGCCGGCCACCGCGTCCCGTCGGTGAGGTCTTCGGTCCAGCACTCGCACCAGAAACCCCGCCGGGGCTTGTCCATCAGCACGGGTGGCCTCCCCGCTGGGCGTTCACGAAGAGTTCCGCGGTGACCGTGTAGCCGCCGCCCGCGCCCTGGACGACGACCCTGTGCGCGAGAGCGCTGACCATGCCCAATCCTCGGCCGTGTTCGGCGTCCTGGTCCTGGTGCTCGACCTTCGGGGCGCCGCCGCCTCCGTCGTCCGTGACCGACAGTGCGATCACCTGCGGTGCCACCGCCAGGGCCAGGTGGAAGCTTCCGCGTTCCCCGCCGCTGCTCGTGTGGAGGAGCGCGTTCGTGCTCAGCTCGCTCACGATCAGGGCTGCGTCGTCTGCCAGGGGCGATCCGCGCAGGATGTCTCTCGTCCAGCGGCGGGCCCGGCTGACCTCTTCGGGAAATCCTGGGCAAGTCAGTCCCCAGACTCGGACTCGACTCGTATACTCGTGCATACAAGTTCCTTCGTGCTGGTAGGCCGCCATGTGCAGCGGGTTCGGGCTAGACGAGTTTCACGCCGTCATGGGCGCGGACGGCCGGCGGGGTCGTGGCGTCGAGTGCGTCGGTGACGCGGATCGCGTATGCCTCGTCGGCAAGCTCGGAGACTTCTTCACGGGTGGCCCAGCGCAGGGCGCGGGTCTCGTCGCCGGTCGTGGGCGTGCCGTCCGCGGCCTCACAGCGGAAGACCAGGGAGACGATCAGGCCCGTCATGTTCTTGTAGACGCCGGTGAGAGTCGCCGGGAGGGCGATCTTGATGCCGGTCTCTTCGAGGACTTCGCGTTGCAGGGCCTCGGGGATGGTCTCCTCGCGTTCGAGGACACCGCCCGGCGGCTCCCACTTGCCGTTGTCACGGCGCTGGATCAGGAGGGCCCGGCCCTGGGCGTCGACGACGACCCCGGCGACGCTCACGGAGTGCGGGCGTTCTGTGCTCACGTTCCTCGGCCCTCCCGGATGGCTAGGCTCTCCACCGTAGCAACTTCACTCGCCCACTCGTCTAGATACCTAAAGGAGTACACACAGTGAGTCCTCTTTCTTCGGGCCTCCTCGGAGATCTCGACCCCACGAGCGATCGTGCGGTCTTCCGGCAGATCGCCGACCAGCTGCGCGAGGCGATCGACCGTGGGCGATTCCGCGAGGGCGAGAAACTGCCCTCCGAGGCGGAACTGGTCGAGCATTACGGGGTCTCCCGGATGACCGTCCGCAACTCCTTCTCCGTCCTCACCGGCGAAGGGTTGGTCCACGCCGAGCACGGCAAGGGCGTCTTCGTCCGGCCCCGGCCGCCCGTGCGGCGCCTCGCCTCCGACCGGTTCGCCCGCCGCCACCGCGAGCAGGGCAAGTCCGCGTTCATCGTGGAGGCGGACGCGGCCGGCAGTCATCCGCAGGTCGACAGCCTTGAGGTCAAGGAAGAGAAGGCCAGTCAGGACGTCTCTACCCGGCTCGGGTCCGTGCGGCGTGTGCTGGCCCGGCGGCGCCGGTATCTGCTGGACGGGCGGCCGGTGGAGTT
Organism: Streptomyces sp. NPDC048278; assembly: GCF_040652195.1. Classification (NCBI taxonomy): domain Bacteria; kingdom Bacillati; phylum Actinomycetota; class Actinomycetes; order Kitasatosporales; family Streptomycetaceae; genus Streptomyces; species Streptomyces sp. NPDC048278. The sequence goes on from NZ_JBEZLP010000002.1 coordinate 484,875, forward strand.
CGCCACCTCCTATCTCCCCCTCGACATCGCCCGCGGCACTCAGATTGCCGAACCCAACCCCGGCCCCGGCGGCATCTACGCCCGCCTCGAAGAGCTCGGCCACCGCCTCGACCACTTCGAAGAGGAGATCCGCGCCCGGATGCCCTCGCCCTCCGAGGTCAAGACGCTCCACCTCGCGGCCGGCGTGCCCGTGATCCACCTGGTCCGGACCGCCTTCGACACCGAGGGGCGGGCCGTCGAGGTGTGCGACACGGTCATGGCGGCGGACGCCTACGTCCTGTCGTACCAGCTTCCTGCCACCTGATCGTCATGGTTTGCGGTGGTGCGCGGGGGACGCTTTCTCAACTCGTACACCCCAACACGCTTACTCGTATAGACGAGTGGGCAAGTTGTGTGGCAGGGTGATCGTCGTGAGCCCGGGAGATCGGGTTCGCAGATCGCTACATGTATAGACGAGTAGATAGGAAGTGTCCTGTGCGCACCATCCGTGTGGAGACCACCGCCGCCACGATCCTGCTGACCGAGGCCCCCGAGCCGAAGGTCCGCGACCGCCAGACCGGCGAGATCGCCAAGGACGCGGTGAGCGGTGAGGCGCTGATGACCATCGGCGTCGTCTACATCGAGGACGGGGAGTCCGCTCTGATCAAGGTCACCGTTCCCGAGGGCGGTGTCTCTGAGGGGCTCGTCCTCGGCTCGCCCGTCTCGCTGCCGGGGCTCATCGCCCGGCCGTGGGAGTCCGTGTTCAACGGCCAGCAGCGCCACGGCATCGCCTACCGCGCCGCCGCCGTCACCCCGGCCGCCTTCCCGGCCAGCGCCGGGGCTGCCGCCTGATGTCCGACCTGACGACACTCCTGGAGGTGGGTGGTCCCCTCGCCGCACTCGGCGGCGGGGCCGCCTACACCCGGGCCAGGCACCCGGCCCTCTACTGGTCCGCAGTCGGCGGCCCGATGTCCACGGTCCGCCTCCTCAGCTCGTACGGCTCCGTCATGGAAGCCTGCGGCCTGACCGTGGCGCCCTCTCGGCTCAGGGTCCTCGCCGTCAAGGCCACCACCCGGCGGGAGATTCGGCCGGTCCCGCCCCGCCGGGGCATCCTCCGTCCCACCTCAACCGGGCTGCGCTTGCGGCTCCGGCTCGCTCCCGGGCAGGAACCCGCCGACGTCGCCGCCTCGGCTGAACGCCTGCGGCACGCCTGGGGAGTCCACGCCGTCTACGTCACCACCGTCAAACCGGGCGTCGTGGAACTGCGGCTCGTCGGGTACGACGTGCTGCGCCGCGTCCGGATGCCCCGCAAGACCGGCGGCGGCTTCCTCAAGGTGCCGGTGGCGCTGCGCGAGGACGCCATGCCCTTCGTCCGCGACTACCGCACCGTGCCTCATCAACTCACCCTCGGCGCAACTCTGTCCGGCAAGTCCATGTACCTGCGTCACCTCATCTCCGGACTCGCCCGACAAGACGGCGTCGCGCTCGTCGGAATCGACTGCAAGCGGGGCGTCGAACTGGCGCCCTTCGCCGCCCGCCTCTCCGCCCTCGCCACCGACCCCGACGAAGCCGCCGAACTGCTGCCCGTGCTCGTCAAGGAAATGGAGGACCGCTACGACCTGGTCAAGGCCCGCCAGGGCATCGCCCCGGACACCCCCGACGAGGAGATCACCTCCGACATCTGGGGACTGCCCGACGCCCAACGCCCCACCCCCATCGTCCTGTTCATCGACGAGGTGGCCGAACTCTTCCTCACCGCCACCCGCAAGGACGAAGACCGCCGCGACGAGATGGTCACCCAGCTCATCCGCCTCGCCCAGCTCGGCCGCGCGGCCGGCATCTACCTCGAAGTCTGCGGCCAGCGCTTCGGTGCCGAACTCGGCAAGGGCGCCACCATGCTCCGCGCCCAGCTCACCGGCCGCGTCTGCCACCGCGTCAACGACGAAGCCTCCGCCAAGATGGCCCTCGGCGACATCGCCCCCGAAGCCGTCCACGCCGCCTGCTCCATCGCCCCCGAGACACCTGGCCTCGCCGTCGCGGGCGACACCTCCGGCGGCTGGTCCCGCATCCGCACCCCCTACCTCTCCCTCGCCGACGCTGCCGCCATCTGCCAGGACACAGCAGACCTGGTCCCCGACGTTCCCGCCCTCAAGCCCTTCCGGCCCGACGTCCCCGTACGACCGCTCACCACACCGGGCCCGGTCGTGCAGCCGCACCCCGTCACCGACTGACCCACCCCCGGCCTCTCCGCGCCATGCCCCTACCCCTCCCATGCCCGAAACCGGAAGGAGCCGCATCATGCGCGCCCAGCTGGCCCGCGTCGACGCGGTGCTCGTCCAGGCGCTCATCGCCGCCGCACTGTCCTTCGCCCACCTCCACGACGTCGCCTCAGCCGCCGGCCAGGACGGATGGAAAGCCTGGGCCTACCCCATCTCCGTCGACCTCCTGCTCGTCGCCGCCTGGCGCCGACTGCGCACCGGCACCACGAAAACCGCCGCCTGGTGCTGGTTCGTCATCGCCCTCGTCGCCTCCCTCGGCGCGAACATCGCCACCGCCGGCCTCCTCGACCTCGGCAACGTCCCCGCCTGGCTGCGCATCCTCGTCGCCGGATGGCCAGCCGTCGCCTTCCTCGGCGGCACCCTCCTCGCCCACACGACACCAAACGCCCCCGCTGTCGTAGAGACCACCGACGGTGACCAGGAGCAAGAGCCCGAACCGGCTCCCAAGACACAGGCCGACGAACAGCCACCCGCACCCCCAACCCCAACCGTCCCGGTCCCGGCCGCCCTCGTCGCACACGCCCGCAAGGTCGCCACCGAGCACCACACCCGCACCGGCAACCCCATCGACACCCCGACCCTCCGCGCCCGCCTCGGCGTCCCGGCCCCCATGGCCGAAGCCATCGCCGCCCAGCTCTGAAAGGAGAACCAGGACCCGTGACCGCCAACCGCCGCTTCCGCAACGTCACCCGCATCGGCCCCGTCCAGGTCGGCACCGCCTACGACGACCGGGGCCGCGAAAAGCACACCGGCGCCTGCACCGCACCGCGCTGCGGCTTCTCCGCCGACTACGACAGCCGCGCCGCCGCCGAACTCGCCGCCCGTACCCACCGCTGCCCCGTCCGCTGAAAGGACCCCGCACCCCGTGACCCTCAACCTGCCGCTCGTCGTCGTCCTCGGCTTCTTCGCCTGGGCGGCCGTCAAGTACCTCGGCGTCCGCACCTGGATCGTCGTCCTGGTCGCCCTCTTCGGCTTCTGGCTCTCCCACACCTTCCTGGCCCCCGCCATCGAATCCGGCACGCGCTCCGGCGTGACCGTCATAAACGGCTCACATGCCTAGACGAGTAGATAAGGAGAGCCTGACCGTGTTTCTGCCCAAGTACCCCGACAGCCCCACCCCGCCGCCCTCGCGCACCCACACCCAGACCGAACCGGCCCCCGTCCGGCGCTCCGCGCTTCCGGCCGTCTCCGTCAGCACCGGCGCCGTCGTCGCCGTGCTCACGGGCGGCGTGGTCCTCACCGCGCTGCTCACCGCCGTCGCCGTATCGGCCGTCTCTGTGGCCATCGCCGCCGTGGTCCTGCGCTCCCTGCTGCGCGAACACAACCGGCGCTGATCCCTCTGCCCGACCCCTGGGGCGGCCACGACACCGCCAAGCATCCGGCCGCCCCGGGGCCCGTCACTCCTGACCGAGCCAGCCAGAAGGAGCCAGCCATCTTCACCCGCACCACCCCGCCCCCGCTCCGCGAACTCACCAACCTCGCCGCAGGCGGCACCCTGCCCGGTATCCTCCGCCAACTCTCCGGCCTCGGCGGCTGCACCAACCCCATCCGCCTCGACGGCCACCGCACCGAATACGACGTCGACACCACCACCGGCGAGATCGGCCGCATCCTCCAGCACCTCGACTCCACCGACCTGCCCGCCGGCCAACTCCTCGTCCGCTGCAACAACCGGCGCACGACCCGCTGCCCGGCCTGCGCCGAGGTCTACCGCCGCGACACCTTCCACCTCATCTCCGCAGGCCTACGCGGCGGCAAGGGCACCCCGGAACACGTCGCCGCTCACCCCCGGGTCTTCGCCACCTTCACTGCCCCCGGCTTCGGCCCCGTCCACAACCGCCGCACCAACGGTCGCGCCTGCCGCTGCGGCACCCACCACGACCAGGACGACGACGCCCTCGGCACCCCGCTCGACCCCGACACCTACGACTACGAAGCGGCCGTTCTCTGGAACGCCCACGCGGGAGCCCTCTGGCGCCGCTTCTCGATCTACCTCCGCCGGGAGGTCGCCAAGCGAGCGGGCCTGTCCCAGCGCCGTCTACGCGACCACGCCCGCGTCTCCTTCGCCAAGGTCGCCGAATACCAGAAGCGCGGCGCCGTCCACTTCCACGCCGTCATCCGCCTCGACGGCCCGCAAGGTGGCGACACACCGCCCCCGGCATGGGCCACCGCCGAACTCCTCACCGACGCCATCCAAACGGCCACCGCCAAGGTCCGCGTCGACGGGCCGACCCTCGACGGCCACACCCACACCTTCACCTTCGGCCGCCAACTCGACGTCCGCACCATCCGATCCGCCGACTTCAACGACGGCCAGGAACTCACCGAACGCGCCGTCGCCGCCTACATCGCCAAGTACGCCACCAAGGGCGCCGAGACCGCCACCGGGGCCCTCGACCGGCCGCTGAAGTTCGCCGCCGAACTCGCCCAACTCGACATCAGCGACCACGCCCGCCAACTCATCCGAACCGCCTGGACCCTCGGCGCCCGCAAAGACCTCGAACATCTCCGCCTGCGCGCATGGGCCCACATGCTCGGCTTCCGCGGCCACTTCTCCACCAAGTCCCGCCGCTACTCCACCACCCTCGGCGCCCTCCGCGACGCCCGCGCCGCATGGCGCCGAGCACAAGCGGCAGCGGCCAACAGCCCCGCGACCACCGAGACGACGTACGTCCTCGCGCACTGGGTCTTCGCCGGCACCGGCCTCAGCGCCGCCGAGACCTGGCTTGCCGCATCCCTCGAACCCGCCCCCGGAACGGAAGGAGAACCAACGCATGGCTGAGCCTCGACTCGCCACCGCGCCCGAGACCTCCGACCAGTCCTTGGTCCTCCTGACGGTGGAGGAAACCGCCCGCCGACTCCGTATCGGTCGTACGACGTGCTTCCGTCTCGTCCTCGCGGGAGAGATCGAGTCGGTCACGGTCGGGCGACTCCGCCGGATCCCTGCCGACGCCGTACCCGCCTACGTGGCCAAGCTCCGCCACCGACCCGCCCACGCGGCCTGAGAGGGACGACATGGCAGAGCAGAAGCGCACCCGCCAGCCCAACGGGGCCTCGACCATCTACCTCGGCAAGGACGGCAAGTGGCACGGGCGGGTGACAGTCGGCGTCCGTGATGACGGCAAGCCCGACCGCCGCCACATCGAGCGCAAGACCAAGGCCGAGGTGACCAAGGCGGTCCGCGAAATGGAGCGGGCGCGGGACGACAGGAAGCTCAGGAAGCCGGGGCAGAGCTGGACGCTCCAAGCCTGGCTTGAGCACTGGGTCGAGAACATCGCCAAGCCGTACGTTTCCGAGAACACGTACGACGGTTACGAGGTCGACGTGCGCGTTCATCTCGTGCCTGGCCTCGGCGCTCACAAACTTGACCGCCTGGAGCCGGAGCACCTGGAGCGCTTCTATCGGAAGATGCAGGCTTCCGGGAGTTCCGCCGGCACCGCTCATCACGCGCATCGCACGATCCGGGTCGCCCTCGGCGAAGCGGTCCGACGCGGGCATGTCGTCGCCAACGCGGCCGAGATCGCCAAGGCTCCCCGATTGGAAGAGGAGGACATCGAGCCGTACACGATCGAGGAGGTACAGAGCCTCCTCGTCGAGGCGGCCAAGCTTCGTAACAGTGCGCGCTGGGTCGTCGCCCTGGCGCTTGGTCTCCGCCAGGGTGAGGCGCTCGGGTTGCACTGGGAAGACGTCGACCTGGACGCGGGGTACGTCCGCATCCGCAAGAACCGGCTCCGGCCGAAGTACGCGCACGGCTGCGGCGGCGAACCCTGCGGCCGGAAGGCGGGCTACTGCCCCAAGCGGGAACAGACGCGCCGCGAGCACAAGTCCACCAAGTCCCGCGCGGGCCGACGCACCATCGGCCTGCCCGATCCGCTGATCAAGATTCTCCGCCAGCACCAGGAAGCCCAGGAGCGGGAGCGGGGCGCGGCCGGTGCCGACTGGGAGGGCAAGGGGTACGTCTTCGCCTCGCCGGTCGGCGGACCGCTGAGCCCCAACACCGACTTCCATGTCTGGAAGAGGCTTCTCCGGGACGCCGGCGTACGAGACGGCCGTCTCCATGACGCTCGCCACACCGCCGCGACCGTCCTTCTGATCCTCGGCGTCCCGGACGTCGTGATCGACTCGATCATGGGTTGGGAGCCTGGGGGAGCGGCCCGGATGCGCGCTCGGTACATGCACGTGACGGGGACCATGCTCCGCAAGGTCGCGCAGCAGGTCGGCGACGCTCTTTGGGAGCTCCCGGAAACGAACTGAGACGGAAACTGAGACGGAGAACGTCGAAGGGCCCCACTGCGAACAGTAGGGCCCTTCGACGTATTGCCCGGTGAGAGCAATGGCGGAGGATACGAGATTCGAACTCGTGAGGGGTTGCCCCCAACACGCTTTCCAAGCGTGCGCCCTAGGCCTCTAGGCGAATCCTCCGCTGGGAACATTACATGACCGAGAGGAGTGCTCGCGAACTCGTTCTGAGCTGCTGACGTCGGGTACTCTGTGCGGAGCCCCTCACGCGGCGCTATCTGACTGAACTCCCCCAGGGCCGGAAGGCAGCAAGGGTAGGTTGGCTCTGGCGGGTGCGTGGGGGGCGCTTGCGTTCCCCGGGTGGGAGCCTTCGGCGGGGTGGGTTGTCAGTGGGCGCCTATAACCTCGTATGCGTGTCGTCTCTCGCGCTGTACCGCCGCTATCGCCCGGAGTCGTTCGCCGAGGTCATCGGGCAGGAGCATGTCACCGACCCGCTGCAGCAGGCGCTGCGGAACAACCGGGTCAATCACGCGTACCTGTTCAGCGGCCCGCGCGGATGTGGCAAGACGACCAGCGCGCGGATCCTGGCGCGGTGCCTGAACTGCGCACAGGGGCCCACGCCGACCCCGTGCGGGGAGTGCCAGTCCTGCCAGGACCTGGCGAGGAACGGCCCGGGATCCATCGACGTCATCGAGATCGACGCGGCCTCTCACGGTGGTGTGGACGACGCCCGTGAGCTGCGGGAGAAGGCCTTCTTCGGGCCCGCCTCCAGCCGCTACAAGATCTACATCATCGACGAGGCCCACATGGTCACGTCGGCCGGTTTCAACGCGCTGCTCAAGGTCGTCGAGGAGCCGCCGGAGCATCTCAAGTTCATCTTCGCCACGACCGAGCCCGAGAAGGTCATCGGGACCATCCGGTCGCGGACCCATCACTATCCGTTCCGGCTGGTGCCGCCGGGCACGCTGCGGGACTACCTCGGCGAGGTGTGCGGCAAGGAGCAGATCCCCGTCGAGGACGGCGTGCTCCCGCTCGTCGTGCGCGCCGGTGCCGGGTCCGTGCGTGACTCCATGTCCGTCATGGACCAGCTGCTCGCCGGGGCCACCGAGGAGGGCGTGACCTATGCCATGGCCACCTCGCTGCTCGGCTACACCGACGGATCGCTGCTCGACTCCGTGGTCGAGGCCTTCGCGACCGGGGACGGCGCCGCCGCCTTCGAGGTCGTCGACCGGATCATCGAGGGGGGCAACGACCCGCGCCGCTTCGTCGCCGACCTGCTGGAGCGGCTGCGGGACCTGGTGATCCTCGCCGCCGTGCCGGACGCGGTGGAGAAGGGGCTGTTCGACGCCCCCGCCGACGTGCTCGAACGGATGCAGGCCCAGGCCGGCACCTTCGGCGCCGCCGAGCTCAGCCGCGCCGCCGACCTCGTCAACGAGGGGCTGACCGAGATGCGCGGCGCCACCTCCCCGCGCCTCCAGCTGGAGCTGATCTGCGCGCGCGTGCTGCTGCCGGCCGCGTACGGCGACGAGCGGTCCGTGATGGCCCGCCTCGACCGGCTGGAGCGGGGCGTCAACTTCTCGGGCGGGGGCGGTGCGCCCGCCATGGGGTACGTCCCCGGACCCGAGGCACACCTGCAGCCTCCGGCACCTGTGCAGCAGGGAGGAGGCCCGGCGGCGGCCCGGGCGGCCGTACGGGGGGGAGGGGCGCCGACCCCCGCTCCCGCACCGACCCCGACCCCCGCTCCGGCACCGACCCCGACCCCGGCTCCGGCACCGACCCCGACCCCGGCTCCCGCTCCCGTCCCGTCCTCGGTGGCTGCGCCCGCACCTGCACCTGCGCCGGAGCCCTTCGCGCCCACCCCGCCTCCCGCCGCCGCTCCGGCCGCTCCGGCCGCTCCCGCGCCCGGTGCCTGGCCGACGGCTGCGCCCGCGGGTGGCGGCGGCGCCCGTCGCCCCGGCGGCTGGCCCACGGCCGCGGCCACGGGCGGCGGCGCTCCGGCGCCCCAGCAGGCCCCGCCGCCCCCGGTAACCCCGGCGGCCTCCCCGGCGCCGGCCCCTGCCGCCGCTCCGGCCCCGGCACCCGCCGCCGCCCCTCCCGGTGGCCTCGATCCCCGTGTGCTCTGGCCGAACATCCTGGAGGCGGTGAAGAACCGCCGTCGCTTCACCTGGATCCTGCTCAGCCAGAACGCCCAGGTCGTCGGCTTCGACGGCACCACTCTCCAGATCGGCTTCGTCAACGCCGGCGCCCGCGACAACTTCGCGAGCAGTGGCAGCGAGGACGTGCTGCGGCAGTCACTGGGCGAGCAGTTCGGCGTGCAGTGGCGGATCGAGGCGGTCGTCGACCCGACGGGCGGTGGCGGCGCGGCGCCGCCCGTCGGCATGGGGTACGGCGGCGCGCCCGCGGCGTCCGGCTACGGCAGCCCGGCCCCCGCGGCCCCGGCCCGCCCGGCGCCCGTCCAGCAGGCTCCGGCGGCGGCCCCGGCCCAGAGCACCCCGCCGCCCGCCCCGAGGGCAGCGGCCCCTGCACCCGCCGCGCCGGAACCGCCGCCGGTGTCCCCCGAGGACGACATCCCGGAGGAGGACGACCCCGACCTCGACGAGTCGGCCCTCTCCGGCCACGAGCTGATCGTGAAGGAGCTGGGGGCGACGGTGATGGAGGAGATCCAGAACGAGTGACGCGGGGCGGGCACCGACGCCTGGGAGACGGGCGGCGGCGGCTTGTCGGGCGGCTGCGGGCCCGTGGGGGTTGCGCGCGCAGTTCCCCGCGCCCCTGGGGTGCCCAGCGCGTCCGGCGCAGCGATGCGAAGCCTTTCACCGGGCTGCCTGCGCCTGGCAGATGGGCGGCTGCGGGCCCGTGGGGGTTGCCCGCGCAGTTCCCCGCGCCCCTGGGTTGCGCAGCGGATCCGGCGTAGCGAAGCGAGGCTCCCATCGGCCTCCTGGAGCCGTCGTCTGAAGAGCCGCCACCCCCCAGCCCGCCCGGCGTTTGAGGACGAGGCCGTTCAGGCCGAAGTGGGGGTTTTGGGGGCGGCAGCCTCCGAGAGGGGGTCGGCTCAGCGGGCGGCCACTCCTCGGCCGAGGCACCTTGGAGGAACCTCCAGTCGGACTGCCCGGCTACGCTGGCCCCCGTGAAGGTCCTCGTCATCGGCAGCGGCGCCCGCGAACACGCCCTGTGCCGCTCACTGTCCCTCGATCCCGACGTCACCGCGCTGTACTGCGCCCCCGGCAACGCCGGCATCGCCGAGGTGGCCGAGCTGCACCAGGTCGATGCCCTGGACGGCGGGGCCGTGGCCGCGCTGGCCCTGGAACTCGGCGCCGACCTGGTCGTCGTCGGCCCGGAGGCCCCCCTGGTCGCCGGGGTCGCCGACGCCGTGCGCGACGCGGGTGTCCCGGTCTTCGGCCCCTCCGGGGAGGCCGCGCGGATCGAGGGGTCCAAGGCGTTTGCCAAGGACGTGATGGCGGGGGCCGGAGTCCCCACCGCCCGTTCGTACGTCTGCACAAACGCCGAGGAGGTCGCCGAGGCGCTGGACGCCTTCGGCGCGCCGTACGTCGTGAAGGACGACGGTCTCGCCGCCGGCAAGGGCGTCGTCGTCACCGACGATCTCGACGCCGCCAAGGCGCACGCCGCCGCCTGCGAGCGCGTCGTCATCGAGGAGTTCCTGGACGGCCCCGAGGTCTCCCTCTTCGCGATCACCGACGGCGAGACGGTCCTCCCGCTCCAGCCCGCGCAGGACTTCAAGCGCGCCCTCGACGGCGACCAGGGGCCGAACACGGGCGGCATGGGCGCCTACTCCCCCCTGCCCTGGGCCGACCCCAAGCTCGTCGACGAGGTCCTGCAGACCGTTCTGCAGCCGACCGTCGACGAGATGCGGCGGCGCGGCACCCCGTTCTCCGGGCTGCTCTACGCCGGCCTCGCGATCACTTCGCGCGGCGTGCGGGTCATCGAGTTCAACGCGCGCTTCGGCGACCCGGAGACCCAGGTGGTCCTCGCCCGCCTGAAGACCCCGCTGGCCGGTGTCCTGCTCGCCGCCGCGAACGGCACGCTCGCCGACCTGCCGCCGCTGCGCTGGCGCGACGACGCGGCCGTCACCGTCGTCGTCGCCTCGCACAACTACCCGGACACCCCGCGCACCGGCGACCCCATCACCGGCCTCGACGCCATCGCCGCCGAGGACGCGCCGCACGCCTGGGTCCTGCACGCGGGGACGAAGCGGGCCGGCGACGACATCGTCAGCGCGGGCGGCCGGGTCCTCTCCGTCACGGCGACCGGCGCGGACCTGGCCCAGGCCCGTGAGCGGGCGTACGCCGCGGTGGCGCGGATCGGCCTCGACGGCTCCCAGCACCGCACGGACATCGCCGCGAAGGCGGCGGAGCAGGTCCAGGAGGCCTGACGCCCTTCGCTTCCCTTCGCTTCCCTTCGCTTCCCTTCGCTTCCCTTCGCTTCCAGCGACCCTTTCCTGATCAGGCCCCGGATACCGAAATCCGGGGCCTGATCGTTGCTGTCTGTCGATCACCTCTGACCAAAGCCATTCCATCGAGTGACCGATGCCGTATCCGGCTGACGGGGGCCGAGGCCCCAACTAGGGTGCGGCGCAGGCGTTCCGGCACTTGGCCCACCGGCATTGCGATGTCGGTGGCGGGTGCCACAGTGGGGGAGTGAGCAACAGCCAGGACAGGCCGAGGACAGCAGGGAGGGGGTGAGGTCCGGACGTGACCAGTACCGGTATCGGTGCGGAGGCGGGAGCGCAGGCGGCGCGTACCCGGGCCCTCGCCGTGCTGCGCATCCGCGGCCGGGCCCTGGCCGTGGCGCTGCTGCCCGCGGCGGCCACGGTGATCCTGCTGGCCGGCGGCTCCACCGGCCACTTCGTCGGCCGCGGCTGGGACACCGCCCGCTGGGTCGTCGGCGCCCTCGCGGTCCTCGTGCTGCTGGCCGCCGCCGGCGTCGCCCTGGTCGTGGCCCGCGCCCGCCCGGCCGTGAGCCCCACGGTCGCGATCCCGGAGGAGTCCGCTCCCGACCTGTACCGGATGGTGCGCGACCTGGCCGACCGCCTCGACGTGCCGGCGCCCTCCGCCATAGCGCTCACCCCGGACTGCGACAGCTGGCTGGAGGACCGCACCCACCCGGCCCACGGCCCGCCCGCGCCCAAGAGCGGCGACGAGCTCGGCACCCCCGGCCTGCACCGCCGTACCCCGGCAGCACCCGTCCTCGTCATCGGCTCCCCGTTCCTGTGGTGGATGCGCGTCGGTGAGCTCCGCGCGGTCCTCGCCCCGGTCGTCGCCGGTACGGGACCCTCGGCGCACCCGGACATAGCGGCGGCCCGCCGGTTCGTCAGGGGCCTGGACGCGGCGGTGGCGGTCTCCGCGGCGCCCGCCCGGCGCCCGGCCACCCGCCTGGTGTGCGCGGGCATCGCATGGGTGGCCCGGCTGCTGCTGCGCGGCTGCCGGGAGCATGCCGCGCTGATGGAGCGAGGGGTCGCCGCCGCGGCGGCCGAGCGGGCCCAGGCAGTCGACTACGGCCTGCGGATCGTCGCCCAGGAACAGGTCGGCCTCGCCTACGCGGGCTGGGACCGGCTGCTCACCCGGGTCGCGCTGCCCGCCTGGCGGATGGGCCGGTGGCCCTCCCGGCTGGACGCGGGCGTGGTCGCGGCCCTCACCGAGCTGTCCCGGCGCGACCGGCTGGCCGAGGGCTTCGCCTCCCGGCTGGGCGAGCGGCCCGCCTGCGACCTGCTGGAGGAGCCGGGGCTCGTGGACGAGGCCGCCTCGCTGCTCGCCGCCCGCCTCTTCCACGGCGGCCCCGCCGAGCCGGGTCCGGACTGGTCGCCGGTTGCCTGGCAGGAGTACCCGGACGAGGTCGTCGACCGCACCTGGCGCACCGAGGCGGCCCGCCTGCACCGCGTCCTGGACGCCCTCGGCGTCCGCGCCACCCTCGACCCCGGCGCCCCCGACCCCGGCGGCCCCACCCTGGCCCGCGTCCTGGACCACCTGACCGACCCGACGGCCCCCGGCAGCCGCCGGTACCCCCCGGCGTACGACGACTCCCGTACGTCTTCCGGGTGCGACGGCGACCCTCGCACCTCCGGCTACGACGACTCCCGCACGTCGTCCGGCCACGACGGCGACCCTCGCACGCCTTCCGGCTACGACGAGGACCCTCGCGCCTCCGGCTACGGCGACGACTCCCGCACGTCCTCCGGCCACGACGACGTCCCCCACACCCCCGGCCACGACGACGTCCCCCACACCCCCGGCCACGACGACGTCCCCCACACCCCCGGCTACGAACCGGAGGCGGACGAACCCACCGGCACGGAACGCAGCGCCGCGCTCGCCGCCGGCCTCACCGCGGCCCTCGCCCGCGAGGAGCACGAGGGCGCGCACGCGAGCACGGCCGAGACCGCGCGCCCCGGCTGCCCCGCGGCCACCGGCCAGGGCGGCTCCGGCGGCCCCGTCAGCCCCCTGTGGGACGACGGGGCGCTGCCCCTCTTCCCGCTCCAGCCCCCGCGCACCGCCCGCGAACTCCTCGCCGACCACGTCAAGGCGATGGTCTGCTGCGCGGCCGTGGACACCGCGGGAGCCACCCCCGGCCTGGACTGGCTCGACGGTCCGGCCCTGCTGGTCGACGGCGAACGGGCCGCCGACCTGACGCCCAGAGTCCTCAGCCTCATCGAGGAGGGAGACCCGGCCCCGCTGCGGGCCTGGCTGGTCGAATCCGGAATACGTCCCGAGAAACCGGTTCGACTGGCCTGACCTCGGCTTTTCGACGCTTTAGCGGAGCAAAGTGTTCCACTTCAGGCAAATTCGCAACGAACCGTGACTGTACGCGTGCGTTATGTGATGTGCTGGGACCGTTCGCGGAAGTGGCAAGCGCATCCGACATAAGACAGACGCCACAGTCCAGCGCGACACGGCTCAGCGCGGCTCAGCTCAGCACAGCAGGACGCCGCACCGCACCGCACGACATCGCACCGCACGACACAGAACCGCACCGCACGCACACATCGCATTTCGGCTCGTATCAGCACACTTCACGGGGGCACGAGGGAGGGGAGCCACCATGGCATCGGACCACATCCGCCGCTGGGAGTCGGGAGCACTTGCGCACGCCGTCACGGACCCCTTCGGCCAGGGTCCCGTTCCCTGGCTGCGCGGCAGCGAGACCTATTTCGACGACACCGGTCACGTCGTCCCCTGGTACGTGGACCCCAGCCGGCCACAGCCCACCGGCGAGAACCCCCGGGTCCCGGCCCCGCGCACCGCCGTCGGCGGCCCGCGCTCGGCGGACGACGTGCACCGTCAGATCAAGGGGTTCACCTCGACCGGCGCGGTGACCCCGGGCGAGGCCGTCGACTTCCACATCACGGTCGACCCGCCGCAGGAGTTCAGCGTCGACATCTACCGCATCGGCCACTACGGCGGCGACGGCGCATCGAAGATCACCACCAGCCCCCGGCTGTCCGGCATCGTCCAGCCCCCGCCGCTGGCCGCCGACCGCACGGTCTCCTGCCACCACTGGTGGCTGTCCTGGCGGCTGCAGGTCCCGTCGTACTGGAGCATCGGCGCGTACGTCGCCGTGCTCACCACGGCGGACGGCTACCGCTCCCACGTGCCCTTCACGATCCGCGACAACCATCCCGCCGACCTGCTGCTGCTCCTGCCCGACATCACCTGGCAGGCGTACAACCTCTACCCCGAGGACGGCCGTACCGGCGCCAGCCTCTACCACGCCTGGGACGAGCGGGGGCGGCTGCTCGGCGAGGCCGACGCGGCGACCACCGTCTCCTTCGACCGCCCGTACGCGGGCGCCGGCCTGCCCCTGCACGTCGGCCACGCCTACGACTTCATCCGCTGGGCCGAGCGCTACGGCTACGACCTGGCCTACGCCGACGCCCGCGACCTGCACGCCGGCCGCGTCGACCCGACCCGCTACCGGGGCCTGGTCTTCCCGGGCCACGACGAGTACTGGTCGCCGCAGATGCGCCGCACGGTCGAGCTGGCCCGGGACAGCGGCACGAGCCTCGTCTTCCTCTCCGCCAACACCATGTACTGGCAGGTGGAGTTGGGCCCGTCGCCGTCCGGGGTCGCGGACCGGCTGCTGACCTGCCGAAAACGCAGGGGCCCGGGAAAGCCCGCGCTCTGGCGCGAGATCGACCGGCCCGAACAGCAGACGGTCGGCATCCAGTACGCGGGCCGGGTGCCCGAGCCGAACCCCCTGATCGTGCGCAACGCCGGGCACTGGCTCTGGGAGGCGACGGGCGCGCACGAGGGCGACGAACTCCCGGGCCTGGTGGCGGGCGAGGCCGACCGGTACTTCCCGCGCACCGCGCTGCCGGAGCACGAGGAGCGCATCCTGCTCGCCCACTCCCCCTACACGGACAACGACGGCGTCCTGCGCCACCAGGAGACCTCTCTCTACCGCGCCCCCTCCGGCGCCCTGGTCTTCGCCGCCGGCACCTTCGCCTGGTCCCCGGCCCTGGACCGCCCCGGCCACATCGACCCCCGTGTCCAGCGCGCCACCGCCAACCTCCT
The DNA here is from genome assembly GCF_040652195.1 of Streptomyces sp. NPDC048278. NCBI lineage: Bacteria > Bacillati > Actinomycetota > Actinomycetes > Kitasatosporales > Streptomycetaceae > Streptomyces > Streptomyces sp. NPDC048278. The sequence goes on from NZ_JBEZLP010000002.1 coordinate 499,894, forward strand.
GGACCGCATCTGCAAGCACGACTGATGCGCACAGGTGTCCGCGCGGCCCCGCTGTCCGTGCGCAACCCGGCATACGGGAGAATCGAGGGCACCTGTACAGAACCACGGGGAGGAACCGTGTCCGGATTCGTCGAAAAGCCCGAGCCCGTGGAGGTGCCGGGTCTGGTGCATCTGCACACCGGCAAGGTGCGCGAGTTGTACCAGAACGCGGCCGGAGACCTCGTGATGGTCGCCAGCGACCGCCTGTCCGCCTACGACTGGGTGCTGCCGACCGAGATCCCCGACAAGGGCCGGGTGCTCACCCAGCTCTCCCTGTGGTGGTTCGACAAGCTCGCCGACCTGGTCCCCCACCACGTCATCAGCACCGAGCTGCCCGAGGGCGCCCCCGCCGACTGGGCCGGCCGCACCCTGATCTGCAAGTCCCTGAAGATGCTCCCGGTGGAGTGCGTGGCCCGCGGCTACCTCACCGGCTCGGGTCTCGCCGAGTACCAGGAGTCCCGCACGGTCTGCGGCCTCGCCCTGCCCGAGGGCCTGGTCGACGGCTCCGAGCTGCCCGCCCCGATCTTCACCCCGGCCACCAAGGCCGAGGTCGGCGAGCACGACGAGAACGTGTCGTACGAGGAGGTCGCCCGCCAGGTCGGCGCCGAGACCGCCGCCCAGCTGCGCCAGGCCACCCTCGCGGTGTACGGGCGGGCCCGGGACATCGCCCGGGACCGGGGGATCATCCTCGCCGACACGAAGTTCGAGTTCGGCTTCGAGAACGACACCCTGGTCCTCGCCGACGAGGTCCTCACCCCGGACTCGTCCCGCTTCTGGCCGGCCGACGCATGGCAGCCGGGCCGCGCCCAGCCGTCGTTCGACAAGCAGTACGTGCGCGACTGGCTGACCTCGGCCGAGTCCGGCTGGGACCGGAAGAGCGAGCAGCCCCCGCCGGCCCTGCCGGAGCAGGTGGTCGAGTCGACCCGTGCCAAGTACATCGAGGCGTACGAGCGGCTGACCGGCCAGAGCTGGAGCTGACGGTACGAAAAAGACCCCGGTCCAGTGGACCGGGGTCTTGTCCCGAGCGGACGACGAGGCTCGAACTCGCGACCTCAACCTTGGCAAGGTTGCGCTCTACCAACTGAGCTACGTCCGCATGCGCCGTGGCGCGAGAGCAACTATACCCAACCTCGCTCCCGCGCGAGACGCACTGCCGCATGACGGTTCTCGGCACCGAGTTTGGTGACGGCCGAGGAGAGGTAGTTCCGCACGGTCCCCGGCGACAGCGCGGCCCGCTCGGCGATCTCCGCGACCGGTGCCCCGTCGGCCGCCAGCTCCAGCACCTCCGCCTCCCGCGCGGTCAGCGGCGAGTCCCCGGCGGAGATCGCGTCGGCGGCCAACTCCGGGTCGATGTACCGGTTTCCCGCGTGCACGGTCCGGATGATCTCGGCGAGCCGCTGCGCACTCACCGTCTTCGGGACGAACCCGCGCACTCCGGCGGACAGCGCCCGCTTCAGATGGCCGGGCCGCCCGTGCCCGGTGACGATCAGCACCTGGCAGCCGGGCAGTTCGGCCCGCAGCGATGTGGCGACCCTCACACCGTCGGCGCCCGGCATCTGCAGGTCCAGCACCGCGACATCGGGCCGGTGGGCCTGCGCCATGGCCAGCGCCTCGGGTCCGCTCGCCGCCTCCGCGACGACGACCAGATCGTCCTCGAGACCGAGCAGCGCGGCCAGCGCACCCCGGATCAGATGCTCGTCGTCCGCGAGCAACAGCCGTACCGGAGACGTCATGAAGTGACTCCACTCACACTCGTATCGGCCTTCGTGCGACCGGACAGCGGCACCGAGGCCACCACCCGGAACCCGTCCGCCCCGACCGGCCCGGCCTCCAGCGTCCCGTCGACCACCGCGAGCCGCTCCCGCAGCCCGGCCAGCCCGGACCCGCTGCCCCCCTTGCTCCCGCGCACCACGACCCCGTCGTTCTCCACCGTCAGCACCACGCATCCCTCCCGCATCCGCAGCCCCACCACACACCGTCCCGCGTCCCCGTGCCGCAGCACGTTGGTGGTCGCCTCCCGCACCACCCAGCCGAGCGCCGACTGGACCTCGGCGGGCAGTCCTGTGGCGTCGCCCGTCACCTCGCAGCTGAATCCCGCCGCCGTCAACACGCCCTGCGCACCGGCGAGTTCGGTGCCCAGGTCGGCGTCCCGGTAGCCCCGTACGACATCGCGTACCTCCCGTTGCGACTCCTGCGCGATCCGCTGCACCTCGATCATCTGCTCGACGGCCTCGGGCCGTTCGCGCCGGGCCAGCTGGACCGCCAGCTCGCTCTTGAGGGCGATGACGGCGAGGTTCCGGCCGAGGACGTCGTGCAGATCGCGGCCGAACCGCAGCCGTTCCTCGGCGACGGCGAGCCGGGTCCGGGTCTCGCGGGCCTCGTCGAGTTCGTAGACGGCGTTCAGCAGCCAGAGGGAGAAGATCGAGGTGAAGGCGAGGAACGCGCCGCCGAGGAACACCACGAACGCGGTGAACAGTGCGGCCACCGGGGGGTAGCCGAGCGGGAAGGCGACCGCCCCTGCCCCGCAGGCGAAGCCCGCGACCAGCGACAGCACCCGCTTCCGGTTGTGCACCCCGATCGCCATGGTCCCGGCGCCGAAGGCCAGCACCCCGGTGAAGACGCTGCTGCCTGCGGCGTCCACGTCCGGCCCCGACCCGTACCTGCGCAGGACGAGGGCGGCGACGGCGAAGACGTAGGTCGCCGCCGCGAGCGCCCACAGCAGCCGCACCGGCTGCCCCCGCCGGCCGCGGGTCCAGTCCAGGGCCCGGGAGGCGGTCACCGCGCAGAGCAGCGCGTGGACGACGACCATCGCCATCAGCCAGCCCGCGACCCCCGGCCCGGCCTGCGCGAACACCGGCAGTCCGAGCGCCGCGACCTCGATCACCGCGAAGAAGTGGAACGACCACCGTGTGTATGTCTCGACCTTGGCGGGAGTGGTCTTCTCCCGCCACCAGCCGCCTGCTGCCCCGTTCATCCCGCTCCCGTTCCCCTCGTTCCTCTCGCTTTCCTCGGCTCGCTTCCCGCGGCGTTTCCCTCAGCGCCGGGGTTCCCAGCGGAACCACCGCCGTACAGCAAACACCGCGACCAGGGTCCAGGCCAGCGCGATGAGGACCGTGGTCAGGGCCTGGCCCGCGCCCAGTTCTCCGGTCCAGCCGGCCCGGACCAGGCGGACGGCCGGGGAGAGCGGGAGGAGTTCGCAGACCTTGGCGACCCGGTGGGGCAGGGTGTCCGCGGGCATGGCGATGCCCGAGCCCAGCAGGGAGACGAAGAGCAGGGGCAGCGCGGTGACCTGGGCGCTCTCGGTGGTCCGGGTGAAGGCCGAGGTGAGCGCGGCGAGAGCGGCACTGAGCAGCAGGCCGAGGAGGAGCCCGAGCAGCGTGAGGTACGGCGCCTTGGGCGCGCCCGTGTCGAGCAGCACCATGCAGCCGGCGGCCAGCAGCAGCGCCTGGGCCAGGCCGAGGCAGACGGCGGGCAGGGCGGTGCCGGTGAGGATCTCCGCGTCGGACAGCTCACCGGTGCGCAGCCGCTTGAGGACGAGTTCCTCGCGGCGGGCGACGAACGCGCCGACCAGTGAGCTGTAGACGGCGAAGAGGAAGGAGAAGCCGATCGCCGCGGTCAGCATCAGCGTGCCCGCGTTCAGCCCCTTCTCCTTGAGGTCGAACTGGTCGAGCGCGGGCCGTACCGTGACCGGGAGGGCGAGCGGCACGAGCAGTGCGGTGAGGACCGCGCTGCGGTTGCGGCCGAAGAGGAGCAGCTCGGCGCGGGAGAGGGCGCGCAGCCGCGCCGTGACCATCGTGTTCATGCGGCCGTCTCCTTCGCGATCCCCAGGAACGCCTCCTCGAGTGAGGCGGACCGCACCTCCAGCCGGTGCAGTTCGACCCCGGTCCGTTCGGCCCACCCCAGCACCCCGGCAGCGGTCCGCTGCACCTCGCGGGTCCGCAGCCGTACGAACCTTCCGTCGAGTTCGTGGCCGCACACGCCCAGGCCGGCGAGCGGCGGCAGGTCCCCGAGGAAGTAGCCCGTGGGCAGTTCGAAGGACATCCGCGCGGGCCGGCCGGCGGTCACCTCGCCCGGTGTCCCGGTGGCCGCGATGCGCCCCTCGTGCAGGATCGCGAGCCGGTCGGCGAGGTCCTCGGCCTCCTCCAGGTAGTGCGTGGTGAGCAGGACGGCCGTCCCGTCGTCGCGCAGGGTGCGCACCAACTCCCAGGTGTCCCGGCGGCCTTCGGCGTCGAGTCCGGTGGTCGGCTCGTCCAGGAACAGCACCTCGGGCCGGCCGAGCAGCGCGAGTGCCAGGTCGAGGCGGCGCCGTTCGCCGCCGGAGAGCTGCTTGACCCGGACGTCGGCCCGGCCGCCGAGCCCGACCAGGCCGAGCGCCTCGGCCTCGGGCCGGGCTCCGGTCGTACAGCCGGCCCACATCCGGACCGTCTCGGCGACGGTCAGCTCGGAGGGGAAGCCGCCCTCCTGGAGCATCACCCCGGTGCGCGGGCGGACGGCGGCCCGTTCCCGGTGCGGGTCGTGGCCCAGTACCCGTACCCGGCCCCCGTCCGGCGGTGCGAGTCCTTCGAGCAGTTCGACCGTCGATGTCTTTCCGGCGCCGTTGGTGCCGAGCAGCGCGAAGATCTCCCCGCGGGCCACGGAGAAGGTGATTCCGCGGACCGCCTCGAACCCGCCCCCGTAGACACGCCGGAGATCTGTGACCTCAATCACGCGTTCGTAGTCCATGACTCCAGCGTCCCCGCGGCCGGCGTCCGGGAGCAGTGCGCGGTGTCATCGCTCGCCATGACAAATGTCAGAGGGCCTCTCGGCGGAGGAGATGCAGGAGACCCAGGAGGTCGGCGCACGAAAAAACCCCAGTCATATGACTGGGGTTTCCTCTATGAGCTGGAGCGGACGACGAGGCTCGAACTCGCGACCTCAACCTTGGCAAGGTTGCGCTCTACCAACTGAGCTACGTCCGCACTGCCCCCGACCGGCTCCCACCGATCGGTGCGAGCACCAGCCTACCTGATCCACAAGCATGCTCAGGACGGCGGTGCAGAGCGGGTGACAGGAATTGCACACTGCGCCTTCCCCCTGGAAGGGGGATGTTCTACTACTGAACTACACCCGCATGTAGTCCGTGGGCTCCGGCTTTTCGGCCTTGCCCCTCGGCGTGCTCCAGACATTAGCTGATCAGCAGGGGGGTAGCGCAAGTCGACTGCCCCCAGGGGCGGCTGACGCACCCTGAGAGCAGCCGGCCACCCCTGTCACTGGGCGGCGCTGAACGCCTCGTACACCTTCTTCGGGATGCGACCGCGGGCCGGGACGTCCATCTTGTTCGCCTGCGCCCAGGCGCGGACGGCCGCCGGGTCGGGGGCGACCTCCGTCTGCTTGTACGCCTTGCCCGACTTCGACCGCTTGCGGCCGGCCACCACGTAGGGCTCCAGGGCCCTGCGCAGTTTCTTGGCGTTCGCTTGATTCAGATCGATCTCGTACGACTTGCCGTCGAGTCCGAAGGCGATCGTTTCCGCCGCTTCCGAGCCGTCGATGTCGTCAAAGAGAGTGACCACGACCTTCTGCGCCACGAATATTCGGTCCCTTCGTGTGGCACGTCTATACAGCTCATCGACAGCGCATCGGCGATGACCGCGACGGCGGAAGATGACGTGCCGAGTATCGGCTATTGCCAATTCATTTGTACAGTGCCTGGCAATACAAAGTGAAGCCCGACTAAATCCGTCCGCGTGTCACCAGCGCAATAGATGTCGTGGACGAACCCGGGGAACTTTCCCAGAACTTTTCGTGAGGATCCTCCGCTGTCACCCGATCGTGATGCGCCTCACGTAGTTTCCTACAACTCTACCCGCGTAGAAATTTTGTGCGGGTAGTCTGAAGACACCGGTCGGAGACCACCGACGGGTATCACGGGTATCTGCTCAGCAGTCAGCACCACAACACCGGGAGTGCCAGTGGCACGCGTCGTAGTCGACGTCATGCTCAAGCCGGAGATCCTCGACCCCCAGGGCCAGGCGGTCCAGCGTGCGCTGCCGCGCCTGGGTTTCGAAGGCATCTCCGATGTCCGTCAGGGAAAGCGATTCGAACTGGAAGTTGACGGGCCGGTCGACGAGGCCGCGCTCGCCCGCATCCACGATCTTGCGGAATCCTTCCTCGCCAACACCGTGATCGAGGACTTCACGGTTCGCGTCGACGAAGTCGCGGAGGCGGCGAAGTGACCGCTCGTATTGGCGTCGTCACTTTCCCGGGAAGCCTCGACGACCGTGACACCCAGCGCGCGATCCGTCTCGCTGGTGCGGAACCGGTCGCGCTCTGGCACAAGGACAAGGACCTTCACCAGGTCGACGCGGTGGTCCTTCCCGGTGGTTTCTCCTACGGCGACTATCTGCGGGCCGGTGCCATCTCCCGCTTCTCGCCGGTGATGGAGACGGTCATCGAGCAGGCGAAGGCCGGGCTGCCGGTCCTCGGTATCTGCAACGGCTTCCAGGTCCTCACCGAGGCGCACCTGCTCCCCGGCGCGATGCTCGGCAACGACCACCTCCACTTCATCTGCCGCGACCAGAAGCTGCGGGTGGAGAACACCTCCAGCGCCTGGACGACGGACTACAGCGCGGGCCAGGAGATCCACATCCCGCTGAAGAACATGGACGGCCGGTACGTCGCCGACGAGTACACGCTCGACAAGCTGGAGGCCGAGGGCCGCGTCGCCTTCCGGTACGTGGTCCGCGGCGAAGCCGCTGATGGATACGGCAATCCGAACGGCTCGCTGCGCGACATCGCCGGCATCACCAACGAGGCCGGGAACGTCGTCGGCCTGATGCCGCACCCCGAGCACGCCGTCGAGCCGCTGATCGGCACCGGCCGCACGGACGGCCTCCCCTTCTTCACCTCGATCCTCAAGAAGCTGGTCAACGCATGAGCCGGACGCCTCTGGACACGGTCGAGCACGCGGCCGAGACCCCCGACGTCGAGCTGCCCTGGGCCGAACTGGGCCTGAAGAAGGACGAGTACGAGCGGGTGGTGGAGATCCTCGGCCGCCGCCCGACCGGCGCCGAGCTGGCCATGTACTCGGTCATGTGGTCCGAGCACTGCTCGTACAAGTCCTCCAAGGTCCACCTCCGCCAGTTCGGCGAGAAGGCCCCGCAGTCGGACGCCCTGCTCGTCGGCATCGGCGAGAACGCGGGCGTGGTCGACGTCGGCCAGGGCTACGCGGTCACCTTCAAGGTCGAGTCGCACAACCACCCGTCGTACGTCGAGCCCTACCAGGGCGCGGCGACCGGTGTCGGCGGCATCGTCCGCGACATCATCGCGATGGGCGCGCGTCCGGTGGCCGTGGTCGACCCGCTGCGCTTCGGCGCCGCCGACCACCCCGACACCAAGCGCGTGCTGCCCGGAGTCGTCGCCGGCATCGGCGGCTACGGCAACTGCCTGGGCCTGCCCAACATCGGCGGCGAGGTCGTCTTCGACGCCTGCTACCAGGGCAACCCGCTGGTCAACGCCGGTGCCATCGGCGTCATGCGGCACGAGGACATCCACCTCGCCAAGGCCTCCGGCGCGGGCAACCAGGTCATCCTGTACGGCGCCCGGACCGGCGGCGACGGCATCGGCGGCGCGTCGATCCTGGCCTCGGAGACCTTCGACGACGCCAAGCCCTCCAAGCGTCCGGCCGTCCAGGTCGGCGACCCCTTCCAGGAGAAGCTGCTCATCGAGTGCACCCTGGAGGCGTTCCGGGAGAAGCTCGTCGTCGGCATCCAGGACCTCGGCGCGGCGGGTCTGTCCTGCGCCACCTCCGAGCTGGCCTCGAACGGCTCCGGTGGCATGACCGTCACCCTGGACGACGTCCCGCTGCGCGACTCCACGCTCTCGCCCGAGGAAATCCTCATGAGCGAGTCGCAGGAACGCATGTGCGCGGTGGTCGAGCCGGCCAAGGTCGCGCGCTTCCTGGAGATCTGCGAGAAGTGGGACGTCATCGCCACCGTCATCGGTGAGGTGACCGACGGCGACCGCCTGGAGATCTTCTGGCACGGCGAGAAGATCGTCGACGTCGACCCGCGCACGGTCGCCCACGACGGCCCGGTCTACGAGCGCCCCTACGCCCGCCCGTCCTGGCAGGACGCCCTCCAGGCGGACGACGCGAACAAGCTGCCGCGCCCGGCGACGGCGGAGGAGCTCAAGCAGCAGGTCCTCCAGCTGGTCGGTTCCCCGAACCAGGCCTCCAAGAAGTGGATCACCTCGCAGTACGACCACTTCGTGCAGGGCAACACGGTGCTGGCCCAGCCCGAGGACTCGGGCATGATCCGCATCGACGAGTCCACGGGCCTCGGCGTCGCCATCGCCACCGACGGCAACGGCCGCTACGCCAAGCTCGACCCGTACGCGGGCGCCCAGCTGGCCCTCTCCGAGGCGTACCGCAACGTCGCCACCACCGGTGCCAAGCCGCTCGCCGTCTCCGACTGCCTGAACTTCGGCTCGCCCGAGGACCCGGCGGTGATGTGGCAGTTCGCCGAGGCCATCCGCGGTCTCGCCGACGCCTGCCAGCAGCTCGGCACCCCGGTGACCGGCGGCAACGTCTCGCTCTACAACCAGACGGGCGAGGTGGCCATCCACCCGACCCCGGTGGTCGCCGTCCTCGGCGTGATCGACGACGTGGCCCGCCGCACGCCGGTCGCCTTCCAGGAGGAGGGCCAGCTGCTCTACCTCCTCGGCGACACGCGTGAGGAGTTCGGCGGCTCGGCCTGGTCCCAGGTCGTCCACGACCACCTGGGCGGCCTGCCCCCGAAGGTGGACCTGGAGCGCGAGCGCCTCCTCGCCGAGATCCTGATCTCCGCCTCCCGCGACGGCATGATCGACTCCGCGCACGACCTGTCCGACGGCGGCCTCGTCCAGGCGGTCGTCGAGTCGGCCCTCCTCGGCGGCAAGGGCGCGCGCCTGGTCGTCCCCGACGGCCTCGACGCCTTCACCTTCCTCCTCTCCGAGTCGGCCGGCCGCGCCGTCGTGGCCGTCCCGCGCTCCGAGGAGGTCCGCTTCAACGACATGTGCGGCGCCCGGGGCCTCCCGGCAACCCGCATCGGCGTCGTGGACGGCGACTCGGTGGAGATCCAGGGCGAGTTCACCCTCTCCCTGACGGAACTCCGCGAGGCCCACGAGGGCACGATCGAGGCGCTGCTCGCGTAGCCGGCCGTACGCCGACGAAGGCCCCGCCCGGGTTCATGTCTCCGGGCGGGGCCTTTTCGCGCTCAGGGCAGGCGCCCCATCCTTCTGGCATGTACTTGCGAAACGTCACCCAGAACGACGTGGACGCCTACCTCCGCATGCGCTGCGACCCCGTGATGATGAAGGACCTCGGCGGGCCGTTGCCCAGCGAGGGAATCGCGGACAAGGTGCGCCGGGATGCCGAGGAGGCGGCGGCCGACACCTCCTGGATCAGGATGATCGTTCCTGACCCCGGCGCTCCCGGGGTCGTCGCGGGGAACGTGTGTATCTGGGCGCACGGCGAGGGCGGGGAGCCGTTGTCGGAGATCGGGTGGATGGTGCTGCCCGAGTTCCAGGGCCGCGGGCTCGGCAGGCTTGCCACCCGCGCCCTCCTCGAACAGGCCCGGGACGAGGACCGCTGGGGGGACGTCCACGCCTTCCCGGCGGCGGCCAACGGCCCTTCGAACGGCATCTGCCGGTCCCTCGGTTTCCGCCTGCTCGGCGAGATCGACGTCGACTTCGCCGACCGGGTCATCCACAGCAACCACTGGGTGATCACCCCGGCTTCCGACCTCGCCCCCTGACCGCCCCCAGCTCAGCGGTCCCGGTGGATCAGGCGGGCCCGTACCGCGGTGCAGTCAATAGCAAGTTCGGTGAGGAGTTCTGCTGCGGGGTCCGGGCGTTCGCAGCCGAGGAGGGCCAGGAGCAGGTGTTCCGGGGTGATGCGGTGGCTGTGGGCCTTCTTCGTCTCGGCGAGGGCGCGGGGGAGGACGGCGCGGGCGCCCGAGGTGAAGGGGGTGCGTTTGCGGGACACGGGGATCGGGGCCCGCTCGACGCCCCGGACGTCGACGCCGACCACGGCCAGCGCGGACCGGTCGAGGGCGTCGAGGGCGGCGCGGGCGGTCTCCAGGTCGGTGCCGAGGGCGCGGACCGCGCCGGGATCGTGGAGCACGCCCAGCAGGAGGTGCTCGGTGCCGATGCGGCGGTCGCCGCGCAGCGTGGTTTCTTCGAGGGCCGACGCGACGGTCGCCCGGGCCTCTGCCGCGAACTGTTCGAACATGCTCGTCTCACTTCCCGTACTTGGCGTGGACGGACTGCCGGGAGACGCCCAGGGCGTCCCCGATCTGCTCCCAGGACCATCCCTGTTCCCGTGCGCGCACCACGGCCGCCGCTTCGACCTGCTCGGCCAGCCGGTGCAGGGCACCCACCGCCCGCAGTCCCACCGCGGGGTCGTGCGACCTGAGACGTTCCGAGAGCTCTTGTGTCTCCATGTCTGTCAGTCTGGATTGACACCCTGAGAGATGTCAATCCAGGCTGACAAAAAATCCCCGGCCCGTCGGACCGCCGCAATACGCTCACCGCCATGCCCCCTGCCAAGAAGCGCCCCAGGACGTACGACCCCGCCAGAACCCGTACGGCGGTTCTCGCCCAGTTCGCGAACGTGCGGGACGCCGTCCGCACCCTCGGCCCCGAGCAGCTCGCGCTCCCCACCCGGCTGGCGGGGTGGACCGTACGGGACCTCGTCGCCCACATCGGCATGGCGGTCACCGCCGTCCACCGGGCCCTGGACCAGCCCGAGCCGGCGAAGCCCGACGCGGTGCTGCTGGACTGGCCGTTCGGGACCTCCGGCAACGCCGCCGCCATCGACGACTTCACCCGGCGCCTCGCCGTCGGCCACTCCGACCTGGACGCCTACCTCGCCGACGCCGACGGCGGCCTCCGTGCCCTGCTCGACGCGCACCCCGGCACCCGGCTGCTCGCCACCAACGTCGGGGCCCTGTCCCTCGACGACTACCTCGTCACCCGGGCCGTGGAGCTGGTCGTCCACGCCGACGACCTCGCCGCGGCGGTCCCGGGACTCGACATCCCCCACGACCGGCAGGCCCTCGCCGCCTGCACCCGGCTGCTCGCCGACGCGCTCGCGGTCAAGGCGCCCGGCGGCTCGACCGAGGTGCGGGTGCCGCCGTACGCCGTCGTGCAGTGCGTCGAAGGGCCCCGGCACACCCGGGGGACCCCGCCGAACGTCGTCGAGACCGACCCGCTGACCTGGATCCGGCTGGCCACCGGACGGCTGGGGTGGCAGGAGGCCGTCGCGGACGCCAGGGTCAGCGCCAGCGGGGAGCGGGCGGACCTCGGGGCGTACCTGCCCGTCATGGGGTGAGGGAACCGATCACCCGGGGCGCGCCGTCGAAACGGTATGTACAGGTACGGGTTGAAACAGCGCATGCGCCGTACGACCCTTGCGAGGGTGGTGGCCGCCGCCCTGATCGCTCTGCTCGCGGTGGCCTGTGGCGGTGGGAGAGGCGGAACCGTGGGGACTGCGCCGGCCGTGACCGGGATCGACTGGACCGTCGACAGTGTGACCGTCGACGGCGCCACCCAGCGCGCCCCGGCGCACGCCCACCTGAAGATCGAGGACGGCCGCGCGGCCGGCAGCCTCGGGTGCAACCAGTTCAGCGGACCGGCGGAGATCACCGGTGACCAGCTTCGGCTCAGCCACCTCCGCACCACGCGGATGGCCTGCGACAACGCGCGGATGACCTTCGAGCGCGCCCTCTCCCGCACGCTCACCTCGGGACCGCTGACCATCACGGGCGAGGGCGGGAAACTCACCCTCACCGCGACCGGCGGCGACCGCGTCCAGCTGTCCGGGACCTGACCGCGTCCCGGGCCGCGGCCCCCTCGCGACCCCCCGAATGATGTGCGACACCTCACTCAGGGATACGGTGTGAGGGGGTTGCGCGGGCACCGGTCCGCCCGAACCGGCACCGCCTGGAGAAAGCTCCCACCTCGCTGACCTGCGAAAATGGAGAAAGCCACAACCGCGTCCGCAGTCGTAGATCCATTACGGCTGTGTATCCCCAATTCGGACCAGTGGTCGATCTCGCCTACACTCGGTGCCGTGCCACGTGGTGACGGTCTCCTCAATCACGATCTGCTCCCCGGTGAGAAGGGCCCCCAGGACGCTTGCGGCGTCTTCGGTGTCTGGGCTCCCGGTGAAGAGGTCGCCAAGCTCACGTACTTCGGGCTGTACGCCCTCCAGCATCGGGGCCAGGAGTCCGCGGGTATCGCGGTCAGCAACGGCTCCCAGATCCTCGTCTTCAAGGACATGGGCCTCGTCTCCCAGGTCTTCGACGAGACCTCCCTAGGCTCGCTCCAGGGCCATATCGCGGTCGGTCACGCCCGCTACTCGACCACCGGTGCCTCCGTGTGGGAGAACGCCCAGCCGACGTTCCGCGCCACCGCGCACGGTTCGATCGCGCTCGGCCACAACGGCAACCTCGTCAACACGGCGCAGCTCGCCGAGATGGTCGCCGAACTCCCCAAGGACCACAACGGCCGGTCCACCCGGGTCGCGGCCACCAACGACACCGACCTGCTCACCGCCCTCCTCGCGGCCCAGACCGACGAGGACGGCAAGCCGCTGACCATCGAGGAGGCCGCCCACGCGGTCCTCCCGAAGGTCCGGGGCGCCTTCTCGCTCGTCTTCATGGACGAGCACACCCTCTACGCCGCCCGCGACCCGCAGGGCATCCGCCCGCTGGTCCTCGGCCGGCTGGAGCGCGGCTGGGTCGTCGCGTCGGAGTCCGCCGCGCTCGACATCTGCGGCGCCAGCTACGTGCGCGAGATCGAGCCGGGCGAGTTCGTCGCCATCGACGAGAACGGCCTGCGCACCTCGCGATTCGCGGACGCGAAGCCCAAGGGCTGTGTCTTCGAGTACGTGTACCTGGCCCGCCCCGACACCGACATCGCCGGGCGGAACGTCTACCTCTCCCGCGTGGAGATGGGCCGGATGCTCGCCAAGGAAGCCCCGGTCGACGCCGACCTGGTCATAGCGACCCCGGAATCCGGCACCCCGGCCGCCATCGGCTACGCGGAGGCCTCCGGCATCCCCTTCGGCAACGGTCTGGTCAAGAACGCCTACGTCGGCCGGACCTTCATCCAGCCCTCGCAGACCATCCGGCAGCTCGGCATCCGCCTGAAGCTGAACCCGCTGAAGGAAGTCATCAAGGGCAAGCGCCTGGTCGTCGTCGACGACTCGATCGTCCGCGGCAACACCCAGCGGGCCCTGGTGCGGATGCTGCGGGAGGCGGGCGCGGCCGAGGTCCACATCCGGATCTCCTCGCCGCCGGTCAAGTGGCCGTGCTTCTTCGGCATCGACTTCGCCACCCGCGCCGAGCTCATCGCCAACGGCATGACCATCGAGGAGATCGGCACCTCGCTCGGCGCCGACTCCCTGGCGTACATCTCCATCGACGGCATGATCGAGGCGACCACCATCGCCAAGCCGAACCTGTGCCGCGCCTGCTTCGACGGCGAGTACCCGATGGAGCTCCCGGACCCCGAGCTGCTCGGCAAGCAGCTCCTGGAGACCGAGCTGGCGGCCGGTCCGGCAGCCACGGCCGCGGCCGACGCGATCCGTCGCCCGTAAGCCCCGTCATCAACCCGAAAGATCCCAGGCAATGTCTGAGAGCCCTGTTTCCGGTGCTTCCTACGCGGCTGCCGGCGTCGACATCGAGGCGGGCGACCGCGCGGTAGAGCTGATGAAGGAGTGGGTGAAGAAGACGCGGCGCCCCGAGGTCCTCGGCGGCCTCGGCGGCTTCGCCGGCCTCTTCGACGCCTCCGCCCTCAAGAACTACGAGCGCCCGCTGCTGGCCTCCGCCACGGACGGCGTGGGCACCAAGGTGGACATCGCGCGGCAGCTGGGCGTGTACGACACCATCGGGCACGACCTGGTCGCCATGGTCATGGACGACATCGTGGTGTGCGGTGCCGAGCCGCTGTTCATGACCGACTACATCTGCGTCGGCAAGGTCCACCCGGAGCGGGTCGCCGCGATCGTCAAGGGCATCGCCGAAGGTTGTGTGCTGGCCGGGTGCGCCCTCGTGGGCGGCGAGACGGCCGAGCACCCCGGCCTGCTCGGCCCGGACGACTTCGACGTCGCGGGCGCCGGTACGGGCGTCGTGGAGGCCGACCGGCTGCTCGGCGCGGATCGTATCCGTACGGGTGACGCGGTGATCGCCATGGCGTCCTCCGGTCTTCACTCGAACGGGTACTCCCTGGTCCGGCACGTGCTGCTGAACCAGGCGGGCCTCGCCCTCGACGCGCACATCGAGGACCTCGGCCGGACCCTCGGCGAGGAGCTCCTGGAGCCGACCAAGATCTACTCGCTGGACTGCCTGGCCCTCATGCGGACGGCGGAGGTGCACGCCTTCAGCCACATCACCGGCGGCGGACTCGCCGCGAACCTGGCCCGGGTGATCCCGGACCACCTGCACGCGATCGTCGACCGCACCACCTGGGCCCCCGGTCCGATCTTCGACCTGGTCGGGCGTACCGGCAGCGTCGAGCGGCTCGAACTGGAGAAGACGCTCAACATGGGCGTCGGCATGATGGCGATCGTCCCGCAGGAATCGGTCGACGTGGCACTGACCGCACTGGCCGACCGCGGGGTCGACGCCTGGGTCGCCGGCGAGATCACCGAACGCGGCGAGCACACCACCGGCGCGGAACTGGTGGGCGACTACGCGTAAGGCTCTGTGAGGCCAGCACAAAACCCGGTCCGGCATGAAACCCCGGACCGGGCAAGTGAAGCGGCTCAGCAGCCGCCGGAGTCAAGCACCGCGACGATGCTGGGAGTGCGGACCGGACTGGTCGTCCTCGTCCTCGTCCTCATCGTCGTCGTTGTAGAGATCCGCGTACTGGGCGTACGGGTCGTCATCCTCGTCGTCGTCCTCGAACGGCTCGCCATTCGGCGGCTGGCTCGAAGTCGATGCGCCCAGCTCGCTGGCCAGACGTGACAGGTCTGTCCCACCGCTGTTGTACTTCAGCTGGCGGGCGACCTTCGTCTGCTTGGCCTTGGCCCGGCCGCGCCCCATGGCTCGACCCCCTCGGTGACGGGGCTCGATGGCCCCAGAGTCTGACACGCGTTCATGATCCGGAACGGGCTCTCCTCGGAGAGACCGGTCCGTAGGGCTTCCACGGTACCTGAGCCCGCGCCCATACGGTACGTCGCCCGCACCACGCGCCTGGCTGCACGACCCGCGAGGTGCCCCGTCCCCGCTGGTCAACCACGATTTTAACCACTTCCTGGCGGCCGACCCGCCGACGAACGTGAGAGTTCTCTCCAAGTGCCCGTCGGCGGGTACCGGAAATCCGTCCGGAAACCCCGTGTTCGGTCAGTGTCCGCCCACCGTTGCCGCTTCGTGCATCCGCTGTTCGGCGATCCGGTCGGCCGCCGCGGCCGGCGGAATCCCGTCGTCCTTCGCACGTGCGAAGATCGCCAGTGTGGTGTCGAAGATCTTCGCCGCCTTCGCCCGGCACCGCTCGAAGTCGAACCCGTGCAGCTCGTCGGCGACCTGGATGACCCCGCCGGCGTTCACCACGTAGTCCGGCGCGTAGAGGATCCCGCGGTCGGCGAGGTCCTTCTCGACGCCCGGGTGGGCGAGCTGGTTGTTGGCCGCGCCGCACACCACCCGGGCGGTCAGCACCGGCACGGACGCGTCGTTCAGGGCACCGCCGAGCGCGCAGGGGGCGTAGACGTCGAGGCCCTCGATCCGGATCAGGGCGTCGGTGTCGGCGGCGACCCCCACGGCAGGGTGCCGGTCGGCGATCCGCCACACGGCTTCCTGCCGTACGTCGGTGATCACGACCTCGGCGCCCTCGTCCAGCAGGTGCTCCACCAGGTGGTGGCCGACCTTGCCGACGCCCGCGATGCCGACGGTCCGGCCGCGCAGCGAGGGGTCGCCCCACAGGTGCTGGGCGCTGGCCCGCATGCCCTGGTAGACGCCGAACGCGGTGAGCACGGAGGAGTCGCCCGCGCCGCCGTTCTCCGGGGAGCGGCCGGTGGTCCAGCGGCACTCGCGGGCCACCACGTCCATGTCGGCGACGTACGTGCCGACGTCGCAGGCGGTGACGTACCGGCCGCCGAGCGAGGCCACGAACCGCCCGTAGGCGAGCAGCAGCTCCTCGGTCTTGTCGCGGTCCGGGTCCCCGATGATCACGGCCTTGCCGCCGCCGTGGTCGAGCCCGGCCATGGCGTTCTTGTACGACATCCCGCGCGCGAGGTTGAGGGCGTCGGCGACGGCCTCCTCCTCGTTGGCGTACGGGTAGAAGCGGGTGCCGCCGAGGGCGGGGCCCAGCGCGGTGGAGTGGATGGCGATGACGGCCTTGAGGCCGCTCTTGCGGTCCTGACAGAGCACGACCTGCTCGTGACCGCCCTGGTCCGAGTGGAACAGGGTGTGCAGGACGCCGGTGGAAACGTCGGTCACTGTGGTGACTCCCGGTTGTGTCGCGTGTGTCGCGGCGGGTGGAAGCGGGGGCTCCCGTAAGGGTGGCGGGGGCCGTGGCATGAGCGTAGAGCCATTGCCCGTACACCATCCGCGCAGTGTTCAGGATCACTCTCCCGTGCCGTGTGTGCACGTATGAGCGTGGGACGATTTGCTGTGGTTTCCGCGGTCGGCCCGGTCCGGCTCCGTCGTGGGTTCCGCTGGTTTCGAGCCCGGTCCGATGGGGAGGGAGCAGGCGTGCCCAAGGTGTCCTCGGTGGTCGTCCCGTATGCGACGTACCTGCGTGTGTACGAGCCGCTGGCAGCCTTCCCGGACCGGGAGCGCGACCACTGGACGCGCTACGCCCGTCGTCCGGGGCGCCCTTCCTACCAGGACGAACTCCGGCGCTCCCTGGCCGACTTGCTGCCCACCCCGCCGATTCCGGTGCCGGTGCAGGAGAGCGCCGACGCCTTCGTGCTGGAGGTCGACGGCGTCGTCTGCGTCTGCCCGTGGCGGACCCGGCTGCGCGGCTGGCAGGCCCTGCAGGAGCTCTCCGACGAACTGCCGAAGCCGGTCCTGGACGCGATGCTGCCGCCGGTCGTGCGCCGGCAGGCCACGGTGGACTACGAGCGCTGGCTGGTCCGCAATCCCGACTCCCGGCCCTGGATCCGCACCGCGACCTGGCAGGTGCCGCTGAACTGGTTCGTGCTGGTCTCCGACGAGGAGCGCCGGTACGAGAAGGGCACCGCGGAGATCCCGCCGATGCTGCGCTACCGCACGCCCATGGTGCAGGCCCGGCGCCGGGTGGCCCGGGCGCTGCGCACGCTCAAGGACACCGTGGAGGAAGGGCCGCTGATCGACGGCCTGGTGGACGTCGGCCGCTGGCTGGAGGAGTTCCATCCGCGCTCGGTGGTCGAACTGGACTACGGCGGGCTCGTGCACGCCCTGCCGGCCGGGGACCTGGAGGGCGACCACTCGGCGGCCGACGTGGCGGCCGGCATCGAGGCGCTGCGCCAGGGCGACGGGGCGGCGGCCGGCGAGGCGTACGGGCGCCTGGTGGAGCGCTGGAGGGGCGTACGGGACCGCCGTTCGGCGAACTGAGAGCCGCACCTGGAGCCGAACTGTGAGCCGAAGTGCGAGCCGGGCTGAGTGCCGGTGCCCACTGCTCCGTACTAGGTGACGGGGCGTCTGGTGTGGTTTACGACCGGATGACACCTGCGTGACGTGTGTGCGGTGAGTGAGGTACGTCACGGCCCAGAAGGCATGAAACAACGTACGTTGACGGCACTTCAGTGAACGCACTGGACGTTGGGTCCCGATCCGGGCTTTTGCGCCAAGGGTGACGGATAGCACTTACGCGGCTCTTGCGCCTCTTGCCACTCCCCGTGCCAAAATAGGACAAGGAGTCCGGGGAGGTCTCCATCCGTCCAAGTGTGGTGCACTGTGGGCGGATTCTCAGCATTACGTGCTTTGGGGGGTCTCGTGACTCCTGATCGTCCTGTGACTGATCGTCACAGTGGCGTGACTGTCCGCTATGGCATGGTCCATCGGCTTCCGCGGCTGATGCCTACCTGGGAGGGCAATTCCATCGGTTTGGCCGACGCGGCTGGACGGATGGTGTAGTTGTAGTGCCGAGGACAAGCCGTTCGTCCTATAACCGACTCGACTCGCGTCCGCCATTTCGGGCAACGCGGGTCAAGGTGCAGAATTTAGAGGAAAGAACCGAGAAGGTTCGGTTCTCCCGAGGAGGCCGCTCATGACCGCTCGCACCCCTGATGCCGAGCCGCTGCTGACCCCGGCTGAGGTCGCCACGATGTTCCGCGTCGACCCCAAGACGGTCACGCGGTGGGCGAAGGCCGGCAAGCTCACGTCGATCCGCACGCTCGGCGGACACCGCCGCTACCGCGAGGCTGAGGTGCGCGCCCTGCTGGCGGGCATTCCGCAGCAGCGCAGCGAAGCCTGATCCAACTGAATAGCGGGCAAACCGACCGGTCCCCCAACTGGCCGAGACGCCCGAAACCCTAGCTACAAGCGACGCGGGACCTGCCCCAACAGGGCCCACGCCCAGGCCGACAAGAACCTCTCAGGCAAGCGACACAGGGTGCGTCGTAGATCGCGCTGGACTCCGCCGGGTCCAGCGCGATCTTTTTTGTGCGTCCATGGGGTCCCGTGGGGGCTTCGCCCACCGTAACCAGCGCCTCTGTGAGCAGCCTTGTCGGAGTCTGGGGATCACTGTCGGATCTGCTGTGCGGGACTCCGGAGGGGGGCCGGGGGGCGGCTCCGAGGGGGGTCCGGGAGGGGTCTACAGGGTGGTGCAATTGCACATATTAAATCGACCAGTTGTAGGAAGGGGGTAAGTAGCGCCCTTTCGGAAACTCATGCGGTGATACCCGTCACATACCGCACGGGTTGTTTGTACTGCCCCGGGTGCGCTAGAGGAGTCTCGCGCGCCACCGGCCCCTGGGGGAAGGGGGGTTGGGCCGGGCGCCGGCCGCGGGCTGTCACGCGCCGACGGGGTCCTGGTCCTCCGTGGCGTCCTCGGCGGGTTCCGCGGTGTGCGGGGCGGAGTCCATCGCCAGCCGCAGCAGCCGATGGCAGACCGGACAGTGGCGGGTCAGATGCCGGTACGACGAGGCGGCGGCCAGATGGGCCCTCAGCAACGCCCGCGTCTCGTGCCGCACCGAAGCCGCCATACGCCACCTCCAGAGGGGGCCGACACCAACCAGGCCCTCCCTCCTGGGTAGCCAGCGAATGTGACGCCGTCAAGGGCGCCGACCGCTCCCCGCGGCCCACAGGGCACGCAAAAGGCCCGCTTCCCTCGCGGGATGCGGGCCTTAATCACTGTGCGGTCCTGACGGGATTTGAACCCGCGGCCTCCACCTTGACAGGGTGGCGAGCACTCCAAACTGCTCCACAGGACCATGTTTCGCGGCACTTTGTCTTGCGTTGTGCTGCGAGAAGGACTGTACAGGAGGGGGCGGGCCCTGGTCGAACTCACCCAGCGTGCCCGGTCGGTTACGGAGCCGCCGTGTCGATCGCCTTCACGATCCGCTTGTCGGAGACCGGGTACGCCGTGCCCAGCGCGTGCGCGAAGTAGCTGACCCGCAGCTCCTCCAGCATCCAGCGGATGTCCAGGACCTGCTGCGGCACCGGCCGGCCCTTCGGGAGCTGCTCCAGGAGCCAGGCGTACTCGTCCTGCATCTCGTGGACCTTCTCCATGCGGGTGGTGTCCCGCTGGACGTTGGTCGGCATCTGCTGGAGCCGGCGGTCGGCCGCCACCAGATAGCGCATCAGGTCGGGCAGCCGTCGTATACCGGCCCAGGTGACGAAGCCGGGCTTCACGAGGGCGTCCAGCTGCTTGCGGACGTCCGTCAGGTTCGCGAGCAGCGCGGGGCTCCGTACGCCCTTCAGGCGGCGCTCACAGGCCTGCCAGGCGGCGAGGACCTGCTGCACCTGCCCGACCGTACGGACCGTCGTGTCGACGATCTCGGCGCGCACCTTGTCGTAGAGCTTCCGGTACGACTCCTCGTCCCAGACCGGACCCCCGAAGTCGGCGATCAGCTTGTCCGCCGCCGCCATCGCGCAGTCGTCGAACAGGGCCTGGATCGTGCCGTGCGGGTTCGCCGACAGCGCGAGCTTCTGGGCGTTCGTCAGCTTCTCCGACGCGAACTTCGCCGGGTTCACCGGGATGTTGCGCAGGATGAGCCGCCGCATGCCCTTCCACATCGCCTCGGCCTGCTCCTCCTCGGTGTCGAAGAGGCGCACCGAGACCGTGTCGCCGTCGTCGACGAGGGCGGGGTACGCCTTGACCGGCTGGCCGGCCCGGCGGGTCTCGAAGACGCGGGTGAGGGTGCCGATCGTCCAGTCCGTGAGCCCCTTGCGCTCCAGGGACTCGCCGCCCTGGCGCTCCGCGGTGGCCGCGGCGGCCTGGGAGAGGGCCTGGCGGGCCTTCGGCTTCAGCCGGAGCCTCAGCGTCTCCAGGTCCTTGTCCTCGGCCAGCTTCCGGCGCCGTTCGTCGACGATCCGGAAGGTGATCTTCAGGTGGTCCGGGACCTTCGCCCAGTCGAAGTCCTCGGCCTCGAAAGGCACCCCGACCATGCGCTTGAGCTCACGCGCCATGGTCACCGGGAGGGGCTCCTGCAACGGCACCGCCGTGTCCAGGAAGCGCTTCGCGAAGTTCGGGGCCGGCACGTAGTTGCGGCGGATCGGCTTCGGGAGGGTGCGGATCAGCTCCGTGACCACCTCTTCCCTGAGGCCCGGGATCTGCCAGTCGAAGCCCTCGTCCGTCACCTGGTTGAGGACCTGGAGCGGGATGTGCACGGTCACGCCGTCCGCGTCCGCGCCCGGCTCGAACTGGTACGTCACCCGGAACTTCAGCTGCCCCTGCCGCCAGGAGTCCGGGTAGTCGGCCTTGGTGACCGCCTCCGCCGACTCCCGGATCAGCATCTCCCGCTCGAAGTCCAGGAACTCCGGCTGCTCGTGGCGCTTGTGCTTCCACCAGGAGTCGAAGTGGGCGCCGGAGACGACGTGCTCGGGCACCCGCTGGTCGTAGAAGTCGAAGAGCGTGTCGTCGTCGACGACGATGTCCCGGCGCCGGGCCCGGTGCTCCAGCTCCTCGACCTCGCTCAGCAGCCTGCGGTTGTCGGCGAAGAACTTGTGGTGGGTCCGCCAGTCGCCCTCGACCAGGGCGTTGCGAATGAAAAGCTCACGGCTGGCCTCGGGGTCGATCCGGCCGTAGTTCACCTTCCGGTCGGCGACGATCGGTACGCCGTACAGCGTGACCTTCTCGAACGCCATCACGGCCGCCTGGTCCTTCTCCCAGTGCGGTTCGCTGTACGTCCGCTTCAGGAGGTGCTCGGCGAGGGGTTCCACCCACTCCGGCTCGATCTTCGCGTTGACCCGGGCCCAGAGCCGCGAGGTCTCGACGAGTTCGGCGGACATCACGAACCGGGGCGTCTTCTTGAACAGCGCCGAGCCGGGGAAGATCGCGAACTTCGCGCTGCGGGCGCCGAGGTACTCGTTCTTCGCTGTGTTTTTCCCGCCCTCCCCCCCGGCGTTCTTCACGTCCTTCATCCCGATGTGGGAGAGGAGCCCCGCGAGCAGGGAGACGTGGACGCGGTCGCCCGGGGCGTCCTCCTCGTTGAGGTGGATGCCCATCTGCTTGGCGACCGTGCGCAGCTGCGTGTAGATGTCCTGCCATTCGCGGATGCGCAGGAAGTTCAGGTACTCCTGCTTGCACATCCGCCGGAAGGAGCTGGAGCCGCGCTCCTTCTGCTGCTCCCTGATGTACTTCCACAGGTTGAGGAAGGCGAGGAAGTCGCTGGTCTCGTCGCGGAAGCGGGCGTGCTGCTGGTCGGCCTGGGTCTGCTTGTCGGCCGGGCGTTCCCGCGGGTCCTGGATGGAGAGCGCGGCGGCGATGACCATGACCTCGCGGACACAGCCGTTCTTGTCGGCCTCCAGGACCATGCGGGCCAGGCGCGGGTCGACGGGCAGCTGGGCGAGCTTGCGACCGCTGTCGGTGAGCCGCTTGCGGGCGTCCTTCTCGTCCGGGTTCAGGGCGCCCAGCTCCTGGAGCAGCTGCACACCGTCCCGGATGTTGCGGTGGTCCGGCGGGTCGATGAAGGGGAACTTCTCGATGTCGCCGAGGCCGGCCGCGGTCATCTGGAGGATGACGGAGGCGAGGTTGGTCCGCAGCATCTCGGCGTCGGTGAACTCCGGGCGGGCGAGGAAGTCCTCCTCGTCGTACAGGCGGATGCAGATGCCGTCCGAGGTACGGCCGCAGCGGCCCTTGCGCTGGTTCGCGCTGGCCTGCGAGATCGCCTCGATGGGCAGCCGCTGCACCTTGGTGCGGTGGCTGTAGCGGCTGATCCGGGCGAATCCGGGGTCGATGACGTACTTGATGCCGGGCACGGTCAGCGAGGTCTCGGCGACGTTGGTCGCCAGCACGATCCTGCGGCCGGTGTGCGGCTGGAAGACGCGGTGCTGCTCGGCGTGCGAGAGCCGGGCGTACAGCGGCAGGACCTCGGTGAACCGGTACTGCTTCTTCTCCAGCGCGTCCGCGGTGTCCCGGATCTCGCGCTCGCCGGAGAGGAAGACGAGGATGTCGCCCTTGCCCTCGCCCTGGAGTTCCTCCACGGCGTCGCAGATGGCGGTGATCTGGTCGCGGTCGGCGTCCTCGGAGTCCTCTTCCAGGAGCGGCCGGTAGCGCACCTCCACGGGGTACGTCCGGCCGCTCACCTCGACGATCGGAGCGTCCCCGAAGTGCCGGGAGAACCGCTCGGGGTCGATGGTGGCGGAGGTGATGACGACCTTGAGGTCGGGCCGGCGCGGCAGCAGCTGGGCCAGGTAACCGAGCAGGAAGTCGATGTTGAGGGACCGCTCGTGGGCCTCGTCGATGATGATCGTGTCGTAGGCGCGCAGCTCGCGGTCGGTCTGGATCTCGGCGAGCAGGATGCCGTCCGTCATCAGCTTGACGAAGGTGGCGTCGGGGTTCACCTGGTCGGTGAAGCGGACCTTCCAGCCGACGGCCTCCCCCAGCGGCGTCCGCAGCTCCTCGGCGACCCGCTCGGCAACGGTACGGGCGGCGATCCGGCGGGGCTGGGTGTGCCCGATCATGCCGCGCACGCCGCGTCCGAGCTCCAGACAGATCTTGGGGATCTGCGTGGTCTTCCCGGAGCCGGTCTCACCGGCGACGATCACGACCTGGTGGTCGCGTATCGCCTCCGCGATCTCGTCCTTCTTCTGGCTGACGGGCAGCTGCTCGGGGTACGAGACGGCGGGCACGACGGCGCGCCGGCCGGCCATCCGCTCCTCGGCCCTGGCCACCTCCGCCTCGATCTCGGCGAGGACGGCGGCCCGGGCCTCCGGTTTACGGATCTTGCGCGCGCCTTCCAGCCTGCGCCCGAGCCGGTGCGCGTCGCGCAGTGAGAGCTCGGTCAGGCGAGGGGCGAGGGGGCCCAGGGCGGGGGCGGGATGCGTAGACATACGCGGTCCAGGATCTCACCTCGGAGAAATTCCTGGCGAACGCTTTTGCCTCCGGCGGTTTGGCCGGGGTGTCGTCGTGGGTGCGGTGTTTCGGGTGCGGATGGGCGGGGGGTGCTCGCGCAGTTCCCCGCGTCCCTTACGGGGCGCTGTCGGCCGTGTCCCTATGGGGTGCGCTGGGCCGGGGTGGTGGGGGTTTCGGCGGGAGGTGCTGCGGGAGGTGCCGCGGAGGCCGCTGCCATGGACTTGGCCGTGTTCGAGACGGCCTTGATGCCCAGGTACGCCGTGGTCATGCTGCTCACCGCCGTGAACGCGGCGGTGAGGACGCCGATGATCACGGACTCGTTGCCGTTGAGCCGCCAGACGCCGAAGACCGCGACCCCGGCGATCGCGAGGTTGCTGACCACGACGGCGAGGAGGCCGTAGCGGGCCCGGTCCTTCTCCAGCTGTATGTCCTGATCCCGGCTCATCTTCCCCACCCTGGTGACGTGTTGACCCGCCAGAACCTAGCGGCGGCGGGTCACGACGCCAAGGAGATTCAGGCCGTGGCGGGTAAGAGGTCGTACTCAGGGGTGCGCGCTGCTGACGGCGGCGTGGGCGGGGGCCGTGACGGTGGATGCCGGCCGGGACCTCGCCGCGCACCGGATCGGAGCGGCCGTGCCCCTGTGGCTGGTGCTGGGACTCATACCGACCGTGCTGTTCGTGGTACTGGCCGGTATGCGGACGGGGGTCACCCGCATCGACGCCCAGGGCCTGCGTACCCGGAGGATGACCGGGCGGCGGCGGGTGGCCTGGTCGGAGATCGAGAGAGTCCACGAGCTCGCGGGACGGGGCCGCCGGGGCATGAGAGACCCCGCATCAGAGGCCACGCATGAGAACAGCCCCTCCGGAATCCCGGAGGGGCTGTCTGTTGTGGCTGGGGCCGGGGTCGAACCGGCGACCTATCGCTTTTCAGGCGATCGCTCGTACCAACTGAGCTACCCAGCCACGAGGTTTCACGTGAAACCCCAGCGGTCCTGACGGGATTTGAACCCGCGGCCTCCACCTTGACAGGGTGGCGAGCACTCCAAACTGCTCCACAGGACCAAGCTGTGCGTGCAACAGTGTTGCACACGATCTTGCGTGCCCCCAACGGGATTCGAACCCGTGCTACCGCCTTGAAAGGGCGGCGTCCTAGGCCGCTAGACGATGAGGGCTATCGGCCCGCCTGGGCGCTTCGTCAGCGCGTCGGGGACGTGAGAAGCATATGGGATGGCGGGGAGTATCGCCAAAACGGTTTACGGCGCCGCGGGCGAGCGTGTGCTGGTGGTGCCACCTGGGGGTGACGGGCTCCGTGAGGGGGACGGGGTCGCGCCCGGTTGGTTGTCCGCCGGGAGGTGACGGCTGACCTCGGCCGTCGTCTCGCCCAGGCCGCCGAGTCTGATCTCGTCCCAGGCCTGGAGCCGGCGGCTGTCCCGGTCGAAGTAGAGGATCGAGGCCTCGATCGGGTCCGGGTACCTGCCCTCCACGGCCCGTAGCCCGCTGCCGCCGGTGGAGCCCTCCACGCGGAGCCGGGTGCCGTGCGGGAGGAGCTCGGTCTGCTCGTGGTGGAGGTGGCCCGCCAGCACCAGGGGCACCTCGCCGTCCGTCATGCGGGCCGCCGACGGCTCGTGGACGATCGCGACGTCCACCGGGGTGTCCGCCGCCCGCTGCTCCCGCAGGGCCGTGGCGAGGCGGTCCCCGGCCAGTTCCTCGGCCGCGTCGCCGCCGGGGACGGACGAGCGGTCGGGGGTGAACTGGGGGTCGCCGATCCCGGCGAAGCGCAGCCCGGCGATCGTCTCTGCGCGGCCGTCGTCCAGGACGTGCACGTTCTTCATCCGGGCGAGGTAGCGCTGGGTGGTGCGCGAGTCGTGGTTGCCCCGGACCCAGACGTACGGCACGCCCAGGTCGGCGACGGGGTCCAGGAAGCCGTTCTCGGCCGCGGTGCCGTGGTCCATGGTGTCGCCGGAGTCGACGATCACGTTCACCTTGTACTGCTCCACCAGCGAGGCGATGATCTTCCAGCTCGCCGGGTTCAGGTGGATGTCGGAGACGTGCAGGACGCGGAGGGTGGCCGGGTCCGGGGAGTAGGCGGGGAGCGTGGACGTGACGTCGTAGAGCTTCGTCACGTTCGTGACCAGGCGGGCCAGTTCCTTCTGGTAGACGTCGAATTCGGTGACGATGCTGCGTGCGTTGCCGACCAGGGCCGGAGCGGAGGAGAGCAGGCCGGAGAACCTCGGCTCCAGGACCGACTCGGGGTTCCAGGTGGCGAACGCGGTCGCGCCGGACGAGGCCAGCAGGGCGAGGGCGAGGCCGCCGGCGGTCAGGGCGCGGCGCGGGCGGCGGTAGACGGCGAGGCCGAGGGCGGTGGCGCCGGCGACGACGGCCACGCAGGAGCGTACGGCCAGGTCGAGGGTGCCGTGCTCGACGTCGTGGGCGACCTCGTCCTGGAGTCCGGAGAGGCGCTCGGGGTGGTCCACCAGCGCCTGGGCGCGGACCGGGTCGAGCTGGTCGACGTTGACGTCGAGGCGGACGGGGCCGGCGTGGGTGTCCAGGTAGAGGGCGCCCAGCGGGGAGACGTTGATCTTCGTGCCGCCGGTGAGGGACGGGCGCAGCGTCATCGTCGTGTCCATCGGACCGACCTGGGCTCGGACGTTCCCGACGATCAGCAGGCCGAGCCAGGCGCCGACGAGGACGACGGCGGCCAGGCCGAGGACGCGGCTCCAGACGGGCGGGCGGTGCGCCTCGGGGGCCAGTTCCAGGACGGGCAGGGGGGCGCGGGTTCCGGTTCGGGGCTCGGCCCTGGCTCGGGCCGGGGGCTCGGCCCGGACCGGGGACCGGGCTCGGGTTCGGGTGCGGACGCGGGCCATTGGTGCCGTATGCCCAGGCTTGGGCGCCGGTATGCGGGGCCCGTGGCGTGCATGTCCGGGGGCTCACGGCTCTCGTACGGGCGTTCCGTACCGGACAATGGGCCTGTGCTGGAGATGACGCGCGAGGAGTTCGAGGAACTGGTCGCCGAGGCGCTCGACCGGATCCCGCCGGAGCTGACCCGGCTGATGGACAACGTGGCGGTGTTCGTCGAGGACGAGCCGGACGATCCGTCGGACCCCGAGCTGCTCGGGCTCTACGAGGGGACTCCGCTCACCGACCGCGGGGAGTGGTACGCGGGCGTGCTGCCGGACCGGATCACCGTCTACCGCGGGCCGACGCTGCGGATGTGCGCGTCGCGCGAGGAGGTCGTCGCGGAGACCGAGGTGACGGTGGTGCACGAGATCGCCCACCACTTCGGCATCGACGACGCCCGCCTGCACGCGCTGGGGTACGGCTGACGGGTGCCGTGTCCGGTGCGTGTCCTCTTGTGGGCGGCGGGAGTTGGGCAGGTTGACTCCTTTCTCCGTCCCGGAGGTG
Source organism: Streptomyces sp. NPDC048278 (assembly GCF_040652195.1). Taxonomy (NCBI): domain Bacteria; kingdom Bacillati; phylum Actinomycetota; class Actinomycetes; order Kitasatosporales; family Streptomycetaceae; genus Streptomyces; species Streptomyces sp. NPDC048278. The sequence continues at coordinate 526,794 of NZ_JBEZLP010000002.1, forward strand.
GCCGCCGTGCGCCCCTTGTACGTACCCGTCCGTCTGGCCGTCACGGTGATGGCGGTCGCGGTCGCCGCCGGCTGCGTGAGCGTGGGGGACGACGCGGGCAGGGCGAAGCCGTCGCACTCCGCGGGGCACCGGGACGGCGAGGCGGCCGGCGGCGGGTCCGGGGTGTCCGGTGAGGGCGATGCGGGGTACGGCGGTGCCGTGGCCGACGGGAAGCGCGGGCACGGGGAGAAGGCGAAGCCGGGGGAGTCGGCGTCGGCGTCCGCCAAGCCGACGAAGGGGTCGAGCGCGGTGTCGGCGGTGCCGGTGAAGCCGGGCGGGAGCGTGCCGCCGGGGGTGCCGGCCGGGCCGACGGGGGCCCCGACGACGCCCGCGCCCCCGGCCGCCTCGCCCACCCCGCCACCGGACTCCCCCACGCCACCGCCTCCGGCGACCGATCCGCCGTCGGCCGAGCCGTCCTCGTCGGCCCACGAGGACACGGGGACGCAGCTGGTCCAGCGGGAGCCGGCACCGGCTGCGGGGACACCGGCGTGAGCGGGGGCCGAGCGCCGTTGCGGCGGGGAAGAGTTCCGGGCGGCCGGGTGTTGAGGGGCTCGTAGGGCTACGCGTCCGGTCTGTCTGATCCGGTGTACGTGATCTGTGCGTCGGTGGACTGGCGTGAGCGTCGACAGGGTTGTGGTGAAGCTGCTGTGAGCTGCGAGGATGCAGCTCGGTTTGCCTTCGTGGGTGTTGGGTGCGTATGGTGGTAGATCGTTTGATCCCATTTGCCCGGCGCCACCGCAGAGCGCGCCGTGTGGCGCGTACTCTCCCTTGCCGTGGCGGACCGCATTGAGGCGGTCGTGAGCGAATCACGGAGTTGACGGGCGCGTGCCGAAGAGACTCCGGAAGGTTTCGCATTCGCATGTCCGTGTCCAGTAATGATCAGATCGTCGTGCCCGAGAACGTCCAGGACGACGAGCTGGTGACCCAGGTCTCCGAGGAGACCGCTGACACCACCGACACCACCCCCCAGACCACCTTCGCCGACCTCGGCCTCCCCGAGGGCATCGTGCGCAAGCTCGCGCAGAACGGCGTGACGACCCCCTTCCCGATCCAGGCCGCGACCATCCCGGACGCCCTGGTCGGCAAGGACATCCTCGGCCGTGGCCGCACCGGCTCCGGCAAGACCCTCTCCTTCGGTCTGCCCACCCTGGCCACGCTGGCCGGCGGCCGTACCGAGAAGAAGCGCCCGCGCGCCGTCATCCTCACCCCCACCCGTGAGCTGGCGATGCAGGTCGCGGACGCCCTCCAGCCCTACGGCGACGTCGTCGGCCTGAAGATGAAGGTCGTCTGCGGCGGTACGTCCATGGGCAACCAGATCTACGCCCTGGAGCGCGGTGTCGACATCCTCGTCGCCACCCCGGGCCGCCTGCGCGACATCATCAACCGCGGCGCCTGCTCCCTGGAGGACGTGCAGATCGCGGTCCTCGACGAGGCCGACCAGATGTCCGACCTGGGCTTCCTGCCCGAGGTCACCGAGCTGCTCGACCAGGTCCCGGCCGGCGGCCAGCGCATGCTCTTCTCCGCGACCATGGAGAACGAGATCTCCACCCTGGTCAAGCGCTACCTGGTCGACCCGGTCTCGCACGAGGTCGACGCCGCCCAGGGCGCGGTGACGACCATGTCCCACCACATCCTCATCGTGAAGCCCAAGGACAAGGCGCCGGTCACCGCGGCCATCGCCTCCCGCAAGGGCCGCACGATCATCTTCGTCCGCACCCAGCTGGGCGCCGACCGCGTCGCCGAGCAGCTGCGCGACGCCGGGGTGAAGGCCGACGCGCTGCACGGCGGCATGACCCAGGGCGCCCGGACCCGGACCCTCGCCGACTTCAAGGACGGTTACGTCAACGTCCTCGTCGCCACCGACGTCGCCGCCCGCGGCATCCACGTCGACGGCATCGACCTCGTGCTGAACGTCGACCCGGCCGGCGACCACAAGGACTACCTGCACCGGGCCGGCCGCACCGCCCGCGCGGGCCGCACCGGCACGGTCGTCTCGCTCTCGCTGCCGCACCAGCGCCGCCAGATCTTCCGTCTCATGGAGGACGCGGGCGTCGACGCCGGGCGTCACATCATCAACTCCGGTACGGCCTTCGAGCCCGAGGTCGCCGAGATCACCGGCGCCCGTTCGATGACCGAGGTCCAGTCCGAGTCCGCGGCCAACGCGGCGCAGCAGGCCGAGCGCGAGGTCGCCCAGCTCACCAAGGAGCTGGAGCGGGCGCAGCGCCGGGCCGCCGAACTGCGCGAGGAGGCCGACCGCCTGGTCGCCCGGGTCGCCCGTGAGCGCGGCGAGGACCCGGAGACCGCGGTGGCCGAGGCGCAGGTCCAGGCCGAGGCCGCGGTGGCCGAGGAGGCCGTCGTGGCGGCCGAGCCGACGGTTCCTGCGGCGCGGGAGACCGAGCGCCGGGACAACCGGGAGCGTGGCTTCGAGAAGCGTTCCTTCGACCGTGACCGGGACCGCGGCGACCGCCCGTTCAACCGCGACCGTGACCGTGGCTTCGAGCGCCGTGACGACCGTCGTGACGACCGCGGTGGCCGTCCCTTCGAGCGCCGCGAAAACCGCGAGCGCGGTTTCGAACGCCGTGACGACCGCCGTCCGTTCGACCGCGACGACCGTGGCGGCGACCGTGGTGGCCGTTCCTTCGACCGCGACCGGGACCGCACCGACCGTCCGTTCAACCGTGACCGCCGGGACGACCGTGGTGGCTTCCGCCGCGACGAGCGTCGTGACGACCGCGGCGCCGGCGGCGGCCGTTCCTTCGAGCGCCGTGACGACCGTGGTGGCCGTTCCTTCGACCGTGACCGCGACGACCGTGGCGGCCGTTCCTTCGAGCGTCGCGACGACCGCGGCGGTTTCCGCCGGGACGACCGTCCCGCCGGTCACCGTGGCAGCGACCGCCCGTTCAACCGCGACCGCCGCGACGACCGCCCGGGCTTCCGCAGCGGCGGCCACAGCGGCCACGACCGCCCGTTCGGCCGTCGTGACGACCACCGTGGCTCGTCCTCCGGCTCCTTCGGGCGCCGCGACGACAAGCCGCGCTGGAAGCGCAACGGCTGACACCGAGTGAGCTGAGCTGAGGAAGGGCCCGTACGACGACCTGTCGTACGGGCCCTTCCGCGTTCCCGGACCCCCCGCCAACGGACTTCTGTTCACGGTCAATTCACTATTGATGTCTGTGTGCCGGTTGTTAACATCCTTTGACTTTTTGACTTCCTGGGGGGTTCCTTGAGCCGGCATGCCCGGATCGCACTCACTCTTGTCAGCCTGGCCGCCCTTGGCGCCGGTTCGCTGACCACCGCGGGCACGGCCGCCGCGGACACCACCCCGACGCCGATCACGACGGACGGCGTCTGGGGCATCGACTACGCGGGCGGCTTCCTGACGAGCGTGGAGAACACGCCGAGCGGCTACCAGTGGGTGATCGGCCGGAAGATCTCGGCCGACGGCTCCACGGTGCTGGAGAAGACGGACCGCGGGTTCGCCGACACGCTCGCGGTCGGCAGCCATGTCCAGCGGGTGCCGTGCGACGCGGGTCCGCAGGGCTGCGTGCCGATGCGTACCTTCGGCAACACCTGGGTCGGCGACTTCATGGACGACGGCACCGGCAAGCAGACGGCCCAGGTCTACCTGACCGACGACACGATGGACGGTGGTCCCGAGCCGACGGTCACCGGCGGCCGTTTCGTCGACGCCACCGGCCGCTATTACATCTACCAGGCGTCCTCCACCGGCAAGCAGTACGTCGACGCCGTGAACCCGTACCGCTACGAGGACGTCCGGCTGACCCGGTCCATCACCGCCGCCTCCGTGTGGGGTTCGACGCTGTGGGCGCCGGGCACCGGCAACGGCGTCGTCACCGGATACGACCTGGAGGCGAAGAAGACGGTCGCGACCGTCTCCACCGGCGCGCCCTGCACGGTCAAGGAGCTCCAGGTCGTCGGCCGCTGGATCTACTGGAACTGCGGTCCGACGGGGGTCGCGGGCGTGTACGACCGTACGGCGAAGAAGAACATCAAGGTGCCCTCCGGCCCGGTGCTCGTCGGCGACGGCTACCTCGTCCAGCACGACCGGACCGCCGGCAAGCTGATGCTGACGGACTTCCACACCGGGACGGCGGCCACGGCCCGCGCGATCGCCGACCTGCCCGCCGGACAGACCGCCGACCAGCGGCGGCTGACCTGGTCCGTGGACAAGTTCGGCGGCGACATCGCCTACGTCGGCCCGGACCACGTGATCCGGATCGTGCCGAGCGGGGTGCCGACGCAGTCCCTGACCGGGATCGAGTCGGACGTCGACGACTCGGACGAGAACGCCATGGAAGGCGTCTCGGGCAGCACCACCTGGGACAGCCTCTGGCAGCTCAGCAAGCCCGCGAACTGGACCTTCACGGTGAAGGACAGCCACGGACACGCCGACCGCACCATCAAGGGCAGCGGAGCCTCGATCGACCTCGACTGGGACGGGACCAACGACTCGGGCGGCTACCCGCTCAACGGTCCGAAGACCTGGACGCTGACCGCCACCGCCGTCGAGGGCTCGGGCACGTACACGACGAGCGGGAAGTTCGGCTACACCGGCGGCACGCAGGGCTTCCACGACCAGAGCGGGTACAGCTACGGCGACCTGGCCACCCTCAGCTCCTCCGGCGGCCTCACGCTGCACTCCACCACCGGCAACGGCAAGTTCAGCGGGAACTGGGCGGCCTTCGGCTGGTCGGCGGGCACGGTCGCCGTGCCCTTCGGCGACATGACCGACGACCGGTGCGCCGAGATGCTGGTGCGGATGCCGAACGGGGAGCTGCGCCGGTACAACGGCAAGTGCGGGGGCTCGTACAAGCCGTCCGACAAGCACGTCTCCCTCGGCACCGGCTGGAACGCGTACAACGTGCTCACCGCCCCCGGCGACCTCACCGGCGACGGCCGGACCGACCTGCTGGCCCGCAAGGCGTCCACCGGGGACGTCTACCTGTTCGCGGACGCCGGCAACGGCAAGCTGAAGGCCGGGGTCAAGATCCGTACCTGGTCGGCGTACACGAAGATCGTCGGCGCCGGCGACCTGAACGGCGACGGTTTCGGGGACGTGCTGGCGGTGGACAAGGCCGGGACGCTGTGGCGCTACGACGGCACCGGGACGGGCCAGGTGAAGGAGCGGGTGAAGGTCGCCGCGCACTGGAACGCCTCCTACAACGCGGTCGTGGGCGTCGGCGACATCACCGGGGACGGCAGGAACGACCTGGTGATGCGGGACACCGCGGGCAACCTGTACCGGCAGACGGGCACGGGCAAGGGTTCGTTCGCGGCGCGCGTGAAGATCGCGACCGGCTGGCAGGGCTACAAGGCGCTTTTCTAGCCAACTTGTGATGCATGTCACGCCCCCGGCGAGGGAATCGCTGGGGGCATGACAGATGACGCGGCAGGCACGCCGCTCTCCGACGCACCTTCGGACGCACCCTCCGACGAGGAACGGCTGGCCCAGCTCGGCTACACCCAGGTCCTGGCCCGCCGTATGTCGGCCTTCTCGAACTACGCGGTCTCCTTCACGATCATCTCGGTCCTCTCCGGCTGTCTCACCCTCTACCTCTTCGGCATGGTCACCGGCGGCCCGGCCGTGATCACCTGGGGCTGGGTGGCCGTAGGCCTGATGACCCTCTTCGTCGGCCTCTCGATGGCCGAAATATGCTCCGCGTACCCGACCTCGGCGGGCCTGTACTTCTGGGCCCACCGCCTCGCTCCGCCGCGCAGCGCGGCGGCCTGGGCCTGGTTCACGGGCTGGTTCAACGTGCTCGGCCAGGTGGCGGTGACGGCGGGCATCGACTTCGGCGCCGCGTACTTCCTCGGCGCGTACCTGAACCTCCAGTTCGGCTTCGAGGTCACCCCGGGCCGGACGATCCTCCTCTTCGCGGGGATCCTGGTCCTGCACGGCCTCCTCAACACCTTCGGCGTCCGGATCGTCGCCATCCTGAACAGCGTCAGCGTGTGGTGGCACGTGCTCGGCGTCCTGGTGATCGTCGGCGCGCTGACCTTCGTCCCCGACCACCACCAGTCGACGTCCTTCGTCTTCACCGAGTTCGTGAACAAGACGGGCTGGAGCAGCGGCCCGTACGTCGTCCTCCTCGGCCTCCTGATGGCCCAGTACACCTTCACCGGGTACGACGCCTCGGCGCACATGACCGAGGAGACCCACGACGCGTCGACGGCCGGCCCGAAGGGCATCGTCCGCTCGATCTGGACGTCCTGGATAGCCGGCTTCGTCCTCCTCCTCGGCTTCACGTACGCGATCCAGTCGTACGACAAGGAGCTGGCGTCCCCGACCGGCGCGCCGCCCGCGCAGATCCTCCTGGACGCGCTCGGCGCCACCACCGGCAAGCTCCTCCTGCTCGTCGTGATCGGCGCCCAGCTCTTCTGCGGAATGGCCTCGGTGACGGCCAACAGCCGCATGATCTACGCCTTCTCCCGCGACGGCGCGCTCCCCTTCTCCCGGATCTGGCACACGGTCAGCCCGCGCACCCGCACCCCCGTCGCGGCGGTCTGGCTGGCGGCTCTCGGCGCCCTCGTCCTGGGGCTGCCCTACCTGATCAACTCCACGGCCTACGCCGCCGTGACGTCGATCGCCGTGATCGGCCTGTACGTGGCGTACGTGATCCCGACGCTGCTGCGGGTGCGGAAGGGCGACGCGTTCGAGCGCGGCCCCTGGCACCTGGGCCGCTGGTCGCAGGTCGTCGGCGTGATCTCGGTGACGTGGGTCGTCGTCATCACCGTCCTCTTCATGCTCCCGCAGGTGTCCCCGATCACCTGGAAGTCCTTCAACTACGCCCCGGTCGCCGTCCTCGTCGTCCTCGGCTTCGCCGCGATCTGGTGGCAGGCCTCGGCCCGTCACTGGTTCCTCAACGCGGACAGAGCGCGGGCGGCGGACCCCGCCAAACTGGTCGATCTCTGACCCACCGGACCACGCCCGTCCCACTTCTGCCACACGACGCGGCCACGACCCCGATACCCGATCGGCGAGACGCCTGTGTCCGGCTATGCTCGGGGAGGCAACTTCGCCTGGGCCGTTAGCTCAATTGGCAGAGCAGTGGACTTTTAATCCATTGGTTGTGGGTTCGAGTCCCACACGGCCTACGGGTTGCAGGCGGGGGTCATCCCCTCTGCCCTGCTACGCAGCGCCTGAGTCGGCTTCGGTCGGGTCGGGCGCTGCTTCGTTCTCGGGCCCGTGGGCGTGAGCGGATCCGTTCAGCTCTGGCTCGCAGGGTTTCTGACGATGCCGCAGTCCGCCGGGGCGACCGTGTGACAGCGTCCCCCGGGCGCCGTGCCGCCGCCGAGGCGGTGCCTGCCGTGAGGGGGATCCTCTGGGCGGGATGGCTGAAGAGCGCCGCCATGCCGGGGGCAGGACGGGGCACGGGGAGGGAAGCCCTTGCTCCCCGTCGACAGGATCCGTCATGTTCTCCGCGGTATGCAGCCTCCTGTGCCGCACCCGCCGGCGCAGCCTCGCACCGGGGGGCGCCGGGTCAGGAAGCCGGCTGTTCGCCGCCTGCCGGAGCCTGGGGGCGGGTGCTCTCGTGCCGGTCGAGGATCGCCAGGAGCTGGGCGACCGTGGCCGGTGCGTCCGCGGGGTGGCGCAGGAGCGTGTCCGGGACCACCCGGTAGACGTTCGAGCGGCCTTCGCGGACATGGGTGAGGTAACCGCCCTCTTCGAGGTCGGCGATGATCTTCTGGACGGCGCGTTCGGTCAGTCGGCAGCGTGCCGCGATGTCCCGTACCCGGGTGGTGTGGTCCTCGGAGATCGCTGCCAGCACCCGCGAGTGGTTGGTGAGAAACGTCCAGCCTGCATGGGGTTCCGGCGCTCGGTCCATGGTCCCAGCGTACGCGCACTGTTTCACGCATACAAAAGGACGTATCAGATTTCATGTTTTGGTTGACGTGAACGGGTTCCGGGGTGATTCTGGGAATGTTCGAAAAGACGGCATGCGCGGGAGCTTGAAATGTCCCTTCACGCGGCTCTCCCCCCAGATGAGGGGCCCTGCACCGAGTGCGGTACTGCGTTCGAGCGCGCTCAGGCGCCGACGCCGGTGACCTTGAACGTCGACACGAACGGCGACCGGTTCGTGGTGACGGTCTGCGGTGAACTCGATCTCGACAGCGACCAGCAGTTGCAGCAGACGCTGAGCGACGCGCTCGACCACGCCCGCGGGGGCGTGGAACTGGATCTCGCCGGCGTCGATTTCTGCGACTGCTCCGCCCTCAACGTGCTGCTGCGCGTGCACCATCGCGCCCGCGAGCACGCGAAAACCCTCGTTCTGCGAGCCAGCAGCCCGGCAGTGGAACGCCTGATGGCCCTCACCGAGACCCGCCCCCTGTTCACCGCGGAGCCCCGCAAGCCCGACCAGCAGCAGTCGCCGCCCGCCCCCACCACCGACGACCTCGCGGCCGAGAACGCACAGCTGCACCGGGCCATGGAGACCCGCGCGACGATCGACCTGGCCCAGGGCATGCTCATGGGATCGTTCCGGCTGACCGCGTCGCAGTCCTGGCAGGTCCTGGTCGCCGCGTCCCAGCACAGCAACACGAAACTCCACCGCGTCGCCGACGCCCTCGTGCAGACCACCAACGGCCACGACCTGCCCGCACCCCTCGCCGGCCACCTGGCCACCGCGGTCGAAGCACACACCGGGCAGCCCACTGACCGGCCACCTTCCCGTGGACAGGGAACCGGGGAGCACTGACATCTGCTCTGCGGCATAGCACTGCGGGAGCGGCGGGAGCGGCGGGAGGTCGCGGTGGCTCACCGCGTTGTCGACGGCGAGGATGCCGTACGGCTTCAGGGCGCGTCGCAGGTCCGGCCAGTAGTCGGTGTAGGCCGGTCGTTCGGCGTCGAGGACGACCAGGTCGAGGGAGGCGTCCGGGGTGGCGGCCAGCATGTCGGCGCCGTCGCCGTGCAGGACGTCCGCGTACCCCAGGACTCCCGCCCGCTCCAGGTTGGCCGGCGCCGCGGTGACCCGGTCGGCGTCGATGTCCACGGTCGTCAGGTGGCCGCCGGTGTCGCGGAGGGCGTCGGCGAACCAGATCGCCGAGTAGCCGTTGGACGTGCCGATCTCCAGGACGGACGTGGCACGCTCCCGGTGGAGGTCGTCGAGAACACGCGTCAACCGGTCGTCCACGGGGGCTCCCTTTCGTCGGCGTACCCGTTGCCCGTCGCGGCGGAGCTCAGCCCGCGTTGAGCTCCGTCAGCTCGGCCAGCGGCAGCGTGTGCTGGGTGTGCAGGACCTTGGCGCGCAGGTAGCGGACGTTGTGCGCGGTGCTGAAGACGCCGGTCGGGACGCGGTCGCGGACGGTGACGCCGAGGCCGCGCAACTGCTCCGCCTTGTCGGGGTTGTTGGAGAGCAGGTCCAGTTCGGTGATGCCGAGGGCGGCCAGCATCTGGGCGGCGGCGGTGTAGTCGCGGCCGTCCTCGGGCAGGCCGAGGGCGGCGTTCGCCTCGTAGGTGTCGAGGCCCTGGTCCTGGAGGGCGTAGGCGTCCAGCTTGTTGTAGAGGCCGATGCCGCGGCCCTCCTGGCGCAGGTAGAGCAGGACGCCGCCGCGCTCGGCGATGCGCTCGACGGCCTCGCGCAGCTGGGGGCCGCAGTCGCAGCGGGCCGAGCCGAAGACGTCGCCGGTCAGGCACTCGGAGTGCAGGCGCACCAGCGGGAGGGCGCCGGGGGCGGGCTCGCCCAGGACGACGGCGACGTGCTCCTGGCCGTCAGTCAGGCCATGGAACGTGACGATTTCGGCGTCGACGCCGTAGCCGTCGTTGAAGCGCAGCGGGACCCGGACGCGGGCGCGCTGGGTGGCGGCGGGGAAGTCGGTCATCGGGTTCTCCAGTGGGACGTCGCGGGTGCCTGCTTCAGATTTGAAGCAGATCCACGGCTGGAACCCTACCCCATGTTTTAAATTTGAAGCAACAGATTTCCGAACGGTTTCGGGAAAACGGGTTCACGATCAGGGGGCGGGAGCCGGGACGGCTTGGGGGCCGGGGTCAGGAGCCCGAACAGGGGGACGACCGGCGCCGCCACGGCAGCTCGTCCGGCGTCGGCCGCGGGGTCGACTCGTCGCCCTCCAGCGCCCGCGCGATCACGGAACTGATCTCCTCCAGCTGATCCACCTGCTCGGCGGAGAGATGGTCGAAGACCGCCGCCCGTACCGTCTCCACATGGCCAGGCGCCGTGCGCTCCAGCACCGCCATGCCCTCGTCCGTCAGGATGGCGAAGCTGCTCCGCTTGTCCCACTGGCAGTCCTCGCGCCGGATCAGCCCGTCCTTCTCCAGCCGGGTCACCGCGTACGTCAGCCGGCTCCGGGTGATCTTCGACTTCTCGGCGAGATCGGTCATGCGCAGCTTGCGCTCCGGCGCCTCGGAGAGGTTGGCCAGGATGCCGTAGTACAGGTGGGGCATGCCGGCGTCCTGCTGGAGCTGCCGGTCGATCGCGTCCTCCAGGAGGTGCGTCGCCGCCATGTAGGCGCGCCAGGCGCGCTGCTCCTTCGGAGTGAGCCAGCGAGTCGTCATGGCACCAGTGTAGGTTTGTTTCAAACTTTAACCAAGCGTCCGTGTCAGGGCAGTCGAGAGTGAGCGCGTCCGATGCCGTACCCCCACGTCCTGCTGTCCGCCGCCGTGTCCCTCGACGGCTTCCTCGACGACACCGGCCCCGACCGGCTGCTGCTCTCCTCTCCCGCCGACTTCGACCGCGTCGACGAGGTACGGGCCTCCGTCGACGCCATCCTGATCGGCGCCGGCACCATCCGCGCGGACAACCCGCGGCTCCTGGTCAACTCCCCGGAGCGGCGCGCGGCCCGGACCGCGGCCGGCCGGCCCGAGTACCCCCTCAAGGTCACGGTGACCGCCACCGGCGACCTCGACCCGGACGCGAGGTTCTGGCACACCGGCGGCGAGAAGATCGTGTACACGACGGACGAGGGCGCGCAGCGGGCCCGCGCCCTCGGGATCGCCGCCGACGTCGTCTCCCTCGGCGCCGACCTCGACTGGCGGCTGCTCCTGGAACACCTGCACGACGTGCGGGGCGTACGGCGGCTGATGGTCGAGGGCGGCGGCACCGTCCACACCCAGCTCCTCCAGCAGGGTCTGGCCGACGAGCTCCAGCTGGTCCTGGCCCCCCTCTTCGTCGGCGACCCGAAGGCGCCGCGGCTGTTCGGTCCCGGCGGGTACCAGGGCGGGCGGCTGCGGCTCCTGGAGACCCGCCGGATCGAGGACGTCGTCCTCATGCGCTACGAGCCCACGGCACCCGGCACCGGCGGGTCGGCGTCCGCCGCGGACCGGCACTGGCTGCGGCTCGCCTGCGAACTGGCGGCCCAGTGCCCGCCCTCCCGGACCGCGTTCAGCGTGGGCGCGGTGGTCGTCGCGGCCGACGGCACGGAACTGGCCCGCGGCCACTCCCGGGAGGCCGGCGACCCCGTGGTCCACGCGGAGGAGGCGGCCCTGGCCAAGATCCCCGCGGACGACCCCCGGCTGGCCGCGGCCACGGTCTACACCAGCCTGGAACCCTGCACCCACCGCGCCTCCCGCCCGCACCCCTGCGCCGAACTGATCCTCCGGGCCGGGGTACGACGCGTGGTGACGGCATGGCGTGAGCCGGACACGTTCGTGACGGCGGCCGACGGGACGGGGGCGCTGCGGGAGGCCGGGGTGGCGGTGCTGGTGCTCGGGGAGTACGAGGGAGAGGCGAAGGCGCCCAACGGGCATCTGCTGACCTGAGCGGACCTGACCTGAGCGGACCTGATCTGACCTGAGCTGACCCGTGGCGTCCACCGGAAGTAACCCGTGTGACTTCACCTCTTCCGATGGCGTATGCTGGTTTCACCGACGCGGGGTGGAGCAGCTCGGTAGCTCGCTGGGCTCATAACCCAGAGGTCGCAGGTTCAAATCCTGTCCCCGCTACTGAAACCCAGGGCCGGAATCCGATTCGAGGATTCCGGCCCTGAGTCATATCCGGGTGCAGGTGCCTCTCCCCACCCGCCCGTACTCATCCGCCCGGCCCACACCAGTCGCTTCACCCGCCCACAGCCGCAAACCTGGACGGACAGGCATCGAACCCATCGAATACGTCAGGCATGTCGAGCGCGTCGAGCACGTCGGACACGTGGTGCATCAGGGGGGTCGTGTGGTGGGCCGTGGAGAGGCGGAGCGGCGCGGCCCGGTGTCCGCCCGCACCCTCGCCCGCATCCTGCCCGCGCTGCTGATCTGCACGGGTGTCTGCTACGACGTCCTCACCCCCGCGGCCTTCACCGCGGTCCCCTTCTTCACGGCCGCCCCGTTGATCGCCGCGCCGCTCGCCTCCCTGCGCACCACCCTCCTCACGGGTCTGGCCGCGCTGCTCGCCACGTACGCCGTGCACGCGCGGTCCTCTGTTGTCCCGGACGCCGACGCTGTCACCGAGATCGTCACGGTGGCGACCGTCGCCGTCCTCGCCGCCGGCATCAACCGGATCGTCCGGATCGGCGACCAGCGCCTCGCCTCCGCCCGCGAGGTCGCCGAGGCCGCCCAGCGCGCCGTGCTGCCCGAGCCCGCCGAGCGGATCGGCGGCTTCGAGATCGCCGCCCGCTACCAGGCGGCCCAGGAGGGCACCCTCATCGGCGGCGACCTGTATGCCGTCCAGGACACCCCGTACGGCGTGCGGCTGGTCGTCGGCGACGTGCGCGGCAAGGGGACCGGCGCGGTCGCCGCCGTCGCCGTGCTCATCGGCGCGTTCCGGGAGGCCGCCGAGCAGGAGGCCACGCTGGAGGCGGTCGCCGGACGGCTGGAGCGGGCGCTGGTGCGCGAGGGCGTGCGGCGCGGCGGGATCGTCGCCGACGAGGGGTTCGCCACCGCCGTACTCGCCGAACTCCCGCACGGCGACGGCACGCTCCGGCTCGTCAACCGCGGTCATCCGCCGCCCCTGCTGCTGCTCGGCGACGGCGAGGTGCGCCCGCTGCGGGCACCGGAGGCCGCGCTGCCGCTCGGGATGGGCGGGCTGGGCGCGTGGCCCGACCGGGCGGCCGAGTACGCGTTCCCGAGCGGGGCCACGCTGCTGCTGCACACCGACGGCCTCTCCGAGGCGCGGGACGCGCACGGCCGGTTCTACGACCCGGAGCGGCGGCTGGCCGGCCGTACCGTCACCGCCCCCGGCCCTCTGGTGGACCGGATCGCGGCCGAGGTGCGCCGGCACACCGGCGGCGGCTTGACGGACGACATGGCGCTGCTCGCCGTACGGCGGCCCTGAGCGGCGCGCGGTCACGGTGGGTGTCCGGACGACCGCCCTGCGCATAACAACTGAGTCACCATCAAAACCTGTGTGACTCCTGAGCTGAGCAGCGTGCACCGCCGACTCGACCGTTTTTGACCGGTCGTGGCAGGTAAGTCCATGCTTTGAAAGCTTAATGATCAAGACGAACTGCTTGGAATCTGGTAGCCGCGTCTATTAACGTTCGATAACGCAGCGCGGTCGTCCCAGCCGTCACCCGCGACGGCTCCGTGCGCACGCGCCGAATCCCGCAAGGGAACCGGGGAACCACCACCATGGGGTGAATCGCACGGCTACCGCCGGGTAGGAAACGGCCGGTATACGCGCGTAGGAGACCTTCCCGCTCCGAACCCGTCAGCTAACCCGGTAGGCAGCGGAAGGAAAGGAGTGCGCCCGCGTGGCGTCCAACCCGCCTGCTCCTACAGCCCCGTTCGTGCCCAGCCAGCGTCAGCCCGAGACCTTCGGCTACGGCGGCTACCGCACCGACGAGGGCCCGTTCGAGGAGTGGAACCCCACCGAGGAGTCCCTCTCCGCGGTACGCGGCCGGCACCGGGTCGCCAAGCAGAAGGGCGGCGGGCTCGCCCGCAGCTCCACGGTTCTCGGCGTCGGCGTGATCGCCGCCGTCGGTGCGGGCGGCATGGCCAGCGCCAACACCGGCAAGCCGCCGGTCTCCATCTCGCTGCCCGACCTGCCCTCCTCCGTCGACGCCCTGCTCGGCGAGGGCAGCGGCCACCAGGCCACCCAGACCGCGCTCAGCAGCGTCACCACGACGACCGCCACCGACGCGGACTCCTCGTCGTCCGACGCCGGCGAGGCGCTGCGCAGCCGGATCATCGCGCAGGCCGCGCAGCAGCAGAGCCAGCTCGACACCAAGGCCAGCGCCAAGGCCGTCGCCGCCGCCGACAAGGCGGTCGCGGACGCCGAGGCCAGGGCGGAGAAGGCCGCCGCGACCCAGGCCGCCGACGCCAAGCAGAAGGCCGAGGCCTCCGCGAAGGAGAAGGCCGAGCAGGCCCGCCTCGCCGAGCTGGCCAAGCAGTACACGCTGCCCGTCGTCTCGTACACGATCACCGGCACGTTCGGCCAGGCCGGCTCGATGTGGGCCTCCGGCTACCACACCGGCCTCGACTTCGCCGCGCCCACCGGCACGCTGATCAAGGCCGTGCACAGCGGCACGGTCACCGAGGCGGGCTGGGCCGGCTCCTACGGCTACCGCACGATCATCACCCTCGACGACGGCACCGAGCTGTGGTTCTGCCACCAGTCCTCGATCGGCGTCAAGGTCGGCCAGAAGGTCGCCACCGGCGACGTCATCGGCCGCGTCGGCGCCACCGGCAACGTGACGGGCCCGCACCTCCACCTGGAGGTCCACCCGAACGGGCAGGCCACCGCCATCGACCCGATGACCTGGCTGCGCGGCAAGGGCCTCAACCCCTGACCCGACCTGGCCCGACTGACCTGAGACCGATCTGATCTGAGACCGATCTGATCTGGGACCGACCGGATCTCAGACTGACCGGACGCGGATTCGGACCGCGCCCACCGGCCCCCGGCGGCCCTGACGGCAACCCCCCGGCGTCAGGGCCGCCGGTGTGCCGAGCCGTGGCTTCCGCTTTTACGAGACCTTCGTAAAACACGGGATGGGTCACCAGGCGGCCCGTGTTGAAGTGGAGCATGACTGCTCTTCGCAAACTCGGCTCTTCCGACCTCGAGGTCTTCCCGCTCGCCCTCGGCGGCAACGTCTTCGGCTGGACCGCCGACGAGGCCACCTCCTTCGCCGTCCTCGACGCGTACGCCGCCGCGGGCGGCAACTTCGTCGACACAGCCGACTCGTACACGGCGTGGATCGAGGGCAACAAGGGCGGCGAGTCCGAGACGATCATCGGCAAGTGGGTCAAGGCGCGCGGCAACCGCGACGACGTCGTCATCGCGACCAAGGTCAGCCAGCACCCCGAGTATCCCGGCCTGTCCGCCGCCAACATCAAGGCCGCCGCCGACGCCTCCCTGCGCCGTCTCGGCACCGACCACATCGACCTGTACTACACGCACTTCGACCAGCCCGAGGTCCCGGTCGAGGAGATCATCGGCGCGCTGGACGAGCTGGTGCGGGCGGGCAAGGTGCGGCACGTCGCCGCGTCCAACATCACGCCGGAGCGGCTCCAGGAGTCCCTGGACCTCTCCGACCGCGAGGGCCTCGCCCGGTACGTCGCCGTCCAGCCCCACTACAACCTGGTCTCCCGCGACACCTACGAGGGCCCGCTCCAGGACCTGGCCTCCCGCACCGGCCTCGCGGCCATCCCCTACTTCTCGCTGGCCGCCGGTTTCCTCACCGGCAAGTACCGCCCCGGTACGACCGTCGACAGCGCGCGAGCGGGCCGCGCCGCCCAGTACGCGGAGTCGGAGCGCGGCCAGAAGGTCCTTGCGGCCCTGGACGAGATCGCCGCGGCCCACGAGGCCCCGATCCCCACGGTCGCCCTTGCCTGGCTGGCGGCCCAGCCCACCATCACGGCCCCGATCGCCTCGGCCCGCACCCTCGACCAGCTCCCGCCCCTGCTGGGCGTGGCGGACCTGACACTGACGGACCGGGAACTGGCCCAGCTCACGACGGCCTCCGCCTGACGGCTGCCGCCTTTCGTTCTTTTCCGCCGCACCGGCGCCCGGCCTCCGCGGCGCATCTCGGCGGTGCCGAAATCCCCCGCAGCCCGAAGCGCTAACTCCGGTACGGGTTGTAGGCCGGATAGGCCGTGTAGGCCGGATACGGCACCGCCGACCCGTAAGGGGCGTGCCCCGGCGCGCCCGTCCGGGCCGCGTACTCCAGGGCCGGCCGCACCAGCTCCCGTCGGCTCCACAGCTCCGTCAGCAGCTCCCGCTCCCGCACCACGAAGTCGGCCCCGGCCCGCCCCCGCTGCCCCCGGCGCCGCAGCAGCGCCAGCGTCGTCGCGTACCCCTCGTACTCGGTGACCGCCCGCCCCGCCGCCTTCCCGAAGTGGTACGCGGCGTACTCCCGGGCCATCTGCCGCGCCCGCATCGACCCGAGCACGAACGGCTCGGCCGTCCCCAGCCACCCCGCGTAGACGTACGCCGGCAGCTCCTCCCGCACGGTCCGCAGCTCCCGCTGCCGGGTCCAGACGGCCAGCCAGGTCAGCAGCCCGAACGCCGGCACCATGAACATGCCGTACACGGCGAAGAACCCGTACTGCCCGAACGTGGACGACCCGTTCCAGAACGCGTGCATGCCCATCGCGAGCAGCAGCCCGGCGACCGGCACCAGCACGCGCCGCGCCCGCTGCCGTTCCCCGGAGAGCGCGGCGATGCCGAAGCCGATGCCGGTAAGGACGGTGAAGAGCGGGTGCGCGAACGGGGAGAGCACGATGCGCACGAAGAACGTCGCGGCGGTGACGGAGGCGATCCCGCTGTCCCCGGTCAGCTGGTCGGTCCCGAAGGCCGTGCCGAGGTAGAGGATGTTCTCGGTGAACGCGAACCCGGTGGCGGTGACCCCGGCTATCACCACCCCGTCGACGATCCCGGTGAAGTCCCGCCTGCGGAAGAGGAAGACGAGGAGGACGGCCGCCGCCTTCGCCGACTCCTCGACGACCGGCGCTATCAAGGTCGCCCCGAGCGTGTCCGCGCCGCTCGGGTCGGCGGTCGCCGTCGCTATCCATCGCGTCGCGAAGCTGTTGGCGACGATGGCTATCAGCGCGGCTGCGCAGGCGCCCCAGGCGAAGGCGAACAGCACGTTCCGCCAGGGTCCCGGCTGCACCCGGTCCAGCCACCGGAACGCGCCCACGAGCAGCGGCACGGGCAGTACGGCGAGCCCGAGCCCGACGAGGAAGCCCTCCGTCCCGGTCTGCTCCCGCACCAGCGCGAGGATCACCAGACCGGAGAGGGCGAGCAGTGTGCCCAGCGCCCCGTACCGCACCCAGCGCCGCTGCCACCAGCGCGGATGCCGCAGACCGGGTCCTGCGGGGCCCGGCGGCCCGGCGGGGTCCGGCGGGCGCGGCGGATACGCCGGTCGCGGTGGCTGCGTCGGGTACTGCGGGCACGGCGAGTACGGCGGCGGGGAGGTGGCCACGGCATCGACCCTAACGAGGTGACTCCGGACGGTGCTGCTCGCTCTGCGGCACCCGGTGCTGTACGCGACGGAAGAGCAGATCGTTCACCACATGTCCCTTGTCCAGCCCCTGGCCCTCGAAACGGGTCAGCGGCCGGTGCGCCGGACGTGGCGCGAAACCGCCGTCGGCCTGCGTGTTCTCGAACTCCGGGTGGGCGTCGAGCACTTCGAGCATCTGCTCGGCGTACGGTTCCCAGTCGGTCGCGCAGTGCACGACCGCCCCGGGCCGCAGCCGGGTCGCGGCGAGGTCGAGGAACTCGGGCTGGATCAGCCGCCGCTTGTGGTGCCGCTTCTTCGGCCAGGGGTCCGGGAAGTACACGCGCAGCCCGTCCAGCGAGTCCGGCGGGAGCATCTCCCGGAGCAGGATGATCGCGTCGCCGTTCCCGACCCGGACGTTGGACAGCCCCTGCTGGTCGGCGAGGTTGAGCAGGTTCCCCTGCCCGGGCGTGTGCACGTCCACGGCGAGGATGTCGGTGCCCGGGTCCTCGGCGGCCATCTGCGCGGTGGCCTCGCCCATCCCGAACCCGATCTCCAGCACCACCGGGTTGGCGTTGCCGAACAGCTCGCCGAGGTCGATGACCCGCTGCCCGTCGATGTCCAGGCCCCACTTGGGCCACAGCCGCTGCAGCGCGTCGGCCTGCCCGGCGGTGACCCGGCTCCGGCGCGGCTGGAAACTGCGGATCCGCCGCTCGAAGTGCGACCCGGCCGGATCGGCCCTGGGCCCGTCCGGGAACCGCGGCTCCCCCTTCGCCCGGGTGTGCCGGACGGACACCCCGGGGGCGTGGTCGGGGTGCGCACCGGGGACGTGCCCGGCGGGGCCGGTCCCGGTGAGGCCGGTTTCGGCGGGGCCGGTTTCGGTGGGCCGGGGGGCTTCGGAGGCGTTGCGGGAGTCAGACACAGTGCGTCGATTTTACGGCCCCCGCGGACGGCCGACGGGGTCACACCGAGCCCAGCGTCGCCAGCGCCCTGCGGGCCACCTCCCGCCCGATCGGCAGCGAGGCGGTCGCCGCGGGCGAGGGCGCGTTCAGCACATGGACCGCGCGCGGCCCCTCCTTGATCAGGAAGTCGTCGACGAGCGTCCCGTCCCGCAGCACGGCCTGCGCCCGCACCCCCGCGGCGGTCCGCACCAGGTCCCCCTCCTCCGCGGCGGGCAGCAGCCGCCGTACGGCCTTCGTGAACGCCTTCTTCGACACCGACCGGAGCAGCTCCCCGCCCCCGTACCGCCAGTGCCGCCTGGCCAGCGTCCAGGACCCCGGCCAGGCCAGCGTCCCGGCGATCTCCCGCGGCCGTACGACGTCCCACGCGTAGCCCTCCCGGGCCAGCGCCGGGACCGCGTTGGGCCCGATGTGGACGCCGCCGTCGATCCCGCGGGTGAGGTGCACCCCGAGGAACGGGAACGCCGGGTCCGGCACCGGGTACACCAGCCCCCGCACCAGCTCCGGCCGCGCCAGCTCGTAGTACTCCCCGCGGAACGGCACGATCCGCATCCCCGGCTCGTCCCCGGTCAGCCGCGCGACCTCGTCGCAGTACAGCCCGGCGCAGTTGACCAGCACGCGTGCGCGTACGACGTCCCCGCGCGAGGTGAGCACCGCCACGCCCCGCTCCGGGCGCCGGTCCACGCGGACCACCCGGGCGCCGTACCGGATCTCTGCCCCCGAGGCCTCCCCGAGCTGCCGGGCGACGCCCACGAAGTCGGCCACCCCGGTCGTCCCGACGTGTATGGCGGCGAGCCCGCGCACCTCCGGCTCGTACTCGCCGATCTGGGCGGCCCCGAGCTCGCGCACCGGTATGCCGTTCTCCCGGCCGCGCTGCACGAGCGCGTGCAGCCGGGGCAGCTCCGCCCGCTCGGTGGCGACGATCAGCTTGCCGGTGACGGCGTGCGCGATGCCGTACTCCGCGCAGAACTTGACCATCTCCGCGCCGCCCTTGACGGCGTACCGCGCCTTCAGCGACCCGGGCCGGTAGTAGACCCCGCTGTGGATGACCCCGCTGTTCCGCCCCGTCTGGTGCCTCGCAGGACCGGCCTCCTTCTCCAGCACGGTGACCCGGGTCCCGGGCGCGGCACGGGTGACCGCGTACGCGGTGGACAGCCCGACGATGCCACCCCCGACGACGAGCACGTCACAGTCGTAACCAGTCCCGGCCCGCACCTGCACCACCTCCCACCCTCGATAGTGCACTGCGCCACTGACATCCACTTCAAACGCACGGGCGGTGAAGCGCCCCGCAAGGGGCGCGGGGCCGTATTCGATATGCGGCTACCGCCGCGTGGGCGCGAGCAACCACGACGCACCCGCACCCGCCGACCGGACAGGACCCGGCAGACGAGCGGGCGCCCGTCACGCCGGCGCCATCAACAACGGCCTCGCCCGCTCCCGCAGCTCCACCACCCGCGGCTCGTCCCCGTACGGCTCCAGCCGGTGCAGCAGATCCTTCACGTACTCCGTGGTCCGCGCGGACGATATCCGCCCGGCCACCTCCACGGCCCGCACCCCCTGCTCGCAGGCCGCGTCGAGGTTCCCCGACTCCAGCTCCGCGACGGCGGACACGACCAGCCGCAGCCCGTGCGACCGCACGAATTCCTCGGTCGGCTTGGACAGCGCCTGCTCCGTGAAGCGCCGCACCTGCCGCGGCGCCTTCAGGTCCCGGTAGCACTCGGCCGCGTCCGCGGCGAACCGGTCGTAGCCGTAGAAACCGAGCCAGGAGGGATCGTTGTCCCCCTCCCGCGCCCGTTCCAGCCAGCCCTCCGCCGCCTTCAGCGCGGCCCCCGCGGCCTGCGCGTCACCGGCACGCGCGTGTGCCCGCGCCTCGACCAGCCGGAAGAAGCTCATGGTGCGCGCGGTCGCCAGCCCCCGGTTCCGCTCCACGGCGGCCTGCGCGAGGTCGACGCCCTCGTCGCCGAAGCCCCGGTACGTCGCCTGCAGGGACATCGATGCCAGGACGTACCCGCCGAGCGGGACGTCGGCCGCCGCGCGGGCGAGCCGCAGCGCCTGGATGTAGTACCGCTGCGCGGCCTCCTGCTGTCCGGTGTCGAAGGCCATCCACCCGGCCAGCCGCGTCAGTTCGGCACTCGCCCCGAACAGCGCCCGCCCGACTTCGTCGGAGTACGCGCCGAGCAGCAGCGGTGCCGCCTCGACTCGTAAGCACTCCGGCACCATCGACGAACGCCAGTCGCCGCCGCCGTACTTGGAGTCCCAGCGCCGGGCGTCCTCGGCGGCCTCCCGCAGCTTCTGCACGTCGCTGTGGCCGACTTTGAGCGCTGCGCCCGCGCCGTCCATGGCGTTCGCCTCGCGCGCGACCGAGCTGTCGGCGGGGGTTATCAGCCACCGCGAGGCGGGCGTTGCGTATGCGCTTACTGCGAACGAACCGGCCAGCGACTGCCAGATGCCGCCGGCACCGGCCCGGCGGCCGGCGAGGTCGAGCCGGTACAGCTCGGTCGCCGAGCGCACCGCCTGGCCGACGTCCCGGGGGAAGGCGAGGCCCACTTCGGGGGCGGGATCCGCGTCCGCCAGGCCGATCTCGTGGAGCGGCACCGGGCGGCCGAGCTTCTGGCCTATCGCGGCGGCGATGAGGTGTGGCGCGGCGCCCTGCGGCACCATGCCCTTCGACACCCAGCGCGCCACCGACGTCTTGTCGTAGCGAAGAGTCAACCCGCGTTGAGCGCCAAGATCGTTGACGCGTCGCGCGAGTCCTGCGTTGCTGATTCCCGCGAGGGCGAGAACGGCGCCGAGCTTTTCGTTCGGCCCGCGTTGCTCCCTGGACATGCGCCACCCCTCGACACAGACGGCTGCCGCGCTGGCATAACCACGCGGCATTCGTAAACCCAGCGTAGTTCGCCGCATCCCAAGCGTTAAGGGGCATTGTTCCGGATGGCGGGATTGTGGTCCGTACGCGAGTGCGGCCCATATACGCACCGTGCACGGCCTGTCGCGGCGTGCCCCCGCCGTGTGGCCGTGCGCCCGCCCGTGCGCTCTTCTCCGGCCAACGGGGGAGCGATTCCATGGCTAGTGCGTGGGTCGGCCCGCTGTACTGGATCCAGTGGGCTGGGGGACACCGCCACCTTCATCCCCGCGGGTGGCGGACCGGTCCGGGAGGCGATGCCCGCCTCCCGGACTGTGCGTGTCCGAGCACGCGCGCGTGTGCTGCGCAAAGCATGTACGGAGCGTGCGCAAGTCCGCGCCGCCGTCGCCGATTTGGCCGAAAATCGACCCCACCTTTTTCGGCGACCCAACGCTCCTACCACGGCAATTGAGGGCGTGAACGGCGTTTTTGGGGAGCGTACAGGGGGCGCATTCGCGTCGAGGTCGCCCGGTGCCGTACGGCGGCCGGCTCCCGCCGCCACTCTTCCACGGGCACGCGCGTGTGGCCCGTCCTGCGGCAACTCCACGGCAACCACGGGAAATCTTCCAGGGATCAAAGGCGGCCCCACCGTCCCTCCTGACCGCGTCCTTCATGGCAGCATGGGGACCCGGTTCGTACCGTGCATGGTTGTCCACAGCCTGTGGAGGCGTCGATGCGGTGGTTGGTGGGATGGAGCAGCACCATCTCCGGTGCCGCCACGATCGGCTCTGCCGGTGCCATGGGCTACGACGGCGAGACCGTCCACCCCGTCGGCTCCCAGCTGCTGTGGGGCGACCCCGACCCGCTCTGGGCGGTCGGCGACTGGCGCCCCGACGAGGTCCGCGTCATCAAGGCCGACGCGCAGAACCGCATCGCCGTCCTCGGCACCTGCGGCGCCACCGACGAGGAACTGCGCCTCGGCCTCTTCACGGCGCGCGGGGGCGCACTCCGCCATCTGACCGCCTGGCCCGGCAGCTACACCGCCGTCGTCCAGGTCGGCCGCCGGGTCACCGTCTGCGGCGACCTCGCGGGCGTCCGCCCGGTCTTCCACAGCGCCTGGGCAGGCGGTACGGCCTACGCCACGGCCGCGCTCCCGCTCGCCGACCTCATCGAGGCCAACCTCGACTACGGCCATCTGGCAGCCCTCCTGGCCGCCCCCGACGTGCCGGCCGCGCTGCACGACTCGACCCCGTACGAGGGCGTGCGGCGCATTCCGCCGGGGCATGCGCTGATCCTGCGCACCGGGGCGCGCGAGGTGGCCGGGTACGAGCAGGTCGCCTCGCTCGCGGTCGCGGCACCCTCCGCCGACCCGGACCGCGCGGTGGACGCCGTACGGGACGCGCTCGTAGAGGCGGTACGCGCGCGGCTGTCGGCGCCCCGGCACGTCCCGGACATCGACCCTGGTCCGGTGCCCGGAATGGGTCCCGCCGAACGGCGCGCGGCGCGCGGGATGCCGGTTCCGGGCATCGGCGCCGACCTCTCCGGCGGCCCGGCGTCGGGGACGCTGGCCCTGCTGGCCGCGGGCCTGCCCGGCATGCCCGGCACGGTCCTCGGCCACGGCACCGGCGCCGGCGAGCGGCTCCTCGCCGTCACCTTCAACGACCTGGCCGTCGGTGGCCGTGAGGCCGAAGTCCAGCGCGCGGGCACCCTCGCCGCCAACCCGCGCCTGCACCACGTGGTGGTCACCGGCGGCGAGGAGATGCTGCCCTACGCCGACCTGGACGGCCCCCTCACCGACGAACCGGGCCCGTCCCTGATCTCCGCGGCCCGGCACCGCGCCCGGCTCGCCGCGGGCAGCGCCGACCACTTCACCGGCTACGGCGCCCGCCAGGTCCTCGACGCCCACCCCGCGCGCCTCGCCGACCTGCTGATGGACCGCAAGCGCCGCCACCTCGTCCGCCCGGTCGCCGCGCTCGCCAAGGCCGACGGCTCCGTGATGGTCCCCGCGCGCGTGTACGGCGCGGCCCGCCGCCTGGCGCGTACGCCGTACCGCGCGGGCGTCGAGTCGCTCGCCGAGCGCCTGCTGCGGCGCCGGTTCGACGACCCCGGAGGCGCGGTGGGCGCGTCCCTCGCGGCACTCACCTGGGCGAGACCGGGCCCGGCGGCCCGCTGGCTGACCGGGGAGGCCCTCGCTGAAGTATCGGTTCTGCTCCAGGGGTCGGCGAACCGCTCCGGCGTCGGCCCCGGGCAACGCCCCGGAGACTACCGCGCGCGTGCCGTGCTGGCCCGGCACGCGGCCGACATCCGCGTCCTGGAACAGGCGGCCGAGATCCGCTCCCAGCGCCTCCACACGCCTTTCCTCGACAACCAGGTGGTCCGCGCCTGCCGCGAACTCCCCGAGGCACTGCGCGTCCAGCCGGGCGCCCGCGCGGCGATCCTCCGTACGGTCCTGGAGGGCGCAGGCGTCACCGACCTCCCGCCGGGCTGGGGCGCCCCCTCCCACGCGTCCTCGGCCGCCGCCACCCGCACGGGGCTGCGCGTGGCGGCCGACGACCTGATCTCCCTCTTCTCGACGCCGCTGCTGGCGCAGGCGGGGCTGGTGGAGGCGCGGGTGGTCCGCAAGGCGCTGCGCTCGGCCGCCGCGGGGGAGCCGCTGCCGCTGGACGGCCTGGCCGACCTGGTCTCCCTGGAGCTGTGGCTGCGCCGCCTCCTCTCCCGCCGAGGCACCTGCTGGACGGGAACACCGGCCCGCGCACGGGCGGTACCCGCGGGGATACGGCCGATGCGGGGTGCCCTGGCGTCGGGGGCGTGACCCTCCGGGGGTGCGGCCCCTGTGTTTCGGCTGCGGACCGGTGGGGGCTTGTCGCGCAGTTCCCCGCGCCCCTTGCGGGGCTTCTTGGCTGCGGGCAGGCGTGCCGCAGGGCGGCACGGGTGGGCGCAGGCGGCACCCGGCCAGCGCCGGTGAGCGTCCCCCCGGCACCCGGGCAGCGCCGGTGAGCGGCCGGCCCCCCGGCACCCACGCCGGGTGCCAGGGAAACCCTCGGCGTTGAAAGCCGCCCCCGGTGACAATGACCTCGTGCGGTACCGAATCCTGGGCGTGGCCCAAGCCAGCGACGACCAGGGCACGCCCATACCCGTCGGCGGCCCCCGCCTCCGCGCACTGCTCACCGTCCTCGCCCTCCACCCCACCCGCACCCTCACCCCCGAGACGCTCATCGAGGAGATCTGGGCGGCGGACGACGCCCCGCCCCAGGACGCCCCGGCCGCCCTCCAGGCCCTCGTCGGCCGGCTCCGCAGAGCCCTCGGCAGGGGCAGCATCACCTCCACCCCCGGCGGCTACCGCCTGGCGGCGGCCGAGGACGACGTCGACCTGCACGTCTTCGAGCGGCAGGTACACGAAGGCACCCGGGCCCTGGCCGACGGCGACCCGGCGACCGCCCACCGCCTCCTCACCGCGGCCCTCGACCTCTGGCGCGGCCCCGTGCTCGCCGACCTCCCCGACCGCGCGTCGGCCGCCGCCCGCCCGGAGGCGCTCCGGCTGGAAGCCACCCGCGCCCGCGCCGCCGCCGCGCTCCGCCTCGGCCGGGCCGCCGACGCCGTACCGGAGCTGACCGAACTCACCACGGCCCACCCGTACGACGAGCCGCTGCACGCCCTGCTCATCCGCGCCCTGCGCGACACCGGCCGCCCGGCGGACGCCCTCGCCGCGTACGGGACCGCCCGCCGCACCCTCGCCGAAGGCCTCGGCACCGACCCCGGCCCGGAACTCCAAGCCCTGCACGCGTCGTTGCTCACGCAGGAGACAACCCCGCTGCCGGGGCCCCCGCCCCGCACCGGCAACCTCCGTCCGCGGCTTACCTCTTTCGTGGGCCGGGAACCCGAGCTCGAAGCCGTTCGTTCCGAATTGCACAGGGCCCGTCTCGTCACCCTCACCGGACCGGGCGGCTCCGGAAAGACCCGTCTCGCCGAGGAGGCCGCCGCCGGACTCCCGCAGGCATGGCTCGTCGAGCTCGCCCCGCTCGACCGGCCCGAGGCGGTGCCAGGCGCGGTGGTCAGCGCGCTCGGTCTGCGCGAGACCGTGCTCATGACCAACGAGCTGGCGACGGTGCAGACCGACCCCACGGCCCTGCTCGTCGAGTACTGCGCCCCGCGCAGCCAACTCCTGATCCTTGACAACTGCGAACATGTCATCGAAGCGGCAGCCGCCCTCGCCGAGACCCTGCTCACCCACTGCCCGGGGCTCACGGTCCTCGCCACCAGCCGTGAACCCCTCGGCGTCCCGGGCGAGTCGGTGCGCCCGGTCGAACCCCTCGCCCCCGAGCAGGCACACCGCCTCTTCGAGGAGCGCGCCGCCGCCGTCCGCCCCGGGACGGGGGCGGGGACGGGCGCCGCGCCGGGCGACTCGGCGGCCGTCGACGAGATCTGCCGGCGCCTGGACGGACTGCCCCTCGCGATCGAGCTCGCGGCGGCCCGGCTGCGGCTGCTGACGCCCCGGCAGATCGCCGACCGGCTCGACGACCGCTTCCGCCTGCTCACCGCCGGCAGCCGCACGGTCCTGCCCCGTCAGCAGACCCTGCGCGCGGTCGTCGACTGGTCCTGGGACCTGCTCGACGAGCGGGAGCGGACGATGCTGCGCGAGGTGTCCGTCTTCGCCGGCGGCTGGGACCTCATGGCGGCGGAGGCCGTCTGCACCGGACCTGCCGCCGACGTCGTCGGCGCGCTCGTCGACAAGTCCCTGATCGTCGCCGCCCCGGACGGCGCGGACGGCACCGGCGGTATGCGCTACCGGATGCTGGAGACCATCCACGAGTACGCCGTCGAGCGCGCCGCCGAGGTCCCCGGGCTGCGCGCGGAAGCCGAGCGGCGGCACGGCGCATGGGTGTGCGCGCTCGTCGAGGAGGCGGAGCCGAGACTGCGCTCCGGGGAGCAGCTGCCCTGGATCCGCCGCCTGGAGACCGACCTCGACAACATCCGCGCCGCTCTCGACCGGGCGGTCCGCGCGGGCGACGAGGTGCGGGCGGGCAGGATCGTCCTCGCCGTCGGCTGGTTCTGGTGGCTGCGCAACTACCGCCAGGAGGCGACGGCCTCGGTGCGCGCGGTACTGCGACTGGGCGCCGCCCGGGACGCCCTGCCCGAGGACGCCGACCCGGACGAGCTGCGCGCGCTCGCCGACGCGGCGGACCCTGTGGAGGCGCTGCTGGCCGACCCCGACGCGCAGGCCGCGCACCCGCTGCACGAACTGCGCATGGACCTCAGGATGCTCGACCTGTTCCTGGTGTCCGAGTCCGGTCAGCCGGACCTGGCGGCGGACCGGCGGACCCCGCGGTACGTCGCGCTCGTCCGGGCCGCCTTCGAGCCCGGCGGTCCCCGGGCCGCCCGGATGCCGGGCATCATCTGGCCGCTCACCGCGTGGACCCTGGGCGGCCCCGCCGTGGACATCGCCCCGGACATGTCCGCCGTGGTCGCCAACTGCCGGGAGTACGGCGGTGACTGGGAGGTCGGCGTCACCCTGATGTACCGCACCCACATCATGGTCGACTCACCCGGCAACCTGCGGGGCGTCGACGAGGACCTGGCCGAGCTGCGCGCCCTCAGCCGGCGGGTCGGGGACCGCTGGATGGGGGCCCAGGTGTGCAGCGCGGCCGGCGAGGCGGACATGGCGCGAGGGCGGTTCGCGGCGGCGGAGGGCGAGTACCGGGAGGGGCTGCGGCTCGCCCACGAGGTCGGCGCGCACGCGGAGACGCCGTTCCTGCTCGCGCGGCTCGCCGAGATCGCCTTCCGCTCCGGCGACCGGGCGGGTGCCCGGACCACCCTCGACCGGGCCGGTGAGGCCGCGGACCGGTACGGGGTGGCGGAGTCGAAGGCGTACGTGGCGGTGCTGCGGGCGATCCTGGCCCACTACGACGGGGACCAGGCCCGGGCGCGCGAGCACTACGAGACCGCCAGCGCCATGACGTCGGCCGGCTCCGCGCCCCCGCAGTTCATGGCCGCGATCCACGCCGTCGACGCCATGCTCACCGCGTTGGAACAGGGCCCCGCACAGGCCCTGCCGGTCGTGGCCGAAGGGCTGCGCGAGGCGGTCGAGCACCGGTGCGCCGAGGTGATCACGGCGGCGCTGGTCGACGTCGGCGCCGACCTGCTGGCCCGGCTCGGTGATCTGGCCGGTGCGGTACGGCTGTACGCCGCCGCCGACCACTGGCGCGCCGGGAGCAGCCGCCCCGAGCCGGAGCGCAGCCGCGCCGAGGAGGTCGACGCCGCCGCCCGGGCGACGCTGACCCCGCGGCGCTACGCGGCCGAGCGCTCGCGCGGCGCCTCCCTCACCGAGGAGGACGCCCTGCGCGAGCTGTGCGGAACTCCGACGGCTCCGACGGCCGCTACCGGCACGTGAACTTCGACTCGGCCCAGTCGGCGAGCGCCACCGAGTCGAAGGCGCTCCGCGGTTCGACGACCAGGCGGACGGTCCTGCGCCCGGTGAGGTCCACATGGACGGGCACGGCGTCCTGTCCGCCCCCGACGACCCCGGACCGCCACAGCGGCACCCCGTCCGCGTAGACGGCGAAGGTGACCTCGCCGAGGCCGAGGGTCATGTCGTCGACGCCGGCCAGCGCGTCGTAGGCGGTGCACTGCCGGTTGAGGTCGATGGTGACGGAGGACCGGCCGTGCACGGTGACGCCGTGCGCGTACTCCTTGTCGGCGACCGTCACGCCGTACCGCTGCCACACCCAGCTGCTGTCGCGGAGCCGCATCTCGGGCTGGGTGCCGTCGCCAGTGACGTCGAAGCGCAGCTCGCTCCACTGGTAGACGACCGGGGCGGGCGGCGGGGTGGGCGTCGGTGTGGGGGTGGGGGTCGGTTTCGGCGGGGTGGGCGTGGGGGTCGGGGTGGGGGACGCCTTCGGGCTGGGAGCGGGCCGCGGGCTCGGGGTCGGCGTCGGAGAGGGGGTCGGGGCCGGCTCGGGGGCGAGGACGACCGGCACGGGCGCCGGTTTCCTCTTCGTCGGAGTGGGCGTCGGTGCCTCGGGCTGCGCGGCCGGCGCGGACGGGCTGGGTTTCAGGGCCTCCTTGACCGGGTGGCTGTCGTTCGTCAGGGCGAGGGCCACCACGGCGATCGCCGCGGCCACCACTCCGGCGGCGATACCGGCCTTCACCGGCCCCGCGAGCCCCTCCGAGGCCGCGGCGCCCCCGGCCCCGCCGCCCGCCCCGCCGGACGAGCCGCTCGCCGCGGCGGCTGCACCCGCGGCCCCCACCCCGGCGCCTCCGGCGACGATCCCGAGCGCCTTGGCGTACCCGGCGGCCCCGAACCAGCCGATGACCGCGACCGGTACGACGGCCGGGATACCGCTCGCGACCTCCTCGATCTGGGCGGCGGCCAGCCGGCACCTGGCGCACTCCTCCAGGTGCTTGCGCAGCCCCCGCTCGGCGCGGACCCGCAGCTTGCGGCGGGCGTAGCCGCCGAGCTGGTCGGCGTAGCGGGCGCACTCCTCGTCGTCGACGAGGGCGGCGCTCACATGGGCCTGGAGGTAGGCCTGCTTGAGGCCCTCACGGGCCCGGCTGGCGAGGACCCGGGTGCCGTTGGCGTCCAGCCCGAAGAGGACGGCCACCTCGCTCGGCGACTCGTCCTCGACCTCGGTGTGCCACAGCACGGCCTGCCAGCGCTCCGGCAGCGAACGGAAGGCCTGCATCGCCATCGACTGCTCGGCCTCGTGCATCGCGCGCACATCGGCGCCGAGGTCCAGAGTGTCGTCGTCCGACACCTCGGAGCCGCGCCCGGCATGCGCCGCGAACAGCGCGAAGTCGTCGACGAGTTGCTCGCGCCGGGCCGACTTGATCCACTGCGCGGCGACCCGGCGTACGGAGGTGAGCAGGTAGGCGCGCACGGCGTACTCGGGCCCGGACCCGCCGCGCACCGCCTGCAGCATGCGGGCGAACACCTCGGCGGTGAGGTCGTCGGCGGTGTGCCCGTCCCGGCAGCAGGTGCGCGCATAGCGCCGCACCGCGTCCGCGTGCCGCCGGTACAGCGCCTCGTACGCCGAGTCGTCGCCGGCCCGCATCCGCTCGATCAACTGGCTGTCGGGATGCGGCAGTTCCCGGGGCGGCGGCAGGACGCTCCCGTGGCGCTGTGCCGGAACGTTCCCCTCCGGCGGTTCCGCGTCCGGCGGCACGGCGGCCCGCCCGCCCTGGCTCGGCACCTGCGGCGAGGTCGTCCCCTCACCGAGGGACTCGTCCCACCCGTCAACGCTCATCGCGGAGGCCCCCGATGCCTGCCCGAACCGACCGATTCACCGGCTCAGACTGCCACACCGCCTTTTACCGAGGCCCCCGAGCGACGAAACGGTCACCCGGAAGAGGAAACCCCCCGGACTGCAGCCCCGCGCCGCGTAAGGGGCGCGGGGAACTGCGCGACCAGCCACAGTCGACCCGCACCCGCCCACGGCCTTCGCGAGCATGCTCACTGCCGGGACCGCAACCCCTCCAGCAAGATGTCCAGCAACCGCGCCGAAGCCGCCGCCTGCTGCGCAGCATCCGGCAGGGACGGCGCCGCCGTCGCGATCACCAGCAGCACGTCGGAGACGGAGACGTCCGGCCGCAACTCACCGGCCGCCCGCGCCCGTTCCACCAGGCGCCCCACGACGTCGAGCAGCGCGGTCGCCCCCGCGTCGTCGTCGGCGCCGGCCACCGGCTCCCGCTCCTCCGAGACCAGCCGCAGCTCCCCGGCCGCCGGCTGCGTCCGCTGCTGCGGCACCCGGGCCTCCTCGGCCCCGGAACCGGCCTCGCCGCCGATCTCGTCCGGCACCCCGACCCGCAGCACCTGCGGCGGCAGCAACCGCCCCGCCCCCGACGCCACCGACGTCCGCAGGAAGCGCGACAGCGCCGACCACGGTTCGTCCTCCTGCCCGAGCGCGGCCCGGGCCTGGTCGGTCAGCCGCGAGGTCTCCTCCTCGGCTATCCGCCGTACCAGCACGTCCTTGCTCGGGAAGCGCCGGTAGACCGTGCCGACCCCGACCCGCGCCCGCCGCGCCACGTCCTCCATCGGCGCGCCGTACCCCAGCTCGCCGAAGACCTCGCGTGCCGCACGCAGCACGTGCTCCAGATTGCGCTGTGCGTCCACCCGCAACGGCGTCGTACGCGGCCCGTCACCGCGTCCGTTGCCCGCCGCCGCGCTCACCGTTCCGCCACCGGCCGCAAGAGCGGAAGCCGATGACCAATGCGTGTCCTGAATATGCATCTGTGTTCCCCCGGTTAACGACGTCTCCCCCCGGAGACTCTCCCCGTCACTGAAAGCCGGAGCGAGCGGAACTGCGGCCGACCCATGACCGATCCATGGACCGCGGGCCGGGCGGACCGCCCGTCGCGACCCGTTCGACCACATCCTCTGCACCCCGTCGACACACGAACATAGTTGAGAGGCTGTCAATTCAGAAGGGGGACGTTCCGCACGGTGCGCCCCCCGATCGGAGTACGGGTCGTATACCTCCCGATTCGGTGCCTTCGCGCCCCCCTGCCCGCCCCCGCTGACCTGGTCCCTTTCGTCCGCCCCGGGGCGTGCGCCCGATGCTCCGGAAAGCTGTCCGCCGGTCACACAAGTTGCCGGGGCTGTGGACAAACAACAGTCACGGGTGCGTCATGGGATGGTGAAGGAACGTGCGCGCATTCTCGTTGTCGGCGGCGGCTACGTCGGGATGTACACGGCCCTGCGGCTGCAGCGGAGGCTGAAGCGGGAGCTCAGGCAGGGTGAGGTCGACATCACCGTCGTCACCCCCGACCCCTATATGACGTACCAGCCGTTCCTTCCCGAAGCGGCCGCGGGTTCGATTTCCCCTCGTCATGTCGTCGTACCCCTGCGGCGCGTTCTGGACCGGTGCCATGTCGTCATCGGCGAGGTGACGGCCGTCGACCACGCCAAGCGCACCGCCGAAGTAGCCACCCTCGCCACCGCCGAGGAGCGAAAAGGCGCCACTTTCCTGGAGTACGACGAACTGGTCCTCGCCCCCGGCTCGATCGCGCGCACGCTGCCCGTCCCCGGTCTCGCCGAGCACGGCATCGGCTTCAAGACCGTCGAGGAGGCCATCGGCCTGCGCAACCACGTCATCGAGCAGATGGACATCGCCTCCTCCACCCGCGACCCCGCGATCCGCGACGCGGCCCTCACCTTCGTCTTCGTCGGCGGCGGCTACGCGGGCGTGGAAGCCCTCGGCGAACTGGAGGACATGGCCCGCTACGCCACGCGGTACTACCACAACGTCCAGCCCGAGGACATGAAATGGATCCTCGTCGAGGCCACCGACCGGATCCTCCCCGAGGTCGGCCCCGAGCTGGGCCGCTACACCGTCACCGAACTGCGCCGCCGCAACATCCAGGTGCTGCTGGAAACCCGCCTGGAGTCCTGCGCCGACCGCGTCGCCGTCCTCAGCGACGGCCAGCGCTTCCCGACCCGCACCCTCGTCTGGACGGCCGGCGTCAAACCCCACCCCGTGCTCGCCGCCACCGACCTTCCCCTCACCCCGCGCGGGCGGCTGAAATGCACCCCCCAGCTGACCGTAGACGGCGTCGACCACGCATGGGCCGCGGGCGACGCCGCCGCCGTCCCCGACGTCACCGCCACCGAACCCGGCACCGAGACCGCCCCCAACGCCCAGCACGCGGTCCGCCAGGCCAGGGTCCTCGGCGACAACATCGTCCACGCACTGCGCGGCGAACCCCTCGACACGTACGCCCACACCTACGTCGGCTCGGTCGCCTCCCTCGGTTTCCACAAGGGCGTCGCCCAGGTCTACGGGCGCAGGCTGAAGGGCTACCCTGCCTGGTTCATGCACCGCGTCTACCACCTGAGCAGAGTGCCGACCGTCAACCGAAAGGCCCGCGTCCTCGCCGAATGGACCCTCTCCGGGCTCTTCAAACGGGAGATCGTCTCGCTCGGATCACTCGAACATCCCCGAGCGGAGTTCGAACTCGCGGCCGGTGGAAAGCCTCCTCACAGTCCCTCCGACGACTCGAACGGGTCGTCCTGACGGAACTCAGGAACTCCACGGACCGCCCCGGCGTCTGACGGATGTCGTCGCCGACGGCCACCCTGCCAGACTGCCCCCCGACCGAGCACAAGGCTTCCGCCCACCTTCTCCCCAGAACTGCACCGGGGGACTTCCCCCGGCCCCCGGCCGCTCCCCGAGCCGGCCGGAGACGACGACACGAGGCAAGGTTTCGTGAACTTCACGCGCTGGAGCGCCCGGCTCCCCGGAACGCAGCGCCGCGCCGCAGCGCGGACCGAGCACGCGGTCTCCCCGGACCGGCGGGGGGACTCCGTACCCGCGGCCCGCGCCGAACAACTGACCGACGACTCGCCCTGCGTACCCGCGGTCGACGAGCTGCCCGCCCGCGGCGTCCTCGACCACGTCCCGGCCCTGGTCGCCCTCGTCCACGGCCCCGACCACCACATCGCGTACGTCAACGGCGCCTATACGACGGCCTTCGGCGCACGCCCCCCGGGCGCCCCCGCCCGCGAGGCCCTGCCCGAACTCGCCGAACTCGGCCTCCTCCCCCTGCTCGACCAGGTCCTGCGCAGCGGCAAGCCCCGCACGCTCAAGTCCCGCAAGGCGCTCGACGGCCGCACCTACACGTTCACCTGCACCCCGGTCGCCGAGAACGGCGACCGCGACGGCGGCGTCCTCCTCTTCGCCACCGACGTCACCGACCACGCCGAGGCCGCGGAGCGGCTGCGCGCCAGCGAACGCCGGCAACGCGAGACCGCGGTGACCCTCCAGCGCAGCCTGCTCCCCCAGGAACTCGAACAGCCGGACGACCTGCGCATCGCCGCCACCTACCAGCCCGGCGGCACCGAGGCCGCGGTCGGCGGCGACTGGTACGACGTCATCACCCTCGGCGGCGGGCGCACCGCCCTCGTCATCGGCGACGTGATGGGCCGCGGCGTCCGCGCGGCGGCCGTCATGGGCCAGCTCCGCACGGCGGTCCGCGCCTACGCCCGCCTCGACCTCCCCCCGCACGAGGTCCTCCAGCTCCTCGACGGCCTCGCCACCGAGATCGACCCCAACCAGATCGCCACCTGCGTCTACGCCGTCCACGACCCCAACGAGGGCCGCCTGGTGTACGCCTCCGCCGGGCACCTTCCGATCCTGGTCCGCGACGAGAACGGCAGCGTGCTGCGCACCGAGGAACCGACCGGACCGCCGCTCGGCACCGGCGGCTGGGTCCACGCCTCCGCCTCGGTGCCGCTGAGCCCCGGCTCGACGGCCGTCCTCTACACGGACGGCCTGGTCGAACGCCGGGACGAGGACCTGGACCAGGGCATCGCGGCCCTGGAACACGCACTGGCCGGCGCCACCGGCACCCCCCAGGTCATCTGCGACCGCCTGGTCCGCTCGGCCGGCGTCACGGCCGACCACTACGACGACGTCGCCGTCCTCGTCCTCCAGCATCCGGCCCGTACGGGCCCCGACAGCGAGCTGTTCCGCAACGCCGCGCTGGAACTCCTCGGCGGCATCGAGGCGGCGCCGCGCGCCCGTGCGTTCGCCTCCGGCGTGCTGACCAGCTGGCGCTTCCCGGCCGACCTCCACGACCTGGGCGTCCTCGCCACCAGCGAGCTGGTCGCCAACTCCCTCCAGCACGGCACCCCGCCCATGCGGCTGCGGCTCCGCCGCACCGACCGCCGACTGATCATCGAGGTCACGGACGGCGACGACCACCTGCCGCGCCGCAGACGCGCGGAACCCGGCGACGAGTCGGGCAGGGGCATCGCCATCGTGGCCACGATCGCGTCCGGATGGGGGTCCCGCCGGACCCCCGGGGGCGGCAAGGCCGTGTGGTGCGAGTTCGTACTGCCGAAGGGGTAGGGAGCGCGCGGCCGTCGGGCGGGCGCGGGTGAGCGGGGGGTGCTCGCGCAGTTCCCCGCGCCCCTAAAAGACATCAGCCGCGGGCAGCCGGTCCACCGCGGCCCGGTGGGGGCTGGCCGCGCAGTTCCCCGCGCCCCTTGCGGGGCACCTTAGCTGCGGGCAGGCGTGCCGCAGGGCGGCACGGGTGGGCGCGGGCGGCACCCGGCCAGCGCCGGTGAGCGGCACCCCCGCCCTCCAGCCCCACTATGCGGACACGGACTCCGAAGCAGCCCCACCCCGCGCCACGACCCTGCTCCTTGCAGCGAGCCAAGGCCGGTCCTGTACCTCCGTGAGCCGCTTTCCGAGGCGTACTGCCAGCACGCTGATCCCCAGCGAGAACAGCAGGAACGTCACGACGTACGGTGCGGGCAGCGACGCCCCCAGCGGTCCGCCCACCGCCGGCCCCACGGCCAACGCCAGCTGCTTGACCAGCGCGAACGCCGAGTTGTACTGCCCGGCCATCCCCTCCGGCGCCAGGTCGGCCACCAGCGGAGCCACCGTCGGCGACAGCATCGCCTCACCCAGCCCGAACAGCGCGTACGTCGAGACGAACGCGGCCGTCGCCATCTCCTGGCTGCCGTGTCCCAGCCCGGCGTACCCGGCCGCGACCCACGCGACGGCCCAGATCAGCCCGACCCCGGCGATCACCCGCGACCGCCGCCTGCGCTCGACGAACCGGAGCACGGCGAACTGCGCGACGACGATCATCAGCGTGTTCGCGGCCAGCGCGGTGCCCAGCGCGGACGTGGATATCCCCGCCGCCTCCACGCCGTACGCGCTCAGCCCGGACTCGAACTGCCCGTAGCAGGCGAAGAACAGCACGAAGCCGAGCACGGACAGCTGCACCATCGCCCGGTTCCCGAGCAGCTGCTTCCAGCTGCCCTTCGCCGACGCCGCGGCCGGCGCGTCCGCGATCCGCGGCGAGTGCGGCAGCCGCACCGTCGCCATCACGGCGACCAGCAGCAGGAACATCGCCGCCTCGATCGCGAAGAGCAGGGTGAAGGAGGAGACCCGGGTCGTGTCGACGAGGTGGCCGCCTATGAGGCCGCCGACGCCCAGCCCCAGGTTCTGCAGGAAGAACTGGGTCGCGAAGGCCCGGGACCGGGTCTCCGCCGTCGAGCAGTCCACGATCATCGTCGCCAGCGCGGGCTGCATCACGGCCTGTCCGGCCCCCAGCAGCGCCGCCGCGGCCAGCACGGCCGGACCGCTCCCCGCCAGCCCCAGGCTCAGCGCACCGACGGCGGCCGTCACCAGGGCGGTGAGAAGGACCGGCAGTGGGCCACGCCGCACGATCGCCCGGCCGGCGAACGGCAGCACGATCAACGCGGCCACGGCAAAGACGGCGAGCACGACACCCGCCGTCATGGCACCCAGCCCCCGCACCTGCGCCACATAGACGTACAGGTAGGGGACGGTGAAGCCGAGCCCGAACGCGCTGAGTGCGTTGCCCACGTGGATCCGGCGCATCGCTGCGCCCATCGCCCTGGTCACGTTCACCTCTCTCAGGTCGTCAAGTCGACGGACTGCTGAAGTCTGAAGACTTTGAAGCTAAAGTTCGAAGCTAAAGACTACATCGCGAAGGACTTCAACGCCAAGCGTGTCCGTGCGATACTTCGGACCATGGCCGACACCACCGGCGGCGAGCCGACGCTCGACGAGCAGATCGCCGCCTACCAGCGCGAGTTCCAGGACCTCGACCCCCAGGTCGAGAAGATCGTCTCGGCGCTGTCCCGGCTCAACCGCCGTATGAACGTCGCCTACGGCCGCCAGACCGGCGCCCTCGGGATCAGCAACGCGGAGTGGGAGGTCCTCAAGGCCCTCGTCCTCTCCGGGGGGCCCTACCGCATGGGCCCCAGCGAACTGGCCAAGCGCCTCGGCCTCACCCCCGCCGCGATGACCCACCGCATCGACCGGATGGTCGCCGAGGGGCTCGTCACCCGGGAGAGGGA
Organism: Streptomyces sp. NPDC048278; assembly: GCF_040652195.1. Taxonomy (NCBI): domain Bacteria; kingdom Bacillati; phylum Actinomycetota; class Actinomycetes; order Kitasatosporales; family Streptomycetaceae; genus Streptomyces; species Streptomyces sp. NPDC048278. The sequence continues at coordinate 562,810 of NZ_JBEZLP010000002.1, forward strand.
CGAATGCAACCGCGTCCGGGTGATCGTCGAGCTGACCCCCGAAGGGCGCGAGAAGTGGCTGGAGGCCATGCGTCTCGCCTCCGTCTTCGAGGAGGATCTGCTCCAGGACCTTTCCCCGGCGGAGCGCGCGGTGCTGGGCGAGGTCCTCACCCGGCTGCTCCGCCGTGTCGAGCACGCCCAGCCCGACGCCGGCGGCCGGCTCACCGACCTGGACTGATGCCCGGGCGCGCGGGCCGCGGAAAAAATCTTGACAGGGAGGGTTGACACCCACCTGCCCGCCCCGTAATGTTCTTCGAGTTGCCACGGGGCCGTAACGGTTCTGCGACAGCAACTCCGCCGCATGAGCGGCACCCAAACCACCAGCACGATCTCCCGACCGGGTTGATTTCGGCGTGCCCGAATTCAATTCGATTTCGGAGCTCAATGGTGTCCGGTCGGACCGAGAGGCCCGATTGGGAATCGCGGAGCGGATCCGCTAGTGTTTGGGACGTCGGAACGGCCCAACGGCCGCGAGGACAACACCCGCTGACTGGGAATCAGACGCCGAAAGGATCTGATAGAGTCGGAACCGCCGGAAAGGGAAACGCGAGAGCGGAAACCTGGAAAGCACCGAGGAAATCGGGTCGAGAAAAGATCTGATAGAGTCGGAAACGCAAGACCGAAGGGAAGCCCGGAGGAAAGCCCGAGAGGGTGAGTACAAAGGAAGCGACCGTTCCTTGAGAACTCAACAGCGTGCCAAAAGTCAACGCCAG